>DATEMS010000056.1:0-14226 GCA_035275465.1 Rhizomicrobium sp. | reverse complement strand
GAACAGCACCGCCGTGACCAGGGGGGCGGGGACGAACCAGATGAGAATCGCTTGCAACAGGAACACCTGGATCAGGCTGATCCACCACCAGCTCGGCCCGAATCTGGTGCGCATGGCGGCATAGCGGTGATCTTCGTCCCGATGCCGGGTCCAGATATGGGCCGCCAGCCGCACCCCCCACAGATTCACCAACAAAAGCACGGCGGCGGTTCGGGGACCGCTGGCATGGCCGATGGCGGCGGCGATATCCACCACACCCGCAATGCCCGGCCCCCAGAAAATGTCCACGATGCTGACATCGCGCAGTTTCAGCGAAAGCAGCCATAGCAAGGTGGCGCTCGAAACCGCGAAGATCAGGCCCCAGATCGGGGACGAAAAAACCGGGATAGTCATGTGACAAATTGCGTGGAATCAAACACTTGTTTCAGGTTATCGTGCCGGATGCGGGCGCGGCCCGGTGCAAAGGCATGACTCATGGTGTTTTCCTATAAGTCTAAATTCCAGGATGCCCTTGCGGCGCTCCGGCGTGAAGGCCGTTACCGGGTGTTCGCCGATATCCTGCGCGAACGCGGGGCGTTTCCCCAAGCGTCTTATAAATCCGGCCAGCATGTGGGCGAGGTGGGACGCCCCGTCACCGTCTGGTGCTCCAACGACTATCTCAATATGGGTCAGCATCCCAAGGTGCTGGCGGCGATGCATGAAGCGGTGGATGCGGTGGGCGCCGGCTCGGGCGGTACCCGCAATATCTCCGGCACCACCCATTATCACGTCGAATTGGAACGCGAGCTGGCCGACCTGCACGGCAAGGAAGCGGCACTGCTCTTCACCAGCGGTTTCGTCTCCAACGACGCCACTTTAAGTACCCTGTCCAAGGTGCTGCCTGGGCTGATTATTTTCTCCGACGAGCTCAACCATGCCTCGATGATCGAAGGCATCCGCCATGGCGGCACGCCCAAATACGTCTTCCGCCATAACGACATGGCGCATCTGGAAGAGCTTTTGGCGGCGGCCAATCCTTTGGCGCCCAAGCTGATCGCCTTTGAGAGCGTCTATTCCATGGAGGGGGAATTTTCGCCCACCGCCGCCATCTGCGATCTGGCCGATAAATATGGCGCCCTGACCTATATCGATGAAGTTCACAGCGTGGGCATGTACGGCCCGCGCGGGGCAGGCGTGGCGGCCCGCGACGGCACCATGCACCGGATCGACATTATCGAAGGCACCCTGGCCAAGGCCTTTGGCGTGATGGGCGGCTATATTGCCGCCAGCGCCGAGCTGGTGGACTGCATCCGCAGTTTCGCGCCGGGCTTCATCTTCACCACCTCCCTGGCCCCGGCCATCGCGGCGGGTACGCTCGCGTCCATCCGTCACCTGAAATCGTCGGATGCCGAACGCGAAGCGTTGGCCGAACGCGCCGCGACCCTGAAGAAGAAATTCGCCGCCGCCCGGTTGCCGCTGATGGAAAGCCACAGCCATATCGTGCCCTTGATGGTGGGCGACGCGGTGCTGTGCAAGGCGGTGTCGGATTCGCTGCTGGGCGACCATGGCGTCTATGTCCAGCCAATCAACTATCCCACCGTGCCGCGCGGCACCGAGCGGCTGCGCTTTACCCCGTCGCCGGCCCATAGCGACGCGATGATGGATGCGCTGGTCGAAGCCCTGGTGATCGTGTGGGACGCCCACAAGATCGCGCGTGCCGCCTGACTTGGCCGACCGCGAAATCTACGTCGAATTCGTCGTCATGGGTAACACCGTCAAGGTGACCGCGATCGATTCCGAAACCGGCCTGGAAGCCAGTGTGATTGGACCCGCAGGTGCCCCGCGCGCTGCTTTGGCCGAAGCTGCCCGCAGAAAACTGGAATATGTCGCGAAGAAGCAGAGCTAATCTTTCTTCTTCTTCTTCCCCTTGCGGCCTTCGCCCTTGCCCAAGCCGATCTTCTTGGCGAAGTCGCTGCGCTTTTGGGCATAGTTGGGCGCCACCATCGGATAATTGGGCGGCAGGTTCCATCTTTCGCGATATTCGCTGGGCGACAGCTTGTAGCGCGAGCGCAGATAGCGTTTGAGCATCTTGAGTCTTTTGCCGTCCTCCAGGCAGACGATATAGTCGCCATGCACCGATTTTTTGATCGGCACGGCCGGCGCCCGGGGCATGGCGCGGTCATTCGCCTCTCCGGCAAAGCCGCCCAGGGTGGCGTGAACATTCTTGATGATGCCCGGCAGCTCGTGCGCCGCAACCGGATTCTTGCTGACATAGGCCGAGACGATCTCGGTCACCAGCTTGAGAATATCGTCCTCGTTGTCCTTGCCCATGCCATGCCCGATGTTGCCGCCCGTCACCATAGGACAGGTCCTGAGAACGAGGAAATCTCAGCTTTTCCCGCATGTTGCAAGGCGCTCCTGATTTCTTGGCCAAACCGCTAGATTTGGTGCCGGGGAAGCGGTAAACCCGCCATTCCTGCGCGGGGGCGCTAGATCGGCCCTCGCGCACTTTCCGGTTGCAAAGAGGCTCTTTGATGTCGGCTGCCGCCAATTCCATGGACAAACATTCCGGCTATTTCACCTTGGGTCTCGAGGCCGCCGATCCTCAAGTCTTCAGCAGCGTTCAGGACGAGCTCAACCGCCAGCAGGGCAAGATCGAACTGATCGCCAGCGAGAACATCGTTTCCAAGGCCGTCTTGGAGGCCCAGGGTTCGGTGCTGACCAACAAATATGCCGAAGGCTATCCCGGCAAGCGCTATTATGGCGGCTGCGAATATGTCGATGTCGCTGAGCAGCTGGCGATCGACCGGGCCCGGCAGCTGTTCGGCGCGGCCTTCGCCAATGTCCAGCCCCATTCCGGCGCCAATGCCAACCAGGCGGTGTTCTATGCCCTGCTCAACCCGGGCGATACCTTCATGGGCCTGGACCTGGCGGCGGGCGGCCATCTCACCCACGGCCACCCGGCCAACTATTCGGGCAAATGGTTCAAGCCGGTGCCCTATACCGTGCGCCGCGACGACCAGCGCATCGACATGGATCAGGTCGCCGCCCTGGCGCGCGCACACAAGCCCAAGCTGATCCTGGCGGGCGGCAGCGCCTATGCGCGCATCATCGACTTCGCCGCCTTCCGCAAAATCGCCGACGAGGTTGGCGCGCTCTTCATGGTGGACATGGCGCATTTCGCCGGCCTGGTGGCGGGCGGGGTGCATCCCAATCCGGTGCCGCATGCCGATGTGGTGACCACCACAACCCATAAGACGCTGCGGGGCCCCCGCGGCGGCATGATCCTGTCGCGCGACGAGGCGATAGGAAAGAAGATCAACTCGGCGGTGTTCCCCGGTCTGCAGGGCGGCCCCTTGATGCACGTGATCGCCGCCAAGGCGGTGGCCTTTGGCGAAGCCTTGAAGCCGGAATTCAAGACCTACGCCAAGAATGTGGTGGAGAACGCCAAGGCCTTGGCGGAGGTCCTGAAAAATAACGGCCTGGACATCGTCAGCGGCGGCACCGATACCCATCTGATGCTGGTGGATTTGCGCCCCAAGGGCGCCAAGGGCCGGCCCACCGAACATGCGCTGGACCGCGCCGCCATCACCTGCAACAAGAATGCCGTGCCGTTCGACACTGAAAAGGCCGTCATCACGTCGGGGGTGCGTCTGGGCACGCCCGCCGGCACCACCCGCGGCTTTGGCACCGCCGAATTCCGCGAGATCGGCAAGCTGATCGTGGAAGTGGTGGACGCGGTGGCCAAGAATGAAGCTGGTGACGCCCAGGTCGAACAGAGCGTGGCGCGCCGGGTCAGCGAATTGTGCAACAAATTCCCGATCTATCCATAAGAGGAAAACATGCGCTGCCCCTTCTGCGGACATGACGACAGCCAGGTGAAGGACAGCCGTCCTTCCGAGGACAATTCCGCCATCCGCCGGCGGCGGCATTGTCCGGAATGCGGTGGGCGTTTCACCACCTTCGAGCGCGTGCAGTTGCGCGAGCTGATCGTGATCAAGAAGAACGGCCGCCGCGAGTCCTTCGACCGCGACAAGCTGGAACGCTCCATCAACCACGCCCTGCGTAAGCGCCCGGTGGAGCGCGAGCGGGTGGACCGCACCATCACCGGCATCGTGCGCCGCCTGGAATCCATGGGCGAGAACGAAATCCCCGCCAATGTGATCGGCGAATTGGTCATGCAGGCGCTGGCCAGCCTGGACAAGGTGGCCTATGTGCGCTTTGCCTCGGTCTATAAGAATTTCCGCGAGACCCGCGATTTCGAGATGCTGATTGGCGAGCTCGAAGGTGAAGAGAAGGATTAGTTTGTTGAACCCCCTCCGGCCTTCGCAACTTTGCTGTGGTGCTCGGCGTCCATACGCTGTCGCTATGGACCCTGCGCCCCACAGCGTTGCTACGGCCACCTCCCCCTTTAGGGCGCTTCGCGCAAAGGGGGAGGCGGGTCTGAGACTGGTATGACCGACAGTAAGAGTGATGCCCGTCATGCCGCCCGGCTGGGCGCGGTGCAGGCGCTTTATCAGATGGAAATGTCGGGCGGCGGGGCGCAGGAAGTCGCCGAGGAATTCGCCGAGCATCGCTTCGCCGATCTGCCGGTGCCGCCCGACGCGGAGTTTTTCACTGCCATCGTCCATGGCGTTCCCAGGCATCAAGAAGAAATAGACCGCGCCATCGCCGCGTCCTTGTCGCAAAACTGGAAGCTGGAGCGGGTCGATTCCATCCTGCGCGCCATCCTGCGCTGCGGGGTGTTCGAGCTGGTGGCGCGCCGCGACGTGCCCGCCAAGGCGGTGATTGACGAATATGTCGCCGTGGCCGGCGCCTTTTTCGGCGCCGACGAGCCGGGATTTATCAACGGCGCCTTGGATACCATCGCCAAGCGCAAGCGCGCGCCTGAGTTCGGCCTGCCGGAGCCGGAAGGCGAACTCGGTTTCTAACGGCGCGCCTCGGCATACATCTCACGCTATTTTCCATTATAACCCGGCTATGGACGAGTTTGGCATCATCGCCCGTTATTTCGCCCCACTGGCCGCAGAAGGCGCGTTCGGCCTGAAAGACGATGCCGCGCTTTTGCCCGCGCGCGCCGGGTACGATCTGGTCGTCACCACCGATACGATCAGCGAGGGCGTGGATTTTTTTGCTTTCGATCCGGCCGGCGCCATCGCGCAGAAAGCGCTTCGCGTCAATCTGTCCGATCTGGCCGCCAAAGGCGCGCAGCCCGCGCATTATCTTTTGAATCTCACGTTACCCCGCAGCGTGACGCCCGATTGGCTGTCGGACTTTGCCGGTGGTTTGGCGCGCGACCAGGAGATGTTCGGCATTTCGCTGTTGGGCGGCGATACCGGCGCGGGCGAGGGCCCCCTTTCCATCGCCATCACTGCTTTTGGTTTTGTGCCGCAAGGCAGAATCGTCAAACGCAGCGGCGCCCGGATCGGCGATGCGGTCTATGTCACCGGCACGATCGGCGATAGCGGCGGCGGGCTGGCGATTTTCAAGCGCGAGAAACATGCCTTGTCCGACGCGGACCGCGATTTTCTGACCGGTCGCTATCGCGTTCCCCAGCCGCCGGTCGCTTTCGCATCCGATTTACGCACCATAGCCCATGCCGGCGTGGATATCTCGGACGGACTGATCGCCGATCTTGGTCATGTCGCCGCCGTTTCCGGGGTGCGCATCATTGTGCAGGGAGAACATGTGCCCCTGTCAGCGCCCTTGCGCGCTTTGTGGGGCGAGGATTGCTTGTTGCGGGCGGTCATGGCTGGCGACGATTACCAGATCGCTTTCGCCGCACCGCCGGGGCTGGAAGGCCCCTTCACCCGCATCGGTGATGTCATAGCGGGAGAGGGCGTCAGCCTTACGGTTAATGGCCGGGACGTCGGGATTTCGCTGACAGGCTATCAGCACTTTTAATCTATGGACCGCGTATTGCGGGCCAGCCTGTCCCGCGCTATTTGTTAAAGAACAAACATAGAACTTCTGCCGCAGGGGCGCGATGACCAAACATTTGATGGCTGCAGTGCTGACTTGGCTGTTGGCCTGTGGGACAGCTCTTGCGCAGTCCACACAGGCGTCATCGACCGATCCGGCCTCCGTCAAACTTATCGGCGTGTGGATGGAGCTTCCAGCGGGCGCGCCTTGGCTAACCTTGCGGTTCGGCGAGTGGTGTATGTCTTCTCCCAAGACCACGACCTGGTCGGCTGGGCGCGAAAAAGAAGAAATTTCCTCCTATTTTTCTCCCTTCAAAACGGAATTGGAGCGCGCTGGTTATAAGGTCGTCACGCCGGGAGAAAGCAATCTGTTCGATCCGGGAGCGGATTCAGCAGACTATGAAGCAGCGGCGGTGATAACCGACGCGCATTTCCAAGGTTGCGTCAGCCGCGGCGGGTTTGTCACCAACAGAGGCGATGTCCGGGGCGAAGGCTCCCTGAAAATAGACTGGCAGATCTATTCGCGGGTGAAAAAACAGGTGGTTGCACGTATCAGCACCAATGGAACGACCAAGCTGGACAAGAGTGTGCCCGGCGGCGGGACACGGCTGGTTGTGGAAGCTTTCGCCAGCAATGTGCGCGAATTGGCCATCAAGACCGAATTTCGCGCCGCCATGACCGCGCCCAAGGCCTTCACACAAGGCTTTGTCGTGCCCGGTCGGCAAGAAAAAATTGCGCTTCTTGGCAGCCTAAAGGCTCCGGCGCGCCGTATCGAGGATGCGGTCGGCAGCGTGGTGACAATCATGAGCGGCTTGGGCAACGGCTCCGGCATTCTTGTGTCCAGCGACGGCTATGTTCTGACCAACGCCCATGTGGTGGGCGACGACAAGACGGTCCGGTTGCGTTGGTCCGATCGCATCGAGACGCTGGGGGAAGTCGTACGGGTCTCAAAAGACCGCGATGTCGCGCTGGTTAAGACCAATCCGCGCGAACGGACTCCTCTGGCCATCAAGCGCGGCGCCCTCAGCCCCGGACAGCGTGTCTATGCCATCGGCACACCGCTGGACAAAGCGTTTCAGAGCAGTGTCAGCAGCGGCGTGGTTTCGGGCAATCGCATCATTGACGGTCTGCGCTTTATCCAAAGCGACACGTCGGTCGCGCCGGGATCAAGCGGCGGCGCGCTGTTGGATGAAACCGGATCGGTCATCGGCATCACCGTGGCTGGGATTGAGAAAGATGGTTCCAGGGGGATAAACCTGTTTATTCCCATCGGCGATGCCATGGATTTCTTGTCCCTGGAACCGCGTTAACTTTTTGGGTCAAGCACAGGCCGTTTGCATGGCTGGGCGCCATGCTCCCCCCCCCTCGCGCGCGTAGCGCCTGCGGGAGGTGGCGGTCCTTAGCAGCAGCGTAAGGACGGCCTGGGCCAGCGAAGCCGGAGGGGGTCGTTAATAAAATTCTAACGCAGTTTTGCCAGCTTTCCCTCTTATGAGAAACGTGGTGATCCTGGCTCTGCTGGCGGCCTTGTCTCTTCCTGCCTTTGCGGCAGCGGAAGGCGGCGGTCATGGCGCCGCCGCCGAAGGCGGCCATGGTGCCAAGAAAGAAGGCGAAGCCAAAAAGGGCAAGCCCGGCACCAATGTCGAGATGCCTTACCTGATGGCGCCTTTGACCAATGCCGCGGGCAAGCTCACCGGATATGCCTATATCTCCACCCGCCTCACGGCCATGTCCGAAGCCAATGCCTTGGCGGTGCGCGATAAGCTGGCCTTCATCCAAGACGCGATGGTGCGCGACGTGAATGCGGCCAGCGTCACCACGCTCGATGATCCTGAGAAGGTGGATATTGCCGCCACGGAACGGCGGCTGCTGGCCGACGCCACCAAAGTGATGGGCGCGGGCAGGGTTAGGCTGATCACCGTCTGCACCGTGCATGTTGCAGAATTGCGACCGGCTCAGACGCCGGCCCGGGATGTTCCGCAGGAAGATATGATTCCCCACGGAACCACGCCCAAAAACCCCATAAAATCCCGGTGTGAAGACTGAATTTCACAAGGCGAACGGGAGGCAATCTGCCCCGTTGCCTAGGAAACAGGCTTTTGGCAATCTCCCGCCCGCCCTTGAAGCGGCGAGTCCGGCCTTTAGGCCTGTGACACCGGCCATGGGGATCGGCGCGAGCCCTTCCTCTCTTCACCGAGGTTGCTCCCTCCGACCCACAAGAAGACACACCACGAGGGATTGTCATGGAATTGCAAATCGTTTTGGCCTGCGGCGCGCTCGCGCTGCTCTACGGCCTCTGGACCATCCGGTCCGTTCTGAGCCTGCCGGCAGGCAATGCCCGGATGCAGGAAATTGCCGCCGCCATTCAGGAAGGCGCGGCCGCCTATCTCAACCGCCAATACAGAACCATCGCCGCGGTCGGGGTGGTGATCTTTGCGCTGGCCTTCTTCGTCCTGGGCTGGGAAGTGGCGCTGGGTTTTCTGATCGGCGCCGCCCTGTCGGGCGCGGCCGGTTATGTCGGCATGTATGTTTCGGTGCGCGCCAATGTGCGCACCACCGAAGCCTCGCGTAGCGGCTTGGCCGCGGGCCTGTCGGTGGCGTTCCGTGCCGGCGCCGTCACCGGCATGCTGGTGGTGGGTCTGGGTCTGTTGGCGGTGGCCGGCTACTACGCGTTTCTCACCATGGGCATGGGACTGAGCCTGGATGACACCGCACAGAACCGCGTCATTGTGGACTCGCTGGTCGGCTTGGGCTTCGGCGCCTCGCTGATCTCGATCTTCGCCCGTCTGGGCGGCGGTATCTTCACCAAGGGCGCCGATGTCGGCGGCGACATGGTGGGCAAGGTCGAAGCCGGAATTCCCGAAGACGACCCACGCAACCCGGCGACCATCGCCGACAATGTGGGCGACAATGTCGGCGACTGTGCCGGCATGGCGGCCGACCTGTTTGAAACCTTCGCGGTGACCACGGTGGCCACCATGGTTTTGGCCTCGATCTATTTCAGCGGCGATATCAAAGCCCAACTGATGATTTATCCTTTGGCGATTGCCGGCCTTTCGATCATTACCTCCATCATCGGCACCTTCTTCGTCCGCCTGGGCGCGTCCAAGAACATCATGGGCGCGCTCTACAAGGGCGTGATCGCCACCGTGATCCTGTCCTTGATCGGACTGTGGCCGCTGACCCAATGCCTGATCGGCATGGACACGCCGCTGAATTCCGGCGGTGTGGACTATAGCGGCATCACGCTGTTCTGGTGCGGCGTGGTGGGTCTTGTCGTCACCGGCGCGCTGATCGTGATCACCGAATATTATACCGGCACCAATTTCCGCCCCGTTCAGTCCATCGCCAAATCCTCGGTCACGGGCCACGGCACCAATGTGATCCAAGGCTTGGCGATTTCGATGGAATCGACGGCGCCGGTCGCGCTGGTGATCTGCGTCGGCATTATCGTCACCTATCTTATGGCCGGTCTTTTCGGCATTGCGATTGCGGTCAGCACCATGTTGTCGCTGGCGGGCATGGTGGTGGCGCTGGATGCCTTCGGTCCGGTCACCGACAATGCCGGCGGCATTGCGGAAATGGCCGGTCTTGAGGGCGATGTCCGCAAGACCACCGATGCGCTGGACGCGGTGGGCAACACCACCAAGGCCGTCACCAAGGGCTATGCCATCGGTTCGGCGGGCCTCGGCGCGCTGGTGTTGTTCGCCGCCTATACCCAGGACCTGAAATATTTCGCCGAGCAGGGCACCGGCTTCTTTGCCGGGCTGGAGCTGCCGACCTTCAGCCTGTCCGATCCCTGGGTGGTGGTGGGTCTCTTATTCGGTGGTCTTCTGCCCTATCTGTTCGGCGGCATGGCCATGACGGCGGTGGGCCGCGCGGCGGGTTCGGTGGTCGAGGAGGTGCGCAAGCAGTTCCGCGAAATGCCGGGCATCATGCAGGGCACCCAGAAGCCCAATTATGCCCGCGCCGTGGACCTGCTGACGCGCGCCGCCATCAAGGAGATGGTGATCCCGTCCATGCTGCCGGTGTTCTCGCCTGTCGTTCTGTTTCTTGTTGTGAACATGATCGCGGGCAAGACCCAGGCCTTCAATGCGGTGGGCGCGATGCTGATGGGCGTGATCGTAACCGGCCTGTTTGTGGCGATCTCAATGACTTCCGGCGGCGGCGCCTGGGACAATGCCAAGAAATATATCGAAGACGGCCATCATGGCGGCAAGGGCTCGGACGCCCACAAGGCCGCCGTGACGGGCGACACGGTGGGCGATCCTTACAAGGACACCGCCGGTCCGGCCGTCAATCCGATGATCAAGATCACCAACATTGTGGCGCTGTTGCTGCTGGCGACCTTGGCGCATTTATCCTGAACGGATGGACCCAGAAAAATGCGGTGTGAGGCCGGGCAAAAGCTCCAGTGGAGATTTTTCCCGGCCGAAGGAAGGGACCGATGGATCGCCGTCATCTCCTCAGGAACACACTCGCCTTGAGTGGGCTGATGGGACTTGGTGCCTGCACGCCAAGTCCGCGTGCCGCGCCGCCCATGGTTTTTTCCAAAGTACCGATCCAGGATTGGCCGCCGCCGCTTGCACCTATCCGCGCCCATGCGGACCGTCTTTTCGACATCAAGGTTTGCCTGCGTCCGTTCCGCACCAAGGGCCCCAACCTGGATGTGGAACAGATCGGCGATTGCCTCGTGATCCACAATTACGGTCATGGCGGCAGCGGCTGGTCGCTGTCCTGGGGCTCGGCCGACATGGCGGTGCAAAAAGCCATGACGAAAAGCCCCAAAAGCATCGCGGTGGTCGGCTCCGGCATCATCGGCCTGACCTCGGCCATTACCGCCCAGCGTGCCGGCGCCCAGGTCACCATCTATACCCGTGAACTTCTGCATCGCACCCGTTCGGTGCGCGCCAACGGCAGTTGGACGCCGGACTCCCGTATCGCCCTGGTTTCGGAGACGCCCGCCAATTTCGCCGCCACATGGGAGCAGATGGCGCGCATGTCCTGGAAGAGCATCCGCCAGTATCTGGGCATGGCGGGCGATCCGGTGGTGTTCAGCGACCATTACTATCTGCAGGACCACCCCTTCGGTCAGCCCGCGCCGCCCGATCCCGGCGCGCCCGCGCTGCCGCCGCCAAGCTGGACGGGGCTGCCCAGCCAGAATTCCGATTTCGTCCACTACAGCGACCGCATCTTTGATCTGATGCCGCGCTCGCAAATCCTGGCCGATGAGATCAATCCGTTTCCCGTCAGACATGTGCGCCGCGCCACAAACCTGTTCTTCAATTTCTCCGAATATGGCCATCTCCTCACCAGCCAATTCTTTGCCGCGGGCGGCAAGATCGTGATGCGCAATTTCCATGCGCCGTCGGAACTGGCGGGCCTGCCGGAGAAGGTGGTGATCAATTGCCCCGGTTATGCCGCGCGCGACTGGTGGAAGGACAAAAGCATGGTGCCGGTGCGCGGCCAGACCGGCTGGCTGATCCCCCAGCCGGAGGTCAAATACGGATTGACCTACCGCAATGTGCAGGCGCTTTCCAAAAGCGACGGCGTCATGGTGATCGCGCTCGAGAATGGCGATCTCAAAGGATACAATGACAGCGACGAAAGCGTGCGGCGCGGGGAGTCCGAACGCGCCGTGCAGGTCATTGAAGAACTCTATTCCCGCTTTCCTCCACGGCCGGCTTGAGGGGAGGGAAAATGGGCACGCTGCGCAGATTTCTTCTTATGGCCTTCGCGGCTTTGGGCGTTTCCGGCGCCCAGGCCCAGACCACGCACTCGGCATGGAATGGTGTTTACACAGAGGCGCAAGCCGAACGCGGTGCTGTCTCTTACGCCCAGAATTGCGCCCGCTGTCATGGCGCCAATCTGGCCGGTACGTTTGAAACGCCGCCCTTGATGGGGCGCTTCATTCCCTATTGGTCCGGCACGACGCTGGATGTGTTGATGGAGTATCTGGGTACGGCAATGCCGCTGGACCGCCCGGGCCGCCTCAGCCGCGCCACGAATGCGGACATCGTCGCCTTTATTCTGAAGGTCAATGGGTTTCCTTCCGGGCCTGCGGAATTAAGCGCGGATGACACCGTTCTCAGGGCGATCCGCTTCGACGCTTTCAAGCCCGCTTCCCCGCCCAAGACACGCGGCAGATAGCACACCCAAACCCGGCAGGCGTTTTTCCCATCCCGGCGATCTGGCCCTTCCACCGGAAGACTGCTTTTTAAATCAGCAGATACTTGATCGTCGTCTCGAGCAGATACGGATCGTTATTCCAGTCACCATAGATTTCCCATGAAGCCCTGCCGATCCTGCGGTTTTGCGCGGCACACCATGCATGGATTGCATCATGGGCGTCACGCAATCGATCATAGGGGCCGATATGAACGGTCGTAGCGACCTCACCGGCCGGCGTCTTGACGCAATGAACTTCGCCCTCCCGTTCGAACGAAAAGGCGACCTGGACGCCGAAGTCGATGTTCATAACCTCATTCCGGCACTCGGGATGGTGATATAGGAACAGGTTGTGTCCTGGACGCAGCCCGCCATTCGTTTTCAAGAATGCCCATACTTGATCGAGCGCCGGCTTCCATACGCGCGCGATACCGTTGATGGGCGCCGTGGCCCGGACTGCTGCCATGAGTTCTGCCTGGGCAGCTTCCACCACAATGTCGTATTTCACAGATGCGATTCCTCTGCGAAGGCCGTAGGAGTACAGTCGCAAACTACGGAACCGGCCCGCCGCCGTTGCCCGGATTGGTTTCCTGAATACTGGTGGCCGAGGAGCCCGGCGACGCCTTCAGCAATTCCTGCAGGAAGGTTGTCTCGCGGCCGCGCGCCGGCGTTTCGCGGGTTTCGAAGGCGATCACATGGCCATCCTTCAGGCTGTAGTGCCGCACATCCGTGACCTTGTTGTTCTTGTCGAAATAGACCGCAAGGATCTGGCGCTTCAGCACCGTGGGGCTGAAAAAGGCGACCTGCTTTTCGGTGGCGGAAATATAGTACCAGCTGTCATTGCCGAAGGTCGCGGTGGTGGAGGCATAGCCCAGCCGCGACTGCACCGTGGTCTTGGTGTCGGTGCCGGGCTTGATGGTGGCTTCATTGCTCGGATCGGGGATATAGCCGCGCTGACTGATCACCGGGGCGCAGGCGATCAACAGCGCCAGCGCACCGCCACCAATTATCTTCAGCAAAACCGACTTCATGTGTTCGACCTTGGGCGCCGCCGATGTGCTAACGTCCCGCAAGCGGGCTGGCAAGGCCGCCCACCAGCTTAGGACCTTCGATGTTGAATTTGCTCAGAAAATCCGCCGCGCGCAAGCGGGATGCCGCCCGCCTGTATGAAGCTCTTGTAAGCCGTGCGCGGGAACCGGTTTTTTTCGCTGGATTCGCGGTGGCCGACAGCCTGGATGGGCGCTTTGACCTTTTGGTGTTTCACGCCTGGCTGGCGCTGAAAGAGCTGAAAGGCGCGCCCATGGCCCAGGCTCTGACCGACACGATCTTCACTGGATTCGACGAAGCCATGCGAGAGCAGGGCGCGGGCGACATGGGCATCGGCCACAAACTCAAGGCCATGGCGAATGCTTTTTATGGCCGCATGACGGCCTATGACGCGGCACGGAACGAAGACGAACTGGCGGCCGCCCTGGCCAAGAATCTGTGGCGCGGCGCGCCGGTGGATCATCGCGCCCAGTGCCTTGCCGCCTATGCGTCGCATGCCCGGGAAAGCCTGACGCGCTCCCTGCCGGATGTGTTGGATTTTGGCCCGCTTCCCACCATATAGACGGCCATGACGGACACGCTTCCCCTCAGCCATTCCTACAATCTGGGCCGTCTGGGACAGGCCGGCGACACGGTGCGCTTTGCCGCCGATGCCCAAGAGTGCGCGGCCATCGCGCAATGGTCGGGCGTGCTGTCCGTGCAAAAGCTGGATGTCCGGGTCGAGATCAAAAAGCTGGGGCCGGCGCGTTTTGGCTTGGATTTCACGCTGGAGGTCGATGTCACCCAGGCCTGTGTCGTCACCCTGGAGCCGGTGCCCGCGCATAGGCAATGGCTCTTCAGCCGGGAGCTGGAATTTGTCGGTGCCCAGCGCCACAAGCCCGAGGCCGATTCTGCCGGTGCCCTGGTGCTGGATTCGGACCAGGAGGAGGGTCCGGAGGAAATCCAGAGCCTGCACTACGACCTGGCGGCTCCGGCGCTGGAGGAATATGTCCTGTCCCTGGAGCCTTATCCCCGCCGCCCCGGGGTGGCTTTTGTTCCCCAAAAAGAAGACCTCGCGCCTCCGCAAAGCCCCTTTGCCGTGCTGAAAGACCGCAAATAGGCCCGTTAACTCCTT
>DATEMS010000055.1:0-136952 GCA_035275465.1 Rhizomicrobium sp. | reverse complement strand
TTGTGCTCGGCCTTGACCTTCTGGCCGCGGCGCACTTCCAGCACTTCCTCGGTCGGCACCACCACGTCGGCGACAAATTCCTCCAGATCCTGGATCTTGGCCTGACGCAGAATCTCTTCCTTCACCTTCTTCTCGAAGTTGGAATAGGTGTGGACGATATACCATTTGGCGTCTGCCACGGTTCGGGTTCCGGCTTCGCTCATCAGTATAGCCTCCGGGCGCCGATCAAAATCATCTCGCCATAGTTGAGGACGAAATCCACCACCGCGAAGAACACCATGGTCAACCCAACCATGATGAACACCATCATGGTGGTCAGCCAGGTTTCCTTCCAGCTCGGCCAGGTCACCTTGCTCATCTCCCGGCGTACTTCCTGGAAGAACTGCATCGGCGAAACACGGCGGCGCAAAGCGGGCGCAGCTTCGTCCGCTTCGATTTCCGTCTTTTTCGTCACATCAACCATGTCAACTCTTCAAACAGTGGCAGGAGCGGGGGGACTCGAACCCACGACCCTCGGTTTTGGAGACCGATGCTCTACCAGCTGAGCTACACTCCTCTAGGTGTTGCTCCGGGGCGCTCGCCGCTTCGCGGCTGCCCCTTCGCAACGCTTTCAATTAACTCGTTGAACCGCCCGTGCCTGGTTCTGCGCGAACGGTTTTTCTTCAACTCCTACTTCAAGATCTTTGCGACGACGCCGGCACCGACGGTGCGGCCGCCTTCACGGATGGCGAAGCGCAGCTTCTCTTCCATCGCGATCGGAACGATCAGCTCCACCTCCACCGAGATATTGTCCCCCGGCATCACCATTTCGGTGCCCGCCGGCAACTTCACGATCCCCGTCACATCCGTGGTGCGGAAGTAGAACTGGGGACGGTAGTTGGCGAAGAACGGGGTATGACGACCACCCTCGTCCTTGGTCAAAATATAGGCTTCCGCCACAAACACCGTGTGCGGCGTCACAGAGCCCGGCTTGGCCAGAACCTGGCCCCGCTCAATGCCGTCGCGCTCAATACCGCGCAGCAAGGCCCCGATATTGTCGCCCGCCTGGCCCTGGTCCAGCAGCTTGCGGAACATTTCCACGCCCGTCACCGTGGTCTTGGAGGTCGGGCGGATGCCGATGATCTCCACTTCCTCGCCAACCTTGACGATGCCGCGCTCCACCCGGCCCGTCACAACCGTGCCCCGGCCCGAGATCGAGAACACGTCTTCGATCGGCATCAAGAAAGGCTTGTCGATCGGGCGGTCCGGCTGGGGAATGAACTCGTCCACCTTGCTCATCAGCTCCAGGATCGCGTCATGGCCCAGCTTGGGTTCCTTGTTCTCCAACGCCATCAAGGCCGAGCCGCGCACGATCGGAATGTCGTCGCCCGGGAACTGATAGCTGGACAGAAGCTCGCGCACTTCCATCTCCACCAGGTCCAGCAGTTCGGGGTCATCGACCATGTCGCACTTGTTCATGAACACCACCAGGGCCGGAACGCCCACCTGGCGGGCCAGCAGGATGTGCTCGCGGGTCTGGGGCATCGGGCCGTCCGAGGCCGACACCACCAGGATCGCCCCGTCCATCTGGGCCGCGCCGGTGATCATGTTCTTCACATAGTCGGCATGGCCGGGGCAGTCGACATGGGCATAGTGCCGCTTGCTGGTCTCATACTCCACATGCGCCGTCGAGATCGTGATGCCGCGCGCCTTCTCTTCCGGCGCCTTGTCGATCTGGTCATAGGCCGTGAACGTCGCTCCGCCCGTCTCCGCCAACACCTTCGTAATCGCAGCCGTCAACGACGTCTTGCCATGATCGACATGGCCAATCGTCCCAATGTTGCAGTGCGGCTTGTTACGCTCAAACTTCGCTTTCGCCATGACTATCTCTTTCGTCTTTCGTTCGGCTTTGCGCCGCTGTTACTTCAATCTCGTCCGAACTTGCCGGAAACCTGGAGCGGGTGAAGGGAATCGAACCCTCGTCATCAGCTTGGAAGGCTGTTGCTCTACCATTGAGCTACACCCGCCCGAATTCGACTTCCTTCTCTATGCACTTCGTTCGTCTCGCCGGCCCTTCTACTCTCTACTTTCACTTCAGGCTCGGGGCCCTCGTCGCGTTCGCTCCTCGGGCATCTTTCGCCGCTTCGCGGCGTCAGATGGCTTTGCCATCTGACGTCCTAACGGACGAAAGATGGTGGAGGGGGTTGGATTCGAACCAACGTAGGCGTAGCCAACGGATTTACAGTCCGTCCCCTTTAGCCACTCGGGCACCCCTCCGGTAAATAACCAACTTGGTCAACAGGTTAGGAGACCCTGTCACCGGCCGGCGCATCTGATTTCGCCCGTAACCTTGCGAACGAGCGAAGAAAAACCTCCAAAAGGTGTGGCTGCGGATCGGGGGTTATTGGTCAATGGGGCCTGTGTGTCAATAGGACATTTCCCAAGGAAATCCGGGTTTTTCCCAGGGGTTTACGAAGGCGTTTGGACGCCGCGGCTTTACCGGCCGCCCCACTTCTTTATAAGCGCCGCATGAGCCCCAAGGATTTCCGCAAGGATCGCCGTCATTTTTATCCCAAGCCGGCTGGAAAAGCCCCGGAAAAGCCGGGCCGGCCGGCCGGAACGCCGCCAAGCCGGCGCGAAGCGGGCGGCGAATGGCTCTATGGCCTGCATGCGGTCCAGGCCGCCCTGGTCAACCCTCACCGCAAACTGGGCCGGGCCGTGTTAACCCCCCGGGCGATCGAGACTTTGGGCGAAAAACTGCTCAAACGGGTAACGGTCGAGACCTTGGACCCCGGCGCCATAGACCGGCTGCTCCCCCCCGGCGCGGTCCATCAGGGAGCAGCCCTGGAAGCTTGGCCGCTCAAGTCCCGCGACCTGGACGACATTCTGGCCGAACCGGGCAGCGATGGCCGCAGAATCGTCTTGGTCCTCGACCAATTGTCCGATCCCCACAATGTCGGGGCTATTTTGCGAACCGCCGCCGCTTTCGGGGTCACCGCCGTGGTGGTTCAGGACCGCCACGCCCCGCCGCAGTCCGGCGCCCTGGCCAAGGCGGCCTCCGGTGCCCTCGACCTCATCCCGTATGTCGAAGTGGTCAATATCGCCCGCGCCCTGGACCAATTGGCCGAGCAAGGCTTCTGGCGCATAGCGCTGACCAGCGATGGCGATTGCAACCTGGCGCAAGCCGTTCCCACCGGCGATGTCGCCTTGGTGCTGGGTTCGGAAGGCGCAGGCATCCGCCGCCTGGTGCGCGAGCATTGCGAGACATCCGCCTTCATTCCGATTTCCAAGACCATGGAGAGTCTCAACGTCTCCAACGCCGCGGCGATCGCGCTGTACGAGTTGCGGCGTCCCTGACTATAGCCAAGGCGGAAAATTCTGTCCCGGTCCCGGCGGTTAACTGATCGTCCGGTCAGTTCTCGCCGAACTTGCCCGACTTGGCCCAGCCGCGCGGCACAATGCGGCCCGCTTGCGCCCGTTCGCCGCGCCAATCCTTAAGCTCCGAGGCTTCGAACAGACGGCCATTCTCGTCCTTCAGCCCGTCCTTCCAAACAAAGCTGGCGGCATCGGCCAGTCCGCCATCTTTGTAGCGCTGCAGATAGACGCCCTGCCCGCGGCCCAATTCGGGGACTTCGTCCAGCTTGAAGATCAGAAGTTTCCTATTCTCGCCCACCACCGCGACCATGTCGCCGGTCGCGGGACGGCACGACACCGCTTCCACGCCCGGCTTGATATTCATCACCGACTTGCCCTTCTTGGTCATCGCCACGGCATCGTCCTCAGCGGTGATGAAACCATGGCCGCTGGTGGCGGCCACCAGCAACTTGCGGCCCGGCACATGCGCGAACATCGTCACGATGTCGGCTTCCGGCGGCAGATCGATGAAGCTGCGGATGGCCTCGCCATTGCCGCGACCGCCCGGCAGCTTGGAGCCGTCCAGGGTAAAGAAGCGGCCATCGGTTGAGAGCAGCATGATCTGGTCGGTGGTCTGGGCATGGAACCAGAACCGGGCGCGGTCGCCTTCGCGATATTTGTCGTCGCCCGATTGTTCCTGATGTCCCTTCAAGGCGCGCAACCAGCCCTTGGCGGAGCAAACCACCGTGATGGGTTCGCGCTCGATCCTGTTGGCGTGTTCCTCGACATGGCTCGCCAGCGCGGTCATTTCGGCCACCTCCGCGGCCTTGGCGATTTCGGTGCGGCGCTTACCAAGCACGGTCTTGAGACCGAACTGGGCGTCAATGGCCTGCAATTCCTCGATCAACTTTTCCGATTTGAGCTTTTCCGATCCCATCAACCGGGTCAGTTCCTTGCGTTCCTTGGTGAGCGCGTCGTGCTCGCCGCGGATTTCCATTTCTTCCAGCTTGCGCAGCGACCTAAGCCGCATATTGAGAATGGCGTCGGCCTGCACCTCATTCAGCGAGAAGGCCTTCATCAGCTTGGGCTTGGGCTCATCCTCGGTGCGGATGATCTTGATGACTTTGTCCAGATTCAGGAAAACGGCGAGATAGCCTTCCAGCACCTCCAGCCGGGCGCGGATCTTTTCCAGCCGGAAGGTGGAGCGCCGCTCCAGAACCTCGCGCCGGTGCGCCGCGAAAGCGGCCAGAACCTCTTTCAGACCCATCACCTTGGGCACCAGGCCTTTGTCCAGCACCGTCATGTTCAAGGGAAGACGGGATTCCAGATCGCTGGCGCGGAACAGTTGTTCCATCAGGATTTCCGGCTCCACCGCGCGGCTCTTGGGCGTCAAGACGATGCGGATGTCTTCGGCGCTTTCGTCATGGATATCGTCCAGCAGCGGCAGCTTCTTCTGCTCCAAAAGCTCGGCGATGCGCTCGATCAGTTTGGATTTCTGCACTTGATAGGGGATTTCGGTGACGACGATCTGCCAGGCGCCGCGCGTACCCTCCTCCTTTTCCCAGCGCGCCCGCACCCGAAAGCTGCCGCGCCCGGTCTTATAGGCTTCGGCAATAGAGGCCTGCTCCTCGACCAGGATGCCGCCGGTGGGAAAATCCGGTCCCCGGACAAATTTCAGCAGGCTGCGGTCCTGGATGGCGGGATTTTCGATCAGGGCGATGGTGGCGGCGCAAAGCTCGCCCAGATTGTGCGGCGGAATGGAGGTGGCCATGCCCACCGCAATGCCGTTGGAACCATTGGCCAACAGGTTCGGGAACGCCGCCGGAAGCACCACGGGTTCCTGGGTTTCTCCGTCATAGGTGGTGCGAAAATCCACCGCATCTTCGTCCAGCCCGGCCAGAAGCGCGCCGGCCGCTGGCGTCAACCGGCTTTCGGTGTAGCGCATGGCGGCGGCGTTATCGCCGTCGATATTGCCGAAATTGCCCTGACCGTCCACCAGCGGGTAGCGCACGGAAAATTCCTGCGCCAGCCGCACCAGGGCATCGTAAATCGCCTGGTCGCCATGGGGATGGAAACTGCCCATCACATCGCCCACCACCTTGGCGGATTTCTTGAACGCGGAGTCCGGGTCCAGCCGCAGCAGCCGCATGCCGTAGAGGATGCGGCGATGCACGGGTTTCAAGCCGTCGCGCACATCGGGCAGCGCGCGCTGGGTGATGGTGGACAAGGCATAGGCCAGATAGCGCTCGGCCAGCGCCTTGCTCAGGGGCTCGGAACGGATTTCGTCGGGAACGGCAACCATGGGGACGTTCTAGCTGATTCGCGTCGCCAGTTTAGAATAGCTAATCTGGCCCCATAAATTAGACGCGATCTGAGGGAAGCTATGTCAACAGTGCCAGCCACAACCACTACCGAAACTGTTTCGTTCTGGAAGAAATTTAAGCAAGAGGGGCGCGAAAAACCAACGCAGTTTTTGGCGCTTATCGCGCAAACCACATCGCTGTTTGTATCCATAACGTCTCTGATGTTGACGGTTGCTGGCCTTGTCTTTGTTTATTTTCAGATCATGAACGTCAAAGAGCAAATAGTCGGGCTCCGGAATTCTCTTGATATGCAATCATATAGCGCGATCAACACGCAAATGTCCGAAATTGACAAGGTATTTATAGACCAACCCACGCTTCGTCCGTACTTTTATAAAAAGCAACCATGGCCTGATAGTGACGAGATGTTGCGGAATAAATTGACTTCGGTCGCAGAACGAAAATTGGATTTTATTGACTTCTGGTTCACGTCCGCTCGACATTTGAGCCTTGACGAGTATGACATGGTATCTTGGCGCAACTATTTCATCGACAGTTTTAGAAATAGTCGGATTTTATGCGACGTTCTTACCGATGAGCAAAGTCAGTATGGGGAAGAAATACGAAGCATAGCTTTCAAATCTGGTAAATGCCCGGGCGTGCGCCCGGTGAGTCTTAAATCCTTGCAGATTGTCGAAGAATATTTCCCGCCTCGCCGCGTGTTTTCCCCTACTCGACCCTAGAAATGCCCGCGGTACTAGCAAGTCGCAAGCGCGCCGGCGGCATCTCCTTGCCATGGGGCCGCAAGACCCGCTCCAGCAGAAAATACCCGGTCAGCGCCAAACCATCGGCGATATCCTGGGCTGTGGGCTCGGCGTTTCTGGCCTCCAGCAGGAATTGCGGCAGTTGGAACAGACGGCGGGCATAGATGCCGGCCCCATCGCGCGACACGGCGCGTCCGGTTTTTGGGGACACATAGCCCAGATCGTCCTTGACACCGGTCGCGGCGCATTCGTTCAAATCCAGCCCAAAACCCAGGGCTTCCAACAAGCCTGCTTCCCACCGCACATAGAGCGGCAGCCAGTGCGCGGCGTCATGAGCGACCATGGCATCCAACAAGATCTCCCCGCTCAGAAACACCGCTTCATGCGCCTGGCGCTCGGGCATGGCGGTGCTGGTGACGGCGGTGAAGGCATTCAGTCCGGCAAGCGCCTCGCGGCTGTCCATCAATTCGCCTGCCCGCGCCCGCGCCAGCTCGCAGGTAAAACTGCCCAGATGTTCCTCAAGCCTGGCGCGCCACTGCACGTGCACGCCATTGCCCGGCTGCAAGGCCGGTTTCACCCGCCGAGAGGCGCCGCCGCGCACCAAACCGGCATGGCGGCCATGGTTGCGGGTCAACAGATCCAGGATCGCGCCATTTTCGCCATGGGCGCGGGACGACAGCACAATGGCGTCATCATTCCATTCCATGCCTCATCCTTGCCATTGTCACCGGACAGGATGCAACCGACACGACAAGGGAAGGCCGCGATGCGCTTGCACCTCTGCATGCTTTTGATGCTGACCGGACCGGCCCTGGCCGCAACCCCGCAGGCCTGGAACAGGCTGGATGCGGCCGCCCGCGCAAGCTGCCAAAAAGACATTGCGCGGCTGACGTCCAAGGCAAAGGTCGATGGCGTTTTGGGGCACGTCAATGGTATCGGCGCGGGCAATGACAGCGATCGCTATTACGCCCTGATCCTCGACGGCAGGACGGCTGGCTTCAAAAGCCAGTGGCTGTGCCTGTACGACAAGCGGGCAAAACAAGCGGCGGCGCGCGAGATCGAGAAGCGCTAGAACACTGCGCTCTCAAGAAAAGCTAAGCCATATCCACGACGTCACGACCGTCCCGCGCCCAGGATGACGAGGAGCTCGTCCAGTTGGTCGAGCTGCTCGGGCATCCCATCCGCCGCCCCGGAGGCGAGCTCACCGTCGAGCGCTTCCTTCGAAGGATAGAGGTCGTGCTTAACCAACAGCGTCTGGCCGCCCATTTCCTCGAAGGTCAGCGTGGTGATGGCTCCCCCCTCATCACCTTCCTCATTGGTCCAGACGAGGCGCGAGTGGGGGATCACCTCGATGTACGTGCCGAAGACCTCCATCACCTTCGAGCCACCGACGCCGAACACGAGACGGTACTTGCCCCCGACGCGGACATCCATCTCGCAGGAGAGCAGGGACATGCCCATCGACTTCGGTACCCACCAGCGCTGGAACAGCTCGGGATTGGTCCACGCCTCGAACACGATGCGCGCCGGAGCGTTGAAGGTTCGCGTGACGACCAGCTCACGGTCGGACGTCCGTTCCGTTGTCGTGCGGTTCTTCATGGGGTTGGCTCACTTTCTCTTCTTGCGTCCATCGACTGTCTCTTTCTGTTTCAGTTCCTCGACGATCTTGTCCAACGCGTCGAAGCGCGCGGCCCAGAGCTGCCGATATCGCTCGATCCATGCAGCCTCTTCCTCCAGCCGGCGCAGGCCGAGCTTGCAGGTCCGCACGCGCCCGGCCTTCTGCGTGGTGACGAGCCCCGCCTTCTCCAAGACACCGACATGCTTTTTCATGCCCGTGAGGGTCATGTGGAACTTCTCGGCAAGGTCCGTGATCGAAGCGTCCGCACGTCCGAGCTGCTCCAGAACGCCGCGTCGGGTGGCGTCCGAGAGCGCGGCGAACGAGGCATCGAAGCGAACCTGAGAATACTGAACCATTAGGTTCAGTATATAACCCGCAGATAGGCGGCATGCAAGGGAGACTGAGACGCGCTGCGGCCCTTCGCTGTCGCTTCGGGCGTTCGTCGCTCGAAATGGTCGTCGCACGACGCTGTCGCTAGCGACGGACCATTTCGTTCGCTTTGCGAACCGCTCCTCACTCCTTGGGGAAATCCAGCCCGATTTCCTTATAGTGCTCGCTGTTTTCGGCCCAATCCTCGCGCACTTTCACGAACAGGAACAAATGCACGCGCCGCCCGAAGAGCGTCTCCAATTCCTCGCGCGCCAGGGCGCCGATGGTCTTGATGGTGGCGCCCCCCTTGCCCAGGACAATGGCTTTCTGGCCCTCGCGCTGGACATAGATCACCTGGTCGATCTTGACCGAGCCGTCGCGGCGCTCTTCCCATTTTTCGGTCTCCACCGCGCTGGCATAGGGCAATTCGTCATGCAGGCGCAGATAGATTTTCTCGCGCGTCACTTCCGCCGCCAACAGCCGCGAGGGAATGTCGGCCGCCTGGTCCGCGGGATAAAGCCACGGCCCTTGCGGCATCCGCGCCGCCACCCAGTTCGCCACATCGGCGACGCCTTCGCCCTTCAAGGCCGAGATCAGAAATATGTCTTCGAAGATGCCTTGGGCATGGAAATTTTCCACCAGCGGCAACAGATCGGTGCGCTTCATGCCGTCGATCTTGTTGAGGATCAGCGCCTTCTTTTTGGCCTTGCCGTCCTTCAAGCCCTCCAGGATGCCGCGCGTATCGCGGGCGCCCAGGCTGGCTGCGTCCGCCGCCAGATCGGCGGCATCCACAATCAAAAGCACCGCATCGGCATCTTCCGCGCCGGCCCATGCCGAGGTCACCATGGCGCGATCCAGGCGGCGGCGCGGGCGAAAGATTCCCGGCGTATCCACGAACACGATCTGGGTTTCGCCGGCCATCGCGATGCCGCGTACCGGCATGCGCGTGGTCTGAACCTTGGGGCTGACAATGGCAACCTTCGAACCGACCAGCGCGTTGATCAGCGTGGACTTGCCCGCATTGGGGGCGCCGATGATGGCGGCAAAGCCGCAGCGCGTGGTCATGTGCCATCCTGGGGCGCGACAATGGCCAACAGCTTGGCCGCCGCGTCCTGTTCGGCCTGACGCTTGGAGCCGCCCTCGCCCGTCACCGGATCAAAACCTTTGACCTCGGCTTGAACGACAAAATAAGGGGCGTGATCCGGCCCGGCCTGCGATTTCAAGCTATAGACCGGCGCGGCGGAGCTCTTGCCCCGCGCTTGCGCCCATTCCTGCAACCGGGTCTTGGCATCACGGATGTCGGCGCTGGAATCGGCAAACATGGTTTCCCAATGCCGTTCGATGAAAGCCCGCGCCGCCTCCATGCCGCCATCCAGATAAAGCGCGGCGATCAGCGCCTCGCAGGCGCTGCCCAGAATAGGTCCGCGCGCGCGCCCACCCGCGCTTTCCGAACGGGTCAACACCAAATGTTCCCATAGCCCGATATCCTCACCCACCTTGGCGCAGGTTTCCCAGCGCACCAAGGCATGGACCCGGCGGGTCAAGGCGCCTTCGTCTTCGTGCGGATAACGGTGATACAGGGTTTGCGACACCACCAGCGCCAGAACCCGGTCGCCGAGAAATTCCAGCCGCTCATTGGAATGCGCCGCATTGGCCCCGGCATGGGTCAAAGCGCGCGCCAAAAGCGCCAGATCCTTAAACCGGTATCCGAGCTTTCCGAAAAGCGCCTCGCTCAAGATGTCATTTCACGAACGTTAGGATGCGCGAATAGCGGATGGAGAAGGGCCATTTCCAAACTTCCCACCAGCGCGCCGAACCGTCGGTGGAGAAGAAGCGGAACAGCGCCCTGCCTTCCAGATTCTCCGCCGGGACAAAACCGACATCCGCCCGGCTGTCCTCGCTGTTGTCGCGATTGTCGCCCATCATGAAATAATGGTCGGGGGGCACCACAAACAGTTCGGTATTGTCCAGCGGGCCATCGGTATACTTGTCGAGCGTGACATAGCTTTTGCCGCCCGGCAGGGTTTCGCGATATTGCCGCCAACTTCCCTCCCGGCCGTCCAGATTGCCGGCATAGTCGTCAACGCGCTCGCGATCGACCGGCTTGCCGTTCAGATAGAGCATATTGTTGATCATCTGAATTTTGTCGCCCGGCAGCCCGATCACCCGCTTGATGAAGTCGGTGGAATTGTCCTTAGGGTATTTGAACACCACCACATCGCCGCGCGCCGGCGCGCCGCCCATGAAGCGGCCGTGCATTTTTTCGCCCAATGGCCCGGCGCCGAAGGGAAAGGTATAGCGGCTGTAACCGTAAGCGTATTTCTCCACGAACAGGTAGTCGCCGATCAGCAGGGTATTTTCCATCGAGCCCGAGGGAATGTTGAAGGGCTGGAACAGGAAGGTGCGGATCACCAAGGCGATCAGGCCGGCATAGACCACCGTCTTGACCAGTTCCCCCCAGGATTCGCCCTGTTGCGGCTTGGCTTGCATGTCGGTATCCGTCATTTGTTCTGTCCAATTTTCCGGCCGATTTTCTGGGGCGACAAGAAGGGGGCCAAGGCCCCGCTGTCAAGGATTTCGCCATTTAATCTTTAACCGCCGCCCGGCACCGCCGAGATGATCACGATGGCCTGGGCATGCGGAAAATCATCGGTGATGGTCAGGTCAATTTGCGGGCGATACCCCGCCGGGGTGATTTTTTCCAGCCTTTTCAGGGCCCCGCCGGTCAAAGCCATGGTCGGCTTGCCGCCCGGCAGGTTCACCACCCCCATATCGCGCCAATAGACGCCATGGTTCAGCCCGGTTCCCAGCGCCTTGGCGCAGGCCTCCTTGGCGGCAAAGCGTTTGGCATAGGAGGCCGCCCGTTGCGCCCGCCGGTCGGACTTGGCGCGTTCGATGTCAGTGTAAACCCGGCTCAAGAATCGCTCGCCATGCGTTGCGATGGTCTTTTCGATGCGGCGGATGTCGATCAGGTCGTTTCCTAAGCCGAGGATCATAGTCTCCGCCTCCCGGAGATCGGCCCGTCTGTTGCGACAAAGGCCGATAGCGGCAGCGTATCGGCCCGAGGCTTCCCGAGGATCATCGCGCCAGACCGGTCAGCTCAATTCCAAAGCCGGGATATTCCCGGGTGATCACGCCCTCCACCACCTTGCGGGACGGAAGCGCGCCGGGGTTCTTGAGGACGGCGGCGATCGGGGCCTGCAGCGCGGTGTTGGCGATAATGAACCCGTTGCGGTCGCGGCCGAAATCGCACACCAGTTTAGCGCCTTGCAGCGCCGACAAGGGCAAAAGATAGAAGCCATCCTCGCGGTTGGAACCGAACACCCTTGCCGCGGCCGCGTCCTTGGCGACCGACCGGCGCATATGTCCCAACTGGCGCAGCACCGTGCGCGCGCCATTGGGACGCAGCAGATAGACCCGGGCCAATGGCAATTCTTCCTCATTCCAGGTCATGGCGCTGACCAGCAAGATACCGTGACCGTTCAGTTGCTGGAACTCCCTGGCGCCACGCGGATAGGCAATGTCGAACGGCACATGACGCTCGATCCGGGCCTGAGAGAATTTCTGGCGCATGCGGAAGGCAGAGATTTGAACGCGCCGGTCGAAGTTGGAGAGCGACACAATCCCCTTCTCGCCGGCGGGTTCGGCCACCAGATGCCGGGCCTCGTCCTCAGATACCTTATCCGGCTTTTTTTCCGAAATTTTTTCTGGCGGCTTTTCCGGCGCCGGGCCGGGCGCCGCCAACGCAACCCCAGGCAGCAACCAAGCCAGCAACCAAGCCAGCGCAAAAAGAAGAGAGGCTTTTTTCACGCGCGGGCCTCGTCCATCAAGGCGCGCATCTTGCGGATGGAAGTTTCCAGGCCGACGAACATTGCCTCTCCCATCAAAAAATGACCGATATTCAATTCGCGAATCTGCGGTATGGCGGCAATCGGTGTGACATTATCATATGTCAGGCCATGGCCGGCGTGAATCTCCAGACCGATACTGTCCCCATAGGCGGCGGCCTCACGGATTTTCGCGAGCAGCGCCTCGCGCTCCGTTGCGGCAGCATGGGCATAGGCGCCGGTATGAAGTTCCACCACCGGGGCGCCCAGGGATTTGGACGCCTCCAACTGGCGGCGGTCCGGCTCGATGAACATCGAGACACGGATTCGCGCGGCGCCCAAGGCCGCGACGATGGGCTTGAGGCGATTGTGCTGGCCCGCCGCGTCTATCCCGCCCTCGGTGGTGCGTTCCTCGCGCTTTTCCGGCACGATGCAGGCGGCGTGGGGCCTCGCCTTGAGCGCGATGGCGGCCATCTCATCGGTCGCCGCCATTTCCAGATTGAGGGGAATGGTCAGCGCCTTGGTCAGCCGTTCGATATCGCCATCGGAAATATGGCGGCGGTCTTCGCGCAGGTGCGCGGTAATGCCGTCGGCGCCCGCACTGGCTGCTAGGATGGCGGCCCGCACCGGATCGGGATTGTCGCCGCCGCGCGCATTTCGCACCGTGGCGACGTGATCGATGTTGACGCCGAGGCGGAGCTTGCTCAAGCCAGCCCTCTGCTCCCCGGCTTGACGGCGGGTTTGCCCCGTAAGTGCGGCGGCAGCTTGTCGGCTGGCCACGCCTTCACCTTCCATTCCGCCAGCGCGATCAGCGGCACGCCCACCTTGGCGCTGCCGCCGGACCGATCAATCAGGCAACAGGCGGCCACGACCTTGGCGCCCATCTTCTTGATGGCCGCGATGCATTCGCGGCTGGAAACGCCGGTGGAGATAATGTCCTCCACCATCAGCACCTTTTGGCCCTTTTTGAGGGTAAAGTTGCGGCGCAGTTGAAATTCGCCGTCCACCCGTTCGACATACATGGCGGGCAGGCCCAGTTGGCGGCCCATCTCATAACCCGGCACGATGCCGCCCACCGCCGGCGAGACGATGGCGGTGATTTCCTCTTTCACTTCCTTCTTCACTTTCGCGGCCAGCGCCTTGCACAGCTTGGCGGTGCGCTTGGCGTCCTGGAACACCAGCGCCTTTTGCAGGAATTTGTCGGAATGCAGTCCGCTGGACAGGATGAAATGACCTTCCAGCAGGGCGCCGGATTTTTTGAATTCGTTCAAGACTTGTTCGACGTTCATTTTTCCACTTTTCTTTTTGTCATCCCGGGTGCGGTGCACCGTTACACGCTGCACCGCTAACCCGGGATCCAACTTGTTTCAATGGATCCCGGCTCGCGCTTCGCTTGACCGGGATGACAATAGGTCACTGCACCGTCTCCGCCTCACGCACGCGGTCAACCGATTCGACCGCGTCCGATACCCGTAGCGCGCCCAGGATGTTCTGCAAATGCGCCACGTCGCGCACTTCCACATCCACGATGAACTCGAAATAAAGCGGATTGCGGTCGGTCACCTTCATGTTGAAAATATTGCCGCCATTGGCGGCGATTGCCGCCATCGCCTTGGCCAGCGAGCCGGGTTCATTCTTCACCCGCACCTGAATGCGCGCCACCGACAGGCCCATATCCGAGGCGCCCTGCCCCCAGCCCACATCCAGCCAATTGTTCATGTCATGCGCCTTGTCCAGCTCGGCGCAGTCGATGGTGTGGATCACCAACCCTCCGCCCGGGCTGTTGAGGCCCACGATGCGGTCGCCCGGCAGGGGATGGCAGCATTGACCCAAAGTATAGGAAATGCCGCGGGTCAGCCCACGAATGGAAATCGGCTTGACCTCACCCGGCACGGTTTTCTTGGCCGTCTTACCTGCGCGCTTAAGCTCGGGAAACACCGCCTGCAACACTTCATCCCCGCGCAGCGCGCCGCGCCCCACATCGGCATAGACATCTTCGGCCTTGGACAGGCGCAATATCTTGGCGACCTCTTCCACCGCCTTCTCGGTCAGCTCGCGGCCCTCATCGGCAAAGGTCTTTTCCAGAATCTTGCGCCCAAAGCGGACATGCTCATCGCGCTGCGCATGGCGCAGGAAGCGGCGGATTTCGGCGCGGGCCCGCCCCGTCACCACAAATTGTTCCCACATGGGCGACGGCGCGCTATCGCGCATGGTGATGATTTCCACCTGGTCGCCATTGTTGAGCGGGGTGTGCAACGGCACATGATTGCCGTTGATCTTGGCGCCCACCGCGCTGTTACCCAGATCGGTGTGCACCGCATAGGCAAAATCGATCGGGGTGGCGCCGCGCGGCAGGGAAATCAGCGAACCTTTGGGCGTGAAGCAGAAGACCTGGTCCTGATACATGGCCAGGCGCGAATGCTCCAGCACCTCTTCGGCGCTGTCGCCGCGCTCCAAAAGATCGACCATGTCGCGCAACCAGCCATAGGTCACGCTATCGTCCTTGTTCGCCCCACCATTGGATTCCGGCACATGCTCGCGGTAGCGCCAATGGGCGGCGACGCCGCGTTCCGCGATCTCGTGCATGTCCTGGGTACGGATCTGAATCTCGACGCGCTGCTTTTCCGGCCCGATCACCGTGGTGTGGATGCTGCGATAGCCGTTGGGCTTGGGCGTGGAGATGAAATCCTTGAAACGGTCCGGAACCATCTGCCAACTGGTATGGATGATGCCCAGCGCGGTGTAGCAATCCTTTGCCGAACCCACGATCACCCGGAATCCGAAAATATCGGACAGTTGCTCGAAACTCAGCTTTTTGGTTTGCAGCTTGCGCCAGATCGAATAAGGCCGCTTGCCCCGGCCATAGACCCAGGCCTCCATGCCGTGCTCGGCCAGACGGCGCTTGATCTGGTCGGCGATGCGGCCCACCCGGTCGCCGCCCACCATATCGAGCCGCGCAAAATGCGTGACGATGGAATTGCGCGCTTCCGGATCAAGCTCGGCGAAAGCCAGGTCTTCCAGTTCCTCGCGCATATTCTGCATGCCGATACGCCCCGCCAGCGGGGCATAAATGTCCACCGTTTCCTGCGCGATGCGGCGGCGCTTGTCGGGTTTTTCGATGTAGCCGAGCGTGCGCATATTGTGCAGACGGTCGGCCAGCTTGACCAGCAGCACCCGGATATCGCTGGTGATGGCCAGCATCAGCTTGCGGAAATTTTCCGCCTGCTTGGTGCGTTCGGAGAAGACTTCCAGTTGCGACAGCTTGGTGACGCCGTCCACCAGATTGGCGATCTCCTCGCCGAATTTTTCCTGGATGTCCTCATAGGTGACCAGCGTGTCTTCGATCGTGTCGTGCAACAGCGCCGTCACGATGGTGGGCACATCCAGCTTGAGATCGGTCAGAATGGCGGCGACTTCCAGCGGATGGGCGAAATACGGATCGCCCGAGGCGCGGAACTGCTTGCCATGCGCGGTCATGGCATAGACATAGGCCTTGTTGAGAATCGCCTCGTCGGCGCTGGGATCGTAGGCCAGGACCCGTTCCACCAGATCGGTCTGGCGCATCAGCCGGCGGCGGCCACGCGCGGGCATGGCCGCCGGCACAGGGACGGCGGCAGGTTTCGCGGCTTTGGCGGCCGCGCTTTCCGGGACCGGGCTACTCATAGGCCTAGTATATAGGAATTCCTGAGTTCCGCCTTAACCGGGGAGTCAAAAAGCCCCAATCCAGCCGAAGGCGCGAGGGATTTTGGCCGTCCGGGTAGGAGCGAAAAGATCAATATAACGGCTATGAAAATACCAAAAAGGCAGTAGGCGCCGGTGATTTTGGGGACTGGGCAGGAGCGTCGCGCGGAGCGGGCTTATAGCCCGTGAGCACGCGCGACGAACCCAGGACCCAAAAGGACGGCGCCGTCTTACTCCTCGTAGTCCGCTTCTGGTTCCGGCTGCGGTTCGGCGCGGCGCTGCGCTTCGGTAGTCAACGCCCGCAGCAGCTCTTCTTCGGTCACCTGGCGATGCGAGGGGTCCTCGCGGTCGTCGGTTTCGGGACGCGCTTCTTCCGGCTCGTCCACTTCCGCATGCTTTTGCAGCGAGCGGATATAATCTTCCTTGGCTTCATCCGGCTTGATCAGCCTCGCTGCGATCTCGCGCAAGGCCACCACCGGGTTCTTGTCGCGGTCGCGTTCCAGCATGGGTTCGGCCCCGCCCGACAATTGGCGGGCACGGAACCCGGCCGTCAGGACCAGATCAAAGCGGTTGGGGATCTTGTCGACGCAATCTTCGACCGTGACGCGGGCCATGGAATTCCTTTGATTACAAAAGGTTAGTGCCCCGAAAGCCGCAGACTCTCAGGGAGAGGCCGGGAAATAACAGAAAAAGCCGCAGAATGCGAGCCCGGCTTTATACCGGTCTGATGGTTCCCTGGCCGCCCGGCAGGGCAGCCAATAGCTCGCTCACGGCCTTGCCCGTCAGCGGATGTTTCCACCGGGGTGCAACCTCGGCCAAGGGCACCAGCACAAAAGCGCGTTCGGCGATCCGGGGATGCGGCAAGATCAGGCCCTGCGTCATCACCTGCCCGTCATAGTCCAACAGGTCGATATCCAGGGAGCGCGGCGCATTGGGCACGGAACGCAAGCGCCCGAAGTCAGTTTCCACAGCATGCAAAAGCGCCAAAAGTTCAACGGGTTGGAGCGGGGTTTGAACAGCGGCCACAGCATTGACGAAGGACGGCTGGGAAGGATCGGGCCAGGCCGGGCTCTCATAGAAGGACGAAACAGACAGGATTTGAACGCCGCGTTCCGCCAGGCGGCTAAGGGCGGCGCGTAGCGTCACCGCCGGCGGACCCGCAGGACTGGGCAGGCTGGCGCCTAGCGCGATCAGGATCACGGGCCCGTGCCGGACGATAAGGCGCGCCGCCCTTCAGGTTTGGAGGTCATATGCTTTTTTATCCATCCGAGAAACTCGCATTGTTCATCGACGGCGCCAACCTGTATGGCGCGGCCAAGGGGCTCCAGTTCGACATCGACTATAAGCGGCTGTTGGAGCTGTTCGCGCGCAAGGGCACCCTGGTGCGCGCCTTCTATTACACCGCCGTGGCGGAGGACCAGGAATTCTCGCCGCTCAGACCTCTGGTGGACTGGCTGGACTATAACGGCTTTGCGGTGGTGACCAAGCCGCTGAAGGAATTTACCGACATTCAGGGCCGCCGCCGGGTCAAAGGCAATATGGACATCGAGCTGGCCATCGACGTGATGGAGATGAGCGCCAGCGTGGACCATGTGGTGATCTTTTCCGGCGACGGCGATTTCCGCCGCCTGGTGGAAGCGGTGCAGCGGCGCGGCCGGCGGGTCAGCGTGGTTTCCACCATCCGCACATCGCCGCCCATGGTGGCGGACGAATTGCGCCGCCAGGCCGATAATTTCATCGAACTGGACGAGCTGAAAAGCCAGATCGCGCGCGATGGCGGCAAGGCGGCCTCGCCGAGTTTTGTCCAGGCCTAGACAGCGCCATCCCTTGGCTTTAGTCGGGGACCATGAAAGTTCCCGCCGCGCCACCCGCCGATTGTCCGCTCTGTCCCCGGCTGCACGCCTTCCGGCATCAAAACCGGCGCAAATATCCGGACTGGTTCAACGATCCCGTTCCCAGTTTCGGGCCGCTGACGGCGCAAATTTTGATCGCAGGGCTAGCGCCGGGATTACAAGGCGCCAACCGTACAGGCCGGCCCTTTACCGGCGATTGGGCGGGGGATCTGCTTTACGCCACCCTGCTGAAGCATGGGCTGGCCAAAGGCATTTACGAAGAACGCGCCGATGACAGTTTGGCACTGGTGGATTGCCGCATCGCCAATGCCGTGCGCTGCGTGCCGCCGCAGAACAAGCCGGAACCAGCGGAGATCAAAACCTGCCGCACCTTCCTGAAATCGGAGTTGGAAAACCTGCCCCATGTGAAAGTCATCCTGGCGCTGGGCAAGATCGCCCATGACTCGGTGTGCGACACGCTGGGCGCGCGCAAGGCGCTGCATCCCTTCAAGCATGGCGTGGCTTACGAGATTGGCAAGTTCACGCTGATTTCCAGCTATCACTGCTCGCGCTACAATACCAACACCGGCGTGCTGACGACCAAGATGTTCGAGGATGTGGTGGAGAAGGCCAAGGCGCTGGCACGCTGACTAAGCCGGCAGGTGGCAGACCGCCTCGATATTGTGGCCGTCGGGATCCAGCACAAAGGCGCCGTAATAATTCTCGTGGTAATGCGGCCTAAGCCCGGGCGCGCCATTGTCCGTCCCACCCGCCGCCAGGGCGGCTTTGTAGAAGGCATCGACGGCAGATCGGTTTTGGGCAACAAAGGCGATATGAGAGCGCGCAATGTCCCCCGCGCCACCAAACCAAAAATAGGGCTTTCCCTGAGACCCGAAACCACAGGCGGGCTGATCGCCGGTCTGTTCCGCCGTCACTTCCATCACCAGCGCAATGCCCAGCGGGGCCAGCGCCTTGTCGTAAAATGCCTTGGCGCGCGCGACATCGCTGACGCCAATTCCCACATGATCCAGCATGATGGCCTCCAAAATAGCGCCCTATCCGAACAGCCGCGCGAAGATCGGTCAATCCTGCTTTTGTGACGGACTTGGCGTTAGCCCTTATCTCTCATCAACCGCGCCTTATCCCGCTGCCAATCGCGCTGTTTTTCCGTCTCGCGCTTGTCGTGCAGCTTCTTGCCCTTGGCGATCCCCAGTTCCAGCTTCGCCCGGCCCTTGGCGTTGAAATAGAGTTTCAACGGAATGAGAGTCATGCCCTCGCGCTGGATGGCGGCCGCCAGCTTGGCCGCCTCGCGCTTGTGCACCAGCAATTTGCGGGACCGCTTGGGCTCATGGTTGAAGCGGCTGGCCTGGGTATATTCGGGGATATAGGCGTTCACCAGCCACAATTCGCCATCCTTGGCATGGGCATAGCTTTCCGAAATGGTGGATTTGCCGGAGCGCAGACTTTTGACCTCCGAACCCACCAGCATGATGCCGGCTTCCAGCGTGTCGCCGATCGCATAGGCGTAGCGCGCCTTGCGGTTGTCGGCGATGATCTTGAAGCCGTCGTCTTTTTTCTTGGCCATAGCGCTGTAGGCTATCCTCATGCTTCGACAAGCTCAGCATGAGGAAAAGAAAAATCCTCACCCTGAGCTTGTCGAAGGGTGAGAACCAAATTGGTGGCCCTGGATGGGCGGGTCGTGAAGTTTACCCTCCGGTCGCGCTTCGCGCGAGCCGGGGGGCCCGCCCATGGTGAGGTGGAGGTTCTAAACCTTCAAACCGGCCTTTTGCATCGCCGACTTCACCTGGGCGCGCGCGCTTTCCGTGGCTTCCACCAGCGGCAGGCGGACGTCCGGGGTGCAATATCCCAGCAGCGAGACGCCATACTTGGCGGGCGCCGGCGAAGGCTCGCAGAACATGGCGTCATGCAGCGGCATAAGCTTGTCCTGGTATTCGCGCGCCTTGGCAAAATCGCCCGCCAGGGTCGCGGCCTGGAACTCGGCGCACAGCTTAGGCGCCACATTGGCGGTCACCGAAATGCAGCCCTTGCCGCCATGGGCATTGTAGCCCAGCGCGGTGCCGTCTTCGCCCGAGATCAGCAGCCAGTCTTTGCCGCAGGCCAGCCGCTCGCGGCTGGGGCGCATCAGATTGGCGGTGGCGTCCTTCACCCCGATGATGTTCTTGTGGTTGGCAAGACGCGCCATGGTCTCCACCGTGATCTCCACGATGGCGCGGCCGGGAATGTTGTACAGCAGGATCGGGATATCCACCGCCTCGGCGACCGCCAGGAAATGGCGGTACTGCCCTTCCTGCGACGGCTTGTTGTAATAGCCGGTCACCGACAGGACCGCGTCGCAGCCCACCTCTTTGGCATGACGGGTCAGGGCGATGGCCTCGTCGGTCGCGTTGGAACCGGTCCCCGCGATCACCGGCACGCGGCCGGCCGCTTCCTCGACGCAGATCTCGATCACCCGCATATGCTCGTCATGGCTCAGGGTCGGCGATTCGCCCGTGGTGCCGCAGGGAACCAAGCCGCTCGAGCCTTCCGCGATCTGCCAGTTGACCAGCTTGCGGAAGGCCGCCTCGTCCACCTTGCCGTCCTTCATGGGGGTGATGAGGGCGGGAATGGAGCCTTTGATGCGGTCGCGGATGCCGGTCATGAATCTTCTCTGGTCTTTAAGCGTTTCTTTTTTCGAAGGTCACATTATTGCCGGGCTTTGAGCGCCCATTGTGGCCCCGTGGACAGGGCTTCGTCTAAGCTCTCCCGCGATTTTCAACAAGTTGCCCGATTGAAATAAAGCCATGTCTTTTCTGCGTGCCTGCCTGCCTTCCGCCATTTTGGCCGCCGGCCTGATGTCGCTGGCCGCCGCCCAGCCCCTGCCTGCCGTGCCGCCCGCGCGCACCGGCCAGCCGGCCGGCGAAATTATGATGCCCCAGCCGGGGGCGGGTTTGCCCGGCGGTATAGGCAATCTCTCGGGCCCCCGCCCCAGCCGTTTGCGTCTTCTCTCCCCCGCCGATCATGACCTGTTCGTCCGAGCCTTTGAGGCGGGCGCGCGCGGCGATTGGGCTGGGGCGCGAATCCTGGCCAGCCAAGGCCAGAGCGCCACTGCTAAGCGCCTGGTGGAATGGCGTTATACGCTGGACCGCGACAGCGGCGCGACCTTCGCCGAAATCGACGCCGTGATCAAAGACACCGAGGCGAAAAACGCCGCCGGCACCTGGCCGCTGCGCGGCACGCTCCAGGCCCGCGCCGAAGCGGCCATCACGCCGGACATGCCGGCCAGCGCCGTCCTGTCTTGGTTCGGCGCCAAGACGCCCAATTCCAGCCTGGGCAAAATTCGCTTGGGCGAAGCGTTGATCGCGGCGGGCGAGCGGCAACGCGGCGCGGCGTCGATCCGGGCCGGATGGTCCGAGGGCAGTTTTGCCCCCGACATCGAAGAGGCCATTTTACAAAAGAATGGCGCGCATCTGACAGAGGAAAGCGACCGCGCCCGATTGGATGCTTTGCTGTGGCGCGGCGAACTCAGCGCCGCCAAGCGGCAGATGGCGCGCGTGGACACGGCCAGCGCCGAGATCGCGCAAGCCCGTATCGCGCTTCAGTCCTATGGCCTGCCCAAGGCGCAAGCCGCGTTGGACAGGCTGGGCGGCACGGCCGATCCCAACCTGTTGTTCGATTGGAGCCGGGGCCTGCGCCTGGCCGATCGTGACGGCGAAGCGCACGCCATGCTGCTGCACGCTCCGGCGGCCGGCCTGGTCAAGGAGCATGCTGCGCGCTGGTGGGCGGAAGTGAACGCCCAGGCGCGCGACGCCCTGTCCAGCGGCGATCCACGCCTGGCCTTGGAGTTGGCGCAGCATGCCGGTTTCACCGCCGGCGACCAATATGCCGATCAGCAATTCCTGATCGGCTTCATCGCCTTGCGCTTTCTGAAGGATCCCAAAACCGCGCTGCAGGCCTTTCAGAAGCTGGAAGCGGGCGTGACGCGCCCTATCAGCAAGTCGCGGGCGCATTATTGGCAAGGACGCACCTATGAAGCGATGGGCGATACCGCCAATGCCTTGGCGCGCTACCGGCTGGCGGCCAACTATCCGGAGACGTTTTACGGACAGATCGCGCTGGCCCGCACCGATCCCCGTCCTTTGCTGCGTTTGACCGATACGGCTGTGGAAGCGGCGGCGGCTACGGAATTGGATGGCGAAGCCCTGATGCCGGAGATCAAAGTCCTGGCTGAGCTGGGCCAGGCCGGCAGCCTGCGCCAGTTCGTAGAGCGCAATGTCGAAGCCTATCCCGCCCCCCGCCATGTCAAACGGCTGATGCTCTTGCTGCAGGATTGGGGCTATCCGGAAATCGCGGTTCGAACGGCGAAATCCATCGGCTATGGCGGCACCTTGATGCCGGCCTTCACCCATCCGGTGATCGCCCTGCCCGCCTATGCCGGTCCCGGGGAAGCGCCCGATCCGGCCCTGATCCTGGGCCTGATCCGGCAGGAAACCGAATTTGACGCCTATGCGGTGTCCAGCGCGGGCGCGCGCGGCTTGATGCAGATGATGCCCGCCAGCGCCAAGATCGCCGCCAAACAGGCGGGTCTGCCCTATCGCCCCGACGCCCTGTTGGGCGACATCACCTACAATGTGCAGCTCGGCATGACCGAATATCGCGGCCACCTGGCGCGCTATGACGGGTCCTGGGTGCTGGCGGCGGCAGCGTACAATGCGGGGCCGAACAATGTGAAGAAATGGCTGGCCAACAATGGCGACCCGCGCACGGCCGATCCCATCGACTGGATCGAGCAGATTCCCTTTGGCGAAACCCGCAATTATGTGCAGCGCATTTTGGAGAATACCCAGGTCTACCGGGCGAGGCTGGCGGGCAAGGATGTGCCGCTCAGAATTCTTGCGGACTTGTACGCGCCCAAGGCGCCGGCAATGCCGGTCTTGGCGGTGAAATGATTATTTGAAGAAACTCAACCATTCGCGGGCCAGCCTTTGGGCTTCCGCGATTTGACCTGAGCTCATCTCCGCGGCCAGTTGGTTGCGCCAGCTTTTGGCGGCTTCCACACCGCGCACCGCGGCCAGATTGAACCATTTGTGCGCCGCGACCATATCCACGGTCACGCCCTGTCCCGTGGAATAGGCCAGGCCGAGATTGTAGAGCGCGTCCGCACGCCCGTCTTTCGCGTCTCTTTCATATTGCGCGAGTGAATCAATATCGATGCACGCCACAACGCTTCTCCCTCACCGCGCGAAGACAATAGGCCTTTCGCGTGACGTGATCGTGCGTTGGAGAAACTAAGACGCGGTAAACGCAGATTAGCCTTAATCGCTAACGCCAATTAGGCAGAGTGAATGAGTCATTAAAGCCCCCCTCCGATCCAGCCTTCGCACCTGACGGTGCTTGGCGTTCGGTTGGCTTGGCCGCCAACCTCACCCTTCGCAACTTTGCCGTGGTGCTCGGCTAACGCCTGTGCGCCACGGCGTTGCTACGTTCGGCCGACTTGGCCGTCGGCCTCACCCTCCCCCTCCCCCTCCTGTGCGCTTACACGCACGAGGGGGAGGCGGGCCTGTGCTTGCTATCGGGCGCGTTGGCCGAAGAGGACTTTTCGGTCTTCTTCGGCCAAGGGTTTGCGCATTTGTGCCGCCAAGGCCTTGCCGCGTTGCACCGCTTTGCGCGCGCCAACCCGGTCGCGCCAGGCCTTCAAGTGCGGGAACTCGTCCAACGGGGTGTATTTGGAGCCCGATAGGACCCAGCTCCAGCACGCCATGTCGGCAATGGAATAGGTCCCAGCCAGGAACTTGCGGGTCGCCAGCCGGCGGTTCAGGACCCCGAACAGACGATGGACCTCGTCGCGATAGCGTGTCTTGGCGTAAGGCATATCCTCCGGCGCATAATTCAGAAAATGGTTGGCTTGGCCGGCCATCGGACCCAGCCCCCCCACCTGCCAGAACAGCCATTCCTCCACCTGGACGCGCTTGCGCTCTTCCTTGGGATAGAAACGGCCATATTTGCGGCCCAGATATTGAAGGATGGCGCCGGATTCAAAGACCGAGATAGGCCGCCCGCTGGGGCCGTTGGGGTCCAGGATCGCCGGGATGCGGTTGTTGGGGGAAATTTTGAGGAACGCCGGGGCGAACTGCTCGCCCTTGTTGATATTGATGGGATGGACCTCATAGGGCACCCCCAGCTCCTCCAGCATGATGCTGATCTTATGGCCGTTGGGCGTGGACCAGTAATAAAGAGCAATGGGCTTGGCGGGTTTTGGGGTTTTGCGCGCCACCTTTTTGCGTGAGGGCGGCTTTTTCCTGGATGTCCTTGCCATGTCCCGGTCCTTCGGCTTCGCAAGAGCAAATGGGGGATGGCGGGCGGACCGGCAAGCCCATATGGCTTGTCATAGCGGCAAAAAAAGCTTGGCCGCGGCACCCCTAAGGGGCCGCGGCCTTTGCCTTATTCATCGGGTACTCCTGAGTGAATGTTCAGGGGTAGCCGAGAAAAACTAATTGACCGAGGTCAATTACTTCTTCTTCTTGGCGGCCTTCTTCTTGGTCGCCTTCTTGGCCTTCTTGGCCTTCTTCTTCGCAGCCATGTTCAACTCCTCTATCGTTTGTTCGGGTCTGAACGACTGACGTCGCCCCCCAAAACGTCATCAATATGAAGTACTTGCATTTTGAAATGCAACTCCACCGGGGCTTTCGAAAAAGCCCCCAAAAGCCGAAATTCAGGAAACCCCCATTTTACAAGGGTTAAATTCGACATTCCGTACACGGATTAAAAAATACGAAAAATGCGGGGCCGGTTTGCAAATTGCGCATTTTGTGCGAATCACCCCTCGTCGGGCAGATTGAGTCGGGTCTTGAGGGCGGCGTTGACGGCGGCGGGATTGGCCTTGCCCCCCGTCTGCTTCATCACCTGACCGACGAACCAGGCGGCGAGCTTGGGCTTGGCCTTCACCTCTTCCACCTTGCCGGGGTTGGCGGCGATCACCGCCTCGATCGCCGCATCGATGGCGCCGGTATCGGTCACCTGCTTCAGCCCACGCGTCTCCACCACGGCTCGCGGATCGCCGCCCTCGGTCCAGACGATGTCCAGCAAGTCCTTGGCGATCTTGCCGGAGATGGTCTGGTCGGTGATCATCTGGATGATGGCGTTGTTGGCGGCCGCGCTGACCGGCACATCCGTGATGGACAGGCCGTCACGATTGAGACGGCCCAGGATTTCGTTGTTCAGCCAGTTGGCGGCCGCCTTGGCATCCACACCCTTGGCCAAGGCTTCGTAGAAATCCGCCAATTCGCGTTCGGCGACCAGCACGGAGGCGTCATACGCCGACAATCCCTGCGCCATGAAGCGCATTTTCTTCTCATCCGGCAGTTCGGGCAGGGTCTTTTTGATGGCCTCGACCCAGCTTGCGTCCAATTCCAGCGGCAAAAGGTCGGGATCGGGGAAATAGCGATAGTCATGCGCCTCTTCCTTGGAGCGCATAGAGCGGGTTTCCCCCGCTTTGCTGTCATAAAGCCGGGTTTCCTGGCGAATCTGGCCGCCCCCCTCGATGACTTCGATCTGGCGGCGGGCTTCAAACTCCACGGCTTGCGCGATGAAGCGCATGGAATTGACGTTCTTGATCTCGCAGCGCGTCCCCAGATGCTTGAAATCTCCGGTCTGGCGGAATTTCTCATAGCCCCCTGCCCGGCAGACCGAGACATTGACATCCGCCCGCATGGAACCTTCGTCCATATTGCCGTCGCAGGTGCCCAGATAGCGCACGATGGCGCGCAGCTTCTTCAAAAAGGCGGCCGCCTCCTCGGATGAGCGCATATGCGGTTTTGTGACGATCTCCATCAGTGCGATGCCCGACCGGTTCAGGTCCACAAAGCTGTTGTCGGGATGCTGGTCGTGCAGGCTTTTGCCGGCGTCCTGCTCCAGATGCAGCCGTTCGATGCCGACCCGGATAGTCTCGCCGTCCTTGAGGTCGATCAACACCTCGCCCTCGCCCACGATGGGGTCCTTGTACTGGCTGATCTGATAACCCTGGGGCAGGTCGGGATAGAAATAATTCTTGCGGTCGAACAAGGAGCGCAGATTGATCTTGGCTTTGAGGCCCAAACCGGTGCGCACCGCCTGTTCGACGCATTTTTCGTTGATCACCGGCAGCATGCCGGGGAAGCCGGCATCGATGAAGGAGACCTGGCTGTTGGGCTCACCCCCGAATTCGGTCGAGGCCCCGGAAAACAGCTTGGACTTGGACAGGACCTGGGCATGGACTTCCATGCCGATCACGATCTCCCATTCGCCGGTTTCGCCCTTTAGCAGCTTGTTTTTCACAGGGGCACTCATACGGACCACCATTTGGCCGGGCTGTGCTTGAAAGCCGCCGCCGTCTCGATGCCAAAGGCGGCACGCAGCAATGTGCCTTCGTCGAATGCCTTGCCGATCAGTTGCAGTCCCAGCGGCAGGCCGCTTTCGGTCAGCCCAGCGGGAACGGAGATACCCGGCAAGCCCGCCAGGTTGACTGTGACTGTGAACACGTCTTGCAGATACATCTCGACTGGATCTGCCGTCTTGGCCCCGACGCCGAAGGCCGGTCCCGGGGTGGTGGGGGTGAGAAGCACGTCGCAGAGCTCGAAGGCGCGCTCGAAATCGCGCTTGATCAGGCTGCGCAGTTTTTGGGCGCGGGAATAATAGGCATCGTAATAGCCCGCCGACAGCACATAGGTGCCGATCAGGATGCGGCGCTGCACTTCCGCGCCAAAGCCTTCGCCCCGGCTTCTCTCATACAGGTCGGTGATGTCACGGGCCTTAGGGGCACGATAGCCGAACTTGACGCCGTCATAGCGGGCCAGATTGGACGAGGCTTCCGCGGGCGCCACGATATAATAAGTGGGCAGCGCATACTTGGTGTGGGGCAGCGAGACCTCCACGATCTGGGCACCCTGCGCCTTGAGCCATTCCGCGCCTTTGGACCAGAGGGCATCGATCTCAGCCGGGGCGCCGTCAATGCGGTATTCCCTGGGAATACCCACGCGTAGGCCCTTGATGCCGCCTTCCAGCAGCTTTTCATAATCAGGCACCGCGATATCCACGCTGGTGGAGTCCTTGGCGTCCATACTGGCCATGGACTTGAGCATGATCGCCGCATCCCGCACCGTCTTGGTCATGGGCCCCGCCTGGTCCAGCGACGAGGCAAAGGCGACAATCCCGAAACGCGAGCAGCGGCCATAGGTCGGCTTCAAGCCGACGCGCCCTGTCACCGCGGCGGGCTGGCGGATGGAGCCGCCGGTATCGGTGCCGGTGGCGGCCAGGCACAGATCGGCGGCAACCGCGGCGGACGAACCACCCGAAGAACCGCCCGGCACCAGATTGGCGTTGCTGTTCTTGGCCCGCCAAGGATTGAACACCGGACCGAAAGCCGAAGTCTCGTTGGACGAGCCCATGGCGAATTCGTCCAGATTGGTTTTGCCCAGCATCACCGCCCCCGCATCCCACAAATTCTGGGTCACGGTGGATTCGTAAGGCGGCACGAAATTGCCCAGGATCTTGGACGCTGCCGTGGTGCGGGTGCCCTTAGTGCAGAACAGGTCCTTGATCGCCAGCGGCAAGCCTTCCAGCGCGCCAATCGTTCCAGCGGCGATGCGTTTGTCGGATGCATCCGCCATCGCCAGGGCTTTCTCGCCCGCTTCGGTGATGAAGGCATTCAAAGGACGCGCGCCCTCAATCGCCTTGACGAAGGCGCCGGTCAATTCCTTGGAGGAAATCTTCTTGGCCCGGATGGCGTCACGCGCCTCGGCCAGGGTCATGGACGTTAAATCCGACATTACTCGACCACCTTGGGCACCACGAAGAAATGATCCTCGCCGTCCGGCGCATTGGTCATCAACGCATCGGCCTGGCCGCCGTCGCTGACCTCGTCCTTGCGCCATTTAAGCTTCTGCGCCACCACCGAGGTCATGGCGGGCACGCCTTCGACATTGACCTCGCCCAGCATCTCGACCCATTGGAAGATGCCGTTCAACTCGCCGGCCATCGGCTCCAGCCGGTTTTCCGGCACGGCCAGGCGGGCCAGTTTTGCGATGCGGCGCACGGTGTCCTTGTCGACGGACATGGGGGTCCTGCTGTGCTAGGTGTGAGGTGGGTGTGCTACCAACCGGGGGGGCCGGAGGCAAGCAAAAGGGCCAAAAAGGCCAAGAAGAAAGGGAAAAGCGTCCCGTGGCGGTTGTGGCACTGGAAGAGCTGAAACTGGCGCCGGGGTTGCGGCTGCTGGGGCTGGATCTGGGGGAAAAGACTATCGGCCTGGCCTTGTCCGACACGGGGCTTTCCATCGCCACCCCGATGCAGGTGCTGAAACGGGCGAAATTCGCCGCCGATGCCGCCCAGCTCGACATTATAATAAGTGCGCAAGGGGTGGGCGGTCTGGTGGTCGGCCTGCCCTTGAACATGGACGGCTCGGACGGCCCCTCCGCCCAATCGGCCCGGGCCTTCGGCCGCAACTGGGCCGCCCATTCACCCCTGCCGGTGGTGATGCAGGATGAGCGGCTTTCCACCAGCGCCGTCACCCGCACCCTGCTCCAAGCCGATGCCTCGCGCCGGCGGCGCGAGGATGTGGTGGACAAGATGGCGGCGGCCTACATCCTGCAAGGGGCCTTGGACAGGTTGCGGAATTTGCGATGACCACCAATTCCGCGCCTGCGCGTTTTCTCAAATATTTCCGGCCTCCCGTGCTGATCGACCGGCGCACCGAGCGCACTTTCCTGTTGGTGGGCGCCGCCGCTTTGTTCGCTGGCTATGACGTGAATATTTATGGGCTGGCGACAACCCAAATCCAGGCATCGCTGCACATCCCCGAGAACCAGGTTGCGCTGACCGCCGCCTATTTCCGCATCGCCGCCGTCTTCGCCCTGTTGCTGGCGGCCAGCGCCGACCTGGTGGGGCGGCGCAGCCTGCTGCTCATCACCATTTTCGGTCAAGCGATCTTCACCCTGTTGACAGCCTTTGTCGGCGATCACATTTCCTTTGTGGCGACGCAATTCCTCACCCGGGTCTTCGGCTATGCCGAGGAAATGCTGCTGTTCGTGGTGATCGCCGAGGAAATTGACGCCAAGGCGCGCGGCTGGGCCAATTCCACCATCATCGCTTTTTACTTTACCGGCGCGGGTCTTGCGGCGGCCGTCTTCGGGATGGTGGATTTTCTCCCCGGGCACTGGCGTGCTTTGTATGTCATCGGCGCGATACCGATCTTCCTGGTGGCGTTCCTGCGCCAAAGACTGCCGGAAACCAAGCGTTTCGAAACCCAAGGCGAAGCGGGCTTCAAAAAAGGCGCGATCCTGAGCCTGTTACGGGACATCGCCCGGCAGTATCCCGCCCGCGTGGCCATTGTGATCATCGCGGCGGCCGCTTTCGGGTTCGCCATTTCGCCTGCGACCTTGCTGGCGCAGAAATATATGCAGGACGTCTATCATTACACGCCGTCGCAGGTGAGCCTGATCCTGATCCCCGGCGGGCTGATCGGATTGGGCCTGACCATCGCGGCTGGACGGCTATCGGACCGGGTGGGCCGCAAGCCCATGGCTATTGTTCTGGCGGCACTGGCCGGAGTCAGTTTCTATTTCTTTTTCAACAACGCGCCGGGCTGGTCGGTTCCGTTTCTCTGGGTGTTGGGCTTTTTTGGATTCTTCGCCGCCGACACCTTGATCGCGGGTTTTGCGCTGGAGATTGTCCCCACCCATTACCGCGCCACGGTGGGCGGCCTGCGCTATGCCATTGAGATTGGGGCCGGCGCCCTGGCGCTGGCGCTGGAGGGCGTACTTTATGACGGGCTGGGCGGCCATGGTCCCGCCATTCAGTGGCTCCTGGCGTCCATTCCGATTACCATGATCGCCATTCTGTTCCTGCCCGAACCGGCGGGAAAGACACTGGAGGAGATGAGCGGTGATTAGGCTGACATTGCTGTTTTGTCTGGCATCATCGGCAGCCCTGGCCCAAACCACCGGCAAGACCCAAACCATCTGTAGGAAAAGTCCGGCGCTGACAGGTCCCTGCGCCACTGTCAAAGGCAGCTTGGGCCTCACCCCGGGGGTGGGCGTGACCTTGATCTCCGAGGACGGGACGCGCTTTTTGATCAAGGCGCCGCCAGACAGCAATGCCGACATCGACAGCCGGGTGATGCAGAACTGGCTTTATTGGCAAAGCAAAACCGGACGGATCAGCACCCGCATTAGCGGCGCTTTCGAGCTTTGCCCCCTGCCCACCCGGATCAATGGTGCCGGCATTAAGGATTTCGGCTGCATCAACAACGGCACGCGTATTACGGTGGACAAGGAAGGGTCTTAACCGTCTCGCGGCCTTGCCGCCCCCGCCTTTGCTGTCTATAAGGCCCGCTTTAATGACATTGCCAAACTCAGGTCCCATCCTTCCCTCCAAGCATCTCTTGGGAATCGACGGGCTTTCTCCTTTTCACATCGTCGCGCTGCTGGATCTGGCGGAGACCTATGTCGTCCAGGGCCGGGCCCTCGACAAGAAAACCGCCCTGCTCAAGGGCCGCACCCTGATCAATCTGTTCTTTGAATCCAGCACCCGCACCCAGTCATCCTTCGAACTGGCGGGCAAAAGACTGGGCGCCGATGTGATGAACATGTCGGTCAAGACCTCGTCGGTGTCCAAGGGCGAGACACTGCTGGACACCGCATCCACCCTCAACGCCATGCGCCCCGATATTCTGGTGGTTCGCCATCCCGATGCCGGCGCCGCCGAACTGTTGTCGCGCAAGCTGGATTGCAGCGTGATCAATGCCGGCGACGGCGCCCATGAGCATCCAACCCAGGCCTTGCTGGATGCGCTGACCATCCGCCGCCATCGCGGCTCGTTCGAAGGTCTGGTGGTGGCGATTTGCGGCGATGTGCTGCACAGCCGCGTGGCGCGCTCCAACTTGCGCCTGCTGTCCATGATGGGGGCGCGGGTGCGGCTGGTGGCGCCGCGGACCTTGCTGCCTTGCGACGCCGAACGTTTTGGCGTGGAGGTTTACACCGACATGGCCAAGGGCCTGGCGGGCGCCGACATTGTGATGATGCTGCGGCTTCAATTGGAGCGCATGACGGGCGCCTTTGTGCCCTCGGCGCGGGAATATTTCCGCTTCTATGGCCTGGACCGCGCCAAGCTTTCGCACGCCAAGCCGGGCGCGCTGGTGATGCATCCCGGTCCCATGAACCGGGGCGTGGAAATCGCCAGCGACATCGCCGACGATGTTCAGGTCAGTTTGATTTCCGAACAGGTGGAGATGGGGGTCGCCCTGCGGATGGCGATCCTGGATGCGTTGGCGAGGGGCTTGGCATGAAGCGCACCGCCTTCCGCAATGCCCGGCTGATCGACCCGGCTTCCGGCTTGGACGCCAAAGGCGGCTTGCTGGTGGAGAATGGCCGCATCGCCGATGTGGGTCCGCGCCTGTTCAACGACGCCGAACCAGGCGATCCCGAAGTGATCGACTGCCGGGGCTTGATCCTGGCGCCGGGATTGATCGACTGCCGCGTCTTCACCGGCGAGCCCGGCGCGGAACATCGCGAGAGTCTAGAATCCGCCAGCACGGCGGCCGCCGCAGGCGGCGTCACCTCCATGATCGTGATGCCCAACACCGATCCGGTGATCGACGAGCCGTCGCTGGTGGATTTCCTGCTGCGCCGTGCCCAAGCCACCGCCAAAGTGCGCGTGCTGCCCTGTGCCGCCCTCACCAAGGGCCTGGCCGGCGAGACCATGACCGAGATCGGCCTCTTGAAAGAAGCCGGCGCCATCGCCTTTACCGACGGCGACCGTTCGGTGGCCAATGCGCGGGTGCTGCGCCGGGCGCTGGCCTATGCCGCGACCTTCGATGCCTTGGTGATCTCCCATGCCGAGGACCCCGAATTGGTGAAGGGCGCCAGCGCCACTGAAGGTGAGTTCGCCACCCGCTTGGGCCTGCCCGCCGCGCCCGCCATCGCCGAGGCCATGATGGTGGAACGCGACATAAGGCTGGTCGAATTGACCGGCGCGCGGCTGCACTTCAGCCAGATCTCCACCCGCGCCAGCTTGGAGGTGATCGCCGCCGCCAAGGCGCGCGGACTGCCGGTGACCTGCGGCGTCGCCGCCCATCATTTGACCTTGAACGAGTTGGATGTCGGCGCCTACTACACCTTCCGCAAGGTGCGCCCGCCGCTGCGCAGCGAAGAAGACCGCGCCGCCATGGTGGAAGGCGTGGCCGGCGGGGTGATCGATGTGATCGTCTCCAGCCACGAACCGCAAGGCGCCGACACCAAGCGTCAACCCTTCGCCGCCGCCGCCGCAGGCACGGTAGGATTGGAGACCCTGCTCCCCGCCGCGCTGTCGTTGGCGCACAATGGCCAAGCCGGCCTGTCGTCTGTGTTGGCGTGCCTGACTTCGGCGCCCGCGCGCATCTTCGGCTTGGAGACGGGTAAGTTGGCCAAGGGGGCGCCCGCCGACCTGGTTCTGTTGGACGAAGGCGAGCCCTTTGTGGTGGACGCCGAAAAACTGCATTCACGCGCCCGCAACACCGCCTTTGACGGGCGTCAATTCCAGGGCCGGGCGCGCGCCACCTTTGTCGGCGGCGTTCGCGTCTACGACGCCCGGTAGATTTCTATCCGCCATGCTGGCATCGTCGCCGCCATGATCCTCTTGCAAGCGCTTTTGCTCGGCTATCTTCTGGGCACGATTCCCTTTGGTTTGTTCTTTACCTGGGTCTCGGGCGCGGGCGATGTGCGCAAGATCGGCTCCGGCAATATCGGCGCCACCAATGTTTTGCGCACCGGGAAAAAATGGGCAGCCGTTGCAACGCTTTTGTGCGACGGCGCCAAGGGCGCGGCGGCCGTCCTATTGGCGCGGTATTTCCTGGTGCCGGGGGCGGAAATCTTCGCGGCCCTGGGCGCGGTGCTGGGACATCTGTTTCCCGTCTGGTTGCGCTTTAAAGGCGGAAAAGGCGTCGCCACCTTTCTGGGTGTCTGTTTTGCGCTGTATTGGCCGGTGGGGGCGCTGGTCGCGGCCACCTGGATCGGCGCGGCTTGGATGTGGCGCATCTCGTCTTTGTCGGCTTTGATCGCCATCGCTTTGTCCTCGAGCTATTTCCTGCTGTTTCAACGCCAGGATTACGCGGCGCTGGCGCTTCTGCTGTCGGTGCTGATTTACGTCATGCACCGCGACAATATCCGCCGATTGATGCGCGGTGAGGAACCCCGCATCGGGGCGAAAAACCGTGCAGGATAGCGAACGCCGCGCCTGGCTGAGGCTGGCGCGCACCGAACAGGTCGGCCCCGTCACCTTCCGCAATCTGATCGCGCGTTTCGGCTCGGCATCCGCCGCGTTGCAGGAATTGCCGCGCCTGGCGGCCCGCGGCGGCGGCAAGAATTTTGTTCTTCCCGATGAAAGCGATGCCGCGCGCGAGTTGGAAACGCTCGCTAAACTGGGCGGGCAACTGATCTGCGCCTGCGAAGCAGCCTATCCGCGCGGCCTTGCCGTTTTAGAAGCGCCGCCGCCGGCGATCAGCGTGCTGGGGCACCCCCACCTGCTGCAAAAAGAAATGATCGCAATCGTGGGCGCGCGCAATGCATCCGCTTTGGCGCGCAAATTCGCCGACACGCTGTCGCGCGATTTGGGTTTCGCAGGCCTGGTGGTGGTGTCGGGCCTGGCGCGCGGCATTGACACAAGCGCCCATGAAGGCGCCCTGGCGGTGGGCACGGTGGCGGTGGTGGCGGGCGGGGTGGACATTGTCTATCCGCCCGAAAACGAAAAACTCTACGCCGCGATCAAAAACCAAGGCGTCATCGTTTCGGAAATGCGCTTGGGCGAGGCGCCGCAGGCGCGCCATTTTCCCCGCCGCAACCGCATCATCTCCGGACTTTCACGCGGCGTGGTGGTGGTGGAAGCGGCCGAAAAATCCGGCTCGCTGATCACCGCGCAATGCGCGCTGGACCAGGGCCGCGAAGTGTTCGCCGTGCCGGGTTCGCCCTTGGACCCCAGGGCGCGCGGCGCCAACCGGCTTATCCGCGAAGGCGCCACCCTGACCGAAAACGCGGAGGATATTTTATCGGTCCTTTCCCCCATGTTGGGGACTGGGTTTTGCGAGCCTGAATCGTCCACCCAAACCGCGCTCCCCGGCGCCCTGGAAGCCGAAGCCGACAAGATCCGCGCCGCCGTTGAAGAGGCTTTGGGTCCTGCTCCCGTCGAAATCGATGTCTTGATCCGCCAGATCGGCGCGCCGGCCGCCGCCATCCTGACCGTGATCCTGGAATTGGAGTTGGCGGGACGCTGTGTTCGTCAGCCCGGCAACCGGGTGTGCTGGTCCTGAAGCCAAATGCCCGCAAGCCGGTTTTCCAGGAATCCCCACGCCTTTTGGACGATAAAGATTTATTTCCTTGTAAAATCAAAATGATAATGGCTGTTTGGCCGGCCACAGCCCGGTTTCGCGCCGCGGCCCACTCATCTTTTCGTAAGAATTAGGCGCTTAACCATAGGAATAGAGCCGAAATTATACAACCTGTGGTTATTAAAAGTGGCAAATACCGGCGAATATTCAATCGAAGGTTATACCAAGCCCGTCCGCCCTGCGTTGACAGGGAGCTTGCCCTTCGACCAGTGTCCCGCCCCGTTTGCCGGACCGGTGCGGCCCCCAACCTTGCGAAACGCCCAAGCGACCCCAGATAAGCCCCCTCATCACCCCCGAATAGGTTCCATTTCCTAAATGAATGTCCTGATCGTCGAATCCCCCGGCAAGGTCAAAGCCATCAACAAATATCTGGGCAGCAATTATAAAGTGCTGGCCAGCTTCGGGCATATCCGCGACCTGCCGTCCAAGGACGGATCGGTGAAGCCGGACGACGATTTCTCCATGACCTGGGATGTGGACGCCCGGGCCGCCTCCAAAATCAAAGACATCGCGGCGGCCGTGAAGGACGCCGACAAGCTGATCCTGGCCACCGACCCGGACCGGGAAGGCGAAGCCATCAGCTGGCATATCCTGGAAGTCCTCAAGGAAAAAAAGCTGCTCAAGGATCTGCCGATTGAACGGGTGGCGTTCAACGCCATCACCAAGTCGGCGGTGATGGAAGCGATCTCCCATCCCCGCAAGATCGACAAGGAACTGGTCGAAGCCTATTTGGCGCGCCGTGCCTTGGATTATCTGTTCGGCTTCACTTTGTCGCCGGTGCTATGGCGCAAGCTGCCCGGGGCGCGGTCCGCCGGACGGGTGCAAAGCGTGGCGCTGCGCCTGGTGGTGGAGCGCGAACAGGAAATTGAAGCCTTCCGGGCGCAGGAATATTGGAGCATCGATACCGACCTGGCGGCGGCCAGCGGCAATTTTGCCGCCCGGCTGATCCAGCTTGACGGCAAGAAGATCGAAAAGCTGTCGCTGACCAACCAGGCCGATGCCGACCGGGCGGTCGCCGCGATCAAGGCGCAGCGTTTCAGCGTCGGCAGTGTCGAAGCCTCGCCGGTCAAGCGCAATCCCTCGCCGCCCTTCAAGACCTCGACCCTGCAGCAAGAAGCCTCGCGCAAATTGGGCTTCAACGCCAAGCGCACCATGCAGGTGGCGCAAGGACTGTATGAAGGCGCCGACATAGACGGCGACACCACAGGCCTGATCACCTATATGCGAACCGACGGCATCACCATGGTGCCGGAAGCGATCACCGAAGCCCGCGCGTTGATCGGCAAGAAGTATGGCGCGCGCTACGTGCCGCCGTCGGCCCGGGTCTATGCCAACGCCAACACCACGGCGCAGGAAGCGCATGAAGCAGTGCGTCCCACCAGCTTCGAGCGCACCCCCGAAGAGGTGGCGCGCTATGTCGATGCGGATGCCGCCAAGCTCTACGAGCTGATCTGGAAGCGCGCCGTCGCCAGCCAGATGGAATCGGCGCAGCAGGAGCGCACCACGGTGGACGTGGTTTCGGCCGACAAAAAGATCACCCTGCGCGCCACCGGCACCGTGACGCTGTTCGACGGCTTTCTCACCCTCTATCTGGAAGGTCAGGACGACGAGACGGACGAAGATGGCTCCCGGTTGCCCCAGGTCAAAGCCGGCGATGCCACTAAGATCGAAAGCATCAATCCGGCGCAGCATTTCACCGAGCCGCCGCCGCGTTATTCCGAAGCCAGCTTGGTCAAGAAGCTGGAAGAGTTGGGCATCGGCCGCCCGTCCACCTATGCCTCAATCATTTCCACCCTGCGCGATCGCGCCTATGTGCGGATGGACCGCCAGCGCTTCATCCCCGAAGACAAGGGACGGCTGGTCACCACCTTCCTCAACAGCTTTTTCAAGCGCTATGTCGCCTATGACTTCACCGCCGATCTGGAAGAGAAGCTGGACGAAGTCTCGGACGGCAAGCTGGACTGGAAACAATTGTTGCGCGATTTCTGGACCGAATTCTCCGCCGCCGTGGGCGAAACCAAGGACTTGCGCATCACCCATGTGATCGACGAACTGGAATCGGTGCTGTCGCCGCACATCTTCCCCCAAGGCGAAGACGGCGCGGACCCGCGCAAATGCCCGTCCTGCGAAGGCGGCCGCTTGAACCTCAAGCTGGGCCGCTTCGGCGCCTTTGTCGGCTGCTCCAACTATCCGGAATGCAAATTCACCCGCCAGATCGGCGCCAAGCCGGGCGAAGGCGATGCCGGTCCGGTGGAGATCGGGCTTTTCCCCGATACCGATCAGATGATCACCCTGCGTACCGGCCGCTTCGGCCCCTATGTGCAGCTGGGCGAAGGCGACAAGCCCAAACGCAGCGGCATTCCGCGCGGCACAGACAAGGCCGATGTGGATCTGGAAATGGCGGTCAAGCTGCTGTCTTTGCCGCGCGAAGTGGGCCTGCATCCCGAAGACGGCAAGAAGATCAGCGCCAATTTCGGACGCTTTGGGCCTTATGTGGCCCATGACGGCATCTATGCGTCGCTCGATTCGCCCGAAGACGTATTCGAGATCGGATTGAACCGTGCCGTTACCCTGTTGGCCGAAAAGAAAGCCCGTGGTCCCGGACGCCGCGGCGCGCAAACACTGAAAGATTTGGGCGCGGCGCCCGACGGCAAGCCGATCAAGGTGCTCAAAGGCAAGTTCGGTCCTTATGTCAGCGATGGCCAAACCAATGCCACGCTTCACGAGGGGATGGAGCCCGACACCGTGACCATGGAACAGGCGCTGGCCTTGATCGCCGAGCGCGCTGCTAAGGGCGGCAAAAAGAAAAAACCGGCCAAAGCGGCGAAAGCCCCCAAGGCAAAGGCCGAAAAAACCAACGGCGCGGAAAAGAAGACCGCTGCCAAGAAACCAACCGCAAACAAGAAGAAAGCCGCCAAGCCAGCGGCCAAGGCCACGGCAAAACCGCAGGGCAAGCCCCCCGGTAAGCCAAAGCCCAAAGTGCCAGAGCTGGCCGGCGAATAGGACAATTGAACAAAGACAAACGACCCAAACACACGCCCGCCCTGGACAAGGCGCGCGTGCTCGAGCTGCTGGCCAAGAATCCCGGCGCCAACAAGCGCGACATGGCCAAGCTGCTGGGCCTGAAAGGCTCAGACCGCATCCATCTCAAGCGGATTCTCAAGGCGCTGGAGGCCGAGGGCGCCATCGCCGGCCGCCAGAAAAAAGGCTTGGTTCCGCGCGGTGCGCTGCCGGAAGTCGGCATCATCGAAATCACCGGCCTGGATGAGGACGGTGAGATGCTGGCCCGCCCGCTGGCCTGGGACAGCAATGAAGCGCCGCCCACTATCTATCTCATTCCGCCCAAAGATGGCGCGGCGCCAGGGCCGGGCGACCGGCTGCTGGCGCGCTTCGAAAAGCATGGTGAAAGCTACGAAGCCCGCACCATCCGCAAGCTGGAAACCGAAACCCCAACCCGCCTGATCGGCGTGTTGCGCGATGCGCCCGCCACCGGCTGGCGGCTGGTGCCGATCAACAGACGCGAGCGCACCGAATATGCCCTGGACAAATCCGATCTGGGCGGCGCCAAGCACAATGAATTGGTGGCGGCCGAACCTAGGCCAGGCCGCATCGCCGGCTTTTCCCGCGTCAAAGTGGTCGAGCGCATCGGCAGCATGGATTCGCCCAAGACCATCAGCCTGATCGCCATCCATGACCATGGCATTCCCACTGAATTTCCTAAATCGGTGATCGAAGAAGCCAAGGCCGCCAAGCCGATCGATCCGCGCGGCAGAACCGACCTGCGCGCGATCCCCCTGGTCACCATCGACCCGCCGGACGCGCGCGACCATGACGATGCGGTGTGGGCGGGGCCCGATGACGATGCCGCAAACCCCGGCGGTCATATCGCGCTGGTCGCCATTGCCGATGTGTCCCACTATGTCACGCCCGGATCGGCGCTGGACAAGGAAGCCTTGAAACGCGGCAACAGCGCCTATTTCCCCGACCGGGTGGTGCCGATGCTGCCGGAAGAACTGTCCGCCGATCTGTGTTCCCTGAAGGAAGGCGTGGACCGTCCCTGTCTGGTGGCGCGCATGGTGTTTGACCGCCATGGCCACAAGAAAAGCCACACTTTCCTGCGGGCAGTGATGCGCTCGGCGGCGCGGCTGACCTATGCCCAGGCGCAGGCCGCCTTTGACGGCAATCCGCATGCCGGCATGACGGACACGGTGAAGCGCACCTTGGCCGATGTCTGGACGGCCTATAAGGCGCTCACCGTCGCGCGGGGCAAGCGCGATCCCTTGGATCTGGATTTGCCGGAACGGCGGGTGGTGCTGGGCGCCGACGGCAAGGTGGCTTCCATCGCCTATCGCGAGCGGCTGGAATCCATGAAGCTGATCGAGGAATTCATGGTGCTGGCCAATGTCGCCGCCGCCGAAGCCCTGGAAAAAGCCAAGACGCCGCTGATCTACCGGGTCCACGACACGCCGTCGAAGGAAAAACTGTTCGCCTTTTCCGATTTCCTGCGCACCCTCAATATCAGTTTCGCCAAGGGCCAAGTGATCCAGCCCGGCACGTTCAACCGCATTCTGGCAGGCGCCAAGGGCAGCCCGCATGAGGCGGTGATGAACGATGTGGTGCTGCGCTCCCAGGCCCAGGCGATTTACGATCCCGCCAATATCGGGCATTTCGGATTGAATCTAGCCAAGTATGCCCATTTCACCTCGCCCATCCGCCGCTATGCCGATTTGATCGTGCACCGCGCTTTGATCCGCGCGTTCGGGCTGGGTGAAGGCGGATTGACCGACCGCGAAATGGCAAGCCTGGGCGCAACCGCCGAGCACATCACCATGACCGAGCGCCGGGCCATGGCGGCGGAACGCGATTCCACCGACCGCTATGTCGCCGCCTTTATGGAGGACCGGATCGGCGAAAGTTTCGATGCCCGCGTCACCGGCGTCACCCGCTTCGGCCTGTTTGTGCGGCTGGCGGAATCCGGGGCGGAAGGCTTGATCCCGATCCGCTCTCTGGGCTCGGATTTTTTCCATCACGATGAAAAACGCCAGGCCTTGATCGGCCAACGCACCAGGCTCAGCTATGGCATGGGCGATCTACTGACTGTGAAATTGATGGAGGCCGCGCCGCTGACGGGGGGCCTCAGATTCGCGCTGACGGACGGATCCGGCGCCGGGCTATCCCCTGGCGGAAAATCCCGGCCCGGCAAGCCCAAAAAACGCCCTTCTGGGGATCGTTTCCGGGGCAAAAAGCGCTGAAATCCTGGTGTTTCCGGGTAAGTCCTTGACAGAACTGGGGCGGGTAAGCCATCTACCGCCCCTCTCGACCTGCCTTTTTTGGAGTTTGTCATGGCGAAGCCGACCACCGCGAAAATCCGCCTCAACAGCGAAAGTGGCAGCGGCTTTTTCTATGTCACCAAGAAAAACACCCGCACCATGACCGAGAAATTCTCGATCAAAAAGTACGATCCGGTGCTGCGCAAGCATGTCGAGTTCAAGGAAGGCAAGATCAAGTAGGCATCTTGCGGTTTGAGATGTAGCCTTTGGCGCGCATGCAGCGCGCACTTTCCCGTCTTTCCAATGAAACATTCGATGTCCTGATCGTCGGCGGCGGCGCCACCGGTTGCTTCACCGCGCGCGATGCGGCCCTGCGCGGTCTGTCTGTCGCGCTGGTGGAAAGTCGCGACTTCGCCTGTGCCACCAGCGCCCACAATTCCAAGCTGGCGCATGGAGGTCTGCGGTACTTGCGCAACTTCGAATTTTCGTTGGTGCGCGAGTCTTTGCGTGAGCGCCAAACGCTGCTGCGGATCGCGCCACATCTGGTGCGCCCACTGTCCTTTCTTTTGCCGCTTTACCGCGCGGGCCTGGGCGGCCGCGCAAAGCTGGCGGCGGGATTGACACTGTATGACCTTATGGGGCGCGGCCATGGGCGCCTGCCCGCCCATCGCTGGCTGAGCGCAAAGGAAACATCCACGCGCGAGCCTGTTCTGACGGGTGACGGCTTGGAAGGCGCCTTCGAATATCACGACGCCCAGATGTACATGCCAGAGCGGATCGCGCTGGAGAATCTGATCGACGCCGACGCCCATGGCGGGACAATCGCAAACTATGTCGCGGCCGAAAAATTGCTGCTGCGGAACGGAAAAGTCGAAGGCTGCGCCGTGCGCGACGTGATGACCGGCGCGCGGTTCGACATCCGCGCCCGCACCGTGCTGGTGGCGGCGGGGCCTTGGGCGGATATTTTTCTGGAACAGGCGACGGGTCAAGCCGCCGCGCACACCTTGATCCGCTCCAAGGGCATTCACCTTCTGGTGCCGCAGATCAGCAAGGCGGCTTTGGCCATCGAAGCGGGCAGCGGCCATCTCTTTGCCCTGCCCTGGCGCGGCCATACCTTGCTGGCCACCACCGATACGGAATTCACCGGCGATCCCGCCCGCGTGGCGGTAAGCGAAAGCGATATCCAAGGCTTTCTGGCCACATTCCGGAAATATCTGCCGCGCGCCGGTCTGAGCCGCGATCGGATCGAATTTTTCTATGCCGGCTTGCGGCCACTGGTCAAAGACGGTTCCAAGGACAGCTACAATGTCAGCCGCCGTTCCGAGCTGGTGGATCACGGCAAGGAAGGCGCGCTGGACGGGCTTTTTTCCGCGCTGGGCGGCAAATGGACCACCTCGCGCGCCTTGGCCCAAACCATCACCGACACTCTGGTTGGCAAACTCGGCCGCAAAGCCGGGCCCTGCATCACCGCCGCCACGCCGCTTCCCGGCGCGCGTTTCCATCGCTTCGAAGACATGCTGCGGGACTATCGGAAAAGCTGGCCGGGAATTTCCACACTGGACAATCTGGCGCATATGCTGGGGGCGCGGCTCCCCATCGCGCTGCAAGACGCGCGGGCTGCCGATCTTGCTCCGCTGTCCCCCAGCGGCGACACTGCGGCACAGATCGGCTTTGCCGTGCGGGAAGAAATGGCCCTGACGTTGGAAGATGCGGTGATGCGGCGCACGGCCATCGGCCAATTCGGCAAACCGGACGGCGCCGTCTTGCAAATTGTCGCCGACCGGATGGCGGCACAGCTCGGCTGGGACGACGAAAAAAAGAACCGCGAAATCGCCACCCTCGATGGTCTCTACCGGGTGTGTTCATGACGGCGTTCGTTGTGTTCAATCCCAACTCCGCCAATGGCAAGACCGGGCGCAACCGGCAGGAGATCGAGGAGGCGTTGGAAAAAATCTTTCCCCTCATGTCTTTCTTCGCCACCACCGTGCCCGGGCAGGCCGCGCAATTGGTGCGCGACGCCTTGCGCGACGGCCATATGGAAATCATCGCGGTGGGCGGCGACGGCACCATCAATGAAGCCTTGAATGGATTTTACGACCGCGGATTTCCCGTCATGCCCGACGCGGTGTTCAATTTCGTGCATGACGGCGATGAAAGCCTGTTGTGCCACCGCTTCGGCATTCCCGCCGGATGGCGCGCCGGGGTGGCGCATCTGGGCCATGCCCGCATCCACAAACATGCGGTGGGCCGCGTCGCCTGCCTCAGCGCCGGCGGCGAGCCGGTGACCCGCTATTTCCTGGGCGCCGCCAGCTTCGGGCTCAGCGCCAGCATGGCGCGCGGCCTGGGCCGCGCGCGCATCGCCCGGCTGTTGGGACCCGGTTTTGCCCGCCGCCTGCATGGATTGCTGGCACAGCTCCGCTGGCGAGAGACCCGGGTGCGGCTGATGGCCGAGGGCTATGACGAAATCGCCGGCATCGCCAGCGTCCGCGTGTTACCTGGCGATGGGCTGCTGGAGCTTTGCGTGCTGGACGGCCTTAACCAAACGCAAAAGGCCCGCAAACTGCGGTCGGCGCGCTTGACGGCGGCGCCGACCCTGGACACCAAGCGCGCCGTGGATGTGGAGACGGACGGTGAAATCGCCGGTGTTCTGCCCGCCAGCTTCGAAATTTACCCTACCGCCATCAATCTGCGCGTCTGACATGTGTTTTCGTTAATCTGCCGCCATGGAGCGCAGACAGACGCGGTGGAATGGCTGGGGCAACCCGGGCTACGACGATCCTTTGGCGGTCAATGAACCGGCCTGGCGTTGGTTAACCCAGGCTTTTGCCATGCCTGCCTTGTTGGCCACCCCGCCGCGCGACTTTTCCAGCGTCATGCTTGCCCCATCGCGTCTGCCGGCCAGGGCGCGGCAAAAGCTTACCACCCTCTTGGGCGGCTTTGGGGTGCAGCAAGATGATTTCGAGCGCGCCCGCCATGCCGCGGGCCGCGGGCTGACAGACCTGCTGCGTTTGCGCGCGGGCGATCTTTCGGCCGCGCCGGATGTGGTTCTGTATCCGCGCAATGAGACGGACTGTTTGGCGGCTTTGATGCTGTGCGCCGAATTGGACATCGGCCTAGTGCCTTTCGGCGGCGGCACCGGAACAATCGCGTTCGCCCGCGGGAAGCATTGCGCCGTGGCGGCGCTGGATTTGTCCGACCTCAACCGCGTCACGTCTGTGGATCTTGTGTCGGGAACGGCGGAAGCCGAGGCCGGAATCCTGGGACCGGACCTGGAACGGCAATTGGCGGCGCGCGGCATGATGCTGGGCCACCGCCCTGATGATTTCGAATTTTCCAGTCTGGGCGGTTGGATCGTGCAGCCCGGCGCCGGTCAGGAAGCCGCCCGCTATGGCGCGGTCGGCGACTGGCTGTTGGAGGTGCGGGTGGCGACACCGCGCGGCTTGGTGACGTCCGGCGGATTGCCGGACTTAAAACACATCATGCCGGGGTCGAAAGGGAGCTTGGGCGTGATCACCGGCGCAACCCTGCGGGTCCGCGCCCTGCCCGTACAAGAATCGTATCACGCCTATCTGTTTCCCGATTTCGCCAGCGGCTTGGCGGCGATGCGCGAATTCCAGCGCACCGGGGAGCCCCATGCCATGCTGCGGCTTTGCGACGACGGTCAAACCCGCTTCCTTCGCGCCTTGGAGCGCGCCGGGCGCGAATGGAATTTTCGCGACCACCTGTTCGATATCTATCTCAGCGTCCGCCGCTTTGAGAGCCATGCCGCGCGGCTTCTGATCGGTTTTGCCGGCAGCGCAGAGGAAATAAGCATGGCCCATAAAGGCTTTCATCGCCTGGCCAAACGGCTGGGCGCGCTGCCCTTGGGCCCGGACGCAACATGGCCGGAACGGCGTTTCGGGACGGGCTATCGCCGCGACACCTTTCTGGACCGCGGCGCCGGCATGGACAGCTTGGAACTGTTCGTGAGCTGGGCGAAATTGCCGTCTGTCTATGTCACGATGCGCGGCGCGCTGAAACAGGCGATGCGTCAGCATGCACCGCGCCCCGGCGCGCATGGCCTGGTCTTTTGCCATGTCGGCCCGGCCCGCAGCGACGGCGCCGTCCTCACCTTTACCTGGCTTTATCCGCGCATTCTGGACGATGGCGTGGCACAGGCCGACAGCATCCGGCGCGCGGCCTTGGCGGTGGCCGCTGCCTTGCGCGCGGGAGACGAAAAGCTGGATCAAGAAATTCTGCGCGGCATCAAACAGACGCTAGATCCCACCGCCGTCCTGCCCGCAATCGCTTAGAGTGAATTGTTATCCGATTGAATCAAACCCAGCTTGTCATCCCGGCCAAGCGATGCGCCAGCATCGCGCGAGCCGGGATCCATCTTGCAGGCGGCACGATGGATCCCGGATAGCCGCCACTGCGGCTTCCGGGATGACAAGTTCGGGCAAATTTGATCACAACCGACTCTAGGCGGCGTCCAGGGCCTGCTGCACGGCCTTCGCCGCCTGGGACACCGCATCGCGCGCCTGCGGCAGCACAGTCTGCAGATAGATGAAGCCATGCACCATATCGGCATAGTCGGCGAGCGTGACCTTCACGCCCGCCAGGCGCAGCTTCTGGGCATAGGCAAGGCCCTCGTCATGCAGAGGATCATAACCAGCCAGCATCACATAGGCAGGCGGCAAGCCGGAAAAATCCTTGGCGCGCAAGGGCGAAACCTTAGGGGACATGGTGTCCGTGCCCGGTTCCAGATAGAGCGATTGGAAATATTCGATGGCCCGGCGTTCCAGAAAGTGACCCACGGCAAATTGCTGCAGCGATACCGTCTCCCCGCCCACCTGGGTGTTGGGAAACAGCAGCATCTGGTACGCGATCTTCAATCCGCCTTTTTCCCGCGCCAATTGGGTGACGATGGCGGCGAGCATCCCGCCCGCGCTGTCGCCGCCCACCGCGATGCGTCCGGCATCCACGCCCAGCGCGGCGGCGTTCTCTTCGATCCACTGGATCGCAGCCCAGGCATCGTCCACCGCCGCCGGATAGCGGTGTTCCGGCGCCAGGTGATAATCCACCGAGATCACTTTGAAGCCGCCCTCCGCAGTGAAAAGGCGGCATAAGCCATCGTGGCTTTCCAAACTGCCGACGACAAAACCGCCGCCATGAAAATAAATCAGGGCCGGCAAGGGCCCTGCCGCGGCAACGGGCGCATAGGCGCGCGCGCGAATTTCTCCGGCTGGGCCTGGGATGGTGAAATTCTCCACCTTGCCGACAGGGACATCCTTGGCGCCGGTCAATTGCATCATGCCGGTGAAGGATTGGCGCGCCAAAGCGGGCACCACCTCCCAGGGCTTGGGGCGCGGGATTTGGGCCGCCCTGTCGAGAAAGGCTTTCACCAACGGATCGAGAGGCATGAGAGTCCTTCGCGGCTGCGCGAGGATGCTAACGCATTTCCTGGAACTTTGGCACAAGCTCCACCCCGCCTCCCCTATGCGTGCGTAAGCACGCCCAAGGGGGAGGTGGCTGGTCCATAGCGGCAGCGTATGGACGCGCACAGGCGCGACGGCATCAGCCGGAGCGCCAAGCAAAGCTGCGAAAGCCGGAGGGGTAACTAATGAATAGTAATATGGGCGTCGGGATTGACGCGGCCGGAATGGATGTCGCCCAACAGCACCAGCATCAAAAACCAGAATTTCGCCCGTTCGTGGGAGCCTTCCGCTTCCAGGGTCATCACCGCGCGGCTGGCATAATCGGACGCCGCCGCGCCGTGTTCAGCGGCCAGATCGCCCGCCAGTCTATAGAGGTCGCCGGTTGTCATCCTCATGCCAAAAGCATGACAGAGCAAAATGAATGGGGGCTTAACTCGATATTTACTTCGCATTTTCAGCCGCTTATGGCAGAACTACACTGCGGCACCGTGATTTGCTATATACCCCGGCCAACAAGCGTGGATTTCTGGTGCGCGGCAAAAGCATCCTTCTGATCATCGGCGGCGGCATCGCGGCTTACAAAAGCCTCGAGCTGATCCGGCGTTTGGCCGAACGCGGCGTCAAAACCCGCGCCATCCTGACCAAGGCGGGCGCAGAGTTCGTCACGCCCTTGTCCGTATCCGCCCTGACTGGGGAAAAAATCTTCAGCGATCTCTTCAGCCTGACCGATGAAGCCGAAATGGGCCATATCCAGCTTTCGCGCAGCGCCGATCTGGTGGTGGTGGCGCCTGCCACCGCCGATCTGATGGCCAAGATGGCGAACGGACTGGCCAACGATCTGGCTTCGACCACGCTGCTCGCCACCGACAAGCCTGTGCTGATGGCGCCGGCCATGAATGTGCGGATGTGGGAAAGCGCCCCCGTCAAACGCAACCGCGCCCTTTTGGAAAAGGACGGCGTGCTGTTTGTCGGCCCCAATGACGGCGAAATGGCCTGCGGCGAATTCGGTCCGGGTCGCATGGCCGAACCCTTGGAGATCGTGGCGGCGATTGAACAGGCGCTCTCGGTTCGCGGCCCATTGGCAGGTGTGAAAGCCCTGGTCACGGCAGGCCCCACCCGCGAGCCGGTGGACCCTGTGCGCTTTCTGGCCAATCATTCCAGCGGCAAGCAAGGCTATGCCATCGCCGAGGCTCTGATGCGCGCGGGCGCGCAGACCACCTTGATCTCGGGCCCGGTTTCGCTTCCTGCGCCCGATGGCGTCAAGCTGCAGCGCGTCACCACGGCGCGCGAGATGCTGGCGGCTTGCGAAGCCGCCCTGCCTGCCGATGTGCTGGTGATGGCCGCCGCCGTGGCCGATTGGCGGCCCGATATCGCCGCCAACGCCAAGATCAAGAAATCCACTGACCGCGTCGTGCCCCTGATCAAACTGGTAGAAAATCCCGACATATTGGCCACCATCGCCCAAAGCGCGCATCGTCCACGCCTGGTGATCGGCTTTGCCGCCGAAACCGACGATGTGGTGCAAAATGCGGTTGCCAAGCGCGCACGCAAAGGCGCCGACTGGATCGTCGCCAACGACGTTTCAGGAGACGTGATGGGCGGCGACAGGAACCGTGTTCATCTGATCAGTGAAACGGGCAGCGAAGACTGGCCGGAAATGACAAAAAGCGAAGTGGGGACGCGGTTGGCGGCACGCATCGCGCAGACACTAGGGGCGGCATGAAAGTCACGATCAAGAAACTGCCGCATGGGGCCGATCTGCCCCTGCCCCATTACGCTACGCCCGGTTCGGCGGGGCTGGATCTGCTGGCGGCCATCGACCAGGACATTGACCTTGCGCCCGGCGCGCGTCTGGCGGTGGCCACCGGCATTGCCATCGAATTGCCGCTGGGGGTGGAAGCGCAGGTGCGGCCGCGCTCCGGCCTGGCGCTGAATCATGGCATCACCTGCCTGAATGCCCCCGGCACCATCGACAGCGACTATCGCGGTGAGATCAAGGCCATTTTGATCAACCACAGCGATGCGGTGTTCAAAATCACGCGCGGCATGAAGATCGCCCAGATAGTAATTGCGCGCCATGAACAAGCGGAACTGGTCGAGGTGGATGTCCTGAGCGACAGCGAGCGGGGGGCGGGCGGCTTCGGCTCCACCGGGATGAAAGTCAAAGCCTGATGCTGAAACTGTCGCGCAAGACCCTGCTGGCGCTGGAAGCGGTGATTGACATCGCCTTCAATGCGCGGCCCGAACCGGTCCAAGCCAAGGAAATCACCGCCCGCCAGGGCGTGCCGCAGCGTTATCTGGAACAGGTGATGCAGCAACTGGTGCGCGCCGGCATCCTGAAAGGCGTGCGGGGGCCGCGCGGCGGTTACCGGCTGGCACGCGAGCGCCGCCGCATTTCGGTGGGCGATGTGGTGCGGGTGGCCGAAAGCATCGAGGATGACGAGGAAAAACAGACGCCGCATTCGGCCCTGGGCCAGCGCATCGTGGCGCCTTTTGTCGCCACCCTGCAGGAAGAATTGATGACCCGGCTGGATTCGGTATCGATCGAAGATCTTTGTCAGCGCGCCCGTCATGCCGGTGTCGAGGCCGGGATAGAGAATAGCGCCGACTTCACGATTTAACGGCCCGACGGCCTATCAAGGAGCAGATTGTCATGGAACAAGGCAAGCCCGGACGGGGCCGCATTTACGACTCCATCACTCAGACGATCGGCGACACGCCCTTGGTGCGCCTGCACCGCATGCCCAAGGAGGCCGGGGCCAAGGCCGATATCCTGCTGAAGCTGGAATTCTTCAATCCTATTGCCTCGGTCAAGGACCGCATCGGCGTCAACATGATTGAGGCGATGGAGCAGCAGGGCATCATTTCGCCTGCTAAGACGGTGCTGATCGAGCCGACCTCCGGCAACACCGGCATCGCGCTGGCCTTTGTCGCCGCCGCCAAGGGTTACAGACTGATCCTGGTGATGCCCGAATCCATGTCGCTGGAACGGCGCAAGATGCTGATGATCCTGGGGGCGCAGATCGAACTGACCGAAGCCGCCAAGGGCATGAAGGGCGCCATCGCCCGCGCGCACGAATTGGTGGCGGAAAATCCCGGCGCGGTCATTCCCCAGCAGTTTGAAAACCCCGCCAATCCCGAAATCCACCGCAAGACCACGGCGGAGGAAATCTGGAACGACACCGAGGGCAAAGTGGATATCGTGATCTCGGGCGTGGGCACCGGCGGCACCATCACAGGGGTGGGCCAGGTGCTGAAGCAAAGAAAGCCTTCCGTGAAAATCATCGCGTTGGAGCCGGAGGATTCGCCGGTCCTGTCGGGCGGCGCGCCCGGTCCGCACAAAATTCAGGGCATCGGCGCGGGCTTTGTGCCCGCCATCCTGGACCGCAAAGTGATCGACGAAGTGATCACCATCTCCAATGAAACCGCGCTGGAAACCGCGCGCCGCGCGGCGCGGGAGGAAGGCATTCCGGTGGGCATTTCCTCCGGCGCGGCGATCGCGGCGGCCCTGGAAGTGGGGGCACGTCCCGAAAATGCCGGCAAGACCATCGTGACGATCATTCCGTCTTTCGCGGAACGCTATCTTTCGACGGCGCTGTTTGAGGGGTTATGAGCGGTCTGTCATTTTGCGGAGCAAAATGACAGACGAAATGGTCTCGCACTACGCTGACGCTAGCGAGGGACCATTTCGAGCGAATAGCGCCGCTGGGCGAGCGGCGGGTGGTGAAAATGAGGCTCAGAAATCCAATCTGACTCCACTCCTTCCAAATATGCCTGGAGCCTGTTGTGATAAAATTTACCCGAACTTGTCATCCCGGAAGCCGCGTAGCGGCTATCCGGGATCCATCGTGCCGTCTGTAAGATGGATCCCGGCTCGGCGCGATGCTGACGCATCGCTTGGCCGGGATGACAAGCTGGGTTTGATTCAGTCAGAAAATAATTCGCTCTAGGGTAACGGAATGAAAATTCTCATCACCGGCGGCGCGGGCGACGTTGGAACCGCGCTCTCGAAGCGGCTGGTTTCGTCAGGTCATCTCGCCGTGGTCTATGATCTCAAAAAAGAAAGACTGCCGGCCGGCGTCCAGTTTGTTGAAGGTGATGTAAGAGACTTCCAGCGCATAGCCGCAGCAGCCGAAACTTGCGACAGCGGCATCCATCTGGCCGCCTTGGCTGGCGCATCCGTTCCAGAGGAGATTGTGTCCGTAAACGTGCTGGGCGCGTTCGGCTTCTTGTTGGCTGCGCGCAAGGCTTGCTTCAGAAATACGGTCGTCGCCAGTTCGGCGCCTGTCCATATCGCCCCCAGCGCGTTGGACAACGGCTTGTTACTCAGGACATCGGGAGGCGATGACCATGTCTACGACCTGACCAAGGCGCTTCAGGAGATGATTGCCCGTGACTTCCACGCGCACGGCCTGCCAACCCTCTGCCTTCGGTTCGGCCACATTGTCCTGGGTGAAGAAGAATCCAATCTACAGCGCTCTGTGTCTCTCAGGGACGAGGAATATTGCCGTGGCGGGTGGGTCGCCCTGGAAGACGTTACAAATGCCTGCGCCGCCGCCCTGGAAACGCCGCTGACCACTCCCAGGTTCGAAATCCTGAATATCGTTGGAGCGCGCAGCGCCCGCGACAGATTTTTTGTTGCGGCTGCCGAAAAACGCCTTGGTGTGAAGCTCAAATACGACTTCGCCGCGTATGATTGAACGCTATCTGTCGCCGCGTCAGGGGAAAGTTCCCCGACCCTTCAGGACAGATCCTTCAACAGGTCAGGCCTATCGGTGCAGATCGCGTCCAAGCCCATCAGCCGCCGCACAGTGGCGGGATCGTTCACTGTCCAGGCGCCGACTTTCAGGCCGCAGGCGCGCGCATAAGCAACATTGTCGGGCGTGGCGTCGGGAAAATTGGCAAACCAGCCCTGCGCGCCGGCCCGCGCGATGGCGTCAATCACCGGCCCGGCGCCGCCTTGCAATGTGTCGGTGGTGAACCAGCAGGTACCGCCAAGCGCTTGAACCCGCGCCAGCGCCCGCCAATCGAAACCGATATAGATGGCCCGGTCGCCGGTCACCTTGAAAGCAGCATCCGCCAGCGCCACCGGATCGGCGCTGTCGTCACCGCCATCGCATTTCAGTTCGACAAAAAGCAGAAAGGACTCGCTCAGCGCCGCAACCTCTTCCAATGTGGGAATGGGCGCATCCACCGGCGTCAGCAGTGGATGGGTGCGCGCATAGTCGCCGCCTGGCTGCGCCGTTCCCACATCGAACCGGCGCAGTTCCTCCAGCGTCAGATCCTTGATGCGCGGTCCCGGCCCGGTCAGCCAAACACCGTCCTTACGTGCCAAGCCCGCCTTCAACCGGAAATCGTGATGCACCACCACCACGCCGTCGCGGGTCAATTGCACATCCAGCTCCGCCCCATCGCAGCCGCGCGCTTTTGCAGCCGAAAAGGCGGCCAGCGTGTTTTCCGGCATCAGGGCCGCGCCGCCGCGATGGGCGATGTTCCAGGGCTGCATGGCTATTTATAGCGCAAGCAGGCGCATCCGTCGCGCGCCCATGCTAAGCACCCGCACCATGACGGACGCGACTTCAAATCCCGGACCGCTGATCCCCGCAGGCCGCCATCATGCCTGGTTGCTTGAGGGGCGCGAGCTGCTGCGGCTGGCGGTGCCGCTGGCGGCCACCCAACTGGCGCAGATGATCATCCTGGCCACCGACACGGTGATGCTGGGCCATTACAGCAAGGAAGCGCTGGCCGCCGGCGCGCTGGGCAACACCGTCTATTTCCTGATCTGGCTGTTGGGCAGCGGCATGCCCATGGCGGTGTCGCCGGTGATCGCCCATGTCCAGGGCCGCCACAGCGACAGCGTGAAAGCGCGCGACCGGCATGAGGTCCGGATCGCCGTGCGCATGGGACTATGGTCGGTGGGGTTGGTGTCGTTGCCGCTGCTGGCGGTGTTGATCTTCACCCGCCCCATCCTGCTCGCCTTCGGTCAACAGCCGGACCTGGCGGCAGGTGCCGCGCAATTCATGGCCGGCCTGGCCTGGGGCCTGCCCTTCGCCCTGGCCTTCCAGGTGCTGCGCAGCTTTTCCACGGCCTTGTCGCGCGCCACCCCGCCGCTGGTGGTGATGGCGCTGGCCATTTTGTGGAATGCGGCTTTCGACTATGCCCTGATCTTCGGCCATTTCGGCTTTCCGCGCCTGGGCCTGTTCGGGGCGGGACTGGCTAGCGCCAGCTCCAACATTTTCAGCTTTGCCGCGATGCTGGCGATCTGTTTGTCCCTGCCCGCGCTTAAGCGCTACCGCATCCTGCATCGCTTCGCGCATCCCAAATGGAAAAGTTTCGCCGAACTGTTCCGCCTAGGGCTGCCCATCGGCATCACCATGGTGTTCGAGGTGGCGCTGTTCAATGGCGCCGCCCTGGTGATGGGCACATTCGGACTGGCATCGCTGGCGGCGCATCAGATCGCCATCACCATTCCTTCCCTCACCTTCATGATTCCGCTGGGCATCGGCTTGGCGGCGACGGTGCGGGTGGGACTTGCGGCAGGCGCGGGCGATCAACGGGCGGCGCGGCGGGCCGGCTTCACCGCCATCGGCATGGGTGCGGCCTTCATGTGCATCACCGCGCTGGTGTTGCTGCTCTGGCCCCGGCCGATCGCCACGCTATGGCTGCCCGATATCCCTTCCAATGCCGATGTGCTGCTGCTGGCGGTGAGCTTTTTGCATGTCGCCGCCGCGTTTCAGCTGGTCGATGGCATCCAGGTCACTGCCTCCATGAGCTTGCGCGGCTTGAAAGACGCGCATGGCCCGATGTGGCTGGCAGGCGCGTCCTATTGGCTGGCCGGCGCGCCGATGGGACTGGTGCTGGCTTACGGGTTCCACATGCGGGGCTTCGGCATCTGGCTGGGATTGGCCTTTGGCCTGTTGGTAGCGGCGGTATCGCTCACGGCGCGTTTCGCGTTGCTTTCAAACAAAACGCCACAGCACCAAGACCAGCACCAGAGCGATCACGCCTAAAACGGCAATCAAAGCCACACGTGTCGGCCGGGAGCGCCGTTCCTGTTCCTCGGCGATGGCGCGCGCGGTGTCGGGGTGCAGCCGCATGCCGCCTTCCGCCACCATCTGAGACAGGCCTTCGGCATTCTTGACCAGTTGCGGCAGATCCTGGGCCAGCTTGCCCAGCGCGCCGAAGGTTTCACTGGCGCGGGTGAGAGCGGCCTCGGGGCCGATACTCTCGCTCACCCATTTCTCCACCACCGGGCGCGCCGCCTGCCAGATGTCGAAATCGGGATCGAGCCCCCGGCAAACCCCTTCCACCACCACCATGGTCTTTTGCAGAAGAACAAGCTGCGGCTGGGCCTGCATATCGAAGCGGCGCGTGGTTTCGAACAACTGCCCCAGCAGGCGGGCGATAGAGACATCCCGCGCGCTGCGTCCGAAAATCGGCTCGCCGATAGCGCGCAAGGCCTGGGCAAAGGTTTCGATGCCATGCTGTTGCGGCACGAAGGAAAATTCGTAATGCAGTTCCGCGATCCTGCGATAGTCGCGCTGCAGAAACCCGGCCAGGGTACCGGCCATGAAGCGGCGCATGCCCGCATCCAGCCGCCCCATGATGCCAAAATCCACCGCCACCAAGCGCCCCTGCGCGTCGATGAACAGATTACCGGGATGCATGTCGGCATGGAAAAAACCGTCGCGCAGCGCCTGGGTCAGAAAACTGCGCATCACCAGAACCGCCACCTGTTTGGGATCGCGGCCCGCGGCGGCGATGGCCGCGGTATCGCGCACCGACACCCCGTCTATCCATTCGCTGGTCAAGACCGTGGCCGAGGTGCGGGTCCAGTCCACATGCGGAACACGGAATTCCGCTTCGCCGCGGGTGCGCTCATACAATTCGGAGGCCGCCGCCGCTTCCATGCGCAGATCCAGCTCCAGCGCCACCGACTCCGCCAATGTCGCCACCACCGCCGTGAAGCGCAGCCGCCGCGCCTCGGCGCAGAGACGCTCGGCGATGCGGGCGAAAAAAGCCAGGGCTTCCAAATCGCGGGCGAATTGTTCGCGGACGCGGGGGCGCAAAATCTTGACCGCCACCTTGACCGGCGGGGTGTCGCTGGTCTGGGCGGCATGGACCTGGGCGATGGAGGCTGCGGCCAGCGCGGGCTCAAAATTCGCGAACAGACTTTCCACCGGCTTGCCGAACGCGCGGCTGATTTCGGCGCGGGCTTGGGTTTGCGAAAAAGGCGGCAAGCGGTCCTGCAAATGCTCCAGCGCCGCCGCCATCTCGGCGCCAACGATATCGGGCCGGGTCGCCAGCATCTGGCCCAGTTTGATATAGGCAGGCCCCAATCGCTCCAGCGCCGTGCTGAGCTGTGCCCCCGCATCGGGCCGACGCCGGCGAAAGGCGCGCGCCGGCCCGGCCAGCAACCAGGCCGCATGCAAAAGCCGCAAGGAACTGGACATGGCGCTCATTACAGGCGCCAGGCCGAATGCATGGCGGCGATGCCGCCGGAAAGATTTCTCACCTTCACCTGTTCCAGCCCCGCTTCGCCGATCATCTGGGCGAATTTGGCCTGGGGCGGAAAACGGCGGATGCTTTCGGCCAAGTAACGGTAAGACTCTTCGTCCTGCGCCACCCATCCGCCGATCTTGGGCAACAGCTTGAAGGAATAGGCGTCGTATAAGGTATCCAGTCCCGGCACCTCGACCTTGGAAAATTCCAGGCAGAGAAAACGTCCGCCCGGCTTCAAGACCCGCCGCGCTTCCTTCAGCGCCTGTTCGATATGAGTGACATTGCGGATACCGAAAGCAATGGTATAGGCGTCGAAACTGGCATCGGGAAACGGCAGGCTTTCGGCATTGCCGCAGACCCATGCGATGGCGGTCTCATTTTTTTCTTCGGCGCGGCGTACGCCCTCGCCCAGCATCTGGGCATTGATGTCGCAGACCGTGACGGCTGCGTCTCCGCCGCGGCTGCGTGCCATCTCCACGATCCGAAAAGCGATATCGCCGGTGCCGCCCGCCACATCCAAACTCTTCCAGCCCGGCTGGGGACCCAGCCACTCCACCATGGCATCCTTCCAGATGCGGTGGACGCCTGCGCTCATCAGATCGTTCATCAGGTCGTAGCGCGCCGCGACCGAGGAGAAGACCTCTTTGACCAGGTCTTCTTTCTGGCCTTCCGGCACGTCGCGGAAACCGAAACTGGCGGTTTTCTCAATCATGGCGGGAACATAGCCGTCCCCGCCGCGCGAGGCTACCACCTACCCGCAAACAGCGAAGCGTTAGGGCATTTTAAAAACTGCTCGCGACTCTATAAGACCGGCCTATGCCTGAACTTCCCGAAGTCGAGACCGTGCGCCTGGGGCTTGAGCCCGCTATGCAAGGCTTCCGCCTGACCCATGTGGAGACGCGCCGGGGCGACCTGCGCATTCCCTTTCCTGCGGATTTCGTGGCCCGCACCCAGGGCCGCAAGGTGAAGGCGTTACGCCGCCGCGCCAAATATCTGCTGGCGGATTTGGACAGCGGCGAGACGCTGGTGATCCATCTGGGCATGTCGGGGCGCATCAGCGTCTTTTCTTTGGTCGCTCCCGCTTGCGCGGACGCTCCTGCCAAAGACGCGCGGTGCAAACTTGGCAACTATGTCTATGACACCGCGCCCACCGCCCCAAACAAGCACGATCATGTGGTGTTCGAGACCGATGCACCCGCGCGCATCATCTTCAACGATCATCGCCGTTTTGGGTTGATGGCCCTGGTGAATACCAACCGGCTGGAAGAGGACAAACTTTTTAAGGATATAGGCGTCGAGCCCTTGTCGTCCGGCTTCAACACCGCCTATCTGGCCAAGGCGCTGGACGGAAAGAAAACGCCCATCAAATCGGCGCTGCTGGATCAGCGGCGGATCGCGGGGCTGGGCAATATCTATGTCTGCGAGGCCCTTTTCCGCGCGCGCATTTCACCCAAGCGGCTGGCGGGCGCCATCAAGAAAGAACATCTGACGCCGCTGGTGTCCGCGATCAAGAAAGTACTCAAGGACGCCATCGCGGCGGGCGGCTCAACCTTGCGCGACCATGCCCAGGCCACCGGCGATCCCGGCAATTTCCAGCATCATTTCCTGGTCTATGGCCGCGAAGGCAAGCCCTGTAAGCTGGGTTGCAAAGGCATCGTCAAGCGCATTGTGCAGGCGGGCCGTTCCACTTTTTATTGTCCCAAATGCCAAAGCTGAGGCAGCTATGAACATCAAAACGGAAGTGAATGGTTCGGTCGGCATTGCGATCTTGAACCGCCCCGATGCGCTCAATGCGCTGAATACCGCGCTGCTCAATGAACTGGCCGACGCACTGGAGGCCTGGGATCGCGGCAGCGAAGTCCGCTGCATGATCGTGACCGGCTCCGAGCGCGCCTTTGCCGCCGGGGCCGATATCAAGGAGATGCAGCCCAAAAGCTATTCCGACATGTACCGGGAAAATCTCTTTGGCGATCAGTTCGACCGTATCGCCCGCATCAAAAAGCCTGTCATCGCGGCGGTCGCCGGCCATGCCCTGGGCGGCGGCTGCGAGCTGGCGCTGGTCTGCGATTTCGTCATTGCCGCCGACACCGCCAAATTCGGCCAACCGGAAATCACCTTAGGGATCATGCCGGGGTTGGGCGGCAGCCAGCGTTTGACCCGCCTTGTGGGCAAGTCCAAAGCGATGGATCTCTGCCTGACGGGCCGCATCATGGACGCGGCCGAAGCGGAAAGCTGCGGCTTGGCCGCCCGGGTGGTGCCCGGCGATCTGCTGATGGCCGAGGCTCTGAAGGCCGCCCAGAAGATCGCGGCCCAATCCTCGCCCGCCGCCCAGATGGTTAAGGAAGCGGTGAACCGGGCTCTGGAAACCAGCCTGGCCGAGGGGCTGCATTTCGAGCGCCGCCTGTTCCACGCCATGTTCGCCACGGCCGACCAGAAAGAGGGCATGGCGGCCTTTGCCGAGAAGCGGAAGCCCGGTTTTAGGGACGAATAGCCGGGTATTTGTTGACCCGGGAGACTTCCGAGGCTATACGCGCCCCTCTTTTCTGCCGAAGGACTTCCCATGCCCAATATCGCCTCCGCCAAGAAGCGCGTCCGCACCGCCGCCAAGCGCACCGCCATCAATACGGCGCGCAAGACGCGGGTCCGCGGCTTTATCCGCAAGGTGGAAGAAGCCATCGCCTCGGGCGACAAGCAGGCGGCCCTGGCCGCGCTCAAGGCCGCTGAGCCGGAAATCATGCGCGGCGTCTCCAAGGGCGTTCTGCACAAGAATACCGGTTCGCGGAAAGTGTCGCGCCTCACCAAGCGGGTCACCAAACTGTCAAAATAACAAGCTACTGAAATCTTTCGGATTTCAAATCCAGATGGGGCCCGGAGCAAAAATCCGGGCCTTTTTATTTGTCCGTATGCAGAGTTCTCGAAAAAGCCATATTTCGCATCGCAACACGGAGCATTTGACAGCTAAGTGACTGATTCAAAAAAGCTTGGTCACAAACTTGCTTTTTCCGTATACGGCACAACCATTTAGCGGAATTCACAAAAGCGAAAAATTTTTCGAATCAGATGATTGTTCGCAGTTTATTCTCTTGTGGGGTCGCGCGGCTTGAGCGTATCTTAACCAACCAATGGGGTGGACGCGGGACATGCCGAAGACTAGATCGAATAAAACGAAAATATTCGGTAGTATTCGCTGGGCTTTTGGACGCATCCGAAAGCCCATAAGTCCCTGAAATCTTCCAATTATGACGTTTTTATGCTGGGCGAAGACCCCGGCAACACCCGATTTGTCTCCAAGGCGCAAGCATGGCCCTCTCCTCCTCTCTGCCTTATGCCGGCGATATCAGCGCCGCCCAAGCCTGGGAACGCCTCAGCGCCGATGCACGGGCCCAGCTGGTGGATGTGCGCACCGTGGCGGAATGGAACTTCGTCGGCGTACCCGATCTTTCCTCCCTCGGCCGCCAGGCGCTTTGTGTGGAATGGCAAAGTTTTCCCACCGGCGCGCGCAATCCGGACTTTGTCGCGCAAGCCAGCCAGGCTCTGAACGACAAAGACGCGCCCGTGATGCTGCTGTGCCGCTCGGGCGCGCGCAGCCGCGCGGCGGCCATCGCCCTGACGCAGGCGGGGTTCCGGCAAGCCTTCAATGTCGCGGGCGGCTTTGAAGGCGATGCCGATGCGCAAGGCCATCGCGGGGCCACCAATGGATGGAAGGCGGCACATCTGCCGTGGAAACAAGACTGAGGGAAATAGCCGGGCAGGAACACCTGACGGCGGCCGGAAGGGTTTCGACCGATGGCCAAAGAAACAACAAACGAGCGGGTTACGACATGGTGCAGATAGGAAAAGCAATACCCGATTGGCGCGCGGCGTGGGCGGCGGTGCGCGAGCGGATGCGCCGGGAGCTTGGCGATCCGGTGTTTGACGCCTGGATCGGGCCGCTGAACCTGGAATCCTTCGATGCCGACGAACTCAAGATCGGCGCCGCCAAACCTTTTGTGCGCAATTGGGTGGCCAATCATTATGTCGGCCGTATCGAAAAGGCTTTCCTGGCCGAAGGCTTCAAGCCGGCATCGCTGGCGATCGTGATCAGCGCGACACCGGCTCCCAGCATCGGCGGCGCCATTCCGCGCGAGGCCCAACATCAGGAAACCCAGCCCGCCAGCGTGTCCTACATCTCGCCGCGCAGCGAAAGCCGCGTCGCGGACGAAGACAAGGGTCTGTGGAACCGGATGCTGCATCCCCAGCAGACCTTCGAGAGCTTCATTCCGGGCGCGGCAAACCAGTTCGGTCACAGCGCCGCCAAGAGCTTTGCCGATGGCCAGCAGGCCGAAATTCCGCTGCTGTACATCCATGGCGGTTTTGGCTTCGGCAAGACGCATCTGCTGAACGCCGCCGCGCTGGAATTCCGCAAGCGCGGCAAGCGCACTTTGTTCCTGCGCGCCGAGGACTTTATGCGCCATTTCCTGGGCGCGCTCTATCGCAAGGACACACTGGCCTTCAAGGAAGAGCTGCGCACCGCCGAAGTGCTGATCATTGACGATCTGCAGCATATCTGCCGCTCCGCCGCCACGGCGTCGGAGTTTCTTTACACGGTCAACGCCTTTGCCGATCTGCGCCGCCGGGTGGTGATCGCCGCCGACCGCGCGCCCCAGGCGCTGGAAGGCCTGGGCGCGGATGTGAAATCGCGCCTGGCAGGCGGGCTTTGCGTGGGCCTGGACAAACCCGATCGCGACACGCGGTTGGCGATCCTCAAATTCCGCGCCGCCGAATTCACCCGTCACAAGCCCGATGTGATCCTGCCGGAACGGGTGCTGGAGCGCATCGCCGATCTGGACGATGCAAGCCCACGCGAATTGATCGGCGTCTTCACCAAGCTGGCCACCTATGCCGACCTGACCAAGAAGCCGATCACCCTGGACGTGGCGGAGGAAGCCGTCGGCTTGCGCGCCGGGCCGGGCGCCAAGACCTCCATCGAGGACATCCAGAAAAAAACCGCGGAGTTCTACAAGCTGGACGTGAAGGACTTCCATTCGCCCCAGCGCGCGCGCCGCGTCGCCCGTCCGCGCCAGGTGGCGATGTATCTGTCGCGCAAGCTGACCACCCGCTCGCTGCCCGAAATCGGGCGGCGCTTCGGGGGCCGCGACCACACCACGGTGCTGCATGCCTGCCGCCGCATCGAGGCCTTGATCGGCGAGGATGCCATGTTCCGCCAGGAGGTGGATTTTCTTTCCCAGATGCTGCAGCGCAGACCGGAAATTTAGAGGCGCTACGAATTTGCCCATCCGGTGCGTCAGGCGTACTCACGTACGCTGGGTACGCTCCGTGCGCCCTCCTGCCGGCTGGGCAAATTCGCGACGCGCCCGATTGCGTTCATTGCAAAAAGGCCTGGAGCGGTCGTTAGATCCAGAAGAAAATGTAAAAGCCCTCGGATCAAGGAATTGGTCCGAGGGCTTTTTTATTGGGCCACTTTCGACCGGGCGCGGTGGCAAGGCGGCCAGAAAGATATGCGATCTGACCGCTGTTTGACCATGACCGGCGAATCCGTTGCTATGGGCGCTTGGTCCTGAGAGACATATCCCGGGATGGACGTTTCATGAAATATTTCCCGCTCATTTGGGCGGCGCTCCGCCGCAAGCCAATCCGTACAGGCGTCACTTTTTTATCGGTGACCGTGGCCTTTACCCTGTTCGGACTTATGATTGGCCTGAACGCTACCATGGACATGATGAAACAGCGGGCCCATGCGGACAGAATATGGACCTTGGCGCGCTTCGAGACGACCGGCCTGCCGATAACCGTGGCCCGTCAGATTGCTGAATTGCCGGGCATCAAGAAAAACTCGGTCATGATTTACCTGGCCGGCTATGTCGGCGACCCGAAAAACCGCGCCTTTGTCATTTTCTTTGACGACGAATATGGCAAGATTTTTCCCGACCAAGTCCCCCCGCAACAGGCGGACCTCATCCGGCACGACCGGACCGCCGTGGTCATGAACCGCATGGCAGCGGAAGCCTTGCACAAGAAGGTGGGCGACCGCTTCACCATCATCAGCCCCCAGACCAACAGAGCCGACGGCTCCAAGAACTGGCCGTTTAAGATTGCGGGAATCTATGACGATATCCCCCAGTTTCCGGGACCGATGATCTCAGCCAACTATGAGTATTACGATAAGTCCGTGCCACTGGCCGAACAGGGCAAAATCAACGAAGTGGATTCTCTGGCCGCCGATCCGGCCCAGGCGGCCGCCCTGGCGGAGCGCATCGACAGCCTCTTTGCCAATTCCGGCACTCCCACCCGCAGCCAGACCGAAAAGCAGATCTATTCCCAAGGTTTTGGAGACATCAATGTAGAGGCGTTGACGCGCAAGATTGCACTGATCGGGCTTTTGATGATCGTTATGCTCACGGCTAACGTCATCGCGCAATCGGTTCGTGAGCGATTGGCCGAGTTCGCCACGCTCAAAACCTTCGGTTTCTCAAACACAAGACTGATAGGCCTGGTCATGGCCGAGGCGGCATTCCCCAGCCTGCTGGGGGCGCTGTGCGGCCTTGTGCTGGCGAGGTGGCTTGCGCTCCAGTTACCCGCCGTCCTGCCGCCCGGCACCGGTATTCCCGCGCCCACCATGACCTCTGCGGTGTTTTTGTGGGCGCTGGTCTGTGCCTGCGGCCTGGCTATGGCTAGCACGGTGCTGCCCATCGCGCGCCTCAGCCGGCTGGATATCGCCGCCGCGCTTTCGAGATCCGCATGAGCGCAATGCGCCAGATCGCGATCGTTTCACTGCTCAATTTCCAGAATCTGCGGCAGCGTTTCTGGCAATCGCTGGTGATCGTGGCGGGGATGGCGTGCGTGAGCGGCGTGCTGCTGTCTCTGCTGTCGGTGACCGAAGGCATGCAGCAGGCCTATCAGAGAAGCGGAGATCCGCGAAACGTCATCATTGTTTCACATGGCAGTCTGCGGGAGGATAACAGCTCCATCCCGCGCGATCAGGCGCGGATCATTATGAATGCGCAAGGCATCGCAAGAGCCTCGGACGGATCGCCTCTTGCGGATTCGGGCTTTGTGACGGGCATTCCGGTGCTTTCGAAGAAGAACGGGGCGACGGCACATGTCAGACTCGCCACGTTCGGCAAGATGGGCGTGACGTTGCGGCCCACGTTCCATCTTGTGGCAGGACGCATGTTCCGTCCCGGCACCCATGAACTGATGGTCGGCTCGATGGCGCAGTCCAAATTCAAAGGCATGGGCGTCGGCGATAAAGTGACCATGCCCAACGGGCAATGGCCAATTGTCGGCATGTTCGCCACCGGCGACCTGCTGGACGGAATTTTGGTAGGCGATACCGAGCCTGTGTTGCAGGCGATGCGGCACAATTCCTACAATGCAGTCATCGCGCGCCTGGAGGCGCCCGGCACTTTTCCTGCCTTCCGGACGGCGCTCACCAAAAATCCCGCTCTGACTGTGGACGTCATGCGCTTGTCCGACTGGAATATGAGAACCAGCGCGGATAGCGCGGCCTTTTCCCATGTGCTCATCTATGGCGTGAGCATTATTCTGGCGATCGGCGCCCTGTTTGGCTGCTTCAACACCATGTACGCCGCCGTGGAAACCCGCGGCCGGGAGATCGCCACATTGAGAGCGATAGGTTATGGAAGCTTCCCCGTCGCCCTATCGGTCATTCTGGAGGCGTCGGCCTTGTCGGTTGCTGGTTCCTTGATCGGCGCGATGATCGCATGGTCTTTGTACAACGGCGTGCAGGGTGACCTGGGTTGGGATCTTTTCAAATTGACTGTCTCGCCCGCTATGTTTGGCATGGCCATATTGTGGGCGATTGCCGTTTCCATTCTGGGCGGCCTTTTGCCGTCCCTTCGGGCCGCGCGCTGGACAGTGGCGGACGCCTTACGGGCAAGATGAGCGCAGAGCCATAGAGCTACACAGGGCCTATTGAGTTTTAGAGCCCTTTGACAAGGGGCCAAAAGCTCAAAAACAGCCAAAAATCCGGGCAAAAAGAGGGTCCCTGGGGACCCGTTTTCTTTGCCCTTTGGACCCCGTTTTGGTATGGTTTTTCACTTGAGTCTTGGGGCCAATCGGGGCTCTCCCAAACACAAGAAAAATGGGCATTTTCGGGCCGCCTCCGGCGCCGGAAAGCAGATCAGCCAACCGGGCGGTGGAACGATGAAGATCAACGTCGAGCGCGGCGCATTCCTGAAGGCGCTGAACCATGTGCAAAGCGTGGTGGAGCGCCGCAACACCATCCCGATCCTCTCCAATGTCCTGATCGAGGCGGCCAAGGGCCAGCTTAAGCTCACCGCCACCGACCTGGATATCGAAATCGTCGAGGCCCTGCCCGCCGATGTGCTGCGCAACGGCTCGGCCACCGCGCCCGCCCATATGCTCTACGACATTGTGCGCAAGCTGCCCGATGGCGCCCAGGTCCAGGCCGAACTGTTGTCCAGCGAAGGCGGGCGGCTGGCGGTTTCCGCCGGTACTTCGCGTTTCGAACTGTCCTGCCTGCCGCGCGAGGATTTCCCGCAGATGACGGCGGGCGCGCTGCCGCACAAATTTCGCCTGGCGGCGGATGACCTCAAGCGCATTATCGACAAGACGCGCTTTGCCATTTCCACCGAAGAAACCCGCTATTACCTGAACGGCATCTATGTTCATGCCGCCAAGGACGCCAAGCCGCCGGTGATGCGCGCGGTGGCGACCGACGGCCACAGGCTGGCGCGCTATGAACTGGAACTGCCGGACGGCGCGGCCGACATGCCGGGCGTGATCGTGCCGCGCAAGACGGTGGGCGAGTTGCGCAAGCTGCTCGACGATGCCGATGGCGCCATCGATGTCTCGCTGTCCGACACCAAAATCCAGTTCGGCTTTAATGGCGTGGAACTGACGTCCAAGTTGATCGACGGCAATTTCCCGCCCTATGAGCGCGTGATCCCGTCGGGCAACGACAAATCGCTGGCGCTGGAGGCCAAAGAGTTCGCCCAGTCGGTGGACCGCGTCTCCACCATCAGCGCCGACAAGACCCGCGCGGTGAAGCTCAATCTCAACAAGGACAAGGTCACCCTGTCGGTGGTCAATCCGGAAAGCGGCACCGCCACCGAGGATGTGGGCGCCACCTATAGCGCGGGCGCGCTGGAGATCGGCTTTAACGCCCGCTACCTGCTGGACATCACCAGCCAGATTGAGGGCAAGGAAGTGCGCTTCCTGCTGTCGGATGCCGGTTCGCCGGCGATCATCGAAGATGCGGAGGACGCGCGCACGCTGTATGTCCTCATGCCTTTAAGGGTCTGATTTGACCGTTGCGTTGGACATGCATGCCAGCAGGGCGGAGCGTTCCCGCCTGGCGGTGACGCGTCTGCAACTGACCAATTTCCGCTCTTATGGTTTTGGTGAAATCACGGTCAGCGGCGCGCCGGTGGTGCTGGCGGGCCCCAATGGCGCAGGCAAGACCAATGTGCTGGACGCCATTTCGCTTCTGTCGCCGGGGCGCGGCCTGCGCGGCGCCAAGCTGGCGGAACATACCCGCAAGGGACCTGTTGCAGCGGAGGAAACACTGTGGGCCGTTGCCGCCACCGTGGCGCGCGGCGAGACCGAATATGACATCGGCACCGGCCTGACCCAGGCCAGCGCCTCGCGCCAGGTGCGCCTGAACGGTGCGGCGGCGCAAAGCTCCGCCGATCTGGGCGATATCGTGCAACTGATCTGGCTGACCCCGGCCATGGACCGGCTGTTCACCGAAAGCGCGGGCGGACGGCGGCGTTTCCTGGACCGGCTGGTGCTGGGGTTTGAGCCTTCTCACGCCCGGGCTGCTACCCGCTATGAAACCGCGATGCGCGAACGCGCCCGACTGCTCAAATATGGGCCGCGCGATCCCGCCTGGCTGGATGGCCTCGAAAATGAAATGGCCGAGGCGGGCATCCAGATTGCCCAGGCGCGCGCCGCCACGATGGAGAAGCTTTGCCGCGCCCTGGCGGAACGGGGACTGGCGGGCGTATTCCCGGCAGCCGCCTTGAGCCTGAGCGATGATCTGCACAATGGCCGTGCCGATGATCTGCGAGATGCGTTTGCCGCCAGCCGGATGCGCGACGCCGAGGCCGGCCGCACCCTGGCGGGGCCGCACACCACCGATCTTCATGTTCGCCACACACTGAAGCGCGCCGATGCCCGCGACTGTTCCACCGGCGAGCAAAAAGCGCTGTTGATTTCCATCATGCTGGCGGATGCACGCGAGCTGGCGCGCAGCCGCGAGGGCCTTGCGCCCATCCTGTTGTTGGACGAAATCGCCGCCCATCTGGACGCGGTGCGCCGCGCCGCGCTGTTCGAGGAGGTTCATGCCCTCTCGGCACAAGCCTGGATGACCGGAACCGATCTGTCGCTGTTCAGCGGTGCAAAAGCAGAAATATTCGAGGTGCGCGACGGAGTTTTCGCGCGTCAGGACTAGAGGAACTCCATGTCAGAACCCAATATGAATGTTTACGACGCCGACAGCATCAAGGTGCTGAAGGGCCTGGATGCGGTGCGCAAGCGGCCGGGCATGTATATCGGCGACACCGATGACGGCTCGGGCCTGCACCACATGGTCTATGAAGTGGTGGACAATGCCGTGGACGAGGCGCTGGCCGGTCACGCCAACCGCATCGATGTGGTGTTGAATCCGGACGGCTCCTGCACCGTGCGCGACAATGGCCGCGGCATTCCCACCGACATTCACAAGGACGAAGGCGTCTCGGCGGCGGAAGTCATCATGACCCAGCTTCATGCCGGCGGTAAATTCGACGAGAATGCCTACAAGGTCTCGGGCGGCCTGCACGGCGTCGGCGTGTCGGTGGTCAATGCCTTGTCGGAATTCCTGGACCTGCGCATCTGGCGGGGTGGCAAGGAACATTACATGCAGTTCCGCCACGGCGATCCGGTGGCGCCGCTCAAGGTCGTCGGCGATGGTCAAGGCAAGAAAGGCACCGAAGTCACCTTCCTGCCCTCACCCGCCACCTTCACCAAGACCGAGTTCGACTACGCCACCCTGGAACACCGGCTGCGCGAGCTGGCGTTCCTGAACTCCGGCGTTTCCATCACCTTGGCCGACAAACGCGGCGTCGAGGTCAAGGAAACCACCTTGCACTATGAGGGGGGGCTTAAGGCCTTCGTGGAATATCTGGACCGCGCCAAGCAGTCCCTGATCCCCGCGCCCATGATGATTTTGTCGGAGAAGGACGGCGTCACGGTGGAAATCGCCATGACCTGGAACGACAGCTATCACGAAAGCACCTTGGCCTTTACCAACAACATCCCCCAGCGCGACGGCGGCACCCACGTCGCAGGCTTTCGCGCCGGGCTGACCCGGGTGGTGACCAAATATGCCGAGGACATGCCGCAAGCCAAAAAGGACAAGGTGGCGCTGACCGGCGATGACTGCCGCGAGGGCCTGACTTGCGTCTTGTCGGTCAAGGTGCCGGACCCCAAATTCTCGTCCCAGACCAAGGACAAGCTGGTGTCGAGCGAAGTGCGCCCCATCGTGGAAGGCGCCATCATCGACCAGTTAGGCGCCTGGTTCGAGCAGCATCCCGCCGAAGCCAAATCCATTGTCGGCAAGGTGGTGGAAGCCGCCGCCGCCCGCGAGGCCGCCCGCAAGGCAAGAGAATTGACCCGCCGCAAGGGCGCGCTGGACGGCGCCTCCCTGCCCGGCAAGCTGGCCGATTGCCAGGAACGCGATCCCGCCAAATGCGAGATCTTCATCGTCGAGGGCGATAGCGCCGGCGGCAGCGCCAAGCAGGGCCGCAACCGCGCCAATCAGGCGGTGCTGCCCCTGCGCGGCAAGATTCTGAATATCGAACGCGCCCGTTTCGACAAAATGTTGTCCAGCGAAGCCATCGTGAATCTGATCACGGCGCTGGGTACCGGCATCGGGCGCGAGGAATTCAACGCCGACAAGCTGCGCTATCACAAGATCATCATCATGACCGACGCCGATGTCGACGGCGCCCATATCCGCACCTTGCTGCTGACCTTCTTCTATCGCCAGATGCCGGAGCTGATCGAACGCGGCCATGTTTTCATCGCCCAGCCGCCGCTCTATAAGGCCACGCGCGGCAAGTCGGAGCGCTATCTCAAAGACGAGCCGGAGCTTCAGGATCACCTGATCGCCGAAGGGGCGGCGGGCGCAACCCTCAACTTGCATAGCGGCGAGACCATCACGGGGGCGCATCTGGACGAGTTGATCGCCCATGCCCGCCAGGCGGTGGCGGCGCTGAACAATTTCCCCCGCCACTATCCGCGCTTTGTGCTGGAGCAGGCCGCCATCTCCGGCGCCATGAATCCGGACATCCTGTCGGATTCGGCCAAGGCGGCGGACGCCGCCAAATACATCGCCCAGCGCCTGGACACCCTGTCCGAGGAATATGAACGCGGCTGGCATGGCGAGCCCACCAGCGACGGCGGCCTGAAATTCTGGCGCGAGGTGCGCGGGGTGCGCGAGGCGGTGGCGATAGACGGCGCAGTGATTGCCAGCGCCGACGCCCGGCGGCTGGACAAGATGGCGGGCGAACTCCAGGCCACCTATCTCAAGGCCGGCACCTTGAGGCGCAAGGACGAGACGCGGGAGATCCGTTCCCCGTCCGAGCTCTTGGAGGCGATCTTCGAATGGGGCCGCAAAGGGCTGACCCTCCAGCGCTACAAGGGCCTGGGGGAGATGAATCCGGAGCAACTGTGGGAAACCACGCTGGACGAAAACGCCCGCTCCCTGCTGGTGGTGAAGGTCCAGCACGCCGATGAGGCAGGCGAATTGTTCGCCAAGCTGATGGGCGATGTGGTGGAGCCGCGCCGGGAGTTCATTCAGGACAATGCGCTGTATGCGGCTGTGGATATCTGAGAGTCTTACGTAATTTCAGCGAGTTGGCGTAATTTCCTCAGGAATCACGCGAGCCATGATTGCCTGCTGACAGCGCTAACAACCTCCGCTGATGGGCCGAGGACCAACCCATCTGCCCCGACCGGCATCAGCCGGCGGTTCTACACCTCAAACTCCATTGTCATCCCCGGCGAGGACCGCGCGACAGCGCGGCCCGAGGGGTGAGGGGCGGTTCGCCGTAGGCGAACGAAATGGTCCAGCGGACCATTTCGAGTGACGAACGCAGCGAGCCAAAGCGAGCGGCCGGACGGGAACCCAAGTGGAAATCATCTGTTCAATTGTTAACGCCTGGGTCGTTCGTACGCTGTCGCTACGAACTCCCTCAGCGCGCCGTTGGCGCGCTCGCCGGGGATGACAAGTGAGTTTAACTTTTCACCTTACGCTTGCGCATCGCCAGGGTGCGAAGCCTGAGCGCATTGAGCTTGATGAAGCCCGCCGCATCCTTCTGGTCATAGGCGCCCTGGTCGTCCTCGAAAGTCACCAGCTTCTCGCTATAGAGCGAATAAGGCGACGACCGGCCCACCACATCCACATTGCCCTTGTAAAGCTTCAGCCGCACCGTGCCGGTGACGAAGTCCTGGCTCTTGTCGATCAGAGCTTGCAGCATTTCGCGTTCCGGCGAGAACCAGAAGCCATTGTAAATCAGCGCCGCATAGCGGGGCATGATGTCGTCCTTCAAATGCGCCGCGCCGCGATCCAGGGTGATGCTTTCGATGCCGCGATGGGCCGCCAGCAAAATCGTGCCGCCGGGGGTCTCATAGACACCGCGCGACTTCATGCCGACAAAGCGGTTTTCCACCAAATCCAGCCGGCCGATGCCATTGGCCTTGCCCAAGGCGTTCAATTTGGCCAGCAGGCTCGCGGGCGACAGTTTTTCGCCGTCGATGCTGACCGCATCGCCCTTCTCGAAACCGATCTCGACATAGCTCGCTTTGTCGGGCGCATCCTCGGGCGCGATGGTGCGCTGATAGACGATTCCATCAGCTTCTTTCGATGGGTCTTCCAGCACTTTGCCTTCGGATGAAGAATGCAACAGATTGGCGTCCACCGAGAAAGGCGCTTCGCCGCGCTTGTCCTTGGCGATGGGGATCTGGTTCTGTTCGGCGAATTCCAACAGCTTGGTGCGGCTGGTCAGGTTCCATTCCCGCCAGGGCGCGATCACCTTGATGTCGGGCTTGAGGGCATAATAGCCCAGCTCGAAGCGCACCTGGTCGTTGCCCTTGCCGGTGGCGCCATGACACACAGCATCCGCCCCGACTTTTTCGGCGATCTCGATCTGCTTTTTGGCGATCAGCGGCCGGGCGATGGAAGTGCCCAAGAGATAGACGCCCTCATAGACCGCATTGGCGCGGAACATGGGGAAGACAAAATCGCGGACGAATTCCTCGCGCAGGTCTTCGATGAAGATGTTGCCCGGCTTGATGCCCAGGGTTTCGGCTTTCTTGCGCGCCGGCTCGATCTCCTCGCCCTGGCCCAGATCGGCGGTGAAGGTGACGACTTCGGCGCCGTACTCGGTCTGCAGCCATTTCAAAATGACAGACGTGTCCAGCCCGCCGGAATAGGCGAGCACGACCTTTTTGATGTCTTTCTTGGCCACGGCTGGAACCCTGCAAAATCGCCGGGACTATAGGGATTTAGGGCCCAAAATCCACCCCTGCTAAAGCTTGCCTGCCAGCCAGAAAATCAGGGTCAGGACCAGGCTGACCAGGATGCAAGTGGCGATGGGGAAGTAAAAGCCACCATGCTCGCCCTGGATGGCAATGTCGCCCGGCAAGCGGCCCAGTCCCAGCCGCGACAGGTACGGCCAGAGCAAACCCGCCGCCACCAAGACCACGCCCAGCGTGATCAGCAGCCTCTGCATCAATGCGGCATCCGGGCCAGTTGGCCGGACTGCATGTCAGCCAGCTTTTCGCCCGCCAGCCGTTCTGACGCGCGCTGCTTGACACTCTCGCTCTTGAGCTGGCCGCAGGCCGCCATGATGTCGCGGCCGCGCGGCGTCCTGACCGGCGAGGCATAACCGGCGCGGTTCACGATCTCGGCGAATTTCTCGATTTGGTTCCAATCCGAACATTCGTAAGGCGCGCCGGGCCAGGGATTGAAGGGGATCAAATTGATCTTGGCGGGAATGCCCGCCACCAGCTTCACCAAGGCGCGCGCATCGGCCAGGGAATCGTTCACGCCTTTCAGCATCACATACTCGAAGGTGATGCGCCGCGCATTGGAAGCGCCGGGATAAGTGCGGCAGGCCTCGATCAGTTCGGCAATGGGGTACTTCTTGTTGATCGGCACGATCGCGTCACGAATCTCGTCCGTCACCGCATGCAGCGAGATTGCCAGCGACGAGCCGATCTCGTTCCCGGCGCGCGGGATCATCGGCACCACGCCGGCGGTGGACAAAGTCACCCGCCGCTTGGACAGGGCCAGCGCGTCGCCGTCCATCACAATCGCCAGCGCCGCCTTCACATGGTCGAAATTGTAGAGCGGCTCGCCCATCCCCATCATCACGATATTGGTGACTTTGCGGTTCGGGGCTGTGCTGGGCCAATCCTGGAGCGCGTCCTTGGCGATCAACAGTTGGCCCAGAATCTCGTCGGGGTTCAGATTGCGCACCAGCTTCTGGGTGCCGGTGTGACAAAAGCGGCAGGTCAAGGTGCAGCCCACCTGGGAAGAAACACACAAGGTGCCGCGATCGCTTTCGGGAATATAGACGGTCTCGAACTCGATCCCCTGCCCCGTCTTCAGCAGCCATTTGCGGGTGCCGTCTTCCGAAACCTGCGCCGTGACGATTTCGGGACGCGCCAGGGTGAAAGAATTTTCCAAAAGGCCGCGGAAATCCCTGGCCAGATTGCTCATCGCCGCGAAATCGCGCGCGCCATGGACATAGATCCAGTTCCACAACTGGTTCACCCGCATGGAAAGAGATTTTTCCGGCACCCCGGCCGCGCGCAACGCCGCCTGCAGCGCCGCGCGATCCAGACCGATCAGGGAGGCCTTGGGCTCCATCACATCTGGCAGACGGCGTGAATCTTGGCCAGGGCATCGTTGAAACCCGCCAAGCTGTAAGTGTCGCTGGTCTTGGTGCCGCGCTGGGATACGCCGCTGGCCACTGCCGACACGCCGTCCTGCATGGCGGCGATCAGGCGCGGATTTTCGCCAAGCTGCTGCAGCCAGGCACTGCCTTCCTTGCCGGTGTTCTTGATGAAGAAGGTGAACTTGTCGCCGCCCACGCCCAACGCCGCCGCGCCGCCTTCCTTGCCCTGATAGCCATAGACGATCTGGGGCTCGGCCTTGATCTTGCGGGCGGGCCAATCGGATATCATCAGGAAGATCGCGCCGCGCTTGGCGGTCTTGGGCCGGGTGGCGCGCGGACGGGATAAGGCAAAACAGGTCATCTCGGACCCGGCCCCCGAGGAATAGGCCGTCCAGTTGCCGAACACGCCCAGCAGCAAGGCGGGCTCGGCGGCCGCCGGCAACGGCGTGGCCAGGCTGACGCCAAAAGCGGTGAAGATTCCCAAAAATTTACGCATAGGGGCTCCGGCATGGTTCGCTTCGAGGCCGCAAAATCGCAGCGGAATCGGGCGTTTGTGTGATGACCTTAAAGATACCGAACCCCGGCCAGAACCTCAATCGGCCCATAGCGCGCAACTATTCGCGCAGACCATAACCTTTGGCATAGAGGCGCCAAACCGTCAGACTCAACACCGCCAAGAAGAACAAGGTCAGGCCCGCGCCCAAGCCCGGCGGGGTTTCGTCAAAACCGATCATCGCGCCGCGAATGCCGTTGATGAAATAAAAGAAGGGATTGGCCCAGGCCAGCCAGCGCAGCCATTCCGGCAGCATCTCCACGGTGTTGAAGACGCCGCCCACCATGGAGAGCGGCGTCAGGAAAAATACCACCGGCATGTTGAGCTGCTCGAAACTCTTGGACCAAAGCCCGACAATGATGCCGAGAAGGCCGAACACCGCCGACACGCTCACCATCCAGAACAGAAAGGCGGGCCAGGACTCGATATGCCCCGCCCCAAAGCAAAGTCCCATCAGCAAAATACCCACGCCGGTGACCGTGGCGCGCAACACCACCACCGACAGGCTGCCCGCGATCATTTCGGCATAGGACAAAGGCGCGACCAGCGTTTCCTCGATGAAGCGGATAAAGCGGGAAAAATAGATTGCCGTGGAAGATTGCAGGAAAGCGGCATTGACCACGTTCAGCATCACAATGCCGGGCAGCACGAATTCCAGATAGTGGTGGCCGCCGATCTCGGTAATCCGCTCCCCCACCACAAAACCGAAAATGAAGATAAACAGCAGCGCCGAAATCCAGGGCGCGATAAAGGCCTGGATCGGGACCCGCATCATGCGCGACATCTCGCGCCGGATCATGGTGTTCAGGCCGATCCAATTGATGCCCATTTTGGGTAGCCGCTCGCCGCTCATTGACCCGCCACATGATCGGCTTCGGCGCCGGTCGCGATCAGATAGGCATTTTCCAACCCGCCCGGCGCGCCCGCGATCTGGTCCTTGGTGCCTTCGCGCGCGATCCGCCCCTTGGCGACAATGGCGATCTGACGACACAGACGTTCCACTTCTTCCAGATAATGCGAAGTGAGAAGAATGGTCTTGCCGTCCTTGTTGATCTCGGCGAGATAGCGCCACAAGACCCGGCGCAATTCCACATCCACGCCCGCGGTGGGTTCGTCCAGGATGATCAGTTTGGGATCGTGCACCAAAGCACGGGCCAAAACCACCCGCCGCTTAAGGCCGCCGGACAATTCGCGGAACTGCTTTTTCTGATGCGCCACAAGATCGAAGCGCTCCATCAGCATGTCGATGCGCTCTTTGCGGGCGCGCGCGTTCATGCCGAAATAACCGCCCATCCAGTCCACGATCTGGCGCGCATTGGCAAAGGGATCGACATTGAATTCCTGCGGGCAAAGCCCGACCAGGCGCCGCGCCTCGCGATAATCCTTCACCGCATCCAGGCCGAAGATCTCGATTTTGCCGGCGGTGGGTTCGGCCACGCCGGTGATGCAATGGATGGTGGTGGATTTTCCCGCGCCATTGGGACCCAGAAAGCCGAAAAATTCGCCTTCCGGCACGATAAGGGAAATATCCTCCACCGCGACGGTGCCGCGGCGATAGACCTTACGCAGATTGGTGATTTTCAAGGCCGGGGGAGACATGACGCACTCTTACCCCCTCCCCGCTTGCGCCCGCAAGCGCGGCGCTAACATGTTCAGTCAATAGTCGCGCGGCTTGGCCAAAGGCGCGCCCCAGTTATGCAACGGGGGAAGGTCGGCGTCTTCTCCGCCGGGCGTCACCGGACGTCCGCCATAGCCGCCCAGATTCACCAACCGGTCATAGAGCACAATGGCGCCCGCCATGCCGACATTGATGGAAAAGCGGGTGGGAATCTTCACCACGAACTCGCACAAGGACAGCATCTGGGGCGACAGGGAATAGCGCTCGGCCCCGAAAACATAAGCGGCGCGCATGGGATGACGAAATCGCGGCAGCTCCGTCGCCTCATCGGTGATCTCCACCCCCACCAGGCGGCAGCCCAGCGGTAGGCGGAAATCATCCGGCTTGTCGAAAACATAAAACGGCAAAGCCCCTTGCGCCCGCGAGGTGTCGCTGTTGGCGTCGGACAGCTTCAGGCGCGGCGCAATGGAAAAGAAAAAGCTGGCGTCAAAGGCATGCGCGATCCGGACCAGATTGCCCAGGTTCATCGGCTTGGAAACGCCTTCGACGCCGACTCCGAAATAACCGCGCAAGATTCCCCCTCCGGCCTTCGCAACTTTGCCGTGGTGCTCGGCGTTCGGTTGGCTTGGCCGCCAACCTCACCCTGCGCGCCACGGCGTTGCTACGTTCGGCCCGCTTGGCTGCGGGCCTCCCCCTCCCCCAATGCAAACGCGCTTCGCGCGTGCGGGGGAGGATTGAGTTGAGTAGCTGATTCAGGGCGTGTCGCCTAACGCTGCTTGGCCTTCGCTGCCGCCTCGGCATCGGCCTTGTCCAGCGCCGGGGTTTGATATTCCACGCTCTGGATGACGCATCTGTTGGGCCCAATGACATCGCGCTGAAGCACGGAATCGCCCCTTGCAATACAGGACAAGGTGCCCACGCCTTCGGTCTTGAACCCAAGCTGAAGATGATGTTGCAGATTGTGGCAGGCGCCCATGAAATTCAGGCGATAGCGTTTGCGCGCCAGGTCGGTGACGATCAGCGAACGGTTACCCGGCACGGTCTTGAAGTCATCGATGTTGCGCTGGCGCAGGCAGGGCGGGTCCGATGGTGCGGACTGCGCCGCGGGCTGGGCAATGGCCGGTACCGCAATGCAAAGAAGCGCGGCAATCAAAAGAGAACGAGTCATGTGAGCCTCCATGCGCCCTCACGGTTCACTCTACTACGGCCGACATAGGGGGCAAAATCAAATTTTGCCTGGCATGTATACAGCGCTAGCGGACGCCCCAGCAAAAAGAGAATATCCGCCTGCGCATGTCCAAACCCAGCCTCCGTTCCCGCCTGCATACCGCACCGCTGCTCAAGCAGCTGGGCCCCGGACTGATCACCGGCGCCGCGGACGACGATCCCAGCGGCATCGCCACCTACAGCCAGGGCGGAGCCCAGTTCGGCTTCAACCTGCTCTGGACCATGCTGCTGACATTTCCGTTGATGGCCGCGATCCAGATGGTCAGCGCCCTGGTGGGCCGCGTCACCGGCCGGGGACTGGCTTACAATATGGGTCAAGTTTTGCCGCGTCCCTTGGCGCTGGGGCTGCTGGCGCTGTTGTTCATCGCCAACACCATCAATGTCGGCGCCGACTTGGCAGCGATGGGCGAAGTGGCCAACCTGATCACCGGCCTGAACCAGCATGCCTTCACGATTTTTTTTGCCCTGCTGTCCCTGGGCCTTCAGCTTTTCATTCCCTATCGCAAGTACGCCCGTTTCCTGATGGTGCTGACCTTCAGCCTTTTCGCCTATGTCGCGATCATGTTCTTGTTGCCGCTGGACTGGGCGCAAATCGGCGCCGGACTGATTGGGCTGCATCCCAATCTGACCGAATCCGCCGCGACCACAATCGTGGCGATCTTCGGCACCACTATCAGCCCTTATCTTTTCTTCTGGCAAAGCGCCCAGGAAGTGGAGGAAGTGAACCAGAACAAGGCCGAGCATCCGCTGATCGAAAGGCCGCGCGAAGGGCCCGCAGCGATCAACCGCATCCGCATCGACACCATCGCCGGTATGCTGGCGTCCAACCTGGTGGCGCTGGCGATCATGATCGCCACCGCCGCCACCCTGCATGCCCATGGCTTCACAAACATCAACACCGCCGCCGATGCGGCCAAGGCGCTGGAACCCATTGCCGGGGAATTTGCGTTCGGACTGTTCGCCATCGGCATTATCGGTACCGGTCTCCTTGCGATTCCGGTGTTGGCTGGGTCAGCAGGCTATGCGGTAGCGGAAGCCGCGGGCTGGAAGACCGGGCTGGACCGCATGCCCTGGCAGGCGCGCGGCTTTTATTCGGTGATCGGCGCGGCTGTGCTGCTGGGCCTTGGCATCGATTGGTCGCTCATCGATCCCATCAAGGCGCTGTATTGGAGCGCGGTGTTGAACGGCGTCATCGCGGTGCCGATGATGGCGGCGCTGATGATGGTCGCATCCAGTCGCCGCAGAATGGGAAAATTCCGCGCTGGCTGGGTGCTGGGCGGGCTGGGCTGGCTCTGCACCGCCATCATGGCAGCGGCGGCGGTTACGATGTTATATGTGAACTTGAGCTAGCCACTCTCGATGGGCGGGCTTGACCCACCCATCCAGAGTCACAAACTGCGCACGGTGAATTCTGCCCTGGATGGGCGGCTCGGCGGCCGCCCATGGTGAGGAGAAAACATGCATATTCTGGGCTGGATTGTCTTCGGCGCTTTCATCGGCTGGATCGCCAACGCCATCATGGGCAAACGTGGCAGCGGCTGCCTGGTCAATATCGCGCTGGGCCTGGTGGGCGCGCTGGCGGGCGGCTTTCTGTTCCAGCAACTGAGCGGCAACTTCACTTATGACCAGCACGGCTTCATCGTCTCGGCCCTAGTGGCGGTGATCGGCGCCGTCATCGTATTGGCGATCTGGAACGCCATCACCGGGCATAGGCCGCTGCGGTAGAATTGTCATTCCCGCGAAAGCGGGCATGACAGCCCTATTTGTACTTCGCCTCGGCATAGCTTTCCGCGGCCGGAGTCACGCCGGTAACGCGGCAGCGCTCGCTGCGGCCACCGATGGTGGAGACCGCCACCTCATCGCCCTTGCCGATGCAGCGGGTCAGCGACTGCAGCGCGACAAGGGAGTCGCGATAGATGTGGATGCAGGTGGTGGTGATCCGCGCGGCGCGGTGGTCGCTGCCCAATGCGTTGCGCGCCAGCACATCGTGCTGGGCAAGCGGGCGGGCATTGTACTGGTTGTGGCTGCTGGCATCGACACAGATGGAACCGGTATCGGCAAAGGCGGGTGTGGCGGCGGCAAGCAGGCTTAACAGAACGACATATTTCATGACGCGCTCCTGATGGGTGCCCTTCCCGCGCGCCTTATAGCACAAAAAGATAGTTTCCGCGCGCCCGTCCTTGGCCGTCGCGGCTCACTCCGCCGCCGGCTTATGCAAGTAAATCTCACCACCGCCCTGCTTGAACTCTTCCGACTTTTTCGCCATCGCGGCGCGGATTTCGGCGGTGGACAGCGTGTCGTTCGTGCCCTTGGCGGCGTCGCGCACTTCCTGGGAAATCTTCATGGAGCAGAATTTCGGCCCGCACATGGAGCAGAAATGCGCAACCTTGGCGCCTTCCGCCGGCAAGGTCTCGTCGTGGTAAAGCTGCGCCGTTTCGGGGTCCAAAGCCAGCGCGAACTGGTCGCGCCAGCGGAACTCAAACCGCGCCTTTGACATGGCATCGTCCCAAATGCGCGCCGCCGGATGGCCCTTGGCCAGGTCGGCGGCATGGGCGGCGATCCGATAGGCGATCACCCCCGCCTTGACATCGTCGCGGTCGGGCAGGCCCAGATGCTCCTTGGGCGTGACATAGCAAAGCATGGCGCAACCGAACCAGCCGATCATCGCCGCGCCGATGGCGGACGTGATGTGGTCATAGCCCGGCGCCACATCGGTGGTCAGCGGCCCCAAGGTATAGAACGGCGCCTCGTCGCAGGCCGCCAACTGCCGGTCCATATTCTCTTTAATCTTGTGCATCGGCACATGGCCGGGGCCTTCGATCATCACCTGCACGTCATGACGCTGCGCGATTCTGTTGAGCTCGCCCAGCGTATCCAACTCGGCGAATTGCGCGGCGTCATTGGCGTCGGCGGTCGAGCCAGGGCGCAGTCCGTCACCCAGGCTGAACGACACGTCATACTGTTTCAGCAATTCGCAGATTTCCTCGAAATGCGTGTAGAGGAAATTCTCCTTGTGGTGCGCCAGGCACCATTTGGCCAGGATGGAACCGCCGCGCGAGACAATGCCGGTGACCCGGTCCGCCGTCAGCGGGATATGCGCCAGCCGCACCCCGGCATGGACGGTGAAATAGTCCACCCCCTGCTCGCATTGTTCGATCAGGGTGTCGCGATAGATTTCCCAAGTCAGCTCCTCGGCCACGCCGCCGACCTTTTCCAGCGCCTGGTAGATCGGCACCGTGCCGATGGGGACGGGAGAATTGCGCACAATCCATTCGCGGATGGTGTGGATGTGGCGCCCCGTGGACAGGTCCATCACCGTGTCGGCGCCCCAGCGGATCGACCACACCATCTTGTCCACTTCCTCGGCCACGCCAGAGGTCACGGCGCTGTTGCCGATATTCGCATTGACCTTGGTCAGGAAATTGCGGCCGATGATCATCGGCTCGGTTTCGGGATGGTTGATGTTGGACGGGATGATGGCACGGCCGCGCGCGATCTCGCCGCGCACGAATTCGGCGGTGATCTCAAGCGGAATGGAGGCGCCAAAGCTGTTGCCGTCGGCCAGGGCGCTGCGCCCCAGATTTTCGCGCGCGGCGATATATTTCATTTCCTCGGTGATGATCCCCTGACGGGCATAATAAAGCTGGGTGACATTGCGGCCCGGCTTGGCGCGCAAAAGCTTCACGCCATCGCGCTTGAACTGGGGCACCGTCAGCTTCTCGCCCGGCTTCAGGCCGTCATCTTCCGGCTTGCGGTCGCGGCCGACATATTCCTCGACATCGCCGCGCGCCAAAATCCAGTCGCGGCGGCGGGCGGCAAGGCCCTTCTCAATGTCAATCGTCACGCTGTCGTCGGTATAGGGACCCGAGGTGTCGTACAGCCGCACCGGCGGCTCGCCGCCCGACAACGGCACTTCGCGGAACGGCACGCTGAAATTACCATGGGCAAGCATCAGCTTGCGCGAGCCGGGCAAGGCGCCACGGGTGATAGACAGCGACTTGTCGAGAATGGGCTTGTTCATCTGACCTCTCCCTACGCCGGTGTGAGCCGGATCAGGTTCTAAGGGATCCGCGGGATTGCGGTCTCAGTCCTCCGAAGCCTTGGCGAAGGAGGACACCCCTGGGAAGCGGCGATCTTACTGCCGAAACCTAGCTGGCGGCAAACTGTTTGAATTCGGCGATCACCGCCTTGACTGCCGCCGCCACGATTTTTTCCCCAGCCTCGACGCTGGCTTGGCTGGGATCGGAGCCGATGCGCCCGTCCGGGAAGCGGCGGCGATAGTCGTCGGCGTCCAGAATGGGGCCGGTCGGGGCGATCTTCGGTGTCATCGCCACCGATTTCACCGCCTCCGGATAGCCGAAATATGTCACCGACACCTCCGACGGCGTGGCATGGCTGCCCTCGCCCACCGGGAAAAGCTGGCGGCAAAGATCCATCACCCCCGGCAGTTCCCACCAGTTGCGCAAGCTACAGCGCAGCGGGGGATGGTTGGCGCCGGCTCGGTCAAACGTGACCCCATGATAAATTTCGGAAAAAGCCGCGGTGATGGTGGCGATATTGCCGCCATGGCCGTTCAGCCAATAAATGCGCTCGAAGCCGTGGCGGGCCAGCGACTGCGACCAGTCCAGCATCGCCGCGATCATGGTCGAGGGCCGCAAGGTGATGGTGCCGGGAAAGCCCATATGATGCTGCGCCTGACCGACATTGAAAGTGGGGCCCACCAGAAAGCCCGCCTCCTCGCCCACGCGGCTGCCGATGATCTCCGGACAAAGCGCGTCGGTTCCCAACAAGCCATTGGGACCATGCTGTTCGGTGGAGCCGATGGGGATCAGGATGGCCTTGGACCGGGTCAGGTAAGCCTCGACTTCGGACCAGGTGGAGAGATGAAGTTGCATGAGAACCTTGCAGAAAAGGACCCGATCATAGCACCATCGCATCAGACACAAGCCCAAAAGAGCCTAAAGAGATAGAGATAAAGACATGTCCGACAACCTGATCCCGGTGCCGGAAGACTGGAAAAAGCGCGCCTATATGACCCGCGCCCAGTATGAGGCGGCCTATGCGGAGTCGGTGCGCGATCCCTGCGGCTATTGGGGAAAGGAAGCGGCGCGGCTGGACTGGGTGCGCCCTTTCACCAAGGTCAAGAATGTCAGTTGGGACCCGGACCATCTCTCCATCAAATGGTTCGAGGACGGGGCACTGAATGTCTCGGCCAATTGCATCGACCGCCACCTGGCCAAGCGCGCCAATCAGACCGCCATCATCTGGGAGGGCGATAACCCCGCGGACTCCAAGCACATCACGTACAAACAGCTTCACGCCGAAGTCTGCAAATTCGCGCAGGTGCTCAAGAGCCGCGGCGTCCAAAAGGGCGACCGCGTCACCATCTATATGCCGATGATCCCGGAAGCGGCTTACGCCATGCTGGCCTGCACCCGGATCGGGGCGGTGCATTCGGTGGTGTTCGGCGGCTTTTCGCCCGACAGTTTGGCGGGCCGCATCACCGATTGTGACTCTAAGATCGTGATCACCGCCGATGAAGGCGTGCGCGGCGGCAAGCCTATCCCGCTGAAGAAGAACACCGACGAGGCCTGCGCCAAGGCGCCTGGTGTCACCAGCGTGATTGTGGTCCGGCGCACCGGCGGCACGGTGGACATGAAAGCCGGGCGCGACGTCTGGTATCACGAAGCGGCGTCGAATGTGCCCGACGACTGCCCCGCCGAAACGATGGGCGCGGAAGACCCGCTGTTCATTCTTTACACCTCAGGCTCCACCGGCAAACCCAAGGGCGTGCTGCACACCACCGGCGGCTATCTGCTCTGGGCCGCTTACACCCATCACTATGTCTTCGACTATCACGAAGGTGAGATCTTCTGGTGCACCGCCGATGTCGGCTGGGTCACCGGCCACAGCTATATCGTCTATGGCCCGCTGGCCAATGGCGCCACCACCGTGATGTTCGAAGGCGTGCCCAACTATCCCACCACCTCGCGCTTCTGGGAGGTGATCGACAAGCACAAGGTCAACACCTTCTACACCGCGCCCACCGCCATCCGCGCCCTGATGCGCGACGGCGACGCGCCGGTGAAGAAGACCAGCCGCGCGAGTCTGCGCCTGCTCGGCACGGTGGGCGAGCCGATCAATCCCGAAGCGTGGGCTTGGTATCACCGCGTGGTCGGCGACAACCGCTGCCCCATCGTGGATACTTGGTGGCAGACCGAAACCGGCGGCCATCTGATCACGCCGCTGCCCGGCGCCACCGACTTGAAGCCCGGCTCCGCCACTTTGCCGCTGCCGGGCATTGTGCCCCAGCTGGTGGATGCGGACGGAAAAGTTTTGGAAGGCGCGGCCAGCGGCAATCTTTGCATCGCCGAAAGCTGGCCGGGCCAGATGCGCACGGTCTATGGCGACCATCAGCGTTTCGTGGACACCTATTTCAAGACCTATCGCGGCAAATATTTCACCGGCGACGGCTGCCGCCGTGACGAAGACGGCTATTACTGGATCACCGGCCGGGTGGACGATGTGATCAACGTCTCCGGCCATCGCCTGGGCACCGCCGAAGTGGAAAGCGCCCTGGTGGGACATCATGACGTCGCCGAAGCCGCCGTGGTCGGTTATCCCCATGACATCAAGGGTCAGGGCATCTATGCCTATGTCACCTTGAAGGCGGGCGTCGACGCGACCGATGCGCTGAACGGCGAGCTCAAGAAATTCGTCGGCCATGAGATCGGGCCCATCGCCAAACCCGATGTGATCCAGTTCGCGCCCGGCCTGCCCAAAACCCGCTCGGGCAAGATCATGCGCCGCATCCTGCGCAAGATCGCGGAAGGCGACACTTCAAGCCTGGGCGACACTTCGACCCTGGCCGATCCCAGTGTGGTGGACGATCTGATCAAGAACAGTGAGGCGCGGCGCGCGGAACGCGCGTGAGCAGGTCCAGTGGACCTGCGAAAGCAACGAACGCCGCGAGCTTGGGCGAACGGCACTGCAGACGCTAGATGTACGTATTTTTCTATCTGCTGGCGGCGATGGGCATCGCCTATTGGGCCAAGCTGGGCGGGCGCAATCCGTTGCTCTGGTTCGCCGCGGCGGTGGCGCTCACGCCGCTGGGCAGCAGCGTCGCGCTGATGATCGCGGATCGATACGAGCGATAAAACACCATATTGTCATGCCCGCGAAAGCGGGCATCCATCGTCAATTGTAGCGCAGGCCCAGAAATGGATTCCCGCTTACGCGGGAATGACAAATATAAAAGGGCAAACCGATTCCTAATTTTTCTGGACGGTGACGGCCGGCGCCGAAGCGCCTGCTGGCTTTCAGGCGCGGCTCCGGTTCGCCATGGTGGCGTACCCATCCATCGCCACGGCAAGGTCGATATCCTTTTGCGTGACGCCGCCGGCATCGTGAGTCGCCAGCGTCACCTCGATCCTGTTGTAGACATTGAACCATTCGGGATGGTGATCCATCTTGGCCGCCAGCAAGGCGCAGCGCGCCATGAAGGCGAAAGCGGCGTCGAAATCCACGAACTGGAACTTGCGCGTGATGGCCTCGCGGTCCTTGGCCAGTTCCCAGTCCGGCAGCCGCTTGAGCGCGTTTTTCAGCTCTTCAATCGCCAATTTCGCCATCGTCATACCTCCTCAACGGATAGTCCTGTTCCACGCGATAGATGCTGCCGTCGCTGGTCAGCTTGCTGGAATACAGACAAAACGCATCCACGGTGAATTCGGTACTGGTATAAAGCGCATGCTCGGTCAGCCATTCGCGCACCTTGTCCAGTTCGGGATGGCGCAGCCGCGCCAGAGTGACATGGGGCATGAACTTGTGCGCGTCTTGCGGTTGGCCCACGCGGCGGATCGCGCTGTCCACCTTGCGCGCCAGATGGTCCAGCAACTCATTTTTGCGTGCCGCCGCCCATAGGGTATGCGGCTGCTTGTTGCCGAACTGGCCGGCACTGTGCAGTTGCAGGTCGAAGGCGGGCACATCGATCGCCGCCAGGGCATCGTCAAGGGCGCGGGCGTCCCGGCCATCCACCTCGCCGATGAAGCGCAAGGTCAAGTGCAATTGCTCGCGTTGCTGCCAGCGTGCGCCGGGCACCCCGCCCTGCAGCAGCATCAGCGATTGCGCGACCGGCTCGGGAATTGGCAGGGCTACGAACAATCTCATGACAAAATCTCACGCGCGCAGCGGCAAGCGATGGCGCAACAACATGAGCACCGCGCCATAGCCCATACCGGCGCAAGCCAAAGCCGCCGCCAGGGCCGCGATGTCGCCCGCATCCCGCAGCAGCCAGGCGCCGGCCCAAGCGCCCGCGCCCGCTGCCAGCGCCGCCAGCAAGGCCGCCGGCAGGGCGCGCAGGAATTGCGTCTCGATCACCAACAAAGCGCGGCTGCGGCCGATCCAGGTCAGAACACCGACATTGATCCAGGCGCCGAACGCCGTTCCCAGAGCAATGCCCGCCACGCCCAAGCCCAATCCCCAGACGAACACAAACTTCAAGGCGATGTTGCAGATCATCGCCGCCACGGTGGCGCGCACCGGGGTGGCGGTATCATGCCGGGCATAAAAAGTGGGCGCCAGGATGCGCACCAGCGCCATGGCGGGCAAGCCGATGCCATAGGCGGCCAGCGCCTGCCCCGCCAAGGTGGCGGCTTCATGGTCGAAAGCGCCATGCGCGAAGATAGCGCGCATCAAGGTGCCGGGAATGACAAGGAACGCAATCACGAACGGCAAGGTCAAAAGCAAGGTCATGGCTGCCGAGCGGTTCTGCGCCGCGTCCGACCCGGCGCGGTCGCCGCGCGCCAGCCGCGCCGACATTTCCGGCAGCAGCACCGTGCCCAAGGCGATGCCCAGCACCCCCAACGGCAACTGGTTCACCCGGTCGGCATAATAAAGAACGGTACGGCTGCCGGTGGGAAGCAGGCTGGCGATCACCGTGTCGATCACCGGCGCCACCACCACACTGGCCTGGCCGATGGTGACCGCGCCGATGGCGATAAAGAATGCCTTCATCTCCGGCGACCAGCGCGGCCAAGACAGGCGCAGCCACAGTCCGGCGCGCGCGCCCGCCCAGACAATGAAGATCAATTGCGCGATGCCGCCCAGCAAAACGCCCCAGGCCGCGGCATAGGCCGCATTGGGAAACCAATGCCACGCCACCAGGGCCGCGATCATGGACAGGTTGAGCAAATTCGACCAGGCCGCGCCGGCCCAGAAACGGTCCACCGCGTTCAACATCGCCGACAGCTGCACCGCCACCAATGTCAGCATCAAATACGGAAAGGTCACCCGCGCTAGGGCGACGGTCAAAGCAAATTGCTCCGGATCGCCCACGAAGCCGGGCGAGATGAGCCGGATCAATTGCGGCATGAAGATCAGCGCCAGCGCCAGCAACACCAATTGTATCGCCATCTGCCAGGCAAAGACCCGGTCGGCGAATTGCGCGGCGCCTTCCTTGTCGCCTTTGGCCTGAAGCGCGGCATAGCGCGGCAGAAAGGCGGGGTTGAGCGTGCCCTCGCCGAAAATGGCGCGGAAATTGTTGGGAAACAAAAAGGCCACGAAAAAAGCGTCGGACAGCATGCCCTTGCCCAGGATCCAGGCCAAGAGCATGTCACGGCCAAAGCCGGTGATGCGCGAGGCCAGCGTGAAGCCGCCGACCGAAAGCAGCTTTCTCAGCATCAGCTTTTTTTGCCTTCCTGGGCCACCAGCTTCTTCACCAGCGGCAGGATACGCGCCACCATCACCTTCACGCCCGCCGGATTGGGATGCATGCCGTCCGCCTGATTGAGTTTGGGATTGAGCGCCACGCCGTCCAGAATGAAGGGATAGAATAGCACACCGAACTCCTTGGCGAGACGGGGATAGATGGCGTCGAACTGCTTGACATAGTCGCCGCCCAGATTGCGTTGAGCCTGCATGCCGGTCAAAAGCACCTTGATCCGCGCCGCTTTCAACTTGATGAGGATGGCGCGCAGGTTTTTTTCGGTTTCCGAAGGGGGGATGCCGCGCAGCATGTCGTTGGAGCCCAATTCCACGATCACCGCGTCGGGGCGATCCGCCAGCGACCAATCCAGCCGTGCCCGCCCGCCCGCCGAGGTATCGCCCGAGACCCCGGCATTGGTCACCACCGCGTCTATCCCTTCCCGCTTGAGCGCCGCCTGAAGCTGGACGGTGAATTCGGTGCCGGGGGGAAGGCCGTAACCCTGGGTCAGGCTGGTGCCCAACGCCAATATTTTTACGGGCGCGGCCACTACCTGCCCTGATGCGGACATGATCAGAAGTAGAACTATGCTAAGCAGCGCTCCACGCGTCATTTCAGGTCAATTCCCAAATCGGCATGAACCATCCCCCGCCCGCCTCCTCGCATCAACCCTCTCTTGTGCTGGAAGATATCAGCCTGACGCTCAACAGCCTGGCGGGGCCGGTGGATATTTTGAAGGGCGTCTCCTTGTCGGTGGAAGCGGGGCAGAGCGTGGCGCTGACCGGACCCTCGGGCTCCGGCAAATCCTCGCTTTTGATGGTGGCGGCTGGGTTGGAAAAACCCAGCGCGGGGCGGGTAACCGTCACCGGCACCGATATCACCCGCATGGGCGAAGATGCGCTGGCGCGTTTCCGGCTGGGCCGGGTGGGGGTGGTGTTTCAAAGTTTTCATCTGATTCCCACCATGACGGCGCTGGAGAATGTCGCAATCCCCTTGGAGCTGATGGGAAGGGGCGACGCCTTTGAACGCGCCGAACAGGAATTGCGTGCCGTGGGCCTGATCCTGCGCGCCGACCATTATCCGGGACAATTGTCGGGCGGCGAGCAGCAGCGCGTGGCGCTGGCCCGCGCCCTGGCGCCGGGGCCGCAAATTCTGTTCGCCGACGAGCCTACCGGCAATCTCGATAGCGGCACCGGGCAGGGAATCGCCGATCTGCTTTTCGCCCTGAATGCCGAGCGCGGCGCCACGCTGTTTTTGGTGACCCATGAAGAAAGCCTGGCCAAGCGCTGCCAGCAAATGTTGCGCATGGCGGATGGCAAAATTGTAGACGGCGCTCCTCATGCTTCGACAGGCTCAGCATGAGGATTTTCGAAAGCATCCTCACCCTGAGCTTGTCGAAGGGTGAGGTATCGTGAATCTGGGGCTGGCGCTGCGCCTGGCCCGGCGCGAATTGCGCGGCGGCTTTGCCGGATTCCGCATCTTCTTTCTCTGCCTGCTTTTGGGCAGCGCCGCCATTGCGGGCGTGCAGTCCTTAAGCGATGCGTTTCTCACCGGCCTGCAGGACCAGGGACAAGTGCTGTTGGGCGGCGATGTTTCGGTGCGCCAGGTGCATCGTCCGGTGGCAGGCAAGGAGCGCGCCTTTCTGGATAGAAGCGGCACGGTATCCCAGGCCGTTTCCATGCGCGCCATGGTCTATGCCCGTGACAACCAGTTCCGGCAATTGGTGGAATTGAAGGCGGTGGACGGGCATTGGCCCTTGTTCGGGGCGCCGAAATTCACCCCGGCGCAAAATCTGCGCGATGTGCTGGCCTGCGAGGATGACGGGATTTGCGGCGCGGCCGCCGAGAAAAGCCTGTTCGACCGCCTGCATGTGGCGCGCGGCGACCTGGTCAAGCTGGGCAATGCCACCTTCCGGATGATGGCGGTGCTGGACAAAGAGCCCGACCGCGTCTCCACCGGTTTCGAATTGGGTCCAAGACTGTTGATCTCCGCCAAGGGCTTGCCCGCCACCGGATTGGTCTCCACTGAAAGCCTGGTCAACTACACCTACCGGATCGCGCTCAAAGGTCCGTTGGGCACCCAGGTTCAGGCGCGCGCCGCCATCGCCGATTTCAAAAAGACCGCGGCCGAACAATTTCCCGAAGCCGGCTGGAATATCCGCGACCGCAGCGACGCGGCGCCCGGCATCCGCCGTTTTGTCGAACAGCTCACCATGTTCCTGACTCTGGTCGGGCTGGTGGCGCTGGGCGTGGGCGGGGTGGGCGCGGGCCAGGCGATTTTCGCTTTCCTGGACAAAAAGCGCGCCGATATTGCCATTCTCAAAACCCTGGGCGCCAGCGGCGGCTTTGTCTTTTTGATCTTTTTCCTGCAGGTGATGGCGGTGGCGCTGCTCGCCACCTTGTCGGGCACGGCCCTGGGCGCCACCCTGCCCTTTGCCGCCGTCTGGCTTTATGGCGACGCCCTGCCGGTGCCGCCCAGTTTCGGCTTCTATGTTGTGCCGCTCCTGCTGGCGATTGCGTTCGGTCTGTTGTCGGCCATCGCTTTTGCCGTGCCGCCCTTGTCGCGCGCCCGCGCCATCCCGCCCGCCAGCCTGTTCCGCGATATGGTGGTGCCCGCCACGCCGGAAGGCCAAAATCTCTATCGGGGGATTTCGGCGGCGGCCGCGCTTTGCGTGGTGGCGCTGACCTTGGTGGTGGCGCCCTCGCGCAGCTTCGCGGCGGAATTTTTGCTGGGCGCGATCGGCGTGCTGGCTCTGCTGCGTTTGCTGGCGGAAGGCTTGCGCCGCGCCATCCGCGCCATGCCGCAGCCCAAATTGCCGCTGCTGCGGCTGGCCTTCGCCAATCTGGTGCGCCCCGGCGCCGCCACCGGCGGGGTGGTCACCGCGCTGGGCCTTGGTCTCACCTTGCTTGCCACCGTCACCCTTTTGAGCACCACCATCAATGCCCAGGTGGCGGACGCGCTGCCGCAGCAGGCGCCGAGTTTTTACTTTGTGGATATCCAGCCCATGGATGCGCCGGACTTCGACCGCATGGTCGCCGGCTTTTCCAGCGCCACCGATTATAAGCGCACGCCGATGATCCGTGGCCGCATCACCCATTTGAACGGCGTGCCGTCCGCCAAAGCCACGGTCGCGCCGGGGGCCAAATGGGCGCTGAACGGGGATCGCGGCATCACCTATGCCGCCACCCCGCCGCCCGGCACCGTCATCACCGAAGGCAAATGGTGGGCGCCGGATTATTCCGGTCCCACCCTGATTTCGCTGGATCAGAGCATCGCCCATGGCACGGGGCTGAAGATCGGCGACAAGATGAGCCTCAATGTGCTGGGGCGCGAGTTGGAGGGCCGCATCGCCTCGTTCCGCAAGCTGGATTTCACCACCGGCAGGCAGAATTTCACGCTGGTCCTGTCGCCGGGGACGATCGACAAGGCGCCGCACGCCTTTCTGGCCACGGTGCGGGTCAGCGATGCCGAGGAGAACGCTTTGTACATGGCGGTGACCAGCCGCTTTCCCAATATCTCCACCGTGCGGGTGAAGGACGCCCTTCAACAGGTGCAACGCCTGCTCGCCTCCTTGGCGCGCGGCATCAGCGCCGCCAGCCTGGTGACCATCCTGGCGGGCTTGCTGGTGTTGGCGGGCGCTATTGTGGCGGGCAGCCGCGCTCGGCTCTACGACGCCACCATCCTCAAAGTACTGGGCGCCACAAGGGCGCGCATCGCCCTGGTCTATGTCATCGAGTATGGCGTATTGGGCGCGGCAACCGGCGTCATCGCCCTGGGTGCCGGCACTCTGGCGGCCTGGGCAATCGCTTTTTCCATTCTGGATGTGCCGTTTATCTTCGATGCCCGGGCTGCGATCCTGACGGTGGTTGGCGGCGGGGCGGCAACCCTGATTTTCGGCCTTTTGGGAGCGCTGGGGGCGCTCAGGTCACGTCCGGCGCGGCGGCTAAGGGCTGCTTAACTGTCTTTAATCTGTTGTTTTTAGGTATTTTTTGGCGACCTTGATACAGCCACACCAAATCACGATATAATGAGGGTCAAAGGAGTAACTCATGGCTGACTTCGACAATCGGATTGTACATGGCGCGACGACCGTCGCCGACACGATGGATATGGGCCTGCGGGCGCATATGCTGCGGGTCTACAACTATATGGTGGGCGCGCTGGCTTTGACCGGCACGGTTGCCTATGGCGTAGCGAACACGCCCGCGCTGCTCAATATGCTCTTTCAGCAGACCCTGACCACCAATGGCGTGGCCCTGGCGCCCACCATGCTGGGCTGGGTGGTGATGCTGGCGCCCATCGCGCTTGTGTTCCTCTTGTCCTTCCGCGTCATGCAGATGAGCCAGGGCGCCGCCCAGGCCACCTTCTGGGGCTATGCCGCCCTGACCGGCGCCTCCCTGGCTTCGATCCTGATCATCTATACCGGCGCCAGTGTGGCGATGACCTTCTTTGTCACCGCCGCCACCTTCGGCAGCATGAGCCTGTACGGTTACACGACCAAGCGCGATCTGACCAAGTTCGGCAGCTTCCTGTTCATGGGCCTGATCGGCATCCTCTTGGCCAGCCTGGCGAACTTCTTCTTCAAATCGCCCGCGATCGATTTTGTCGTCAGCGTCTTGGGCGTTCTGATCTTCACCGGCCTCACCGCCTGGGACACGCAGAAGATCAAGAACACCTATTACGAGGTGGGCGGCAATGTCGCCGTGGCCGGCAAGGCCGCGATCATGGGCGCCCTGGCACTCTATCTCGACTTCTTGAACATCTTCTTGTTCTTGCTGCGCTTCCTCGGCAATCGGCGGTAAGCCACCACAATCAGAATAAAAAAGGCCCGGAGCGATCCGGGCCTTTTTTGCTTGAATCTACCTGCCGCTCGCTCAAGCTCGCGGCGTTCGGTGCTCAAATCGGTCGTCGCGCTACGCTGCCGCTAGCGACGGACCGATTTGTCCGGCTACGCCGGTCGCACCTCACCCTTCAGCAGTTTCTTGTCAAAGACCTTCAGCACCTGCGCCAGTTCGTGACCGCGCTTGAGAATCACCCCGCCCGCCGCGACCACGCTGTACTGGCCCTGCTTGGCGCGCAGCTTGGGGCGTTTTTCGATGCGGAACAGCGGCATTTCGGACGTGCGGCGGAAGGCCGAGAACACCGCCATATCGTCCAGAAAATCCAAGGCGTAATCGCGCCATTCGCCGGCGGCCACCATGCGTCCATACAACGTGAGAATACGGTTGAGTTCGGGACGGTCGAATGTCACTTGCGGCACAGCCGCCGTAAACATGTCACGTGCGCCTTTTTCTGCGATGGCGCGATGCAGCGATATCGGTTCTTCCACCATAGGTGCGCAAATGATGGAACGGGAACTTGCGCCCTGCAAGCGCGGAACCCCGTGATTCTTCCACAGAAGCGTTTGCTCCTTAGCGAAAATGTCATCTGTGCCCAGAAATGGTCATGATTGAACCATTGCCTTGTCGCTTTCCGGGGCGAGGGTAGCGGTGTCGGTTGGTTGTGAGTCGGCCCGGATTAACAAGCCCCCCAGCCCCTTTCCGGGTCGGCGCCGCGCCAACCGACAGTTTCCTCCTCAAAACAGAATCACATCGCGGCCCGCGCGCGACGGCGCGTTTGCTGCGACTTCTAGCGTAGCGTGGCAATGAATTCGCGTATCCAGGCCGCGTATTGCCCGAAAAGCCCGCCGATGGCGCCGATCAAAGCCGCAATCATCACGCCATAAGGAAGAAACTGGTCGGGGCGGTCGCCCAGCCAATTGGCGACGCCAACCGCCGTCAGACCGCAGGCGGCGCCGATCACCAGCCCGCCCAAGGCCCCCGCGATATAGCCCCGCGCCAGATCGCGGGCATACAGCAAGCCGGCAGTGCCCGCGATCATCATGCTGCCGAACAGCGCATAGTGAATCCGCAGCAGCGGCCGCAAATGGCTGGCCAGCATCAGCCCGGCCTCCAGCACCACACCCACCAGCAGGGCGCGGCCCAGAATCTTGGAATCGATCAGGGCCCGGACAGAATTTTTCATGGGGCAAGCCTAGCGTTTCCGGGGGATTGTTGCAGGAAAAAGCCGATTTCTCTAAGCAGTTCCCTATGGCGGAGATGACGGCCCGGGCCGACGACAATTTCCTGCGCGACCTTTGGTACATGCCGGCGCTGGCCTCCAGCCTGCGCCCCGGCGACATGCGCCGCGAGATGCTGCTGGGCGAGCCGGTGGCGCTGGGGCGGCTCCAATCGGGCGAGCTGTTCGCCTTGCGCGATATCTGCCCCCATCGCGGCGTGCCTTTGTCGGCAGGGCGCGTCATGGCCGAAGGCAGTGTAGAGTGCCCCTATCATGGCTGGCGTTTCAAGCACGACGGCCAATGCAGCAAAATTCCCTCCCTCACCGGTCATGAAGATTTGAAGGCGGACAGCATCCGGGTGCGCTCCTATCCGGTGCGCGAGCAGGATGGACTGATCTGGGTCTATATGGCGGCCAAGCCGGGCGGTGTGCCGAAAAACGATCCGCCGCGCTCCGGCAGCGAGCATGCCATGCGCTGGACGGAGACGCAGAGATTTCTTTGCGGCATCGATCATGCCGTGATCGGGTTGATGGACCCCGCGCATGGGCCTTATGTGCATGCCCATTGGTGGTGGAAAAAAACGCCGCGGGTGAAGGAAAAACATTACGCGCCCTTGCCCAATGGCTTTGTGATGACGCCGCACAAGCCGTCCAAGCCGGTCTATAGCCTCTTGGGCGATGTCACCACCGAGATCACCTTTGAGCTTCCCTCCACGCGGTTCGAGATCATCCGGGGCAAGCTGTTCGGCGCGGCTTTCAGGATCGTGGGGCTGACCGTCTGCACCCCCCGCGATGCCGAGAACACCGATGTCATCCAAGTCTTTTGGTGGCCCGGCTGGCTGAATGTCCTCTATCCGTTTTTCTGGGCGCTGGGACGGACTTTCATCGGCGACGACCGCAGAATCGTGGAGCTGCAGCGCGAGGGCCTGAAGTTCAATCCCAATCTGATGCTGATCCAGGATTCGGACCAGCCCGCCATCTGGTATCACCGCGTCAAAAAGGCCTGGGCGGACTCGGTCGAAAATGGCACGACCTTCGTCAATCCTGTGCAGGAACGAACCCTGCGCTGGAAAAGCTGACAGGCCGCGCGATTCAGGGGTTGCGGCCCCGGCCCGACCCGTCTAAACGGTCCCCTTAACCTACAACTTGGCAGGCCCAAAGCGCCCTCAAAAGCGTGGCCGGTTCGCGCGCGACCGAAGAAGCTAGATCATGCCCAAACGCACCGATATCCATACCGTCCTGATCATCGGCGCGGGGCCCATCGTGATCGGCCAGGCCTGCGAGTTCGACTATTCCGGGGCCCAGGCCTGCAAGGCGCTGCGCGAGGAAGGCTACCGGGTGGTGCTGGTCAATTCCAATCCCGCCACCATCATGACCGACCCGGACATGGCGGACGCCACCTATATCGAACCCATCACGCCGGAATTTGTGGAAAAGATCATCGCCCGCGAACGGCCCAATGTGCCACCCGGCAAGGTCTTTGCCCTGCTGCCCACCATGGGCGGACAGACGGCGCTCAACACCGCGCTGTCCCTGCGCAAGATCGGCGCCCTGGAACGCCACAATGTCGAGCTGATCGGCGCCACCGCCGACGCCATCGACAAGGCCGAGGACCGCGAGCGTTTCAAGCAGGCGATGGGCAGCATCGGCTTGGAAGTGCCCAAAGGCATTACCCTCAAGGGCCAGTTGCGCCAAAAGAAAGACTCGGGGGGCAATCTTTTGTTCGACGGCAACAACGCCCCGGTGATGGAATTGTCGCCCGAAACCTTCACCAAGGCGCTGTCGGCGCTGGATCAGGTCGGCCTGCCCACCGTGATCCGGCCCAGCTTCACCATGGGCGGCACCGGCGGCGGCATTGCCTATAACCGCGAGGAATTCTTCGCCATCGTGGAATCGGGGATGGAAGCCTCGCCCACCAACGAGGTGCTGATCGAGGAATCGGTGCTGGGCTGGAAGGAATTTGAGATGGAGGTGGTGCGGGACAAAGCCGACAACGCCATCATCATCTGTTCCATCGAAAATATTGACGCCATGGGCGTGCATACCGGCGACAGCATCACCATCGCCCCTGCCCTCACCCTGACCGACAAGGAATATCAGCGCATGCGCTCGGCCTCGATCGCGGTGTTGCGCGAGATCGGGGTGGAGACCGGCGGCTCCAATGTCCAGTTCGCGGTGAACCCCAAGGACGGGCGCATGGTGGTGATCGAGATGAACCCGCGCGTGTCGCGCTCCTCGGCCCTGGCCTCCAAGGCCACCGGCTTTCCCATCGCCAAGATCGCGGCCAAGCTGGCCTGCGGCTACACCCTGGATGAACTTCAGAACGACATCACCAAGGTGACGCCGGCCAGCTTTGAACCCACCATCGACTATGTGGTGACCAAGATCCCGCGTTTTGCCTTCGAGAAATTTCCCGGCGCCGAACCCTTGCTGACCACTGCCATGAAATCGGTGGGCGAAGCCATGGCCATCGGCCGCACCTTTGGCGAGTCGCTGCAAAAGGCGCTGCGTTCGCTGGAAACCGGCCTCACCGGTTTTGATGAAATCGCGCTGGATACCGACCCCGCCGCCATCCGCGCCGCGCTGGCGCGCGCCACGCCCGATCGCCTCAGGCTGGCGGCGCAGGCGATGCGCTATGCTTTTCCGATCGATGAGATCCAGCGCATCACCGGCTACGATCCCTGGTTCCTGGGCGAAATCCAAACCATCCTTCAAACCGAAGAGCGCGTCCGCAAGAACGGGCTTCCCAAGGACGTCGAGGGGCTGCGCGCTCTCAAATCCATGGGCTTCTCCGATGCCCGCCTGGCCAAGCTGACCGGCCTTGCGGAAGCGGTGATCCGCAGCCAGCGCCACACCTTGAAGGTGCGCCCCTGCTACAAGCGCATCGACACCTGCGCGGCGGAATTCCAGGCGCTCACGCCGTATATGTATTCGACATACGAGTCTCCCGTGGGGGGAGAGACGGCCTGCGAAAGCAATCCCACCGACGCCAAAAAGATCATCATCCTGGGCGGCGGTCCCAACCGCATCGGCCAGGGCATCGAGTTCGACTATTGCTGCTGCCATGCCGCCTTCTCCTTGTCCAAGCAGGGCTATGAAACCATCATGGTCAACTGCAATCCGGAAACCGTCTCCACCGATTATGACACCTCCGACCGGCTTTATTTCGAGCCGCTGACGCTGGAAGACGTGCTGGAGATCATCGCCAAGGAACAGGCCAAAGGGACGCTGGCGGGCGTGATCGTGCAGTTCGGCGGTCAGACCCCGCTCAAGCTGGCCAATGGCCTGCGCGACGCTGGCGTGCCGCTCCTGGGCACCAGCGCCGACGCCATCGACCTGGCCGAAGACCGCAAACGGTTCCAGGCCCTGCTGGAAGAGCTAAAACTCAAGCAACCGCGCAACGGCACCGCCATGACGGCGGAAGAAACCGTCGCCGCCGCCAAGACCATCGGCTATCCGGTGATCCTGCGGCCCTCTTATGTGCTGGGCGGGCGCGGCATGGTGGTGGTGTCGGATGAAAGCGAGCTCAAAAAGCAAGTGGAGTCCGGCGAACTGTTCCGCATCTCGGGCGACAATCCGGTTCTGATCGACGGCTTTCTCAACCGCGCCACCGAAGTGGATGTGGATGCGATATGCGACAAGGATGGCGATGTCTTTATCGCCGGGGTGATGGAGCATATTGAGGAAGCCGGTGTGCATTCCGGCGACAGCGCCTGTTCCTTGCCGCCGCGCTCTTTGTCCAAACAGATCATCGCGGAGATCGAGCGCCAGACCATCGCCATGGCCCGCGCCCTGAAGGTCCAGGGCCTGATGAATGTGCAATACGCCATCCAGGGCAGCGAGATTTATGTGCTGGAGGTCAATCCCCGCGCCAGCCGCACCGTGCCTTTCGTCGCCAAGGCGATCGGACTGCCGGTGGCGGCCATCGCATCCCGCATCATGGCGGGCGAAACCTTGAAATCGCTGAAGCTGAAGAAGCCCGCGCCCAAACACATCTCGGTCAAGGAGGCGGTGCTGCCTTTCGCGCGTTTCCCCGGCGTGGACACCATATTGGGACCAGAGATGCGCTCCACCGGCGAGGTGATGGGCGTGGACGAGAATTTCGGCCGCGCCTTCGCCAAGAGCCAGATCGGCGCCGGCACCAAGCTGCCCACCGGCGGCACGGTCTTTCTCTCGGTCAAGGATGGCGACAAGGACCTGGTTGAGGCACCGGCGCGCGAACTGCTGGCCATGGGCTTTTCGTTGATCGCCACCCGCGGCACCGCGCGCGCCCTGGAAAGCAAGGGCCTGCCGGTCGCCACCATCAACAAAGTGCTGGAGGGCCGCCCGCATGTGGTGGACGCGCTCAAAAATGGCGAGATCAATCTGGTGTTCAACACCACCGACGGCGCCCAGGCGCTGGCGGATTCTTCCTCGATCCGCCGCGCCGCCCTGACTTTGAAAGTGCCCTACTACACCACCATGGCGGGGGCGGCGGCGGCCACCCAGGCGATTGCTGCGCTGAGATCAGGCTCGCTTGAGGTCGCGCCGCTGCAGAGTTTCTGATTAATGCAGAATTAGGTCGGTGTTTTCCCCTGCATCGTGCAGGACTGCCTCGCGGCCCGTCGCTTACGCTCCGGGCGTTCGGCACTCAAATCGGTCCACTGGACCGATTTGCCCGGCTTTGCCGGTCGTGCCTCACTCCACTGGACCTGCTCGTCCGCCGCCGCTGGCGCGCGGCGGACCGTTCCTCCCTCGCCTCGCGCTATCGCGCTCGGCTCGGCCGGCCGCTCGCCTAAGCTCGCGGCTTTCGGCGCTCAAATCGGTCCACTGGACCGATTTGCCCGGCTGCGCCGGTCGCGCCTCAACCCTTGAAGTTGCTTCCCTCCAGTCCTACTCTTAATCAGGTAGCGCTGACGTTCTTCGAGAATTTATCAGCAAAATCAGTGACTTAATGAATAGCAGGTTCGGCAACCGGCAAGGTCCGGGGCTCAGAGCCTCTTTTTGCCGGACGGAAAAAGACGATGGAAAAGATCCCGATGACCGCCGCAGGCTTCAAGGGCCTGGAGGATGAGCTGAACCACCTCAAGAATGTGGACCGCCATGAGATCATCAAGGCGATCGCGGAAGCGCGCGCCCATGGCGATCTGTCGGAGAATGCCGAATATCACGCCGCCAAGGAGCGTCAGAGCTTCATCGAAGGCCGGGTGATGGAACTGGAAGACCAGATCGGCCGCGCCGATGTGATCGACATTTCCAAACTGTCAGGCTCCAGCGTCAAATTCGGCGCCACCGTCACCCTGGTGGACGAAGACACCGACGAAGAGCGCAAGTTCCAGATCGTGGGCGATGTGGAATCGGATGCCCGCAAGGGGCGCATTTCGCTGTCCTCCCCCATCGCCCGCGCCTTGATCGGCAAGAGCAAGGGCGACACGGTGGAAGTGGCCGCGCCCGGCGGCGCGCGGTCTTACGAGATCGTCAAGGTCGAGTTCAAATAACCCATTCGTTTAACTTTGTTCGCCATGGCCCGGCTCGTCCGGGCCATCCATAATCCCGTCACCGTATGGATGGCCCGCATAAAGCGGACCATGACAATTGCGCTATATGATTCCCGGAATAAACCGGGCCGTCTTCGCTCGATACGCACCATATTCCGGAAAGGCTTCCGCCAGTACTTTTTCCTCGAAATGGCTGCGGGCCCAAAGTAGCGCCAAAACCGTTGCCGCAAGCACCCAGGACCAGGGCGCCTGAAATTGCAGCGCCGTTCCCACAATGGTGATCATCTCCACCGCGTACAAAGGGTGGCGCGCATAGGCATAAGGACCGCTGGTCACCAGCTTGCGCGCCTCCGGCATGATCGAGAAACTCTTGCCCAGCCGCCACAAGACCAGGAACGAGCTCAGGCTGCCGACCCCGATCAGGACCGCCGCCAGTATCTGCATGGGAAGGTTGAGCGTGGCCACCGGCACCTGCAGGATGCCCACACCCATGAAGGTCCCCAGAAACGCAAACAGGCGCGGCAACACGCCCTTGGACTTGGCGATGGGGCGGTCGCGCACGATCAACAGATAGACCAGCAGCAAATTGAAGGCGATGGCCGCTAGAAGCGAGAAGAACTGCACCCAGATGAACAAGGACGCCGAACCGGAGGCCATCAAGACGGCATTGCGCGCCAAGGTGGCGCGCAATTGCATCGCGCCAACGACGAACCAAAGAATCAAGGGCAGCGCCGTAACCGTGTCATAGGTCTTGGTCTGTTGCGCCTTCAATAGGCGGGGATCGCTTTCACCGGGCCTCAGCGCCCAGAGCAGCAGCGCCACCCATCCCACGCCGAAATTGACAATCGCGCTCACAAGCAGCGTGCCGGCCAAATCACCGGCCTGAACCGCAAACAGGCCGGGAAAAAGCATCTGCAGGATCGCGCTCTGCACGAAGGTCAGGCCAAGATTGAGAATCAGAAGTATCCAGAATCGTTTCTGGCCCTTGAGGAAAGACAAGATCGCCGGCAGGAGATACAGGAACAAGCCGATCGCGATGCCCAAAATAACGATCCCGTTCACCCGCCCGCCCGCGATGTTATTCCAAATCAATTGCAGCATGATCCCCTCGCCCCGCTCTTAAGCCGATCTCGTTTTCGCCGTCTTAATCCTTGGGCCGCCGCGCTAGAACGGCCACAAGTTCGGCGACCTCGATGAACTTCCCATCCGGCGCCCATTCCCGCAAGGCCGATTCAAGACGCGCCGCCAGCGTTTCCTGGCCCGCGCCGGTATTTTGGGACATGGATAAAGCGCGCCCCACGATATCCTCCATGCCAAGCGCGTGGCGCACGGTGACCGAAAGACCGTCCAACTGGCTAAAGGCGGACGCGAACAAAAACGGCTCATACCGCTTATGCCCGCCTTCGCGCGCGGCGGCGCCCGCTTGCCGCCGGTGCTTTTCCTGCACATCGCACAGCACCTTGAACCAGCCATTCTCGGCCACCGGCGGGTGGGAATCGTGAAACAGCGCCACCCCGCCATCCGGCGTCACAATCTTATCCAGCATGGCGAGGGTTTGGGCGCGGTCCATCCAATGAAAAGAACGGCCCATCACCACCAGTCGGAACGGTCCCATATGAGCCGTCAGGTCTTGTGAACCGCCGCGAATCCAGGTCACCGCGACACCGGCTTGCTGCGCGGCCATTTGCGCGGCGGCCAGCATTTCCGGCTCCGGGTCCATGGCGGTCACGGCCATCCCCGCCTGCGCCAAAGGGATCGCCAGCATCCCCGTGCCGCAGCCCAAATCCAGGACAGCATCCCCCGGCTTCAAGCCTGCCAAAGCCGCGACCCGGGCAATCAACCGCTCGGGATAGGCCAGCCGGTAACGCCGGTAATGGGCTGCCGCACCGGCGAAATCGGGGCGCCCCTGCTGGTCTGTCACTTTGGGAACCTTTTAGACTTTGCTTTGTTGATCATGGGCTTATACTGCGTCCCTATAAATAACAGGCGCGAGGAGTTTTGGGGCCTGAGCAGGAGCGAGGAGCGATGTGGGCAAAAGAGCCCATGAGCGACGCGCGACGCACTCAGGGCCCAAAAGAACCGCGCCGAGCAGGTTTTTAATGGCCAATATCGCGCTAGTCGACGACGACAAGAACATCCTGGCTTCCGTCAGCATGCTGCTGGAACAGGAAGGCTATCATGTCCGGACCTTTTCGGACGGCGCCGCGGCGCTGACCGCCTTGACCACCACCCCGCCCGATCTTGCCATTCTCGACATCAAGATGCCGCGCATGGACGGGCTGGAGCTGCTGCGCCGCTTGCGCCAGGCGCAAGACCTGCCGGTGATTTTTCTCACCAGCAAAGACGAAGAGATCGACGAGTTGATGGGCCTCAATGCCGGGGCCGACGATTATATCCGCAAGCCTTTTTCCCAGCGCCTGCTCTTGGAGCGCGTGCGCGCCGTGCTGCGCCGCGCCGAAGGCAAAAACAGCGCAACACCCGCCGCCGGCGAGGCCGCCAAGAAGGAAGCTCTGACACGCGGCAAGCTGGCCCTGGATCCGCAGCGCCATGAATGCACCTGGGACAGCAAGCCGGTGCGCCTCACCGTCACCGAATTTTTGATCCTGCAGGCGCTGGCGCAGCGGCCCGGCTTTGTCAAAAGCCGCGACAGCCTGATGGACGCGGCCTATGACGATCAGGTCTATGTCGATGACCGCACCATCGACAGCCACATCAAGCGGCTGCGCAAGAAATTCAAGGCGGTGGCCGACGATTTCGACGCCATCGAGACGCTCTACGGCGTCGGCTACCGCTACAGAGAATAGTGCCACACTTCTCCGCCCTTACCTGGCGCATTCTGGGCTTCAATGCGCTGGCGCTGATCGTCTTGACCGGCGGGGTGATGCTGGTGCAGGCGTCGGGACGCGGGTTGGTGGAAGAGCGGCTCAATTCCATTCAGGAACAGGCGGCGATCGTCGCGGGCACCATCGCCCAATATGCCACCGATCCCAACACCCATAGCTTGAAGGTGGACGAGGCCGAGCCTTTGCTGCGTCAGCTGATCGCGCCGACGCGGCTGCGCGGACGCCTCTATGTGCCCAACGGCAATCTGGCCATCGATACCCGCGACCTGCTGGCGCGCAATGTGGTGCAAACCAGCGAATTGCCGGCCCTGGATTTCACCAGCCGGGTCAAGCAATGGTTCAAGCGGCTTTACGACGGCATTATCGGCGTGCGCCCCTTCACCCGGCTGGAGCCCTATTACGAAGGCGGCCATGACGGACGCGTCTATCATGAGGTCGGCACGGCCTTGACCGGCACGTCGGCCCGCGGCCAGCGGGTGGACGACCGCAACCGCCTGGTCTTGTCGGTGGCGGTGCCCATTCAGCGTTTCACCGCCATCTATGGCGTGCTGTTCCTGTCCACCGAGGGCGGTGACATTGACGACATCCTGCGTGCCGAACGCGCCACCTTGATCGAGGTTTTTGCCGTCGCATTTCTGGTGATGTTGTTTTCGTCCCTCTATCTGGCGGGCACCATCGCCGAGCCGGTCAAACGCCTGGCCGCCGCCGCCGACCGGGTGCGTTCCGGTCTGGGCGGGCGCAGCGACATTCCCAATTTCCCCGAACGCACCGACGAGATCGGCGATCTGGCGGACAGTTTGAAATCCATGACCGGCGGGCTGTACGACCGTATCGACGCCATCGAAAGCTTTGCCGCCGACGTGGCGCATGAGCTTAAAAATCCGCTCACCTCGCTGGCCAGCGCGGTGGAGATGTTTTCCCGCGCCAAGGATGAGGAGAGCCGCGCGCGGCTGCTGAACATCGTGCGCGGCGATGTCAAGCGCATCGACCGGCTGATCACCGACATCTCGGACGCCTCGCGGCTGGACGCGGAATTGTCGCGCGAAGTCAAGGAGCCGGTGGCGCTGTCCCGGTTGCTGGCCACCATCATCGAAGCCTATCGGATGACCGACACCAGCCATCCGGTGGACTTTGTCCTGGAGGATCGGCTTCCCCCGGACACAAGGGTGCGTGGCCGCGACGAAAGACTGGGCCAGGTATTCCGCAACCTGATCGACAATGCGGTTTCCTTCAGCCCGGCGCATGGCAAAGTGATCGTCACCGCCAGCCGCCACGGCATCGTCATCCGCATCACGGTGGAGGATGAAGGCCCCGGCATTCCGCCCGGCAATCTGGAATCGATTTTCCAACGCTTTTACACCGAACGGCCGGGCGAAAGTTTCGGCCGCAATTCCGGTCTGGGTCTTTCCATCGCGCGCCAGATCATCGAGGGCGCGGGGGGCCGCATCTATGCCGAAAACCGCGCCTCCAACGCTTCGCAAGACCAAGGCGCGCGGCTGATCGTGGAATTGCCGGTCTCGCCCGATGTCTGAAGCAAGATCCGGAGTCAATATCCATGCCAGTTGCGTCGCCATCGGCACGCGCGGCGTGTTGCTGTTGGGACCAAGCGGGGCGGGCAAATCGGACCTGGCGCTGCAGCTGATCGATCAGGGCGCCAGGCTGGTGGCGGACGACCGCACTATTCTATTCCTGGCCAAGGGCGCGCTGTATGCCAAAGCGCCCGCCAGCATCAAGGGACTTTTGGAGATACGCGGGCTTGGGATCGTCAAGCTGCCGGCGCGGGCCAAGGTGAAGATCGCGCTGGCGGTGCGGTTGGGCGGTGAAGGCGAACGCCTGCCCGCACCGCGCCTTTACCATCCGCCCAAGCCTTTGAAGCCGGACATATCATTGCCGCAAATCGCGCTGGATGCCCACTTCGCCTCCACACCCGCCAAGATTCGCGCGGCTTTGGCGGCTTTTTCGCAGGCCTTGCTTCGCGACACTTTTATCACCAAATAGCCCTTTTCCGGCCGGGCGTTTTTGCTACTGTCCGCGCCGTCGAAGGAACCTTCATGATTGGCATTGTTCTGGTTACCCATGGCCGCCTGGCTCAGGAATTTATTTCCGCGATGGAGCATATGGTGGGACCGCAAACCCATCTGCGCGCCGTTTGCATCGGGCCCGAGGACGATATTGAACGCCGCCAGCGTGAAATCGCCGCCGCCGCCAAATCGGTGGATGTGGGCCGCGGCGTCATTATTGCCACCGACATGTTCGGCGGCACGCCCTGCAATCTGGCGCTGACGCTTTTGGAGCGGGGCAAGATCGAGGTGCTGGCGGGCGTCAACCTGCCCAGCATGATCAAGCTGATCGACATCCGCGCCAAGGCGCCGCTGGACCAGGCGGTGAAAGAGGCCATCGAAGCGGGCCGCAAATATATGCGTGCGGGCAGCGCGGATCTGGGATGACGACCCTGCACGCCAGCGCGACCATCCGCAACAAGCGAGGGCTGCATGCCCGCGCCAGCGCCAAGATCGTGGAGGCCGCGGCGCGGTTTCAGTCCGAAATTCACATCATCAAGGACGGCACCGCGGTCAATGGCCGCTCCATCATGGGCCTGATGATGCTGGCGGCTTCGATCGGCTCGACCGTGATGATCACCGCCGAAGGCCCGGACCAGGAAGAGGCCCTGAAGGCGATTCTGGCTTTGGTCGAGGCAAAGTTTGGGGAAGAGTGATCGTTCCGATCACTCTTCCCCAAACTTGCCAAGCGCCGACTAGCGCCAGCGTAGAGTCGGCGCGCGGCAGGAAGGATAAAATGATCTTTCGACGCTTCTTCTTTCCGCTTCTCCTCGCCCTTCTTTTTGTCGCGCCTGCCGCCGCCGACACCATCGCCCGCCCATCGCTGTGGCATGTCCAGGGTAGCCAGGGTGACATGTATCTGTTGGGGTCGGTCCATATCCTGCCGCCGGAGGTGAAATGGCGCACCCCGGAAATCACCGCCGCCCTGGCGCGCGCCGATGTCTTTGTCTTCGAAGTGCCGCAGGACGAAAAGAGCCTGACGCAGATTCAAGCCCTGATGGCGGCCAAAGGCCATCTGCCGCCGGACCAGGATCTGCGATCTTTGCTCCATCCGGAGGCGCGCGCCGATTTCGACGCCGCCTTGGCGGCCTCCGGTCTGCCGGCTTCAGCCGTGGCGCGTTCCCGTCCCTGGCTGGCGGGCTTGCAGATGATGTTCGCCCAGATCGCCCGAAAGAACTTTGCGCTCGACAACGGCGTGGATAACCGGCTGATGGCGGAAGCGGACAAGGCAAAGAAGCCGGTGCGCTTTCTGGAAACCATCGAGCAGCAATTTGCGCTTCTGGCGCCGGAAGATCGCGCGCTGGAACTGGAAGAGTTCGAAGCCAGTCTGAAAGATTTACGCGACATCGCCGCCGAGGTGCAGCCCATGGTGGATGCCTGGAGCGCGGGTGACCAGAAAACCCTCGACGCCCTGATCAATGGCGACCTGGACCGCTATCCCGCCGCCCGCAAGGCGCTGCTGGACGACCGCAACAAGGCCTGGCTGCCCAAGCTCAGGGCCATGCTGCAAGAAAAGGGGACTTTTTTTGTCACGGTCGGGGCCGGCCATCTCACCGGGCCCAGCGGCCTGCCGGCCCTGCTGCGCCGCGCCGGACATGCGGTGGAGGGCCCGTAACCCCCTGTAAAATCCTCGAATTTTCGGCACGGCATAAGGATATGCATATTTCTTTATATCCTTCTTGCCGCCGTCCCGCCCCGCTGCTATGAGCGGCCTCGCAAATTCGAGGAATCCAAGCGCATGGCCGCCTTCAACGACTATATCGTCAAAGACATTTCTCTCGCCGAATGGGGCCGCAAGGAGCTCAACATCGCCGAGATCGAGATGCCCGGCCTGATGGCGACCCGCGCCGAATACGGCAAGTCGCAGCCTTTGAAGGGCGCGCGCATCGCCGGCTCGCTGCATATGACCATCCAGACCGCGGTGCTGATCGAGACCTTGAAGGCGCTGGGCGCCGATATCCGCTGGGTGTCGTGCAACATCTATTCGACCCAGGACCATGCCGCCGCCGCCATCGCCGCCGCCGGCATTCCGGTGTTCGCCGTCAAGGGCGAGAGCCTGAAGGATTATTGGGACTACACCGCCAAGCTGTTCGAATGGCATGGCGGCGGCTATCCCAACATGATCCTGGACGATGGCGGCGACGCCACCATGCTGGTGCATCACGGGTTGCGCGCCGAAAAGGGCGACACTGCCTTTCTCGACAAGCCGGAAAATGAAGAGGAAGAAGTCTTCTACGCCCTCATCAAGCGGCTGCTGAAGGAAAAGCCCAAGGGCTGGTTCGCCGAGATCGCCGCCAACGTCAAGGGCGTGTCGGAGGAAACCACCACCGGTGTGCATCGCCTCTATTTGATGGAGAAGGCCGGCAAGCTGCTGTTCCCCGCCATCAACGTCAATGACAGCGTCACCAAGTCCAAGTTCGACAATCTTTATGGCTGCCGGGAATCGCTGGTGGACGGCATCCGCCGCGGCACCGACGTCATGATGTCGGGCAAGGTCGCCATGGTCGCGGGCTTCGGCGATGTGGGCAAGGGCTCAGCCGCCTCGCTGCGCCAGGCCGGCTGCCGCGTGATGGTGTCGGAAATCGATCCGATCTGCGCCCTGCAGGCCGCCATGGAAGGCTATGAAGTCGTGACCATGGAGACGGCGGCGCCCAAGGCCGACATCTTCGTCACCGCCACCGGCAATGTCGATGTGATCACGCTGGAGCATATGCGCGCCATGAAGGACCGCGCCATTGTCTGCAATATCGGCCATTTCGACAGCGAGATTCAGGTCGGCGCCACCAAGAATCTCAAATGGCACAACATCAAGCCGCAGGTGGACGAGATCGAATTCCCCGACGGTAAGCGTATTATCCTGTTGTCCGAGGGGCGGCTGGTGAATCTGGGCAATGCCATGGGCCATCCCAGCTTTGTGATGAGCGCTTCCTTCACCAACCAGACCCTGGCGCAGATCGAACTGTTCACCCATGTCGGCAAGTATGAGAAGAAGGTCTACACCCTGCCCAAGAGCCTGGACGAGAAAGTCGCCCGTCTTCACTTGGGCAAGATCGGCGTGGAGCTGACCGAACTTTCGACCAAACAGGCCGATTACATTTCGATTCCGAAACAGGGTCCGTATAAGCCGGATACCTACCGGTACTAACATTTGTCATCCCGGGCGCGGCGCAGCACGCAGTGGTGCGCTGCTGACCCGGGATCCACCGCAAGCGGCACCATGGATCCCGGCTCGCGCTTCGCTTGGCCGGGATGACAAGGTCAAGGATTAAGGGCGCGTCCAGCCGGACGCGCCCTTATTGTTTGGCGGCTGCGGCCAATTCTCGGCCTGCACATCACGGGTGTCGCCTTCCGCCATCGCGATGTCTCTCGGTAGCAAGTCCGCAAGCGACTCGGGCTTCTTCAGTCCACCCGGAAGCCGCGCGGGACCGCGCCTTGGCGGAATGTTTCCATCATGCGCGCATAAGCGCTTTCGATGTTGCGGGTAAAGAGCGTCGCATCGAACAGCGGCATGGTCCGGCGGTTGGCCGCGAGCTTGGCCTTCAGGGCATGCAGGCTTGAAGGATCGCGCGCCAGCGACAACGCCAAAGCGCGGTATTGCTCGGGCGTTTCGGTTATCAGCTCGGGAAGACCGATGGCGTTCAGCAGACTGGTGGCCACACGGCCCGCGAAAGCGGTACCGCGCCGGGTCAGCACCGGCACCCCCGCCCACAGCGCGTCGCTGGCGGTGGTGTGGCCGTTGTAAGGCAGCGAGTCCAGGAACAAATCCGCCAAGCCAAGGCGCGCCAGATGGGAGCTAAGCGCAATCATGGGCGCAAAGACCAGCCTTTCGCCCGCGACCCCGCGGGCCTCGGCCTCGCGCCGCAGATTGGCGGTGGCGATCGCGTTGTTCTCCAGCAACCACAACACGCTGCCGGGCACCGCGGTGAGAATAGCCATCCATTCCGCGAACGTGCCCGGTGTCAGCTTGTAGCAGGAATTGAAATTGCAGAAGACAAAACCGCCGGCAGGCAGGCCGCAATCGGCTTTGGCCGGAATATCCGCCGCGATTTCGCGCTTTGCGTCATTCACCTGGTAGCTGCCCGGCAGCCGCACCACTTGCTCGGTGTAATATTTTTCTTCGCCGGACGGAATCACGGTCTCGTCGGCGATGATATAGTCGATATAATCTGCGCCCAGCGAGCCGGGGAAGCCCAGATAGTTCACTTGGATGGGGGCGGGGCGCAGCGCGAAGATTCCCATACGATGATCGCCAAAATAGCCGTTGAGATTGACCAGGATGTCGATCTCCGCGGCCATGATGGCCTCGGCGGCCCCGCCATCGGACAGGCCCGTAATGGGGATGATCTTACCCGCAAAAGCCGCCTCCAGCCGCCGCCGCATCGCACTACCGTCATCAAAGCCATTGTCGAAGGCGAATATCTCAAAGCGGGCGCGGTCGTGCCGCTCATACATTTGTGCCATCAGATAGGCGGTGGCTTGGGCGCGGAATTCGCCGGAGACATAACCAAGGCGGATACGATCATGGCTTCGTGCGCGAAAATGGGCGGGGCTTGGCGGATAACGGTGCGCCGCATGCGTGGCGGCGCAGCGCAAGAGATCGGCGGGAGAGGACGAAATCCCCTGATAGACAAAGGGTTCGGCCGCAGGGGCGCCGGCGCGCACCTGGGTGTCGAGCTGCGCCACCGCATCCTCAAAACCGCGCCAGTCGCAGGCATACATCTTCAGATGCAGCAGCATCCCTTGGGCGTAGGGACAATCGGGGTCGGCGGCAACCGCCTGTTCGAGATCTGCGATGGCCGGCCCAAGCCGCGCCCGCTCAACCCACTGCACGGTGGCGCGGTTGAACAAGCCTTCGGCATAGCCGGGATTGGCCGCGATGACGCGGTCACAACATTCCAGCGCTTCATCGATGCGGCCCAGATCGCGCAACACGATGGCGCGATTGTTCAGCGTGATGCAATCGCGGGGCGAAATCGCGAGGGCGCGGTCGTAACTGGCCAGCGCCGCGTCGAATGCCCGCAACCAGCGCAGCGCGTTGCCCCGTCCCGCCCAGGCCTGGGCATTGCCGGGAGAAAGAGTCAGCAGCCGGTCAAAGCTTCCCACGGCCTCGGCGAAGCGCATCATCTGCGCCAGAAGATTGGCGCGGTTCTGCCACGGGCCCGGCGCGCCGGGCATCAAGGCAAGGGTGCGGTCATAACTTTCCAGCGCCTCATCCAAACGGCCCATGTCCCACAGCAGCGAACCGCGATTGTTCCAGGCTTCCGCGATAGCGGGATTGACGGCCAGCGCGGCGTCATAATGGGTCAGCGCATCGTCGGTGCGCTGCAGGGCCGTTTTGACCAGACCCATCTGATAGTGGGCTACAGCATCCCGGGGCGCGGCCTTAAGGATCTGGGCACAAAGGCTTTCGGCCTCTTCCAGCTTGCCCTGCGCGAATGCCGCTTGGGCCTGCTGCAAAAGCTGTACGCCGTGAAACATGGTGCCCCCTCCCGCTTCTTACGACATTCGGCTTGGCGATGCTCTTTCGGCGATGCTAGGGCGGTTCAATAGTTAACGCCCTGAATTGACTCACTGGTATGTGTAAAGTTCACATATGTGAGGTGAATCGGGGTAAGTTCCCTGAATGGTCCAATTCTTGCCAGGATTGGCAGTTCTCATCATTGAGGCTGCCTTGCAAATAAGCGGCTACCAAAATCCGCATTTGGCTATCGGCCTTTTGCTGATCGCGGCGGTTCTTTTGGCAATTCCTGCCTGGAGCCAATTGAAGCGGCTAAAAGCCGCCTGGCAGTTCCAGTCGCCGCTAAGAGCACCTTTCATAAAAAGAGAGGCAGCGGCCCTCGCGCCCGCTCAAGCGGGTGCCCAACGACAATTTGAACGGGATATGTCGCACGCGCATTTGTACGGCTTGGAGCCGTCCAAACTAGAGCCACCTAAGCCAAAATACTATTCCAAGACCGATAAGGAGTGCCTCAGTGATCTTTATGGTGAACTTTCGCAGTTGCTACTCGCAAACGGCGCAAATGGTGGAGGTGGCCTCTACAGCGCACTCGCAGCGGTTGGCCGCGAATTTAGCTATTTAGGCCCCAGCTTTCAGAACGCGAAACCTGAACAAGTTGATGGCGTAATTGCAACTTGGCAGCGGGCCTATGATATGTCCGAAGAAATGCGCGGGGCGATTTATGGTGGTCAGGGCATTATTCGGAGAAAGGAATTTCTCGCCTATAGCGACGAAATACGTGCTGTTTTAAAAGATGGGGATCACACCCCGCTACAAGCATTGCAAGAGGCGCTAGGAGCTTTTAATCAAGTTCTGAGCGCGTTAAAATCTGCGCGAAAACACAATGATAGCCAGCTAATAGTGGATTTAATGCAAGTTGCTGCAGGGCCTGTCACGGACTTTTCTCGCGCAACCAAGGATTTCCAAAAGTGGGAATTTGACGCAAATCAGCGTGTTCAAGAAGAGCGCAACAAATTGCGGGACGGCTAATGTCAGTAGGCAAATTCACAAGTCTTGAGGAAGTCCGCAAGGACCCGAAGCTGCTTAAGCAGTTCATCAAAGAACGGGAAGCTGACGGACAAGCCGCAGGCGATCTCGACCGACTTGAGGCTGGCCTAGCCTCCATTCTCAAAACGTCGCCAGAAGCCGGTTCATCATCACAGAAGGCGAGTGGCGCAGATTATAGCGGAACTCAAACTCTCCCAGATACTTCGCCAAGTGCTTCCGCGAAACCGAAACGTGGGTCCCGCGAATAGACCGCTTGAAGTGGCTCCAGAAGCCTTCAATCGTGTTGGTGTGGTGTTTGCCGACAACCCATTCTTCCCGGCCATGATTGACCGTACCGTGGGCGTAACCAGCCTTGCGAAGGCCGCTGTAAGACGCCCACTCGTCCGAACTAATGACGGTGCCCTTCTCCACATTGTGTTTGATTTTACCGACAAGGGTTTTGGCCGAAACGTCGGGAACAACCATCGTCATAATGTCGCCGCCACGTTCCACCATCCCGAACACCGCAACTTTCTCGCTGGCTGTCCGCCCGCCCTTGCCGCCCTTCTTGTGGCCGCCGACATAAGTCTCATCAACTTCCACATGACCGCCAAGGCGCGGGTTGCCGTCCGTCATCGCCATGTGCTTGCGGATCAGGTGGGTCATGCGAAGCGCCGTGGGGTAGCTGACGCCAAGCTGGCGCTGCATCTCCTTGGCGGGGACGCCGTGACGGGTCGTGGTGAACAGGTACAGCGCATAGAACCACTTGGTCAGGGGTGTGTGGCTGTCCTGGAAGATTGTGCCCTGCATCGGGTGGATGTGGTGGCCGCAGTTGCAGGTGTAGGCCGGGTGCTTTGCGAGCTTCCGGAAGGCCCCGATGACCCCACATTTAGGGCATCCGAAGTCCGGACCGTACCTAAGCGCGAACAGATGGGCCAAGCAGGCTTCGTCAGTGGGAAACCTCTTGAAAAAGTCATTTATTGTCAGTGATTTAGCCATAACAAGCTCCCTATTGACCCCAATATAGGTCAATCAGGAACATATGTCAACTTTACACATGCCTGACTCACTTTTGTCCACAGGCCCATAAATCTGGGACTGTGGGCCGCATCTGGTTTTTAGTAATTTATTAACCACAATCTCTAGGCGGACTCGCCCTCCGAAGCTATCTTATTGATTCCAAAGTGATTCGCCGAAAAGGCGAAAGGTTAACGGGGGCTGGCGGCATGCGTCCCAAAGTCATGGGACAGGGCGGAAGGCCGGGGGCTATGGGGCGGCGCTGGCAGGGGTTCCTGCTGGGCTGCGCGCCAGGTGCCTTGATGCCGCTGCCCGCCTTTGCCGCAGTTTCCGATGCCCTCACCTTTCAGAACGGCAATGTTCTGGTGCTGACGGCGCTGGCTTGCGGCGGCGTCGCGCTGGCGATCGCCGCCGGGCTTTGGGCGCTGGCGGAACAACGCACGGCGCAGCGTTTGCGCCGCTCGCTGCGCGGTGTCGGCGCCAAGACCAAAGCCGCGGTCGGAGAACGCGATGCGCTGCTGGGCGCCAGCCGTGAGGCGCTGGTGGTGTGGGGCCGTGACGGCTCCGGGCCATTCTCTTATGGCGGCGGCGACGAGCTTCTGCAGTCCTGCCTCAAGGGCGCTGACGCCTTGGCGCTGTCCAGCGCCTTGGACGGATTGTCGGATCGCGGCGCGGCGTTTCAGTTGAAGGTGCATGACGGCCATGGCCGCCGCCTCGTAGCGCGCGGGCGCGCGGTGGGCGGCATGGCGGCGGTGTGGCTGGAAGAGCCGTCGGCCGCGGCGATGGATCAAGATTACAAGGCGATCTTGGATGCGCTTCCGATCCCGGTCTGGCTGCGCGACAAAGGCCTGGCGCTCAGTTGGGGCAATCATGCCTTCCTCAAGGGTGCCGGCGCCAAGGATCTGGAATCCGCGCGCCGCGATCAGACCGCCTTGGACAAGAATGAGCGCGAACTGGCCGCCAGCGCCCGCGCGGAAAATGCCCGCCAGGAATCGCGGCGCTTCTCGGTGGTGAATGGTCATCGCCGGGCGTTGGAATTCACCGAAATCCCCTTGGGCGATGCGGGCGTGATCGGCACCGCGGTGGACGTCACCGAAGTGGCCGCCGCCGAAGCCAGGCTGCAGCAGCATGTCGATGCCCATGCCGATACGCTGGACAAGCTGCAGACGGCGGTGGCGATTTTCGGCAAGGATCAAAAGCTCAGCTTCTACAACAAGGCCTTTGTCAAATTGTGGGCCCTGCCGGAAAGCTTTCTCGACAAGCATCCCGGCGACGGCGAGGTTCTGGACCGGCTGCGCGATAACCGTAGATTGCCGGAGCAACGCGACTATCCCGCCTGGAAGCGCGCCCGGCTGGCGCATTACCATGACGGCGCCCGCGAAAAACCCAGCGAAGAGACCTGGCACATTCCGGGCGGCCAGACCATCCGGGTGATGACCCAGCCCCATCCTTTTGGCGGGCTGACGTTCCTTTACGAGGACGTCACCGCGCGCCTCAATCTGCAAAGCGACTACAACACCTTGATCAAGGTGCAGTCCGCCACCTTGAACTCCTTGAGCGAAGGCGTGGCGGTGTTCGGCCCTGACGGCAAGCTCAAACTGCACAATGCCGCCTTTGCCCGCATCTGGGAATTCGACCGCGAAGATTTGGAAGACGAGCCCCATGTTCGCACCATCGCCGCTCTGTCGCGGGACAAGTTCGGCGACACCGCGATCTGGGACCAGTTGATCCAGGCGATCGTGGCGGGCGCCTCGGCGCGCGATTTGGGCGATGTGGAACGCTCCGACCGCTCCATCCTGTCGCTAGCCACCTCATCCTTGCCCGATGGCGCCACCCTGGTGACCTTCAAGGACGTCACCGACCGCTTCCGCATCGAAAGCGCGCTGCGCGACCGCAATGAGGGCCTGGAAGCGGCCGACCGGCTCAAATCCGACTTCATCAAGCATGTGTCGTATGAATTGCGCACGCCGCTCAACACCATTCTTGGTTTTTCGGAGCATCTGGCCAGCGGTACGCCCGGCCCGCTCAATCCGCAGCAGAGCGAATATGTCCAGGCCATCGTGGCGGGCGGCAATACGCTCAAGAGCCTGGTCAACGACATTCTGGATTTGGCGCTGGTGGAATCGGGGGCGCTCCGGCTGGAATTGGAGCGCATCGACCTTTGCGAGATCATCACCGACATCGCCAGCCATGCCCGCGACTGGGCCGGCAAGGTTGGCCTCACCCTCCAAGTCGAGGTGACACCCGAGGCCGGAAATTTCCTGGCGGATGCGCGCCGGCTGCGGCAGATCGTTTTCAATATTTTGTCCAACGCCTTCAAATACACGCCGCGCGGCGGCGCCATCACCCTGTCCGCCAAGATCGTCGGCGAAGATGTGCAGATCGCGGTGGCCGACAACGGTCCGGGCCTGTCGCCCGAGGTGAAGGCCAATGTGTTCGAGCGCTTCTCCGCCAAGAGCCGTTCGGGCACGCGCGCCGGCGCCGGGTTGGGACTGGCCCTGGTCAACCGCTTCCTGGAATTGCATGACGGCTGGGTGGAGATCGAAACCAGCAACCAAGGCGGTACCTTGGTGCGCTGCCATCTGCCGCGCCGGATTCACGATGACGAACCGAATCCGGAGCAGAGCGGTGACAGAAAGACGGCTTATTCCTAGTTCTCTATGGCCCGCTTTATGCGGGCCATCCATACGGTGAGAGGATTATGGATGGCCCGGACAAGCCGGGCCATGACGATTGGGGGTTAATGCTGCAACTTGGGCAGATGGAGCACAATCCCATCCAACGCCGCGCTCATCCGCAACTGGCAGGACAGGCGGCTATTGGGGCGTATATCGGGCGCGAAATCCAGCATCGTCTCTTCCATGTCGCTTTTGGGCGGCAGCTTTTCCGCCCATCCCGGCGCGACATAGACCTGACAGGTGGCGCAGGCGCAGGCCCCGCCGCAATCGGCATCGATGCCGGGGATCAGATGCTTGACAGCGCCTTCCATCAGCGACCAGCCCTCGGCGACATCGACAGTATGGGTTTTGCCCCCATCTTCGACATAGGTGACCTTGTACTTCGCCTGGCTCATAGGGAAAGCGGCATCACGCCATCTGCTTCATGGGTACGGACAGATCGGCCAGAATTTCCGGCGCGATTTTTTTGCCTTCCGCCACCAGCTTCTTGCCGATCATATATTCGGGCGCGGCGTTGACCGCCTCGACCGCCGCCACCGCGCCGTCGCGCAAATGGAAAACCGCGAATTTGCGCTGGTGCGGATCGCCGCGCGCCACTCTGCGGTCGGTGGGCCGCGCCAGACCCGCGATCTGAAGCTTAAGGTCATACTGGTCCGACCAGAACCACGGCACTTCGCTATAGGTCTTGGCCTTGCCCACCATCGCCAGCGCCGCATGCTTGGCTTGGTCGATGGCGTTCTGCACGCATTCCAGGCGGATAGAATGGCCTTCGCGCCCGACATGGCGGGTGCAATCGCCCGCCGCCCAGATATGCGGATCGCCGGTTCTGGCGTTCTGGTCCACCACAATACCGTCTTCGGACGCCAGCCCCGCCTTCGCCGCCAGTCCGTCGCACGGGATCACGCCGATCCCCACCAGCACGATGTCGGCCTCATAGCTTTGACCGCCCGCGATCACCCGTTCCACGCTGCCATCGCCTTCAATAGCTTCGACACCGGTTTTCAATTTCAGCGTCACGCCCGCCTTTTGATGTTCGGCGGCATAGAAGGCGGAAAGTTCCGGCGACACGGCGCGCGCCATCAGACGGTCCATGGCTTCGAACACCGTCACCTCCAAGCCGCGTTTGGCGCCCACCGCCGCCACTTCCAAACCGATATAGCCGCCGCCCACAATGGCGATGCGTTTTCCGGCTTGGAAAACCGCCTGCAGCCCGTCCACATCGGCAATGGTCTTAAGATAGTGAATGCCAGCCAGGTCCGCGCCGGGGCATTTAAGCTTGCGCACCTGCGCGCCGGTGGCCAAGAGCAGCTTGTCGTAAGACAGGGTTCGGCCGTCGCTGAGATCGACCACGCGCTCGGCGCGATGGATGGCGGTCGCGTTGCTGTTCAAAATCAGGCTACAGCCATTTTCGGCGTAATAGGCATCCGCCTTCAGGAACAGCCGCGCCCGCTCGAAGCTGCCCAGCAGATAGGCTTTGGACAAAGGCGGGCGCTGATAGGGCGCATAGGCCTCGTCACCCACCATGGTGATGGGGCCGTTAAAACCTTCGGCACGCAGCGTTTGGACCGCTTGGGCGCCTGCCTGGCCGGCGCCGATGATGACGATATGTTCGGACATTTCTGACTGTTTCTGATCTTCGGGCGCAAGCGGCTAGCATGTCCCGGAAGCGAAGAGCAAGCACTTCCTAGACGGCCCCTCGCAGGCTAAAAGCGGTGCCAATGGCCCACAATCACGAGACGTTCCGTAGCGATATTCCTCTGCCCGACCTGGACGCCACCGCGCGATTGGGCGCGGGCATCGCCAGCGGTTTGAAGACCGGCGACGCGGTGGCGCTGTGGGGCGATCTGGGCGCAGGAAAAACCACCTTGGCCCGCGCCATCCTGCGCGCTTTGGGGGTGCGCGAAGAGGTGCCCAGCCCCACCTTCACCCTGGTGCAGAGCTATGACACACAGCCGCCGGTGGCGCATTACGATCTGTATCGCCTCAAAAGCGGACGCGAGATGGCGGAATTGGGATTTGACGATGCCCTGGATCAAGGCGCGGTGTTGGTGGAATGGCCGGAGCGCGCGCCGGAAGTCCTGCCGCCGGATGCGTTGCATGTGCGGCTTGGCCTTCACAGCGGCGCGCGCACTGCCCGGCTGACCGGTCCGGCGCATTGGGAAAGTCACATTCATGTCTGAGCGGCAAGCCGCGATGCAAGATTTCCTGGCGCGCTCCGGCTGGGGCGCGGCCCATGTGACGCCTCTGCCAGGCGACGCGTCCACTCGCCGCTATGCCAGGCTCGCAATGGGCGGGCGCCAAGCCATGCTGATGGATCAGCCGCAAGGCGCGGAAACTCCAACGGCTCCGGCCGGTGCCGACGAAGAGACGCGGCGCGCCTTGGGTTATAACGCGGTGGCGCGGCTGGCGGGCGCGGATTGCGCGCGGTTCGCGGCGGTGGCGTCCTGGCTGCGCGGTCATGGCTTGGCGGCGCCCGACATCTATGCCGCCGATCACGCCAACGGCTTTGTCATCCTGGAAGATTTGGGCGACGCCTTGTTCGCCAATGTGTTGGCCCAAGGCGGTGATGAAAAGGCGCTGTATGAGGCGGCGGTGGAAGTATTGGCGAAACTCCACGCCCATGACGCGCCTTCTTATCTACCCCCTCCGGCCGCTACGCGGGCAAGCCCGCTAGCGGCCACCTCCCCCTCCAGCGCTTCGCGCGAGGGGGAGGCGGACCTGCGCTTTCCTCTCTACAACTTCGACCAGACCGCGCTGATGGCGGAAACCGACCTGTTGATCGAATGGTTCATGCCGCTGGTTCTGGGGCGCAAGGCGACGGAGACGGAAGTCGCGGAGCATCGCGGACTTTGGCGCACCGCCCTTGGCGGCATCGGCAGGATGCGCCGCGTCTTCGTGCATCGCGATTATCACGCCGAAAATCTGTTGTGGCTGCCCGAGCGCAACGGCGTCGCCCGGGTGGGACTGATCGATTTTCAGGACGCGGTGGCCGGAAGCCCGGCCTATGATCTGATTTCTCTCATCGAGGATGCACGCCGCGACGTGGCGCCGGAACTGGCGCAAATCGCCACCAATCATTATCTGGCGGCCATGAAGGCGCAAGGCACGCCGCTGGAGGAACACGCGTTCCGCCAAGAGATGGCGGTGATGGCGGCCCAGCGCAACGCCAAGATCGCAGGCATCTTTGCCCGCCTTTACAAACGCGACGGCAGGCCGCGCTATCTGGCTTTCCTGCCGCGAGTCTTGGGTCATTTGGAACAGGACTTGGCGCATCCGGCGCTGGGCGATTTGCGGGCATGGTATGATCGCGTGATTCCCAAAGACCGGCGCGCCGTGGAGCCCCAGCAAGTGGAACAAGCGTGAGCAAAGTCACCGCCGCCATGATGATGGGCGCGGGCCTGGGCACCCGCATGCGCCCCTTGACCGACGACCGCCCCAAGCCGCTGGTGACGGTGGGCGGCAAGACACTGATCGATCATTCTATCGACCGGCTGGTGGCGGCGGGCGTGACGCTGCTGGTGGTCAATGTTCACTATAAAGCGGATATGCTGCGGGCGCATTTGAGCAAGCGCTGCGATGTGGAGATCGTTATTTCCGACGAAACCGACCGGCTGCTGGATACCGGCGGCGGCGTGGTCAAGGCCATGCCCTATTTCGGCGGCCAATCCTTCTTTGTGCTCAATTCCGATTCCATTTGGATCGAGGGCGCAGCACCCGCCTTACCCGCCATGCTGTCGCAATGGGACGATAGAAGCATGGACGGCTTGCTGCTGCTGGCCGAGATGAAAACCGCGCTGGGCTATGAAGGAACGGGAGACTTCGCGCTTCGGCCCGGCGGCGATGTGATCCGCGCCCGCGACGCAGGCGGCACCGAGCGCATTTTTGCCTATCCGGGGGTGCAGATCGCGCATCCGCGCCTGTTCGCCAATTCTCCGCCAGGCGCCTTTTCCACCAACATCATGTGGGACCGCGCCATCGCCAAGGGCCGGCTGTTCGGGTCCGTGCTGGACGGAACCTGGATTCATGTCGGCACACCCCATGCGCGCGACGAGGCGCAAGCCACCCTCGCCGCGCTTTCGCCCGCCTGACGCCGGCGTGAAACACCCCGCGGTCTTCACCATCGCGCCCAGCGCGGACTTCGCGGAAAGCCTGGCGCGCGGATTGATCGCGCGCGCCGGCGATGATCCGCTCGCCTTGTCTTCGGCCGTCATCTATCTGCCCACCCGCCGCGCGGCGCGCAGTTTCGGCGATGCTTTTGCCAAGGTGATGGGCGGGGCGGTCCTGCTGCCGCAATTCAAGGCGCTGGGCGACAGCGAGGAAGACGAGCTGTTGTTCGACGCCGCCAGCGAGGGGCTGGAGCTGGCGCCCGCGATCGCGCCGCTCCGGCGGCAGCTTTTGCTGGCAGGATTGATCCGGCAATGGGACCGCAGCGGCCGCGACGGGCTTTTGTCTTTTGCGCAAAGCGCCGCCCTTGCCGACAGTCTGGCCAAAGTGATGGACGAGGTCGAAAATCAAGACTGCGATCTTGCCAAGCTAAAGGATCTGGCGCCCGAACATTTGGCCGAACATTGGGCAGGCGTTTCACGCTTTCTGGACCTGTTGCGCGAGCAATGGCCCGCGCTATTGCGGGCCGAGCAGGCGATGAACCCCGCCGCGCGACGCAGCCTGGCCTTGCGCGCCTTGGCCACCAGATTGCAAGCCGCGCCGCCACAGGGCCCGGTCATCGCCGCCGGTTCGACCGGCTCCATTCCCGCCACCGCAAACTTGCTGGCGGTGATCGCGCACCTGCCGCAAGGCGCGGTGGTGCTTCCGGGTTTGGACCAGGGTTTGGATGCGGACAGTTGGGAAAGACTGGGGCCGGGGCATCCCCAATTCGGGCTCAAGCAATTGCTCACCACCATCGGGGCCGAACGCCAGGATGTGAAGGACTGGTTCGCGCAGCCGCGCAATGCCGCCCGCGAAAGGCTGCTGACCGAAACGCTGCGGCCCGCGCCCACCACCGACATCTGGCGCGGCCTGGCGGAAAGCGGGGCCGGCGAAATCGCAGCCGGCCTTGAGAATCTTGCTCTGGTCAAGGCCGCCGATCCCGCCCAAGAAGCCCTGGTCATCGCGCTTGCCTTGCGCCAGGCGCTGGAGACGCCGGGGCGCACCGCCGCCTTGGTCACGCCGGACCGCAATCTGGCGCGGCGGGTCGCGGCCGAAATGACGCGCTGGCATATCGCGATCGACGACTCCGCCGGCCGTCCTCTGGCCCATACCGCCGCCGGCCTATTTCTGTGTTTGATGGCCGAAGCCGCAAGCGCGCGTTTCGCGCCCGTACCGCTGCTGGCCTTGTTGAAACATCCCTTTGCCCGGCGCGGTCAGGATGGCGCCGCCTTCCGGGCGCGGGCGCGCGAACTGGATCGCTGGTGCCTGCGGGGCCCACGTCCCGATCCGGGCCTCCCCGGCATCTCCCGCGCCATCGCCAAGGCCGCCCAGGCGCGCAATCCCCCACCCGCAGAAGCCTTGGCGCAACTGGCGGCCTGGTGGGAAGAGATCGCCGCGATCCTGGCGCCTTTGGAACAGCTCTTCGCGCAAAAGACTGTGCCCCTCGACGGTTTGCTGGAAACCCATATTGCCGCCGCCGAGGCTTTGGCCTGCGATGATCGAGCGCAATGCCTTCTCTGGGCCCATGACGATGGCGAGGCGGCGTTCGAACTTGTGGCGGCACTGAAGCTGGCGTCCGAAGATCTCGATCCGATGGAGCCACAGTCCTGGCCGCCGCTGCTGCGCGCGCTGGCGATGAAGACCGCGGTGCGGACCGCCTTTGGCCGCCATCCCCGCTTGGCCATTCTGGGACCCTTGGAAGCAAGGCTGCAGCATTTCGACCTGATGGTGTTGGGCGGATTGAACGAAGGCAGTTGGCCGCAGGCGGCAAGCGCCGATCCCTGGTTCTCGCGCCCCATGCGCGCGCGTTTGGGCTTGGAACAGCCGGAGCGCGGCATCGGCCTTGCGGCGCATGACTTCGCGATGCTGGCGGCCGGCCCCTCGGTGCTCTTGACCCGCGCCTTGAAGGCGGACGGCGCGCCCACCATTGCCTCACGCTGGCTGCAAAGATTGGAGCAATTGACACGCGGGCTGGACTTGGAAAGCAAGCTGGCGCCCGAACTGGACTATGCCGCATTGGCGGCGCGCCTGATGGATGTGCCGCAAACACAACGCCTGCCCCGGCCCGCACCGGCGCCGCCGGTTGAGGTGCGCCCCAAACGCCTGTCGGTAACCGAGATCGAAACCTGGCTGCGCGATCCTTACGCCATCTATGCCAAGCATGTGCTGGGCCTGCGGCCTTTGGAGGCGCTGGACGAACCGATCGGCCCCCTGGAACGCGGCACCGCCTTGCATAAGGCGCTGGAGCTTTTCATAACGCGCTACAAGGACGGACTGCCGCCGGACGCGCAGCAGCAATTGCTGGCCATCGCCGACCAAGTGTTTGCCGATGCCGGGATTCCCAAAGCGGCGCTGGCGCTGTGGCGGCCGCGCTTTGCCGGCGCGGCACGCGGTTTCATCGCCTTTGAGCAAAGCCGGCGGCCGACAATCGCCGCCTCGCATCTGGAGATCAAAGGCACTCTGAAGCTGGACGATTTCACCCTGACAGGCATCGCCGACCGCATCGATGTCTTGCAGGACGGAAAGGCCGCGATCCTGGACTACAAGACCGGCGCCGCGCCTTCGGTCAAACAAGTGAGCGAGCTTTTGTCGCCGCAATTGCCGCTGGAAGCCGCCATGCTGGCGCGCGACGGGTTTGGCATCGGCGCGCGCCTTGCCGAAGAGCTGATCTATCTCAGCCTGGCGAGCGAGGCCCGCGCCCGTGAACCGCGTGTCATCGCGGACGCGGTGGCGCTGGCAGAGGAAGCGGTTGTCCAACTGTCCCGCCGTATCGCCTGGTTCCAGGAACAAGCCACCGCCTACCGCCCGCGGGTGCGCCCCTATCGCGCCGATCTCGCGGGCGACTATGACCATCTGGCGCGGGTGCGGGAATGGTCGCCCTCCGGCTGGACGGAGGAAGCGTGATGCGCGACGCCTCCATGATTGCCTCCGATCCGGAGATTTCCGCCTGGGTTGCGGCCAATGCGGGTGCGGGCAAGACCTATACCCTGGCCAACCGGGTGGCGCGACTGCTCTTGGCCGATGCCGAGCCGCAAAGAATTCTTTGCCTGACCTTTACCAAGGCGGCGGCGGCGGAAATGCAGGAGCGGTTGTTCAAGCAATTGGGCGAATGGTCCATGTTGCCCGATGCGGATTTGCGCGACCGCATTGTTTCCATCGGCGGCGACGCGCATGCCTATCTGCCCAAGGCGCGGCAGCTCTTCGCGGATGCGCTAGAAACCCCCGGCGGCCTGAAGATCCTGACCCTGCACGCCTTCTGCCAGGTCGTGCTGTCGCGCTTTCCGCTGGAAGCGTGCATCCCGCCCGCTTTCGAGGTGTTGGACGACCAATCCGCGCGCGCCTTGATCGGTGAAGCGCGCCAGCGTGTGCTGGAACGCGCCGGGGCCGGCGATCAAAAACTCGCGGCAGCGACGGCGCTGCTGGTGACCGAAACCAGTGAAGCGAGCTTGACGAAGATCTTGGACGCCGCCCTGGGCGGCGACCGCCGCAAGCTGGACCGTTTTTTTGCCGGCGTTGAAGACCTGGGCGCCACGGTCCGTGCCGCCCATGGCGTGAAGGACGGCGAAACATCGTCAGCCATCGCGGAGGATTTCTGCGCCGCTTTGGCGCGCGATATTGCCCGTTTGCGTGAAATCCGCGACTGGCTAGCCGGCGGCGGAAAAAGCGACGCCGAAGCGTCAGCCCTGTTGGAGGTGCTTTTCGACGGTGAGCTTTCCACCAGCTTCGCCACCTTGGAGGAATTCTTTCTCACCACCAAGGGCGAGCCGCGCAAGAAACTGGCCAGCAAGGCGCTGGCCGACGCCCGCCCCGACCTGCTCGCCGCCCTGACCCAGTTGCAGGCACAATTCTGCAGCGTCTCCGAACGCCGCCGCGCCGCCCGCGCCGCCGAGCTGACACATGCCGCCCTGACCTTGATCGATGCCATGCGCCGTGACTATGAAAACGAAAAGCGGCGGCGCGGCGTGCTGGACTATGACGATTTGATCGTCAAGACCCGTGACCTGCTGCAGCAAAGGAGCGCCGCGGCTTGGGTGCTCTACAAGCTGGATGGCGGCATCGACCATGTCCTGATCGACGAGGCGCAGGATACCAGCCCCGAACAATGGGACATCGTGAAAAAACTGACCGAGGAATTTTTCGCCGGCCAGGGACGCGAGCGCGGGCAATTGCGCACTATCTTCGCGGTGGGCGATGAAAAGCAGTCCATCTTCAGCTTTCAAGGCGCCGATCCCAGCCAGTTCGACATCAACCGCCGCCATTTCGCTTCCGTCATCGCGGGCGCGCGCCAGCACCTGCACGAGGTGCCGCTGCTCACCTCGCGCCGCTCCGCCCCGGAGATATTGGGTTTTGTGGACACGGTGTTTGAGAGCCAGGCTGCCCGTGCCGGACTGACCGTGCGCGACAGCGAAATCCTGCACTTGGCGCACCGCGACACCGCCAAAGGCGGCATCGAATTCTGGCCCGCGCTGATACCGGACGCCGAAGGCGAAGTGGATCACTACGCCCCCGTCGATATCGTGCAAAAAGAAAGTCCGGTGGCGCGCCTGGCGGCCCAGATCGCGGACAAGATCGCGGGCTGGCTGAACAGCAGCGCCCACCTGCCCGGCCATCCGCATGCGATCGCGCCGCGCGATATCATGATCCTGCTGCCGCGGCGCGAACCTTTCGGCGGCGAGGTGATCCGGCAATTGAAACTGCGCCGGATTCCCGTGGCGGGCGCCGACCGGGTGCGGCTGACCGAACAGATCGCCGCCATGGATTTGATCGCCTTGGGACGCTTTGTGCTGCAACGTGAGGACGATCTGACCTTGGCGGCGCTGTTGCGTTCACCGCTTTGCGGTCTTAGCGACCAAGAGCTGTTCACCCTGGCCCATGGCCGCAAGGGCGATTTGTGGAGCGCCTTGACCGGGCGGCGCGGCGATTTTTCCGCAGCGCACGCCTTTTTGTCGGCCATGCTGGAGCGCGCCGATTATGCGCCGCCCTTTGAATTTTATTCCCATGCCCTGATCGCATTGGGCGCCAAGGAAAAATTGCTGGCGCGGCTGGGTCCGGAAGCGGCGGACGCCATCGAGGAGTTTGTCTCTCTTTGCCTGACCTATGAGCGCGGTCACGCCCCATCGCTGGAAAGTTTTCTGGATTGGGTCGAGCATGGCTCGACCGAAATCAAGCGCGACATGGAACGGGGCCGTGACGAAGTGCGGATCATGACGGTGCATGGCGCCAAGGGCCTGGAAGCCGATATCGTGATCCTGCCCGACACCACCTCCCTCCCCGAGCCGCCCAGCCGCAAGGGACATATGCTCTATCATGAGGGCGCGGTGCTGTTTCCCCTGACCAATGACGACGCGCCATTGGCCGTGAAAACCGCCAAGCAGCATGCCGAGCAGGAAACGCTCAAAGAACATCGCCGCCTTTTGTATGTGGCGCTGACACGCGCCCGCGACCGGCTCTATGTCTGCGGCTTTGAAAACAGCAAAGGCGTGCGTCCCGGCTCCTGGTACCAACTGGCGCAGGCCGCGGCCGAGCAATTGGGCGTGAAAGTCGCGCGCGGCGATGGCCAGATCACCGCTTATGGCACGCTGGAGGAGGAACGTGGCGCGCCGGCAAAAGCCGCAACGGCGCGCGATGCATTGCCCAGCTGGATCACCGCGCCGGCGCCGCCGGAGCCTGCCCCGCTGCGGCTGATCCGTCCCTCCGACGCGCTGGGCGCACCACCGCCCCCCTTCTCGCCGTCAAAGGCGGGCGCGGCGCGTTTTCGGCGCGGGCTGGCGGTTCATGCGTTGCTGGCGCGGCTGCCCGACATCGCCCCGGAACGGCGGCGCGACATTGCGCGCAAATTCGTGGCGGCCAGCGGACTAAAGAATCCCGACGCCCTGGTGGACGAGACATTGTCGGTTCTGAACGATCCCGCCTTCGCAGCGGCTTTCGCTCCCGGCAGCCAAGCCGAGGCGGGACTGCTGGCGGACTTGCCCGAACTGGGGCGGCAAGCGCGCATCAACGGACGGATCGACCGCTTGGCGGTCACCGGTGATCAGGTGCTGATCCTGGACTTCAAGACCAATCGTCCGCCGCCGGCGCACGAAGCCGAGGTTCCACAGATTTATCTCGCTCAGATGGCGCTGTACCGCGCTGCGGCAGCCAAGGTTTTTCCCGGCAAGCGAGTCGTGTGCGGACTGGTGTTTACCGACGGTCCACGGCTTTTACAGTTGTCCGATGTGGTTCTGGATACGCAAATTGCGGCGATTTCCGCACGGCTTGACCCGGGAGGGTCGCGTTCCTAGATATGGTGCCGCGATAGTCCAGGAATCAAAGACATGCCCCTCAAAGTGTCCGATGCCTCGTTCCAGGCCGATGTCCTGGATGCCAAGAAACCCGTGCTGGTGGATTTCTGGGCCGAGTGGTGCGGGCCCTGCCGCATGATCGCGCCCGCTTTGGACGAATTGTCGGCCGAGTTGGGCGACAAGGTGACCATCGCCAAATTGAACATCGACGAAAATCCGCATGTGCCCACCAAGTATGGCGTGCGCGGCATTCCCACCATGATGATCTTCCATCAGGGCCAGGTCGCGGCGACCAAGGTCGGCGCATTGCCCAAGTCCAAGATCAAAGAGTGGATTGAATCCTCGATTTAATTCTTGAAGGCTTCTCGGCGCGAGGAGTTTTGCGGCGTGGGCAGGGTCGCCTAGCGTCAGCGTAGGCGACGCGCGGTCTGAACCCACGACGCAAAAGAACCGCGCCCCTAGCCGTTCTCCACCAGGACTTTTCCAGCCAGGTACAACGACCCGCAGATCAAAACCCGCGGCGGCGTATCGGAATCGTCCAGCCGCGTCCAAGCCATGATCTGCAACATGGCATCGTCCAGATCTTCGGCCGGCGCGCTGTCCAGCCCCGCCTTGCGCGCGATGTCGTAAAGCGCGCCCGCGCCCAGGCTGCTTTCCTCGCCGGGGATCGCAACCGTCACCACATGCCGCGCCAAGCCGACAAAGGCGCGCAAGTAACCCAGCGCGTCCTTGTTCGCCAACATGCCGCAGATCAGATAAAGCGGCCGCTCGCCATTCTCTTCCATGTCGGCCATGGCGCGCGACACCGCTTCGGCGCCGTGCGGATTGTGACCGCCATCCAGCCAGACCTCGGCGCCCTTGGGTGCGGCTTCCACCAGCGGGCCTTTTTGCAAGCGTTGCAGACGCGCCGGCCAATCCACCGTGGCCAGACCTTTTTCCACCGCCGCGTCGCTGCCCCAGGTCAATCTTTTGCCGCCGAAACTTCCCGCATGGCGCAGGGCGGCGATGGCCACGCCCGCATTCTCGATCTGATGCCGCCCCGCCAGCTTGGGCAATGGCAGGTCCAGCAAACCCACCTCGTCCTCATAGACCATGCGGTTGTGTTCCAAGCGGCTGGCGAAATCCTGGCCGAACTCGAACACCGGAACGCCCAGCCGGTCGGCGCAGGTCAAGATTACATCGCGCGCGATCTGGCTTTGCGGCCCCACCACCAAGGGCGCGCTCTTTTTGATGATGCCGGCCTTCTCCGCCGCGATGGAGGCCAGGTTGTCGCCCAGAAATTCCTTGTGATCCAGGCCCACCGGCTGGATCACGGTCATCACCGGATCCGGCACCACATTGGTGGCGTCATAGGCGCCGCCCAATCCCACTTCCAGAATGGCGGCGTCGGCCGGATAGCGGGAAAAGGCCAGGAACATCGCCGCCGCCGTGATCTCGAAGAAGGTGATCTCGCGCCCTTGATTGACCTCTTCGACCTCTTCCAGCAGCGACACCAGGGATTCTTCGGAAATCAGCTTTCCTGCGATGCGGATGCGCTCATGAAAGCGCACCAGATGCGGCGAGGTATGGACATGAACCTTGAGCCCCTGCGCCTCCAGCATGGCGCGGGCAAAGGCGCAGACCGAACCCTTGCCGTTGGTGCCCGCGACATGGATCACGGGCGGCAGCTTGGCTTGCGGATTTCCCAAGGCCGACAGCAGCCGCAGGATGCGGTCCAGCGCCAAATCTATCTTTTTGGGATGCAGCGACAACAGGCGCTTCAGCACCGCGTCGCTGCGGGTGGTTTCCGATAGCATCAGAGCAAGTTGGGACCAGATGGAACCACTGCGCCGGAGGGATTTTGTGGCGTGGGCAGGAGAAAGGCGCGGCCCGTATCGGGGAATACGGGCAAGCCTTTCGACGAACCCACGACGCAAAAGACCCCGGCCCTTCGGGTTACGTTGCGGCGGGCGCCCGCGGTGTCGCCGTGCTCGACCGTATTGCCGATACGCCCTTCGCACGGCTCCTGGCGGATCACCTCGCCGCAACGTAACGCAGTTGATTCCATCTGATCCCAACTTGCTCTAGGGTATGACGGCAGCGCCGCCATTGCCGTTGCGTCCACTTCCATTGCGAACCGGCATGGACAGGACCTTGCTGCGCGGCTTGGGCTGGTTCATCAGCAGATGCAGCACCCGCGACAGGGTGGCGCGCATCTCCTTGCGGGGCGTGACCATATCCAACATGCCATGTTCCAACAGATACTCGGCGCGCTGGAAACCTTCCGGCAGTTTCTCGCGGATGGTCTGGGCGATGACGCGCGCGCCCGTGAACCCGATTTGCGCGCCCGGTTCGGCGATCTGAATATCGCCCAACATAGCATAGGAGGCGCTGACGCCGCCGAAGGTGGGATCGGTCAACACCACAATGTAAGGCAGGCCCGCTTCGCGCAGCATGTCCACGCAAATGGTGGCGCGGGGCATCTGCATCAAGGACAGAATGCCTTCCTGCATGCGCGCGCCGCCCGAGGATACGAACAGGATATAGGGGCGGTTTTCCTTGATCGCGACCTGCAGGGATTCCACCAGCGCCTCGCCCACGCCCATGCCCAGGCTGCCGCCCAGAAAATCGAAGGGCTGGACCCCGATCATCACCGCCAAGCCGTCCAGGGTCCCGCGCGCGGCGGTAAAGGCTTCGGGCCGGCCGGTCTTGGCGCGCGCCGCCTTGATCTCGTCGGAATATTTCTTGTCGCCCTTGAACCGCAAGGGGTCGGCGGGGACGTTGGGCGGCGTCAATTCGGTGAAACTGCCCGGATCGAAGGTGTAGGCGAAGCGCTCGCCCGGACCGATTCGCATATGATGGCCGCAGTTGGTGCAGACATTCAGATTGGCCACCAGGTCACGGTGGAAGATCATCTCCCCGCAGGAAGGGCACTTTTTCCATAGGTTTTCGGGGGTGTCGCCGCGGCCGCCATCCTTGCCGCCGATCAGGCCTTTGATGCGGGGACGAACAACTTTGGTGATCCAGTTCATGCCGATACCTTATCACGGCGCGCCGCATGGGTGGAACCGGCAAGGCTGCGGACCAGATCCAGGACTTCGGCGACAATCTTGTCCCGATCCTTGTTAAGATTTTCCGCCACCCGGCCGACAAGGGCCGATCCCACCACCACCCCGTCCGCCATCTGGGCGATTGCCGCGGCCTGTTCGGGGGTGCGGATGCCAAAACCCACCGTGCAGGGCAGATCGGTGGCGGCGCGGACCCGCGCCATGGCGGCGCGCACTTCTTCTTCCGGAACGGATTTGGTGCCGGTCACGCCGGCAACCGAGACATAATAAAGGTAGCCCGACGCCTCCGCGACGATCCGCTTCAGGCGGGCATCGTCCGTGGTCGGGGTCACGAACCGCACCAGGTCCACGCCCTGGGCCAGCGCGGGGAGGCGCAGCACTTCATCTTCTTCAACCGGCAAATCCACCACGATCAACCCGTCCACCCCGGCCGCGGCCACATCGCGAACAAAGCGCGCGGTGCCATAGGCGTGGATGGGATTGTAATAGCCCATCAGCACAATCGGCGTCCGTTTGTCGGCGCGGCGAAACTTCTTCACCATCTCCAGCACTTTCATCATGCTGGCGCCGGATTTTAGGGCACGCACCGAGGCGGCTTGCACGGCGGGTCCGTCGGCCATGGGATCGGTGAAGGGCATGCCCAGCTCGATCACATCGGCGCCCGCCGCGGGAAGCTTTTCCAGAATGGCGAAACTGGTTTCCATGTCGGGATCGCCCGCGGTGATGAAGGGCACGAAGGCGGCGCGGCCTTCTTTCTTCAATCGGGCAAAAGTATCGGACAATCTATGCATGGGGGCGGGTCACAATTTTTCTCCCAGCGCGGCGGCCACCGAGAAGATGTCCTTGTCGCCACGGCCAGACAGGCAGACGGCGACGATCTGGTCCTTTTTCATCTGGCCTGCGATCCTTGCGACATGGGCAATAGCATGCGCCGATTCCAGCGCCGGAATGATGCCTTCCAGCTTGGACAGCAGCATGAAGCCATCCAGCGCTTCCTTGTCGGTGATGGAATGGTATTTCACCCGGCCAATATCTTTCAGCCAACTATGCTCGGGACCAATGCCCGGATAGTCCAGTCCCGCCGAGATGGAATGGGCTTCCAGCACCTGGCCGTCGCCATCCTGCAGCAGATAAGACCGTGCGCCATGCAGCACGCCTGGCGTGCCCTTGGTGATGCTGGCGGCATGACGCGGCGTGTTCACGCCCTCTCCCGCCGCTTCCACTCCATGAATTTCCACCGCACTGTCATCGACAAAGGGATGGAACATGCCGATGGCATTGGAGCCGCCGCCGACACAGGCCACTACCAGGTCGGGCAGACGTTTTTCCATGGCCAGAATTTGGGCGCGGGCCTCAACCCCGATCACGGTCTGGAAATCGCGCACCATGGCCGGATAGGGATGCGGCCCCACCACCGAGCCGATGATGTAGAAAGTATCGTGCACATTGGCGACCCAGTCGCGCAGCGCTTCGTTGGTTGCGTCTTTGAGGGTGCGCGAGCCGGAGGATACGCTGCGGACTTCCGCCCCCAACAGGCGCATGCGGAAGACATTCGGCTTCTGCCGCTCCATGTCCACCTCGCCCATATAAACGGTGCAAGGCAGGCCGAAGCGCGCCGCCACCGTGGCGGTGGCGACGCCATGCTGGCCCGCCCCGGTCTCGGCGATGATGCGGGTCTTGCCCATGCGCTTGGCGAGCAGAATCTGGCCCAGGCAATTGTTGATCTTGTGGGCGCCGGTGTGATTGAGGTCTTCGCGCTTGAGATAGATTTTGGCGCCGCCCAAATGCGCCGTCAGACGCTCGGCGAAATAAAGCGGACTCTCGCGGCCGACATAATGGGTCAAAAGGCCGGACAATTCGGCCTGAAATTGCGGGTCCTTTTTGGCCGCCTCATAGGCTTGTTCCAGCGACAGAACCAGCGGCATCAGGGTTTCGGCGACAAAGCGGCCGCCATAAGCGCCGAAATGACCGGATGCGTCGGGACCCGCACGCAAGGAGTTGAGAATCTGGTTCATGCCTGCACCGGAAATTTTGTGGCATTGACGAAGGCGCGGATGCGCGCGGCGTCCTTCACGCCGGGGGCGCCTTCCACGCCGGAAGACACATCCACCAGCTTGGCACCCGACAGGGCGATGGCGCGCGCGACATTGCCGGGATCAAGTCCGCCGGCCAGGAACCAAGGCTTGGTGAAGCTGCGGCCCGCCAAAATCTTCCAGTCGAAGGCCGCGCCATGGCCGCCGCCGCGTTCCGCGCCTTTGGGCGGACGGGCGTCGAACATCAGCATGTCGGCGGCCTTTTCATAATCGGTTACAGCCTCCAGGTCGGCCGGTTCGGCCACCGCCAGCGCCTTGATCACCGGCAAGCCAAAGCGGGTGCGGATATCGGCCGTGCGCGGGGCGGACTCGCCGCCATGCAACTGCAGAAAATCCGGGCGCACGAGCTTTGCGAGTTCCGCAATTGCATCGTCGTCCAGATCGGCGATCAACGCCACGATTTTGAGCCTTCCGCGCATATGGCCGGCCAAAGTGCGCGCCTGATCCATGTTCACAAAACGCGGCGATTTGGGATGAAACACAAGCCCGCCATAGGCTGCGCCGGCGCTCACCGACGCATCGATAGCGTCCGCGTTCGTAAGCCCGCAGATTTTCACCGCAACGGATGTTGAGGACATGGACATGGGCTGGGGTGTATGGGCTGCCCAAAGGGGGAAATCAAGCAAACCCGCTTAAGCGGCGGAAATACCAAGACTTTGAGCAATCTCGCGGGCCGCCTGTCCGGGGTCGGCGGCCCCGGTGATCGGCCGCCCGATCACCAGAATATTGGCGCCCGCATCGCGCGCTTCGACGGGCCCCATCACCCGCCGCTGATCACCCAGCGCGGCTCCGGCGGGCCGGATGCCCGGCACCACCAACAGGAAATCCGGTCCCAGTTCTTGGCGCAGGCGAAGAATCTCATGCGCCGAACAGACCACGCCATCCATCCCGCTCTGCTGCGCCAAGACCGCCAGGCGCAAGACCTGATCGCCCACAGGCGGGGTCAGTCCCAACCCAGGCAGGTCCTCATCACCCAGGCTGGTGAGCATGGTGACCGCGATAATCTTGGTGGAGAGCGAAACGCTTTTGGCCGCGTCAGCGGCGGCGCGCATCATCGCGAGGCCGCCTTGGGCATGCACATTGAGAATGGAAACCCCCAATCCGGCAGCGGCACGGCAGGCACCCGCCACCGTATTGGGGATGTCGTGGTATTTCAGGTCCAGGAAAACCGGCAGTCCCATTTCGACAAAGGGCCGCACGCCATCGGGCCCATGGGCGTTGAAGAATTCCAGCCCCAACTTCAGCCCGCCGACAGAGCTGCGCACACGCTCCGCCAATTGCCGCGCATAGTCCGGATCGGTGGTATCGAGGGCAACGAATACGGGGTTCGGAAGGATCACGCTTCCGGGTTACCGCCATTCAGCCGCTCGCGCAATTCCTTGCCGGTGCGGAAGAAGGGCGCACGCTTTTGGCCGACCGAAACCGGTTCGCCGGTGCGGGGATTGCGGCCCATGCGCGAGGGACGCACTTTCACGCTGAAGGCGCCAAAGCCACGCAACTCCACGCGATGACCTTCCGCCAAAGCCTTGCTGATGGAATCCAGCACCGTGGTCACGATGCGTTCGACATCGCGGTGATAGAGGTGCGGATAGCGAGCGGTGAGCCGTGCAACCAGTTCTGACTTGATCATCCCCAGCCCCTTTGAGGGACATGCCGCCGGGTTGGCCCCCGCGACCGCCATAACCTGTCATGGGAGGTTCCCGCCCGTCAACGGGAAGCATCTGAAAAACCAGACCTTTTTCGTGTCCTCAGTCCCTTTTGAGTCCTTTTTGGTCCGTAGGCGACGCATTTTCGCCCCTTTCCGGCGCCCTTGAAGCGGCTTGCATGGCTTTGCGGCCCAAGGAAAAGTCCCAGAAACATCGCGATAACCCAAAAAATAGGGGGAAAAACATCATGATAATCCGTCAATTCGCCGCCGGCCTGGTTTGGGCGGCAAGCTTGATTCTGGCAGCTCCGGCCGTGTCCGCGCCCAAGGAAAATTGGCGGGCCGCCTGGGGCCTAGCGGTGATTTCCCCGCCTCCGGGCATAGCCGTGCCTATCACGCCCCCCGCCATCGTGCCCCTCGCCGCGCCCCCCGACCCGGCCACACCCCAACCGCCACTGTTGGAGAATCCCGGCAATGTCCCGGTAGTGACGCTGAGCAGCGATCCCGCCGACATCACCATTCGTCAGTTGGTGCGGGTGTCAGCCGCGGGCAAACGCATTCGCCTGCGCTTCAGCAATGAAGGCGGCAGCGATGTGCTGGCGCTGGGTGCGGTGCATGTGGGCCTTGCAGGACCCGACGGCAGCGTGCTTACCGGCAGCGACCGCACCGTCACCTTCGATGGCCGTCCCACGATTTTGATTCCGGCTGGCGCACCGCTGTTGAGCGACACGGTGGATTTGCCGGTCAAGGCGCTCGACCGGCTGGTGATCTCCACCTATCTGCGTGGGTCCGCCGCGCGCACCGGCCACGCCCCGTTTCACTATGCGGCGGGCATCGCGGGTGACCATACAAGCGCGGCGCAACTGCCGGAGCCCAAACTGATGCGCCTGGCCGCGCTGGTCAGCCAAGTGGCTGTGGATGCCGCCACCGCCACCGGCGTGATCGTTTGCCTGGGCGATTCCATCACAGCCGGCAGCGCTTCCACCGCCAACGCCTTCCGCAGCTACCCCGACCGGCTGGCCGAGCGGTTGGCGCAGGACGGCAAATGGGCGGTGGTCAATGCCGGCATCGGCGGCAACAAACTTTTGCGTTACGGAAACGGTCCCAACGCCCTGGCGCGGCTGGACCGCGACGTGCTGAGCGTGCCCGGCGTGAAAGCCATCATTCTGCTGGAAGGCATCAACGATATCGGCCGCGCTTTTCAGACCACCGGGGTGCGGGACCCGGTTACCTTGGAAGCGCTGATCGCCGCCCACAAACAGATCATCCAGCGCGCCCACGATCACGGCATCAAGGTGATCGGCGGCACCCTGACGCCCTATCAGGGCGCAGGCTATGCCTCGCCCGAAGGCGAAGCGGTGCGGACAGAGCTCAACAACTGGATCAAAACCGGAGGCGCTTTCGACGCGGTGGTGGATTTTGCCGCCGCCACCGCCGATCCGGCCAATCCGCTGGCCTTGCGCGCCGACTATAATCTCAGCGACAAGCTGCATCCCAACGATGCGGGCTACAAAGCGATGGCCGACGCAGTGGATTTACATCTATTCAAATAGCCTTTTCTACGCGTCAGGCCGCTTTGACCGCCAGATCGCCCTGCTGCATCAACACCCCGGCGGTGTCGAAGAAGCCTTGATGTTCGGTGATCTTGCCGTCCTTCACCGTCCAGCGGATCGAAACGTCGGAGCGGACAAAACGGCCGCTGGGCTGGTGCAAGGCCTCGGCATCGAAGATGGCCCATACCTGATCGCCTTTGGCGGTCACGGTCTTGGGCGCGAAACGCGTGAAATGATAACGCGAGAACAAAAGCGCGGTGTATTCGCGCATGCCGGCAAGGCCGCAATGGGTGCCGCCGAAGCGAAAAAATTCCTTGGGCGCGGTCGCCTTCCACACCACTTCGGGACTGAGAGCGGCAAAGAGCGGTTCCAGATTGCCGTCCTTGAAGGCGGCAAATACCGAAAGCATCAAAGCCTTGTTGGACGCATCGTGAGTCATCAAAGAATTCGCCTCGCATGGCAGGCGCGCGGCCTGCGGGGTAAATGGAAAAGATGCTATGTTGTGAAATGTCTGCGTGCTGCGCGCCGATGGCCATCACAGCTGCGGTAAAAACGGGGCGTGGCTACAACCATCCATGCGTCCTGTCAACGCATAACAGCCGCCCAGATGCCACATATGTCAGACATTTCAGAACGCCGGGCGAATCATCAAGGCGCGCGGACAAACAGCCCGATGGTCAGGGCCACGCCGATGGCCACAGCTAAGATGCGCAGCACGGTTGGATTGACCTTGTTGACCACCTGGCCGCCGATCAGCCCGCCCAATGCGGCGCCGACGCAGGCGATGCCGGCTTGCAGCCAATGCACTTGAGGTGAAAAGACAAAGACCGCCACGGCGGAGGCGTTCATCACCCCGGCCAGAACATTCTTGGTGGCGCTGGCATTGCGGATGGCAAGGCCCGCGGCGGTCAAGGCCGCCAGCATCAAAAAACCGATGCCGCCGCCGAAATAGCCGCCATAGACCGATATGGCGAATTGCGCCGCACCCACGCCCACGCTTCCCAAGACCGGAGGCCGGCCGGCCTTGCGCGGCATGAAGCTGCCATAGGCAAAGACGGCGGTGGCGAACAACACCAGCCAAGGCACCAAAGCCTTGAAAATATCGGACGGCGTCACCAACAACAGAATGGCGCCGGCAATGCCGCCCACAAACGAGATCGCCACCAAAGCGCGAAAAGACAGGCCGCCTGCTCTGGTGAGATGGGCGCGACCGGCAAAGGCGGAGGTGACCTGGCCCGGAAACAGCGCGATGGTGGAGGTGATGTTGGCTTCCAGCGCCGTCATGCCGGTCAACATCAGGGCCGGCAGGGTGAGAAAGGTCCCGCCGCCCGCCAGGGCATTCTGGATGCCCGCCCAAACCGCGACGACGAACAGTATGACCAAAACCGTCATAGTCCCGCTGTGACACAGCAGGAACCGTTCAGGCAACCCTTTAGAGCAAGTTGGGGCCAGATGGAATCAACTTGCTCTAATCCGCAGCCCTGCCTTGCGGCGGCTCAGAACGCCTGGAATGGCAAGGGATCAATTTGGCGCGCCGCACAGCCTCGCCCAGATAGCCGGGAGGCTCCGGCCAGTTATCCCCCATGGGCTTTTGTTGCGCCTGGTCTTTCTCACTCATCCGAAAACACGGCGGCATCTACGATCCTTTGGCAGTACGCGCGGGTATAATCCCGTGCGCCTTCGCCTGTTCCGGTCAAAGATGGTGAATGCCTCTTGGGTGATATTCCGCCGCAGTTCAGCCGCCCCGCGTCAGCCAAAAGTGAAGGCAAAACTCTGTGCACCCGTGTCCAGAAACTGGATGACAAATGTGTGATCGGTTACCGGGCCATTTACCCGTAACAGCTGATACAGTCTTTGATCGGTCACGATGCCATTGCCTTGCGCGTCAATATCCATGCCTCGGCTTTGCGCCGGGGGCCGGCCGTCCAGCAAGACCTTGAATCGCACCGGCTTGCCGTTTTCGTCAGGCCCCAGAACCAGATGCAGGTCGCGCGCATGAAAGCGCATGGTGATCTTGCCGCCTGGCGCGGCCAGGGATGATTTTTCCGCGCCGATGATCCAGCGCCCGGTGAAACCCCACTGGTTCGTTTGCAGTCGATGAGGCGTCTCATAAGCGGCCGCCACATCGGCATGCGCGGGGCCGGAGGCGAAATTCTCGCCTCTGGCATAGCCCAGATAAGTTTCCGGGGAACGGGCGGCATCCGGCGGCGTTGCCGGGGCCTCTACCCCGCCCGCGCGCGGCGCCACCATGCCGCCCGGCAGGCGGGACTGGCCGGCCTCGCGCAGCAATTGCCGGATCACCTGCTCGGAGCGGTCATATTCGCCTTCCCCGAAATGATGATGACGGATGCGCCCCTGGGCATCGATGAAATAATGCGCCGGCCAGTATTGGTTGTTGAAGGCCTGCCAGATCGTCAGATTGTTGTCCAAGGCCACCGGATAGCGCACGTCCAGATCGCGCACGGCACGGCGCACATTGCCCGGAATTCTCTCGAAGGCGAATTCCGGCGCATGCACCCCGATCACCACCAGGCCGTGCGCCTTGTATTTCTCCGCCCAGGCTTTGACAAAGGGAAGCGCGCGCAGACAGTTGATGCAGCTATAGGTCCAAAAATCCACCAATACCACCTTGCCGCGCAATGCCTCGCGGGTAAGCGGGGGCGAATTGAGCCACAGCACCGCGCCGTTCAACGGCGGCAGCGTGCCCTCCACCGGCAGATCGCTGCCCGCAACCGCCACGCTTTGGGTCTTGCGCGCCAGGGCGGCGCGTTCCAGCAGCGACTGTTCCAGCCCGTTGGTGCGGGCGAGCGACAGGCGGGTGAGAAGTCCGGTATCCAGACCCAGCGCAATGGCAGCCACCCCCGCCAGCACGGCGGCGCCCAGGGCGCGGCGGATCCATTCTCCCGCGCCCAGGGATTTCTTCATCGCGACGAAAACCCGCCCGCCGATCAAAAGCGCCGCCGCCAGCGAGGTCGCCGCGCCCAGGGCATAGGCCAGCAACAACAAGGCGGCGGAAACACTGGCGCCCTTGATCGCGGCCCCGGTCAGGATCAAGCCCAGGATCGGCCCGGCGCAGGGCGCCCACAACAAGCCTGTGGCCATGCCCAGAAGAAGCGACGCGCCAATGCTGCCCTTCTCGGCTTCACCGGCGCGGTTGGATAGACGCGACCCCAAACCCACCAAGGGCCGCGTCAACCGCTCGGCCAGTTGCGGCACCAGCAAAGTCAGGCCGAACACCGCCAACAGCACCAAGGCGGCGATGCGGCCGGCCTGGTTGGCATGGACCGCCCAACTGCCGCCCACGGTGGCCAGGGAGGCAATGGCGGCAAAGCTGGCCGCCATCCCTAAGAGCAGCGGCAGGCCGGAGCGGACAAAGGGCTGGTCGGAGCGGGCGAAGACAAAGGGTAAGACCGGCAGAATGCAAGGGCTGAGAATCGTCAGCACGCCGCCCAGATAGGACAGAAGAAACAGGATCATGGCGTTCTCCGCGGGCTTTCCTAGCACGTCCGCGGACAATTCGCCGGGCAAGAGGCGCGGTTACAAAGCGCTGACGAAACGGTCCGGGGGACCGTTTCGTGCGCCGAACGCCGCGAACCTTAAGTGAGCGGCCGGAGAGAAACCTGCAAGTTATAGAAGGCGAGGTTTCCAAGTCTCAGCGCCGCGCCTTGAACACCAGATATTTGAGCTGTTGGCCGGACGCGGGATCCAGCCGGTGCGGCATGCCTGCCGGCACCAGGAAGGAATCGCCTGGCCCCAGTTTTTGAGTCTTGGCGTCCGCGAGGGTGCCGCCGCGCCATTCGCCGGGCGCGGTTGCCTTGGCGCCGTTCAGCGTGCCGCCATAGGTGAGCGTGCCTTCGCCCTCCAGAATAGTGATGTGATCCACCCAATGGTCATGGATTTCGGAGATGTTGCCATGGTCCACCCGCTTGGCGAACAGGACATAATAGTTCTCGTGATCGCTGATGACATCACTGGCAACGGTCTGGCCCTTCGCCGGCGTCATCAATCTTTTGTCGGTGTCCTGGCGCGGAATGAACTTGAAATCTTCGGCGGGCGTATCGCGCAGGCTGCTTTGGGCCAGCGCCGGTGTGGCGAGGATGGCCAAAGCGGCGCAGGTCAGAATGGCGTTTTTGTTGAACGTGAACATAGGCAGTCCTCCCGATTGTGCGGGGACTTTAGAGCAAGTTGGGGCAGGAAAGGAAAGCGCCGTCGGCGCGGCCGTGATTTGGTCATGTCGCCCTTTCCCCGAAGAAAGGACAAAGAAAAGGCGCCTTTGCGAAAAGACGCCTTTTCCATCGCAATGCGAAAAACGCCGGCGCTATTTTGTCTTCTTACGAGCCTTTTTCTTGGCCTTTTTGACCAGCTTCTTGGCGGCCTTCTTCGCCTTTTTGGCCCCCGATTTGGCGGCTTTCACCACCTTGGCCTTTTTGGCCTTGCGGCGCTTTTTCTTCTTCTTGGCAGGTGGCGCGCCGGTGAACAGTCCCGCTACCGCGGCTTCCAATTCGGCGGCCCGTTGGGCCAATTTGCTTTTCTTCGCCATAACGCAACTCCTTCATAGTGACAGAATAAGAGCGAAGTTAGAGCGATTCTGTTCCGCCCACAAAAAAGGCGCGGCTTGCGCCGCGCCTAATTTTTTCGTCTGCATTCACTGCCGCGCCGGGCTTCGCTCGGCTTGGCGTTCGGCGGACGAAAGGTCCACTGGACCTTTCGTTACTCCGCCTCACCCTTCTTCTTGGGCGTCTTCTTCTTCAGGGCCGCACCCAGAATGTCGCCCAGGCTGGCGCCGCTGTCCGAGGAACCATATTGCTCGACGGCTTCCTTCTCTTCCGAGATTTCGCGCGCCTTGATGGAGAGCGAGACCTTGCGGCTGGCCTTGTCCACGCTGGTGACCATGGCATCCACCTTGTCGCCCTTGCCGAAGCGTTCCGGGCGCTGGTCGCCCCGGTCGCGGGCCAGGTCGGCGCGGCGGATGAAGGACTTCACCCCACCTTCCAGTTCTACTTCGATGCCGCCGTCATTGACTTCGGTGACCGTGCCGGTAACGACCGAGCCCTTCTTCAGCGCGCCGCCGGAGGGACCGGCCTTCTCGATCGGATCGCCTTCCAACTGCTTGATGCCCAGCGAAACGCGTTCCTTTTCCACGTCGATGTCCAGCACCTTGGCCTTGACCGTCTGACCCTTTTCATAGGTCTTGATGGCGTCCTCGCCCGGCACCGACCAGGACAGGTCGGAGAGGTGCACCATGCCGTCGATGTCGCTGTCCAACCCGATAAACAGGCCGAACTCGGTGATGGACTTGATCTCGCCCTCAATCACCGTGCCCGCCGGATGGTTGGCGGTGAAAGCGTTCCAGGGATTTTCCTGGGTCTGCTTGAGGCCCAGACTGATGCGGCGCTTGTTGGAATCCACTTCCAGCACCGCCACGTCCACTTCCGTCCCCGGGGTGACCAGCTTGGAGGGGGCCATGTTCTTTTTGACCCAGGACATTTCGCTGACATGGACCAGGCCTTCCACGCCCGGCTCCAGCTCCACAAAGGCGCCATAGTCGGTGACGTTGGTGACCTTGCCCTTGAACTGCACGCCCACCGGATATTTGGCGGCGACGCCTTCCCAAGGATCGGTCTGCAGCTGCTTCATGCCTAAGCTGATGCGCTGGGTGTCGTGGTTGATCTTGATGATCTGCACGGTGACGGTTTGGCCCACCGACAAGACTTCGGTCGGATGCGAGACGCGGCGCCAGGCAATATCGGTGACGTGCAACAGTCCGTCCACGCCGCCCAGATCCACAAAGGCGCCGTAATCGGTGATGTTCTTGACCACGCCTTCGACGACCTGTTTTTCCTGCAAGGAGGCGACCAGCGAGGTGCGTTCCTCGGCACGGCGCTCTTCCAAGACGGCGCGGCGCGACACCACGATATTGCCGCGGCGGCGGTCCATTTTCAGAATCTGGAACAACTGCGCCTGATTCATCAGGGGGCCGACATCGCGCATCGGGCGCACGTCAACCTGGCTGCCGGGCAGGAAGGCCACGGCGCCGTCCAGATCGACGGTGAAGCCGCCCTTGACGCGGCCGAAGATCACGCCGGTGACGCGGGTCTGATCGTTGAAGGCCTTTTCCAGCTTGATCCAGCTTTCCTCGCGGCGCGCCTTGTCACGGCTCAGGACCGCTTCGCCCAGCGCATTCTCGACGCGCTCCAGATACACCTCGACGGCGTCGCCCACCTTGATGTCGGCGGGGATGCCCGGCATGGCGAATTCTTTGAGAGAAATGCGGCCTTCGGTCTTGAGGCCGACATCCACCATGGCAAAATCATTCTCGATCGAGACGATGGTGCCCTTGATGACGGAGCCTTCCTGGGGGCTCTGGGTCTTGAAGCTCTGCTCCAGCATGGCCGCGAAATCTTCGCGGGAGGGGGTGGCGATGGAGCTTTCGGTACGTTCTTTGGTAGCGGCGCGAGCCATTCAAAATTCCTATAGGGGTTCATGCCAATGCTCCTGCGCGCTGACGCGCTTGGGACCACGGACTTCCCATGGCGGCGCCATGGGCGGTTGGATTGTCGAAAAAAGTAAGCGGGATGCCCGAAAGCCGCCGGGCCTCCTTTAGCCCCTGGGACGGTCCTTGAGCGCGCCATCGACCTTGGGAAGGACCAAGGCAAGAGCTGCCGCGAACGCGGCGTCTATACCCAAATCGGAGGTATCCAGCAAGTCGGCGTCCGGGGCCTGGATCAGGGGCGAAACCGGGCGGCTTTTGTCGGCGGCATCCCGGGCTGCCAGCTCATTTACCACATCCTGCTCCGCCCGGCGGATACCCATGGCCTTGAGTTCCGCCCAGCGGCGGCGGGCCCGGATGTCCAGACGGGCGTCCACATAGAGTTTGGCCGTGGCGCCGGGGCAGATGACGGTGCCGATATCGCGCCCGTCCATCACCGCGCCGGGGCTGCCGCCGGGCGGACGGGCGAGAAAATTCTGCTGAAAGTCCAAAAGCGCCTGGCGCACCGCCGGGATGGCGGCGACATGGGAGGCGGCCTTGCCGACAATGTCGGTGCGGATGGCGGGATCGCCGGCGCGGTTGAAGTCAATCGTCTGGGCGCCCTTGAGCGCATCGGCTTCGTTTTTGGGATCGCCTTTGGCTTCCAGCACCGCCAGCGCGGTCAACCGGTACAGCGCCCCGGAATCCAGATGGGCGAAACCGAAATGCTGCGCCAGCCGCTTGGCCAGGGTGCCCTTGCCACTGGCCGCGGTTCCATCGACGGCGATGACGATCGAACTCATAGCCCCCCTCCCCTTGCGGGAGGGGGCAAAGGATCACGCGCCTCGCGCGTGATCCTTTGGGGGAGGGGTTCACGCAACGCCGCTTCTATTCCTTGCATGACAATATTTGCGTTCGTCATCACTTCGCTTGCCCAAAATCGTATCACGCGAAAATTATTGCGACTAAGCCAAGCGGTGCGCCGCAGGTCGTGAGCCGCCTGCGATACATCACCATGCTGGCTGCCGTCTACTTCGACCACCAGCCGAGCCGGCAGGCAGACGAAATCGGCAAAGAACGGCCCCAATGGAAACTGACGGCGAAAGCGCGATCCATTGAGTTGTTTTTGTCTCAACAAACGCCAGAGCTTTTGTTCGGCCTCGGATGCGTTGGCGCGAAGCTGGCGAGCACGGAGCGTCCCCCTCCCCCGAACAATCGCTTGACGCGATTGTTCGCCCCCTCCCGCCAGGGGAGGGGGAAGAGTTTTACGTGGACGTTTGCGATAAGTCGGCATCATTCAAACACCGCACCGAGACCGCGCATCAAGTCCCGGTATTCCGGAAATGAGGTGGCGATCATGGTGACGTCATCCACAGTCACCGGCTGTTCGCTGGCCAAGCCCATGGTCAAAAAGCTCATGGCGATGCGGTGATCCATGTGGGTGGAAACCATTCCACCACCGGGCACCGCGCCGCCTTGCACGATCAGATCATCGCCCTCGATTTCGTAACGCACGCCATTGGCTGCAAGACCGCGCGCCACTGCCTCCAGCCGGTCGCTTTCCTTGACGCGCAATTCTTCCAGGCCGCGCATCGCCGTCTTGCCGCTGGCAAAAGCGGCGGCGACAGCAAGAATGGGATATTCGTCGATCATCGAAGGCGCGCGTTCCGCCGGCACCTCGACGCCCTTCAGCGCAGAATAACGTACCACAAGGTCGCCGATCTCCTCGCCGCCGCTGACGCGCTTGTTGCGGATTTCGATATCGGCGCCCATCTCCAGCAAGGTCTGGATCAGGCCGGTGCGGCGGGGATTGAGCAGGATGGCGGGCAGTTCGATTTCCGAGCCCGGCACGATCAAGGCCGACACCAAGGGGAAGGCCGCACTGGACGGATCGCGCGGCACTTCCACGCTGCAGCCGGTCAATTTGGCGGGACCTTCCACCGAAATAACCTCGCCGCCTTCCGCGCGCGGCGTGACCGTGATCTTCGCCCCAAACGCCGCCAGCATCTTTTCGCTATGATCGCGGGTCAGGGCATCCTGGGAAATGCGGCTTGTGCCGTTCGCATTCAGCGCCGCCAGCAACAGCGCCGATTTCACCTGCGCGCTGGCGGTGGCGACATGCACCGTCGCACCCTTGGCATGTTTGGCACCGTGCAAGGTCAGCGGCATCAATGCCTTGGGGCCCTGCCCTTGATAACGCACGCCAAAGGCTTCCAACGGCGCCACCACCCGTGCCATGGGACGCGCGCGCAAGCTGGCATCGCCGGTAAAGGTGGCGGTGATCGGCGTGGTGGCCATGGCTCCCATCACCAGGCGCGAGCCGGTGCCGGAATTGCCGAAGTCCAGTTCCGATTTGGGACTTTGCCAATTGCCCACGCCCAAGCCCTTGACCCGCCAACGTCCCGGCCCCTCGGCGGTGAGTTCCGCGCCGAAGCCTCGCAAGGCCCCAGCCGTGGAATGGACATCCCCGGATTCCAAAAGGCCAGAAATGCGGGTTTCTCCCTCCGCCAGAGCCCCCAGGATCAAGGCACGCTGGGAAATGGATTTGTCGCCCGGGATTTGGGCCAGGCCCTTGAGGGGGCCGGCGCGGCGGGCGGTAAGCGGGGCGGGATTGGCGTTATGCATCAGGGACTTCAAAAGACCTTTACAGGCGGGGCTACCCGTGGCAAACGCGCCCCTCCAATAACCCCTTCTTCACGGGAAGATCATCTTGGTCAAGGCAGATCTTGGAACCAAACGGGCATGCCCCAGTTGCGCGGCGCGGTTTTACGA
>DATEMS010000054.1:0-5259 GCA_035275465.1 Rhizomicrobium sp. | reverse complement strand
TGTAGACGGGCATCGCCAAGCGCGGTGTGCGGACTTGGCGCGCGAAGGCTTCGAATGGCACAGGGGCCGGTGCGATCTTCGGCCCGTTCGCGCTGCCGCCCCCGCTTGTACCGTGGCACTGGAAGCAACCGACCCTCATATAGAGCGCCTGGCCCGCCTTGGCGTCGCCCTTCGGTGCGGTGGGAACCTCGTTCTGGGCGAGGGCGACGGTGGCAGCGGCGCAGGCGGCGGCGATCCCGAAAAGCAGCCCTTCAAATCTCATAGCCATGTCAGCGCCCCTGCGAAATGACGTCGATCAGGGCGGGTTCGCCCTTCTTGACCACGGCGATGGCGCGCCGGATCGCCGGGCCGAGATCGGCAGGATGTTCGATCGGCCCTTGGGCGTAAACCCCCATGCCCTTGGCGACCATGGCGAAGTCGATATTCGGATCGGCAAGCTCGTTGCCAATATGCGTTCGATCCACGCCCCGGTTCCGGCGATTGGCCATCGCCTGCATCTGCATGAGTTCCGTGTGATAGCCGCGGTTGTTGTGAATGATGTAGAGCAGCGGAATGCGCTCGTGCGCGGCGGTCCATAGAATTCCCGGACCGAACATGGTGTCGCCGTCACCGTTAACGGCCACGCTGAGCCGGCCGTGCTTCCTGTTGGCCAAGGCGCCGCCGAGCGTCGCGGGTCCGAGATAGCCGATCCCTTGCGCGCCGGAGTCGCCGATATAGTTGTAGTGCTTGTTTGCGGTCCAAAGCCGCTGCGGCCACTTGCTCTGAAAGTCCGTGGCGTTGAGCAAAGACCAGTCTTCCGTCCGCATCTGCTCATAGAGTTCCGCATAGAGTCGCGCGGTGGAGATCGGCATGCCGTCCCAGGCGTAAGCGGCGGCCTGTTTGGACGCCTCCAGATCGGCTTGGTGGGCGCGCGCCCAACGCGCGCCGCGCGCTTCCAGCGCGTCTTTCCGGTTGGCCGGCAAATGGCGGCGCACCGCTTCGATGAGCGAGGGCAGGGTAGCCTGGGCGTCGGCCGCCATCGCGATGTCGATGTCCGAGGGATAGCGTTGGAAATTCTGATAGTTGGATTTGTAGAAAAGATCGACGGACGAGATCGTCACCCGCCTGGAGCCGGGCTTCATGATCGAGCGGAATTCGCCCGCGCCGAGCCGCTGGGATGTGGCCGAGAAAGGATCGCCAGGTTCCAGTTCGAGCATGACGTCAGCGTCCTGCACGACCCCGGCCCGGCGCATCGACTGGTTCAAGGGGTGGCGCCAGGGGAAGTTGAAACGGTTGTGAGAGTCGCAGACCGGGGCCTGCAGCAACTCGGCCAATTCGATCAGCCGGTTGAGGCCATCGGGCGTACGCGCCACGCGATCCGCGAAGATCACCGGCCGCTCGGCCGCGACCAGCATCTTGGCCGTGTCTTCCACCGCCGAGGACTCGCCGACAGGCGGCGCGACCCGCGGCAGCTTGGGAATGGGCGGAGGCTTGCCGCCGGGATACGGATCCTCCTGCATATACAAATCGGTCGCGAGCAGGGTCGGCCCATAGGGCGGTGTCATGCCAAACTTGTAGGCCCGGGCCGCGGCTTCGCCCCAGGCGCGCAGGTTGCTCGGCTTGTCGTCCCACTTGGTGTAATCGCGGACGATCAGAGCATCGTCCTGCGCGGCGTGGTTCCAGGCGGTGGCGTTTCTGTAGCGGGCGGAATCCAGATTCGCCCCGACCAGCATGAAGATCGGCACGCGGTCGCACCAGGCGTTGTAAATTGCCATGGAACCGTGCTGCAGCCCCACCGTGGCGTGCATGCCCACGGCCATCGGCTTGCCTTCGATCTTGGCATAGCCGTGCGCCATCGCCACCGAGGCTTCTTCATGGACCGTGGTGATGAAGGTGAGTTTCGGATCGCTCACCATGCCGTAATTGACGATCGCTTCGTGCAGGCCGAGCATGGTGTTGGACGGCGTCGAGGCCATGTATTCGATGCCAAGGCTACGCATCACATCGACCATATAATCGCCGCCGCAGGTCGCGTAGGTGAGCTGCCGGTCGCGCGGCGTGCGCTCGTTGAGGTCCGTCACCGGCCCGGGCGAACGCGGCGTATTGGGGCTTGGGCTGGGCGTGCCCTGTATCGGCTCCTGAGCCATTGTCGCGGTCGCGGTCGCGGCCATGCCGCCGAGGGCAACGCCTTTAAGGAAGTTTCGCCGTCCCGCCTTGTATTCCGTCGTCATCCTGGCCCCTTTTCGAGCATCTAGCCACTTAAAGCGTTTGTGATTGTCGTCCGGCGTTGCCTGGACTGCAGCTGGGCTTGCAAACCAATGGTTTTCTTCGATCGCGCCTTGCGGCCCAATCCGCCGCTTGGTTGTCACTCTCTTGGTTTGCTGAAGACGTCTTCTGCACTTGTCGCTTCTGATGTAGTCGACGGATTAGTTCTCTGTTTCCCCCCCCGGCCGAACAATTTAATTAACAGGCGCACACCGTTTGCCATGTGTTTTTCGACAGTTTTCTCACTAATTTGCAGCCGAAAAGCCACTTCCTTCTGCGGCAAGCCCTCGACACGCCTAAGAACAAGTATCTCCCTGCTGAGTTTGGGCAGCTCGTCCAAAGCGGCCAAGACCAGCCGTACCTCTTGCTGAAACTCCATACGCTCTTCCGAGTTGGCTTCGGGCTCGGCAATTTCAAGCAATTCCAGATTGCCACTGGACGTGATCGACACGACCCGCGAGTGGCGAACGTGATCGACAATGATCCCCCTGGCGACCAACAATGCGTACTGCCTAGGGAACCGAATAGCATCCAGCGCGGCGTGCGTCATAAATCGCGCATACATCTCCTGGATTACGTCCTCTATATCGAGGTCGTATAGACACATGGCGCGCAGCTTTAACCGGATCAGCGATTCATGCGGAAGCACGTTGCGTGCCAGCCATCGTCCGCGCTCGCGATAGTCCTGCGTCATGAGGCAAGCACAGCACGCTGTAGCCGGAATTTCCAATGCTCACCGCGATTTTCGGCACGTATGACCGCGATAAATTTTTCTCGTCTGGCGTAGGGAAATTTCCGCCTCATACGACATCTGGCGAGCATGAAGACGATGGTTGCACCCAGGGCGCGAGCGACTCATATCGCGCCTGCACTCCGCCAGCCCGCAATCGCCCTTTTTTGTTCCAGAACCGTAGCACCGGGATGCTACTGCCTCGTCCTACCTTCCGTTCCATTTGAGCTGCGTTGGCGGAAAATCGAGTTTCAACTTTTTGGGAAAAAAGTCCTATAAAACCGATGCAACGCCGAAATTGCTCCGGCGGGGGCGATGCTATATTTGCTGCGCACTCGAAAATCTCAGAGTTGAACATCGCCATGGCCAAAGCCATTCACAGCATGATCCGCGTCCTGGACGAAGCCCGCGCCGTCGCTTTCTACGAGACCGCGCTGGGCATGAAGGTGGTGGAGCGCAAGGATTATGAGAGTTTCACTTTGCTGTATCTGCGCAGTGCGGACGGCCCCTTTGAGCTGGAACTGACCGTCAACAAGGGCCGGGTCGAGCCCTACGATCTGGGCAACGCCTATGGCCACCTCGCCGTGGCGGTGGACGATCTGGCGGCCGAGCACAAACGCCTCGTCGCGGCCGGCCTCAAGCCTACCGACCTGAAGGCGATGCAGCATGATGGCAAGCCCTTCGCCCAGTTCTTTTTCCTCACCGATCCCGACGGCTACCGGATCGAGGTGTTACAGAGCGAGGGCCGTTTCCAATAAGGATTTTCGGACGCGCAATACCCGCGGAAATCCCCGTTCTGCGCCCTTGATGTGGGCAAAAAGGCCCATTATGGTTCGGCCACCCTGACACACCGGGACGCAACTACCGGTGGCATCCATATTGGCTGCCGCCACCCGAAAAACGCGCACCACGACAACATCTGGAGGATACGGTAATGGCTCGCACACCCCAAGAAATCTTTGCCCATCACGGTTCGGTTCTCGGCGCCGGTGACCTGGAAGGCATCGTCACCGATTACACCACCGACGCGGTGTTCATCAGCCCCGATGGCGTTCTCAAGGGCCATGACGGCATCCGCAAGGCTTTCACCAAGCTGCTTGCCGATGTCCCGAATGCCCAGTGGAAGCTGGACACCATGTTCGAGGGCGATACCCTGTTCCTGGAATGGGAAGCAGAATCCGCCCATACCCGCGTTCGTGACGGCATCGACACCTTTGTGTTCCGCGACGGCCTGATCCGTCTGCAGACCGTGCGCTACACGCTGGAGAAGAAGTAGTCATGAAAGCAGTACGCCTGCATGCCTATGACCAGCGGCCGACGCTGGACGAAGTCGATGATCCCAAGATCACCGACCCGCATGATGTGATCATCAAGATCGGCGGCGCGGGCCTTTGCCGCACCGACCTGCACATCATCGAAGGCCAGTGGAAGGAAAAGACCAACGTTCCGCTGCCCTATACGCTCGGTCATGAGAATTGCGGCTGGGTGCATGCGATCGGTTCCGCCGTCAGCCATGTCGCCCTCGGCGACACGGTCATGGTCCATCCGCTCGTCACCTGCGGCTTGTGCCGCCCGTGCCGTGCCGGCGACGATATGCATTGCTTCCAGGGTGCGTTCCCCGGCATCAATGTCGATGGCGGCATGGCCGACTTCCTCAAGACCGGCGCACGTGCGGTGGTCAAGCTCGATCCGATCATCAAGCCGCGTGACGTGGCTGCGCTGGCGGATGCGGGCCTGACCGCCTACCACGCCGTCAAGAAGGCCGTTCCCCTGCTCTACCCCGGCACCTTTGCCGTGGTGATCGGCGCGGGCGGCCTGGGCCATATCGGCATCCAGTCGCTCAAGTGCCTGACCGCGGCCACCATCATCGTGGTGGACCGCTCCGAAGGCGCCCTGAAGGTGGCCAAGGAAAGCGGCGCGGACATCACCGTGCTGGCCGACGGCAAGCATATCCAGAAGGTCAAGGACATCACCAACGGCTTCGGTTGCGAGGCGGTGATCGATTTTGTGGGTGAAGGCACCGCCATCGCGGACGGCGTCGCCATGCTGCGCCGCGCGGGCAGCTACTATGTCATCGGCTATGGCGGCACCATTTCGGCGCCGGCGATCGACATGATCTCCACCGAGATCAATTTTGTCGGCAACCTGGTCGGTACCTACAACGACCTGGCTGAGCTGATGACGCTGACGGCGCAAGGCAAGGTCAAGCTGCATACCCAGACCTATGCGCTGGAAGACTTCAATCAGGCGATGGACGATCTGCATCACGGACATCTGCACGGCCG
>DATEMS010000053.1:0-158089 GCA_035275465.1 Rhizomicrobium sp. | reverse complement strand
CCTAGACTTGCATGTTTGAGGCCTGCCGCCAGCGTTCGTTCTGAGCCAGGATCAAACTCTCATGTTTTTGATCCTAGTGTGCAGACGACGCTGAACGCTCTTGATTGCGTTATTCGCAAAACTGATTGACTAGGGTTTGGCTGCCTCGTCCCCGTCAAGGAACGAACCAACCGAACATTTACTCAATTTTGTCTTGCAGAAGAACGCGAGCATTCAAACGTCGCTGCTCGATAGTTTGCATCCAAAGCAGTGCCTTGGACGCGAGTGGCTAACCGAGCCGCCGCCCACGTTCCCCTTCCTAAAATCACAATGTCAAACAGCGCCCGCCGACGATTTTCACGTCTAATTTCAACGGTAACACCGCGTCGCGAGAAGAACTGCGAAGCAGCGTGGGCGCGGGTTATAGGTGCGGGGTCCGGGCAAGTCAAACGCAAAAATTGCCAAAAAAGCGCTTTTTTTCAGGGGCCTGTGGACGCGGTTCCAGGCGCCAAACGCGCTTTGTAGCTACTCTATATATAGATGCGGGCCGCTTCTCAGCCACCGCGGACAGAAATCCTTTTGGCCCTGTGTTGGCTCGTATCAACGCCTTATGCTGCGGCGCGCCATTTAATATCAGTAAACAAAAGGTTTCCGCGCAGTTCGGGGCGTTCGGGATCTCAATGCGGGCTCCACGCCACCCATTCATTAAAATAGCTATAACCAATTGAAAAAAAACGGTTTTTTGGTGTAACGCCTCCTCTCGGATGGCGCACCCATTCCCTACAGCCGCTGGTCCGCCATATGGCGCAGGTCGGCGGCTTGCAGATTGGTCATCACAATACCATCGGCGCGATTGTAGCGGAGGTCGGCGCTATCGATCCAAACGATCTTGTCATTGTCGAGCCGCACCAGCAGCGCGGCAACATTGCCGCTTGGCGCATGCGCCGTGTCGATCACCGTGCCCACACGATCGCCATCCAAAAGTTCGACGCGCTCGCCGATCAAGTTGGCGTCCCGTTCCACGATCACCCATTTCGCATAGCGATCCGGCCACACAGCGCGGCGATAGGCAGCGCGTTCCGCCGCGTAGCGCGCGCGCAGACTTTCATACATCGCGCTGCGGTCCTGATAGTGTTCCTTGCGCGCCTGATAGGCTTGCTGCTCCGCTTGGTTCTGTTGAAGCTGGTTCTGATATTGCTGCTGTTGCGCCTGATATTGGGCATTGTTGGCTTCGGTTTGCGCGTTGGCGGCGGCACTGTTGGCCGCGACTTGGTTGTTGATGGCCGCCGTCTCGGCTTTTTCCGCCGGCGTGGAATGGGTGGTGGGCATGCCATTGGCGTCCACGCGATCCCCGTTCGGCCCGGGATAGGAGCTTTGTGACAAAGCAGCCGGCGATGCGATCAGAAAAGTGGAAAAAGCCAAGCCGCTCGCGGCGCTCAAAAACAAGGATTTCATGGTCCTGAAGCTCCTTTGGTCACGTGCCAAAGCAACGTGCGGAGCCCTTGCCCGTTCCGCAATCAACCCATTTGGCGATGGGAACTTGAGTTCCTTAAACCGCGGCGGAGATATAGTCGCGCAGCGCCGCGGCCTCGCTCACGGTTTCGGCGATGCGCGTTTTGACCACATCGCCGATCGAGATCATGCCGCATAGCCGCTTATTGTCGTCCAACACCGGAACATGGCGGAAGCGTCCCCGGGTCATCACTTCCATGACACTTTCCACCGTATCGGTTTCAACACAGGTTTCCGGCGCTGGCGTCATATAATCGCCCACCTGCTCATTCAGCGCCGCCGGGCCGCTTCTGGCAATGGCCCGCACCAAGTCCCGTTCGGAAAAGATCCCGGTCAGCGCCCCGCTTTTATCCATCACCACCAGCGCGCCGATGCGTTTTTCGGCCAGCAGCCGGGCGGCATCCTGTATCGTGGCGCCGGTGGTGATGGCCACGATGTCTCGCCCTTTGCCGTGCAAAATATGCCTGACTTGCATGCGACGCTCCTCCCATATCGGATTTCGTCCGCAAAACGGATTTGCGGACGAAACGCAAAACCGGCCGGGGGCCACCCCGGTCTGTTAGGGCAATGCTGCGCCTGCCGCCCGAGCCCTGGCAAGACGCAATCGTTGCCGCGTTGCAGCAGTTTCAAGTCCGTTATGGCTTAAAAAGCGCCGGAAACCGCCATTTACCCGGCAACAAGCCGCCTTGAGCCTGAGTCCAATCTAGGGCAAAAGGGCGCCCTTCCCGTGCCTTCAGCCTCCTCTCAGGCTGAAGTTTTTGGATGGAGCTGTGGCCGAGAGGCTGAAGGCGGCGGTTTGCTAAACCGTTATACGGTTGTAAAGCCGTATCGAGGGTTCGAATCCCTCCGGCTCCGCCATCCTTCCCCGATCGCAGTCTCTTACGCGTCGAGGCCGGCTAAAAACGGCCACTCTTCGTCCGATCAGGGAGACTGAGATTGCTTTCAATATCAGACTTTCAAGGCCATCCGACCCATGATGGCATCCTTCCGCACGACCTGATGATAGAGCGCAGCCAGCATGTGCCCGGCTGCCAATCCCAACAGGGCAAAAGCCGCAAGCTCATGCACCTCTGTCAGGGGGTGAAAGATATCAGGCGCTCGTTCAAACGGTGACGAGAATTCAAACAAGCCAAAATCAAGTCCGCGTCCCCGATAAAGCAAAGTGGGGATTCCGATTACCGGCACCACAATCATCAGGACATAGAGAATCGTCTGAACCAGGTGAGACAGGCGCCTCACAGTCGGGCCAATGCCTCGGGGATACTCCGGAGACTTGTGACTCAAACGCCAGACCAGACGGAAAATCGTCAGGGCGAGGACGGAAAGGCCCGCAAGCGCATGCGTATTGATGACCGCACCAGTCCAGCTCTTGGGAAAGTTGTCAACTGTCAGGCCAACCACAAAACTAAAGACAATGAGCAAGGCCACCGACCAGTGGATGAAAATGGCCACTGAAGAGTAACGAGCCACCTGCATGGGGGCACCTACGCCTGGATTGCCTGGAAAAGCTAACCGCCACGCACCGAGATGCCTTGATCGGTATCAAATTTGAGACTCCGGCGTGGGAAATATGCAGGGGTATGTTGAGCCGGCGCAAAGCCGGCTGATCGAATGGCGCCTAGGCTTAATTTTTTAGGAGTGCTGCCATGAAAATATCACCCATTCGTACCGGTGTCGTCTTCGGTCTGTTCTTGGCACTCTTTCATGCCGCCTGGGCCGGCCTTGTGGCCGCTGGCGTGGCACAGAAGTTCATGGATTTCATCTTTTGGGCGCATTTCATCGCGCCGCCATATCAAATCCAGCCGTTTGAAATCACACGGACCGCCATCCTCGTCGGCATAACCTTTCTCTCCGGCCTGATATTCGGTGTGGTGGGCGCTTCTTTCTGGAATATATCCACACGAGCGGATTAAGAAGCCGTGGGAATGGATGAAGCAGCAATTCGTTGCGGGCTGAGTTCGTCAGAGGCAGCGGCGCGCCTCAAGGCGTTTGGCCCGAACGAACTTCCCAACCCGGACCGTCGCAATTTCGCGCGGATCGTTTTCGACGTTGTACGCCAGCCCATGTTTGCGCTGCTTTTGGGAGGCGGCGCGGTTTACCTGCTTTTGGGCGAACCCATCGATGCCGCCGTGTTGGCGCTGTTTGCGACTTTGTCGGTTTCGATCGGCATTGTGCAGGAAGCACGCAGCGAACGCGTGCTTGAATCCCTGCGCAGCCTTGCCAGTCCGCGGGCTTTGGTGATGCGCGACGGAACACGGCAACGCATTGCCGGTCGTGACATCGTGCCCGGCGACATCATGATCCTGGTTGAAGGCGATCGGATACCGGCGGATGCCATTGTGGTCGAGGGCAACGATCTATTGACCGACGAATCCCTGTTGACGGGTGAGTCTGTGCCGGTGCGCAAGAAACCCGCCGCATCGGACATAGGCTGGGGTGCTCCGGGCGGTGACGACCTTCCTTTCGCGTTCGCCGGCACGCTGATCGCGCGGGGAAACGGCACCGCGCTGGTCGTCGCGACCGGCCTTCGCTCCGAAATGGGCAAGATCGGCCAGGCCCTTCAATCCATCACCTTGGAACAGCCAAGATTGCAAGCCCAGCTACGTTGGCTGGTTCGCGACTTCGCCTTTGTCGGGCTGACGGTCGCCGGCCTGGCGGTGCTGCTGTTTGGGCTGTTGCGCGGCTCCTGGCTTCAGGCTGCGCTAGGGGGGATTGCCATCGGCATGTCGGTTTTGCCCGAAGAAATTCCGCTCGTTCTGGCGGTATTCATGGCGATGGGTGCATGGCGGATTTCGCGCGCCAGGGTGCTCACACGCCGCGCGGCAGCCATCGAAACGCTGGGATCGGCGACCGTACTTTGCGCCGACAAGACTGGCACCTTGACTGAGAACCGGATGCGCGTCGAACTCGTCACAGCCGAGGGAGCAATATGGCGCCACACCGCTGCCTCACCCTGCGGCGATAAAATCGAGAGAGTGCTTCACGCAGCGTTGGGAGCCTGCGCGGCGGTGCCCACCGATCCCATGGACCGGGCGATCCACGAGGCTGCCATTCTCTCCGAAGGGGCCGTGCCACAGAGACTTCTACAGAGTTACGGCCTGCGTCCCGATCTCTTTGCCACAACGAATATCTGGAGTGGAGCAGATGGCGTGACCGTCACGGCCCATGCCAAGGGAGCGCCGGAGGCTATTGCAGATCTGTGCAGCCTTCCAAAGGCGAGCCGCGACCGGCTGATACGGGAAGTCGATCATTTTGCCGCGGAAGGTATTCGTCTCCTTGCTGTGGCTGAGGCGGTATTCGTGCCACCGGACGGCATCCATCCCAAGTCTCAGCGCGATATTCCATTCAACTATGTGGGCCTTGTTGGGTTTGCCGATCCGTTGCGAGCAACAGTTCCCGCTGCCGTTAAGGAGTGCCGGACCGCCGGGGTTCGCGTCATTATGATCACAGGTGATTACCCGGCAACGGCACGCGCGATCGCCGAACAGGCCGGTATCGATGGAAAATCTGTTCTTTCGGGCGACGCTTTGGATACCTTGGGTGATGCAGACCTTGTGGAGGCAATGAAGACCACCTCCGTCTTCGCGCGCATTCGTCCTCAACAAAAACTGAGACTGGTTGAAGCGCTGAAGCGCGACGGTGAGATTGTCGCCATGACCGGGGATGGCGTCAACGACGCCCCGGCGATGAAGGCAGCACATATCGGGATTGCGATGGGCGGACGGGGCACCGATGTCGCGCGCGAAGCCAGCTCGCTCGTACTGCTTGATGATGATTTTGCCTCGATCGTGGCCACGATCCGGCTGGGCCGGCGGATATACGATAACCTGCGCAAGGCGATTCAATACATCGTGGCGGTTCATATTCCGATCGCGGGGTTGGCGCTGCTTCCCTTCATGTTTGGCCTGCCCTTGATGCTGATGCCCATCCAGATCGCGCTGCTCGAAATGGTGATCGATCCTGCCTGCTCCGTGATTTTCGAATCCGAACGCGAGGAAAAGAATGTTATGCAGCGTCCGCCCCGCCGACCGGATGCCCCCGTACTCTCTGGCGCGGCCGCGCTGTGGGCCGCCATGCAAGGGCTCGCGGCGTTGGCAATTGTGACTTTCGCGCTGTTTCTGGGGGCGCAGCTGGGCATGCCCGAGGACGACCTGCGCGCCTTCGTCTTCACCACGCTTGTGCTGATGAATCTCGGCCTGATCATCGTGAACCGCTCGTTTCGCTCTTCGCTTTCGGAAGCCCTGCTGCGCCCGAACGGGACACTGTGGGTACTGGTCGCAGTGGTTCTGCTGGTGTTGGCCACGGCGCTTTACTGGCATCCGGCGCAGGCACTCTTCCATTTTGGACCGCTGCATCTGGACGACCTGTCGATCTGTCTTGCAGGGGGCGCGGTTCTGATCGGCCTGCTAGAATTCGCAAAGCGGTTTCCAATGGCGCGGCGTAGCGCCTAGTTCCTGGCCCTCCCGCCTCTGCAAAGGAAAAAACTGTGGCAAACTTCGCCAATTTTATAGTCCAGGAAACGAGCCGAAGAGCGACCAAAGCGCGACAGCCACCGAAATAGCAATGACGATAAGGCCAAAGACGGCGGTCCCAATAAGAGCCCCCTCGTCATTCAACAGGCTAAATGCCCCGATTGCTCCAAAGGCGACAAACGGCAAAGTAACTATGCCAGTTACATATCCTCCGATCCAAATTCCGCCTTGCTTCGGAAATAGCGCGACTATCAAGACCGGGGCTAAAGCGACCGCCATAAGAAAGAGCAATGCTCCAAGCTTTCGCGTAGCCGCGCCACTCCAACCCGCATGGAGGTTCCACTGCATCAGCGGGCTGTGTAGCCGCCGTCGATCACCAGTTCGGCGCCGGTAACAAACTTCGCTTCGTCTGAAGCGAGGTAAACCGCCCCCCAAGCGATATCATCGGCCTCACCGATGTGCCCCAAAGGATGCAAGGCATCGACGGCCTTTCGGCCTTCGTTTACGTCGCCCAATCCTGCCAGATGTTTTTCCACCATGGGTGTCCATATGAATCCAGGATGAATGGAATTCACGCGGATGCGATCCGCCGCATAAAGCAGGGCATCGGTCTTGGTCATAAGATGTACCGCCCCCTTGGACGCATGATAGGGCGGCACATCCGGAGCGCCTACCAGCCCGTAGATCGAGGAGAGATTGATAATGCTGCCGCCGCCCGCCTTGCGAAGGTGCGCGATGGCGTGCTTTGTGGCGAAGAATACCCCCTTGACGTTTATGGCCTGCACAAAGTCCCACTCGGCCTCCGTGATCTCATGCGTCGGCCTATTGGCGCCTGATACACCTGCGTTGTTGACCACGATGTCGAGCCGGCCGAAGTGTTTGACAACCTTGTCAAAGACGGCGGCCACTTCCACCTCTTTGGAAACATCGCACCAAAAATATTTCGCGTTAAATCCGCGTTGAACCAATTCGATTTCCTGGTTCTCGCCGGCTTCTTCGATGATATCGAGGATAGCGACGCTCGCCCCCTCCTCCGCCATCCGCGCAGCCGTTGCCCGGCCGATGCCAAGACATCCACCTGTGACAATCGCAACTTTTCCTCGAAGTCTATTCATTTAGGCATTGGCCTTCTTGTTCGCGGTGCGTGGTTGAGTTTCGTCCTGGTGTGCTGGATAGCTTTTCTTGCCCGGGATCTACTTCTCGCCTTACAAGCCATACTTGCACCCCTAGGTGGACACGCTTTCTATCGGAGAGCCACACATGTCACAGCCTATGGCCCCTCTCAAAGTCAGCCGCTGAAAACTAACCCAATCTTCACCAGCTGGTTTTGATCCAGCGCAAAACACCCGCGAGGGAAGATGTTTTAGCTTCGGTCAAGGAGATAACCATGCAACAGTCAAACGCACCCTTTCACCAAATGGTCTGGATCGATCATCGGTCCGCGACACTCTATGAAGTCACCCACCATGATCTAAAAGAACTGGCCGTAATCCATGCGCCCGACCAGGGCAGAGGCCATATCCATCATAAGGCCGGCACCATGGGCCCCGGCCATACGGGTGTCTCCCCGGAGTTTTTGCAAAAAGTAGCCGCCGCATTGGCCGGGGCACAAAGAATTCTTATCGTCGGACCGGCCGACGCCAAATTTGCGCTGAAACACTATCTTAGCCTTCACGCGCCCTCGCTGGGCGAACGCATCATCGGGATAGAAGCGATGGACAAAGGCGGCCATGGTGAGTTGCAGGCGTTTACGGCCCAGTTCTTCCGCCAGGCCGATCGCATGCGCCCATAACGCGCGTGTAGATCAATCAGGGAAACAGCACGGCGGCGCCTTCGAATGCTCCTGCGCGAAGATTTGTGAGGGCCCGATTGGCATCGGAAAGCGGATAAATGACCGTGTGCGTCTTGATACGAAGAGACGCCGCCAAGACCAGAAAATCACGTCCATCCTGACAGGTCAGATTGGCGACGGAGACCAGCTCCCGCTCGCCCCAGAGCAAATCATAGCGGAAGGCGGGTATCTCGCTCATATGAATGCCGGCACATACGACCCGGCCGCCCTTGCGCACGGCTGCCAAGGCGATTGGCACCAGGCGTCCATTGGGGGCGTAGAGGATCGCGGCGTCCAGGTTGACAGGCGGAGCCTCCTCCGAGCTGCCCGCCCATTCCGCGCCCAGGCTGCGGGCGAATGCCTGACCCTTTTCATCGCCCGGCTTTGTGAAGGCGAAAACACGGCGCCCCTGCGCCACCGCCACTTGTACAATGATGTGCGCCGCCGCGCCGAAGCCATAAAGGCCCAGCAGCTTGCCTTCACCCGCCATCACCAGCGAACGCCAGCCAATCAGACCAGCGCAAAGCAGGGGTGCAAGGTCCGCATCTTCTCCGGCCTCGCCCAGGTCGAAGGCATAGCGCGCGTCGGCTATCGCGGCCGTGGCAAAACCGCCGTCACGGGTATAGCCGGTGAACAAGGGCCGGTCGCAAAGATTTTCCCGCCCCATCGCGCAATAGAGACAGGCGCCGCAAGTATAGCCAAGCCAGGGAATGCCGACCCGCTGGCCCAGCTTCAGGTGGTGGACGCCATCACCCACAGCATCCACGCGGCCGATAATTTCGTGGCCCGGGATAATGGGCAGCGCCGCCGCATCAAGCTCGCCATCGACGACATGCAGATCGGTGCGGCATACCCCGCAAGCGGTGACACGAACTCGTATCTCGCCCGGACCGGGACTGCGTTCCGGCAGAACTACCGGCTCCAGCGGGCGGCCCGGATGTCTGAGGACCATGGCCAGCATGACTTGCGATCAATGTCTCCGCGTGAAAAAGCCGCCGATCTTGGGAAGCAGCCAGAGGCAGACAAAGACAATATTCAGGCTGAAGCCCATAACAAAGCCGGCGTCGTACCAAAAGCCGCCATTGGGAAAGACATAAATCCGGACATGATAGTAGAGGCTGGCTATCAGCGCCGGGATGGCGACAAAACCGTGGAAGATGCCCGCAGCGAACCCTGGCACATCGGGCTGCGCCGCCGGCTGGGTTGCACAGGCGGTGAGAAAGGCGCCAAGCGCGGCAACACCAACTGCGCGTCGGCGCACGTCAATGCGCCAGCAGGACGCAAAAATCCGGATCAAGCAATACATCCGTTGTAACGCCGCCAAATAACCATTCCCCCAGCCGATTGTGGCCATAGGCTCCCGCGACCAGAAGGTCGCATTTTCGGTTCAACAACTCGGCATGCAGGCATCCCGCTTCCATGCCCCTGGCGCCAATCGCCCGCGGTGTGGCATCTATTCCGTGACTTTCCAGCCAGCGTACGACATCTTTGACCCGCTTTTCCGCCGAGGCTTTTCCGTCTTCCGGGGTAACTTCCATAACGGTGGCATGACCGGCCGCGTTCAGCAATGGCAACGCGTCCACCGCCGCCCGCCGGGCTTCCCGGCTATCCTTCCAGGCGACAAAGACATGTTCGAGCGGCAGGGCCGAAATCCCTTGCGGTACAATCAACACCGGCCGTCCGGCCTTGACCGCCAAATCGCCGATATTGACGCGCCGGCTGTCATCCAAAAGCGATGCGCCAATGTCCTTGCCCGTGATGATCAGGTCCGCGCACCGTGCTTCCGAGGCGATATAGCTCGCCAAGGATTCGAAGGTGACTGTCGAGCGCCACTCCAGTTGCCTGACGCGAGTCGCCAGCACCTGGCGGAATTGCGCTCTGCATGCGGCGATTTCCTTGTCCACTTCATTGCGATGTTGGGTCGCAAGGTCGGCCGTGTAAACGCCCTGGTCATAAAGCGGCTGGATTGGCTGGGCCGCCGCAATGCCGATCACTTTGGCGTCGAACCGCTCTGCCAAATCGCCGGCAATTTTCAGCAGCCCTTCATTGTCGCCGTTTAGATCCATATGCACGAGAAGCGACTTGTAAGTCATCGTGGCAGCCTCTGTTATAAACGATGCAAGTTTGCGCCAAGGCCGGTCATCAGGAATTGATCTGGGTCAAGCCCAGCAGGCTGAAGACGTGCCGGGCAATAACGGTTTCTTCGTCGGTAGGGATCACCCAGGCTTTGATGGCGCTGGATGGGGTATGGATTGCAACACGGCCCTTGGCGTTCGCATCGGCGTCCAGCGAAAGCCCCATCCAGGATAGCCGCTCGCATATCCGGCGCCGGATCTCGGCGGAGTTTTCACCGATTCCGGCGGTGAATACCAAGCCATCGAGGCCGCCCATGGTCATGGCCAGCGCCGTAGCCTCCCGGGCGACGCGAAAGACAAACAGATCAATGGCTTCCTTGGCCCTGGGATCGGTACTGGCAAGCAGAACTCGCATGTCGGAACTGATGCCGGATACGCCCAGCAAGCCGGACCTCGTGTATAGCGTGTTCTCCAACGTCGAAGCGTCCATACCTTGCCGAAGCAAATAGAAGATGATCCCCGGATCGATCGCGCCACAGCGTGTGCCCATCACTAGGCCATCGAGGGTGGAAAAGCCCATGCTGGTATCCACACTGATCCCGCCCTGAAGGGCGCAGAGACTGGCCCCGTTGCCGAGATGGGCAATCAGGATCCGGCCATTGGCATGTTGCGGCGCCAGTTCCTTTAATCGTCCCGCGACAAATTCATACGATAGACCATGAAAGCCGTAGCGTCGAATGCCCATCCGCTCCAGCTCGCGGGGAATGCCAAAGCGCCGTACCGTCGGCTCCAGGGTGTGATGGAACGCGGTGTCGAAACAGCCAAATTGCGGCAGCTCGGGCCGCAACTGCGATACTGCTTCCACTGCAGCGAGATTGTGAGGTTGATGCAAAGGCGCCAGCCGTTCAAGCGCCTTGAGTTCATCCAGAACAGCGTCCGTCAAGCGATGAGACGCCACGAATTGATCACCGCCATGGACAATCCTGTGACCAGCCGCGACAAGCCGCTGACCGCCGAGATGCGCATCGAGCCAATGCAGGAGCCATGGGAAAAATCTTTCCTGCGCGCCGGTCTGCCAACGTTTTTCCGCCACCAACGTACCGCTGGCGTCAAAAGCCTGGAAATGCGGCGCGATCCCAATCCCTTCGATCCAGCCATGCGCTATGCGCCGCGGTGGAGCAACCTTTTCGAACACAGCGAACTTGATGCTGGACGAACCGCAGTTAAGGGTGAAGACCGCATCTTCCATAGTCAGGCCGCGCGTTTGGCCGCGACAAGAAGCAGAGCCAGGGCGGCGGACGCCAGACGCGTACGCTGCGGATCGGCGCGGCTGGTGAGCACGATCGGTACGCGTGCGCCCAGCACGATTCCGGCTCCATCGGCCGCGGAGAAAAATGTGAATTGCTTGGCCAGGATGTTGCCGGATTCCAGATCCGGCACCAGAAGAATATCGGCCTGGCCTGCGACAGGCGAAACGATTTCCTTCATCCGCGCCGCCTCTGGGCTGATCGCATTGTCAAAAGCCAGGGGACCATCCACCACGGCTCCGGTAATCTGTCCGCGCTCGGCCATCTTGCTCAAGGCCGCCGCATCGACGGTCGATGGCAGTGCGGAGGTGACCGTCTCCACCGCCGATAAAACTGCGACCTTCGGCTGGGCAATTCCAATGATATGGGCCAAGTCGATTGCGTTCTGGCATATATCGCGCTTTTCCATCAAATCGGGCGCGATGTTGATGGCGGCGTCGGTGATCAGGAGCGGTCGGGAATAGGCCGGTACATCGAACAAATAGACGTGGCTGACGCGCCTGCCCGTTCCAAGTCCTGTCTTTGGCGCCACCACTTCATGCATCAGCTCATCGGTATGCAGGCTGCCCTTCATCAAGGCTTCCACCTCACCGGACGCCGCCAGCCGCACCGCCTCCGCGGCGGCGGCATGACTATGTGGGACATTCACCAAACGGTAGGCGTTGATGTCCAGGTGATGACTTTCGGCGACCGCACGGATCTTTTTTTCCGGTCCCACCAACACGGGCACGATCAGGCCATGTTGCGCCGCCTCGATGGCCGCCGTCAGCGAGGCACCGTCGCAGGGATGCACAACCGCCGTCAGGGCCGGCCGAATACCGGCACAGCGCTGGATGAGTTGATCATGCCCCAGACGGGTGACGGCCGTATCAGCGCTTTGGCTCTCACGATCCATGTAGAAACCATCGGTGAAGCCGCCCAAGGCGGTTTCACCCCGATCCGCCTCAGATCGAAATGCGCAGCCGGTCTACGACCCGGGTTACCCCAGGCACCGACCAGGCCGCACGTTCCACAGCGTCGCGCTCTTCCCAATCATGCACCGATCCATCCAAAGAAACCGAGCGGCCATCCTCGACCGATACTTGAATCCGTTCGGATACAATTTCGGCACTGCGCCGCAAAGCATCCTCGATCTTGCGCTTGACATCCCGCGGTTCGACCTTCTGCTTCAGCTTGATGGAATTCATCACGCCATGGATGCCCGAAAGACGGCGGACCAAATTCTCGGCGGTCCAGCGCTGATGTTGCCAATCAACCTCTCCGCCTAGCGTAACCCAACCGTCCTGTACCTTCACCATCACGGCGTTCGGCGGCACCACGGCGTTCCATTTGAGGATGGTAAGGGCACGATGGGCGATTTCGTCATCGCTGGTCTTCTTGTCTTCGGGAAAGCGCACTTTGATGCCTTCGGCCAGGGCGCGCACGCCCTTGACCCGCTTGACAGCCTTCTCAGCGGCCAGCTTTTCCATATAGCTGCCGACATGTCCGCTGAGCGTAACCACGCCATCTTCGACGGCAACGCCGATATGGGCCGCATCGACCGCAGGCTCAAACTCCAACTCATCGATGATATTCTGGCGCAAGATACTGTCGTTCATGGATTTCTCCTCTTCGCTGTGCAAGTTCATTCCAGGCCCCCGACCGTTCGTTAGAAGCGTGCCCCGTCTTGGGCGCCCTGCCTTTGCGCCAGATCAATCCTTGGCGAGATAGGCTACCAATGCGCCGATCCGATCAGGCTCAAGCATCCGGGCGTGAGGATTCATCGCATCGCTGAACCGCACCAATTTCGCAAACCGCCTCATTGTTTTTCCGCACAAGATGGTTTTTCCGGCAACACCAGGGGCACACTGGCTTCGGGATAGGTCGCAATCAGTTGACGGAGAGCAGCGGTGAGTTCGGCCGCGTGTTTCACGTCGCCCCCGCGAACCGCTGCCCGGATATCGTCCACCAGCATAAGACGAATGCGCTCCAGCCCATGATGCTGATGCAAAAGATACTGGCCCAAGATTGCGGCAGCTACCTCCGGCACATGCTCATGCTCGGCAATGGCGGCGATCTCAGCCTCCGTAAGTCCGCAAAACGCAATGCAATCTTCGAAGGAAATCATTTGGCAGTCCGCTCGGTACCTGAATTGAGCCAACTAAAATCTGGCAAATGCCAGGTCTGTTGGAATTGATCTCCCTCAAGGGCAGATTGGCCTTTTGCCTCATGCTGGATGTGTTTTTTCCGAGGCGCCTCTTGGATACTTCTTTTCACCCGCAGGTCACTGAGCCTCTGCACCGACTTATCTCACACCCGGCGAATGCGCCGCGCTCGATGGACGCGGCGACCCACGCATATTGTTTCGTTAATTCGGCGGAATTGCCGATTGAGACAGATCAAGGCGGCCACCCCTGGTCTCCATAATCTCAATAATCGGGAGATGGCCATGTCTCAATTCTCGCTCAGGTTGCTTGTGTGGTTCGTTGTCATTCTGCTGCTGCTTGTTGGCGCCCTCCTTCAGGTGAGATTCGCCAGAGGGGCCACCTTGGCAGGGCACCCAAGCATTGCCGCCGGCGCGCCATCCATGTCCCCGCCCTTTCGCCGGTTTTGATATGTTGAAGCTTACCTTCTTGGGTGGAGCGGGAACCGTTACCGGCTCCAAATACCTGCTGGAGAAAGATGCTCACCGCATCCTGATCGATTGCGGGTTATTCCAGGGCTATAAGGCTCTGCGGTTGCGGAACTGGGCCGGACTGCCGATCAATCCCGCAAGCATCTCCGCCGTCGTCCTGACTCACGCCCATCTGGATCATTCCGGCTATCTTCCGCTGCTGGTCAGAAAAGGGTTTTCCGGCCCGGTTCTCTGCACCCAAGCCACCGCTTCCCTGTGCGGGATTCTGCTTCCGGACAGCGGCCATCTCCAGGAACAGGACGCGGAATTTGCTAACCGTCACCGCTTTTCGAAACATCATCCGGCGCTCCCGCTCTATACTGAGAAGGATGCGCGCAAAGCGCTGAAGCACCTGCGCCCTTATGGCTTCGACCGAGTGGAACAGCTGCCGGGCGGGGCGCATATCACCTTCCTGCGCGCCGGTCACATTCTGGGCGCGGCTACAGTAATCATTGAATGGGATGGGTGCCGTGTCGCCTTTTCCGGCGACATCGGCCGCTACGGCGATCCGCTGATGCTGGATCCCATTGCGCCTGACAAGGTCGATTATCTTCTGATGGAATCGACCTATGGCGACCGTCAACATGATCGCACGGATCCGCAGGATGTGCTCGCAGATATTATCGCCAAAACAGTTCATCGAGGCGGAACCGTTATCATGCCGGCATTCGCGGTCGGACGCGCTCAGAGCTTGCTCTATCATATTAGCCAGTTGAAACACTCGGGGCGCTTACCCAAACTCGTTCCCATCTTTCTTGACAGTCCCATGGCCATCGATGCCACTGACATCTTCCTGCATCACCGTTCGGATCACCGCTTGGATCCTGCGCAACTCAAGTTGATCGATGGTGACGTCCAGTATGTTCACACCGGTCAGGATTCCAAAGCGCTCACTGCCAACCGGATGCCCAAGGTCATCATTTCGGCGAGCGGCATGGCCACGGGCGGGCGCGTTCTGCACCATTTGGAGCATTACGCACCCGATGCGAGGAACAGTATTGTCTTTGCCGGTTTTCAGGCCGGCGGGACGCGGGGAGCAGCCTTGGTGGCCGGCGCAACCTCGATAAAAATGCACGGACAATATATTCCCGTGCGGGCCGCGGTGCATAACCTGTCCATGCTGTCGGCACATGCGGACCAGGATGAATTGTTGCGCTGGGCCGGCACACTGAAAGCCGCGCCAAAACAGACATTCGTCATCCACGGTGAACCCGCCGCGGCCGACATGTTGCGTCACTCCCTGGAGGAGAAGCTGAACTGGCCCTGCCAAGTTCCCGACAACCTTCAGCAGGTCATTCTTTCATGAATGGCGATTTCCATTTGCTGAAGCCACGCCGGCTCGGGATAGATACCCATTCCGAAGCCGTCGTGCTGTTGCGGAAGGACAGTATCATTTCCAAGGCCGAGGGACTTTCCTCGCACAACCGTATTTTCTTATCCTGCGGCGCCCGGCAAGCCCTTGCCACCTTGTATCAAACGGAAACCAGCGTCCTTGGGCGCGATGAAATCGGTCTCTCAGACGCAACCTGGCAGATGCTGGAGCCGCTCCCAGGCACGATGGTCAGGGTTCAACATCCGCCAATGGTGTCGTCATTGGGGCTGGTGCGCGGCCGGATATTCGGCCTCAAGCTGACCGACGCGGACTTCCGCGAGATCATCGCCGACATCGTGGCGGGCCGCTATTCCGAAATCGAAATCGCGGCTTTCATTACCGCCTGTGCCGCCAATCCGCTGTCGGCCTCGGAAATTTGCGGTCTGACGGATGCCATGGTGATCAATGGCGAGCGGCTGCGCTGGGGAACAGAGGTCGTCGCGGACAAGCATTCGGTGGGCGGCTTGCCCGGTAACCGCACCACCCCGATCGTGGTGGCCATATGCGCGGCGCTCGGTCTTGTCATTCCCAAAACTTCCTCGCGGGCCATCACATCCCCCGCCGGAACGGCGGACACGATGGAGGTTATGGCTCCGGTTGTCCTGGACGAAAAGACACTACGGTCGGTCGTCGAACGCGAAGGCGGCTGTGTGGCATGGGGCGGCGGCGTCGCGCTCAGCCCGGCCGATGATATCCTGATCCGCATTGAGCGCGCCCTCGACCTCGACAGCCAAGGACAAATGATAGCGTCGATCCTGTCCAAAAAAATTGCCGCCGGCGCCACGCACTTGGTGGTGGACCTCCCGGTCGGGCCCACAGCCAAGGTCCGGACGCCGGAAGCCGCGCACAAATTGGAGCAAGGACTGTTGACGGTTGCGCAACACTTCGGACTGCGCGTGCGCATCGTCCGTGGCGATGGCAGCCAGCCCGTCGGCAGGGGCATCGGCCCTGCCCTTGAAGCCAAGGACGTCTTGGCCGTGTTGCAGTGCTGGCCCGATGCACCGTCGGATTTGAGGGCCCGGACGCTGGAATTGGCGGGGGCGCTTTTGGAACTGGCTGGACGGGCACCTGCCGGAACAGGTGTGGCGATGGCCGGGGCGGCACTCGACGATGGCCGCGCCTGGGCCAAGTTTCAGTCGATCTGCGAAGCCCAGGGCGGCTTGCGTCCTTTGCCCACTTCGTCTTACCGAAAAGCAATTATCGCCGATCGCGCCGGAATCATCGCTTCCATCGACAACCGGCGCCTCGGTCGCCTGGCCAAGCTGGCCGGTGCGCCCGAGGATAAGGCTGCGGGACTCGAACTGCATGCGCGGATTGGTGATCGCATCAAGGCAGGGGGGCCGCTCTGCACCGTGCATGCCGAGTCGGAGGGAGAGCTTGCTTATGCCATGGCCTATGCCGGCGCCAACCCTGACATATTCCGGATGACGGAATGAGCCCTTTGATCGTTCCCTTTCCGAACAACGAAGTTTTGGGAAACCGGCTGGCCGACTCGCTCTCCGGCACTCGCGGCGTCTTGGAAACGCGCCAGTTTCCGGACGGTGAAACCTATCTGCGATTTGCCGACGATCCCCAACGCCGCGATGTTGTTCTGGTCTGCACCCTGGACCGGCCAGACGCCAAGATGGCGCCGTTGCTATTTGCGGCCGAGGCGGCCCGCGAGCTTGGCGCGCGGCGGGTCGGGCTGGTCGCCCCATATCTATGCTACATGCGGCAAGACAGTCGCTTCCAAGCGGGTGAAGCCCTCACCTCCCGCAGCTTCGCGAAGTTGATATCGCGCGCTTTCGATTGGCTGGTCACGGTGGATCCTCACCTGCACCGCTACAGGTCCTTGGCCGAAATCTATTCCATTCCGGCCAAATCCCTTCATGCCGGTCCCGCCATCGCCAATTGGGTTACACAAAACGTTGCGAAGCCCTATCTGATTGGGCCGGATGCGGAAAGCCAACAATGGGTTGAGGCGGTTGCGGCGGCCTGCGGCGCGCCCTGGACCGTGGCTCAGAAGACAAGGCAGGGCGACAATATGGTCCACGAACAGCTCTTCGCCGCAGCCATCCCCGAAAACACCACGCCGGTCTTGCTGGATGACATCGTCTCAAGCGGCGCCACCTTGCTGGAGACGCTGCGTCTCCTGAAATGCTCCAATGGCCCGTTTCCTATCGCCATAGCGATACATGGCCTCTGCGATGCCCGTACCGAGGCCGCGCTCAAAACAGCGGGTGCCAGACTGGTTACCACCAACAGCGTGCCAAACCCGGCAGCCCAGATCGATACAGTCCCCATAATCGCGACGGGCGTGGCGGAATTTCTGGCACCGTCAGCCTGAAGCCACGAGGCCGATCTGGGTGCTTTTGCGCCCGATCAATGTTTCCATGGAACAACCAAGTCAGCCTGGTAAAAATAGGAGATGCCGTCATGTACAAATCGATACTCGCGCATGTCCATGCGGGCCATGACAACAGCAATATCTTTGCCGTCAGCGGCCAATTGGCCCAAATGTTCGACGCGCAAATCATCGGTATCTCCGGCGCACAGCTGACCCGGCCGTTCTCGGAGATACCGGTCGCCGATACCATGCAGCATGAGCGGGAGGCGGCGGAAAAGGCTCTCAAGCGGGTCGAACAAGACTTCCGCCTCGCCTTGCGCGCCAGCAACAGCAAGTTATCTTGGCGCTCCACATGCGATTTTTGGCCGGTGGTTGAATTCCTGGCGCAGGAAGCCCGCGCCGCGGACCTGATCGTGACGTCGCCCGAAGCCGGCACATTCCTGGAACGCCTGGATGCGCTCCACCTCGGCCCGTTGGTGTTGAAGGCGGGGCGTCCGGTATTGATTGTCCCGAGGGAACATCGCCGGCTGAAACTTGAACGAGTCGTGGTGGCCTGGAAGGATACCCGCGAGGCTCGCAGGGCCGTTGCGGATGCGCTGCCGCTGCTGCAAAAGGCGCAGAGCGTATCAGTCATCGAAGTTTGTTCGCCGGGAACGGTCGAGGAGGCTCATCATCGTACTGCTGACGTGACCCAGTGGTTGAAAGCCCATGGCGTCACAGCCCATGGAATCGCAGAATCCAGCAAATCGACGGACATTGAAGGCTTGAGGGCGGTGCTTCGCAAAGGTTGCGACCTGTTGGTGGCTGGCGCCTATGGTCATACAAGACTCCGCGAATGGGCCTTCGGTGGGGTTACCATGGACCTTCTGCTGCCCGGCAATCATTGCACAATTATATCCCACTGATTTGCCATTCCAGTCGCGCTCGGAGCGCTGAAATGCTTGGCATCTTATGGGACTGGTCAATTGCCCTCGATCGAATCATTAAGCGGGCGCTTGAAACGAGCGAGGAGAAAACAGTCAGGGATTCTCAGAGGCAACGAACCGCCTGCGGAGGCTGACAAGCAAGCCCATTACGGGCTGCCGATCGGTCCCGCTGCACTCGTGTGTATCGAAGCGGAGGGTCTCCAATTCGAACCCGCAAGCTGTTGCCAGCTCTCGAACATATTCGGGACGATGCATGTAGCAACCACCCCTGGCGAAATCGATGCTGTTCGAGATGGCATAATTCCGACAATCGGCACCGGATGCTGGGAACAACGTAAATATAAAATTCCCATCGTCCCGCAAGCATCCATAAGCGGCTGTGAAGATGGGTTCCAGGTCTCCAAAATGGATCAGCATGGCCGCACTCACAATGCCATCATATGCATTCAGGTGGCTTTTCATGAAAGCGACGGCGTCATCCTGAAACAAATGCGCGTAAGTCTGTTTTTTTTGTGCCACGGCCAACATTGCGGGGGAGATGTCAACACCAGTAAGCGTCGCTGTCAGATCTTTCAGTTGCTCGCCAACCAGACCCGTTCCGCAACCGGCATCCAGAATATCCATTCTGCGCCCCGATACCGATTTACGCAATTCCTGGGCAACCAATGTATGGGCCCGATAATCTCCAACCCGATCCCAGGTATCGGACTTTTTGTCATATAGCATTCTCATCTGGGCTACGGACGCCTGGGCTGGCGGCGTACCTTTTTGGGCCTTGGCCAAAAGGAGGCGCGCTCCATGGGCATCGTTCGGATCATACTGTATGCAAAGCCGGTAACAGACTTCCGCGGCATCGACCTCGTTGAGATCGAACAGGAGATTTCCCAGGTTATATCGAGCCTCGACATAGTCTTCCTTACACTTAAGCGCCCGCTCATATGCGTCGATCGCCAGCTTGGGCTCCCCCTTCAATCTCAACACATTTGCCAAGTTGTTGTGTGCCTCAGCGTGATCGGGATTAAGATCCAGCGCGCGACGATAGGAGACGATGGCTTCATCCAATCTGCCCTGCTCTTTGAGGGCAACACCAAGCAATGTATGGAACGCCGTCTCTTTGTCATTCAGAGAGATAGCCCGGCGTAGCACCTCGATCGCAACATCATTCCGGCCGACTTGATGAGCCCGAACAGCGAAAGCGTACAGCTGATCGACATCTCCAGACCGCAGGAGAGTTTGATAGATTTCTATCGATGACGGACGCCCGCTCAATTCTTCAGCACTCCGCTCAGAGACGGATATTCACGCCGCTACTTCATTTCAACATTGTGCGCTTCCGGACCCGATATAAGGCATTGTTGTACTGCCCGGCAATCACCGCTTGGAGCGTCAAGTCGCCGGAAGAAAATCACCAAGCGTAGGGCTTGCCAATGCTATTGCCAGATCTTTCTTTGCCGCGCGCGCCGTTGTTGGCGGCAATAGCCGTTACTCCGATGCCGACTGTCGAAAGGAGGCCGCGCCTGTCCATCCTTGTCTCGCTTTGTTGACTGTGCTCCTGCTTGTTTTGCCGGCTATGCCCGGGCGGCAGACGCAACAAGACCCAAGCCGCACGGTGCCGCGCTCAAGCTCTTTGTCATTCGGCACATCCAATTTTAGGCGCTCTGCTTTCAACACTTTCAGAAGCTGGTGCGTACACCTATCGTGAAACGCCGGCCCAAAAGATCATAAAGCGCCGACGGACCGGCTCCACCGAGGGTGGTCGGCACATTCGGCGGCGGAGTATCGAATAGATTATCGATATTGCCGTAAATCTGGAGGTTGTCGTTCCACTTATACGATGTGCGAACGTCCAAATACGCAACCCAGGGAACGGAATTGTCATCGACATTGACGCCTGAGGTCCACGCGTTCACCAGCCGGGCGGAGCCAAACAGCCGCGTCCGGGCCGTAACGGACCAGGCATCGTAATTGTACCCAACCGACACAACGCCCCGGAATTTCGGCGTGGCCGTCAGTCCGGAACAGGCGGCACCGGGACCGTCGCTGGTATTTAGTGCACCGACACAAGCGGTCTCTACGCCTAAGGCCGTTCGCGTGCGTTGATCGTTATAGTTTGCGAACACATTTGTCGCAAAGACACCGCCCCAAAGATCGAAGTCATAGTCTGCTTGGAAATCCAGGCCGGATGTGGTTTCGACCGCCGCGTTTAACGGCTGTAGGTAAACAAGATTCAAGGCCCCAGGATAGGCAGAAGGCAGACCTGGCGCCCCGAAAACCATCTGATTGCAATAGTATTGAACACCCGCTGCGCACTGCTGCAACACCTGAGTAGCGAAGCTTGAGGTAAAAATCGCGCCGTGGATGGAAATCGAATACCAGTCTAAGGATACCTTCAACCCCTCAATAAAGGTCGGCGTGAACACAAGGCCGGCAGAGACTGTCTTAGCCACCTCGGGCTTCAGATTCGGGTTGCCGACCTGCGCCTGAAATATGGTGATCTGGCTGGCAGGGTTTTTCGGATCCGTGACGGTGGTATTGCGAAGAAGCTGAGGCGCGAACAGTTCGGGGATTGACGGGGCTCTGATATCGGTCGAATAGGTCGCACGAAGCTTTATATCGTCGGTCATCTGGCTCGTCAGACCGACCTTCCATGTCTCCACCATGCCGCTGGACGAATAGCCCGTAATGCGGCCTGCCGCATTGAGATCGAGCGATTGAACGATCGTGTCCTTCAAAAGAGGTATGCCGACCTCGAGAAAGCCTTCCGCAACAGTGTACTGGGCCGAATAGGCGGTGTAGTTGGCGACCCCCCAGGCGCCCGATGCTCCCAGGTTCAAGGGATCAGCGGTATTCCTCTGCTGCTCATGGCGATATTCCGCGCCCGTCGCGACCGCGACCTTGCCGGCGGGAAGCTCCCAGGGCAGCGTTCCCTGAACCGAGAATGCCGCAACATCTTGATTGAGGTTGAACTTGGCTTGGTCTTCGACAGCACGGTCGATCCGGCCGGGCGCAATATAGTTTTTGGCCGCGAGCGATGCCGTACCGATACCAAAGATGTTGAGCGGCTGGCAGCCGTTGGTCGGCGCCGTCAGAGTTGAGCGGCACACAATATTGCCGAGAGGCAGACCCGAAGTGCCGACATTTGCCGACGTTACCCTCACCGCGTCCACGGCCCTATTATAATTTGCCGTGAGCGAGTTGTTGGGATTGTATTGACTCACACGAAGTTGGCTGTGCTGGATGTAGCTGTTCCAAGACCAATCCCCGATGGTGCCTTCCAGAGTAAACACGGCGCGCGCCAAATCCCGGTTGTTGTATACGACGACCGTCGAGACGCTATCCGCCAACTGCTTGAACGTCGGATGCAGCGTATCCATGTTGTTGTTATTGTTTGTGCCGAGCGTGAAGCTGGCGATGCCCCCGGCACGCATTTGCGCGGCGATGGTTGGATCGAGAAAAGCGTTGTCTTGTGGGACCTTTATGGTGGACAGCCTTGGATTGGTGCCGTTGGCCTCGAAATTGTGACCGTAATTGAGTTCCAGGGATGCCGAGATGTTGTCGGTCAGTTTATAGCTAAAGTATCCAAACAACGTAGCATTGTGATAAGGAACCGCGATCAACCCGGTAGGCCCAGTGCCGGTAAATTTGTTGGCGGTGCAATCGTAGCAATTTCCATTTGTGATCGGCAGTGTGCCAAAGTTGAATGGCGCCGGAGTTCCAGCGCCGACAAATTGAACCCCTCGCAAAGCGTTTGCCGCCGCCAGAGAGGTAACGCCATTAACACCCACGGTTCCTGTCCCTGCCGCGCTGGCGCTGATGAGACCGCCTTGTGTGTACTGCGCGGAACCGAAATTTCCGCGATGAACAAAGGTCGGGGCGGTTCCAGATGGATTGGGAATCAGCGTGACCGGGTTCCACCAATCGCGATCGATGTTGAACAGGGTATCCGGACTCATCGTATAGCTTCCGCTCAAAATCGCGTGCCCACGCGATCCGAAGAGGTCGGTACCGAACGAGGCTTCGGCTTTAAACTGACGATGATCGCCCTTGGCGGTGTCGGCGAAACTCATATGCGCCTTAAAGCCGGTAAAACGCTTGTTGACGATCAAGTTGACGACGCCTGCAACCGCGTCCGACCCCCAGGCGGCGGAAGCGCCGCCTGTCACGATATCGACGCGCTCAATCAAGGAGGTGGGAATCGTACTGAGATCGACGCCGCCGCCGACGGGGTTTGAAGATACAACACGCTGGCCGTCGAACAGGGTCAGGGTTCTGATGTCACCCAAATTGCGGAGATTTATGGTATCGATGCCGGCATCGCCTTGGGCGGCATGACCAATGTTGGGACCAGGCGAATTCGGCGACAAACCGCCGACCGCGGGCAACTCGCGAATCGCATCGCCGATACCGATTTTCGCTTCCCGGTCGAGTTGCTCTGCGCCAATGACGGTAACCGGCGTAGGCGCTTCATAGCCTTGAATGGAAATTCGGGAGGCGGAAACCGTTATATTCTCGACACTTATTCCGCTATCTGCGGAATTGGCCGGCGTCTGGGCCGTTGCAGGATGCGCGGCGAGACCAAACAATAGCGCCAGAAAGGACGTAGAACTCTTGAGTTTTGGCGACATTTCTTCTCTCTCCTCCCGTTTTTTCGTTTCGAGTAGAGAGATCGTTACGACCCCCTCCGCCAAATGGGTGACCCTTAGGCCCTTCCCCTTCAGCATCAAATCGAGGGCTGCAAATACGTCGTAGGCGCCTTTAACAGGAGGGGTGATCACGCCATGAAGCAATTCTCCAGGCGCGACGATCTGAATGTGCGCCTGACGCGCAAATTCAGGAATGGACTTGCCGGCATCTTCAGACGGAACGTCAAATTGCCGGACCTGGGCTGAAACGGGCACACTGCCGCACAGCACAGCAATTGAGGTTGCCACGCCTGCAACTGTGCGTTTTCTCCCGCTCTCCACGCCCCCCATAACTATTGTTATGCACCTTAACGAATGATCTGCGCCCTTTCCTGATACTCAATCAGATGACGGGCGGTTGTCATCATTTCCCTATGGCGGCATTCATTTTATTTCAGAATATTCTCACTTCGTTGTCTCTCACTTCCCATTGAAGCTTCAAAGCACTCGCGGCGGCCTTGGCGAAACCAATGGGATCGTTTGAGGCAAACAGACCTGTTACGGTTTTGGAAGATACAGCGGGATCGACCGTGATCCGAACCTCACTGTAACGCGCAAATTCCTTTGCCGCGTCTTCAAGTGGTTGGTCATCCAGCGCAATACGGCCACTCTGCCATGCCAAGTTGCGCGCCAGCTTTTCTTCGGCCACCGCGACCGTAACAATCGGCGCTCCTGCCGGCGCAACGGCCTTGATATTGGCTTTAGCGCGAATGGTTTCTCGCATCGGCAACACCGCATTGGAACGATGCAACTCGACAACCCCTTCTTTCACCCAAACTTCAACCGGTCGCTGGGGCAGCATTGAAACGGCGAAACTTGTTCCCACGGCCCGCACCTGGGTGTCGCCCGCGGTCACGATGAAGGGCCGCCGTTTGTTCTTGGCGACATCGAACAATACCTCGCCGCGCAGAACACGAATATTGCGGACATCCTTTGTGAATTGCACTTGAATTCGGGTGTCGGTGTTGAGCGAAACAATCGAGCCGTCCTTCAAGACGACCTCCCTCATTTGCCCGATTTCCGTGGCAAGTATTTCTTGTTGGGTATTCTTACCGAAATGAAAAGCAACACCACCGGCGAAAAGTAAACTTGCCGCCGCCCCTCCCGCCATAATGGCGTGACGCCGGTTCCAAATTCGGTTGGTAGGTCTTTCGTTCTCGCTTGGGTCTGAAACAGCCCGGTTCAGCCGCTCCAGCCGGCACAGTACGGCTTCAGCGCGGCCATATGCGCCGAGGTGACGGCTGTCTGCCGCCAGCCAAGCCTCGAATTTGGCCTCCTCCTCCGGCGATTGCTCCCGAAGGTCTCGCCTTGCGGCCCAATCCGCCGCCTGGTTGTCAATCTCTTGGTTTGCTGAAGACATTTTCTGGACTTGCCGTTTCTGATGTAGTCGACGAATTGGCCCTCTGATTCCCCCCGCGACCGAACAATTTAATTAGCAGGCGCACACCGTTTGCCATGTGTTTTTCGACAGTTTTCTCGCTAATTTGCAGCCGAAAAGCGACTTCCTTTTGTGGCAGACCCTCGACGCGCCTGAGAATGAGTATCTCCCTGCCGAGCTTGGGCAATGCGTCCAAAGCGGCCAAGACGACCCGTACCTCTTGCTGAAACTCTATGCGCTCTTCCGAGCTGGCCTCGGGCTCGGCAATTTCAAGCAATTCCAGATTGCCACTGGAAGTGATCGATACAACCCGCGAGTGGCGAACATGATCGATAATGATCCCCCTGGCGAGCAACAATGCGTACTGTCTAGGGAACCGAATGGAATCCAGAGCGGCGTGCGTCATAAATCGCGCATACATTTCCTGGATTACGTCCTCTATATCGAGGTCGTATAGACACATGGCGCGCAGCTTCGATCTGATCAGCGCTTCATGCGGAAGCACGTTACGCGCCAGCCATCGGCCGCGCTCGCGATAGTCTTGCGCCATAAGGCAATGACAGCATACTGCAATCAGCGTTTACAATACCCTGTGCCATTTTCGACACGAATGTTCATGGTAAATTTTTTCCGTTCGGCGTAGGGAAATGTCCGCCTCATACGACATCTAATCTGGCCGTCAAAATCTGACGTAAAGGGGCCCCGCTGAGGATTACGGCGCGCGGTTCCGGCCCAAGATGTATTGCGCCAGGCCATTTGCGTCCGCGTCGCTCAACGAGCCGGGCGCCTGTGGCGGCATGGTGGTCTTGATTTTCGCGGCCAGCGCCATCGGATCGCGGTCACCCATGTCCGCCGTCTTCAAGGGCGGCCCCGACACGCCTTCCAAATTCGCGCCGTGGCAAACGGCGCATTTAGAGGCGTACAGACCCGCCACGACTGGATCCGCCGCCGAGGCCCGCGTGACGGGCGCGGCCGCAACGACCGGCGGATCGCGGTTGAGAAGCGCGATGTCCTTGTAAGACTTGGCTGGAGGGACGCTCTTCACATAGGCGTATATGTCGGCCAGCTCCCGGTCCGACAGGATAACCGTCGTATAGACAGGCATGACCAAGCGCGGCGTGCGGACCTGGCGCGCGAAGGCTTCGAACGGCATAGGGTCCGGCGCGATCTTCGGCCCGACCGCGCTGCCGCCCCCGCTTGTACCGTGGCATTGGAAACAACCGACCCTCATATAGAGCGCTTGGCCCGCCTTGGCGGTGCCCTTCGGCGCGGCGGGGGTGCTGCTTTGGGCGATGGCGACAGTGGCAGCGGCGCAGGCGGCGGCGATCCCGAAAAGCAGCCTTTCAAATCTCACGGCCATGTCAGCGCCCCTGCGAAATGACGTCGATCAGGGCGGGTTCGCCCTTCTTGACCACGGCGATGGCGCGCCGGATCGCCGGGCCGAGATCGGCGGGGTGTTCGATCGGCCCTTGGGCATAGACCCCCATGCCTTTGGCGACCATGGCGAAGTCGATGTTGGGATCGGCAAGTTCGTTGCCGAGATGCGCTCGATCCACGCCCCGGTTCCGGCGGTTGGCCATCGCCTGCATCTGCATGATTTCCGCATGATAGCCGCGGTTATTGTGGATGATGTAGAGCAGCGGAATGCGCTCGTGAGCGGCGGTCCATAGAATTCCCGGACCGAACATGGTGTCGCCGTCACCGTTGACGGCCACGCTGAGCCGGCCGTGCTTCCTGTTGGCCAAGGCGCCGCCGAGCGTCGCGGGTCCGAGATAGCCGATCCCTTGCGCGCCGGAGTCGCCGATATAATTGTAGTGCTTGTTTGCGGTCCAAAGCCGCTGTGGCCATTTGCTCTGAAAGTCCGTGGCGTTGAGCAGGGACCAGTCTTGCGTCCGCATCTGCTCATAGAGTTCCGCATAAAGTCGCGCGGTGGAAATCGGCTTGCCGTCCCAGGCGTAAGCGGCGGCCTGTTTGGAGGCCTCCAGATCGGCTTGGTGAGCGCGCGCCCAACGCGCGCCGCGTGCTTCCAGTGCGTCTTTCCGATTGGCCGGCAATTGGCGGCGCACCGCTTCGATGAGCGCGGGCAGCGTGGCCTGGGCGTCGGCCGCCATTGCGATGTCGATGTCCGACGGATAGCGTTGGAAATTCTGATAGTTGGACTTGTAGAAAAGATCGACCGACGAGATCGTCACCCGTCTGGAGCCGGGCTTCATGATCGAGCGAAATTCGCCTGCGCCGAGCCGCTGGGATGTGGCCGAGAAAGGATCGCCAGGTTCCAATTCGAGCATGAAGTCGGCGTCCTGCACGACCCCGGCCCGGCGCATCGACTGATTCAAAGGGTGGCGCCAGGGGAAGTTGAAACGGTTGTGAGAGTCGCAGACCGGGGCCTGCAGCAACTCGGCCAATTCGATCAGCCGGTTGAGGCCATCGGGCGTACGCGCCACGCGATCCGCGAAGATGACCGGCCGCTCGGCCGCGACCAGCATCTTGGCCGTATCTTCCACGGCCGAGGACTCGCCAACGGGCGGCGCGACCCGCGGCAGCTTGGGAATCGGCGGAGGCTTGCCGCCGGGATAAGGATCCTCCTGCATGTACAAATCGGTCGCGAGCAGCGTCGGCCCATAGGGCGGTGTCATGCCAAACTTGTAGGCCCGGGCCGCGGCTTCGCCCCAGGCGCGCAAGTTGCTCGGCTTATCGTCCCACTTGGTGTAGTCGCGGACGATCAGGGCATCGTCCTGAGCGGCGTGGTTCCAAGCGGTGGCGTTTCGGTATCGGGCGGAATCCAGATTCGCCCCGACCAGCATGAAGATCGGCACGCGGTCGCACCAGGCGTTGTAAATCGCCATGGAACCGTGCTGCAGCCCCACCGTGGCGTGCATGCCCACCGCCATCGGCTTTCCTTCGATCTTGGCATAGCCATGCGCCATCGCCACCGAAGCTTCTTCGTGGACTGTGGTGATAAAGGTGAGCTTCGGATCGCTCACCATGCCGTAATTGACGATCGCTTCATGCAAGCCAAGCATGGTGTTGGACGGCGTCGAGGCCATGTACTCGATGCCAAGGCTGCGCATCACATCGACCATATAGTCGCCGCCGCAAGTCGCGTAGGTGAGCTGCCGGTCACGCGGCGTGCGCTCGTTAAGGTCCGTCACAGGCCCGGGCGAACGCGGCGTATTGGGGCTTGGGCTGGGCGTGCCGCTTGGCGGGCCCTGTATCGGCTCCTGAGCCATCGTCGCAGTCGCGGTCGCGGTTATCCCGCCGAGGGCGACTCCTTTAAGGAAATTTCGCCGTCCCGCCTTGTACTCAGTCGTCATCCAGGCTCCCTCCGAGCGTCCAGCCGCCTAGCGCACTTGTGATTGTCGTGGCCTCCGCCGCCGCTTGGTTGTCAATCTCTTAGTTTGAAGACGTTTTCTGCGCTTGCCGCTTCTGATATAGTCGACGGATTAGACCTCTGATTCCCCTCCGACCGAACAATTTAATTAGTGGGCGCACACCCTTTGCCATGTGTTTTCGACAGTTATCTCGCGAACGCGCAGCCGAAAGCTGACGCCCGACACCGCCATAGTGCCTATCGCGGCTCCCACAGTCTGTAACAAGAGCCGTCTATCAATACTCCCGATACCTGTTCCGGCATTGACTTGCTCCTCGAAGGAAATGGCCCCCACCCCATCAAGGATGGAGGCCACCCCATCAACGCCCGCCCAGGGGGGACAGACGATTGAATTCTGTGGAGCCTAGACCTCCAAGGCTGCCACCTCGTAATCGACTAGGTCAGGAATGACGAATTCCACGACATTGCCGTTCTGAGTGACCGGCAGAGTCTTGCTGGCCCATAACAGCCGCGCCGACTTGACCGGTTTGGCGTCCGCCAGAACCAATCGCACTTTCTGGTCTCCCACCGAATAGGAAGCCCGGCGCGCCCCCGATTTGAAATTCGGATAGGTGTAATTGATCAGATGCACCGCATAGCCCGGCTCCGTCACCCAGCCGAAGGTTTCGACCAGCCCGTTCCCCGTGACCTGCAGCGGCCCCTCGCCCCGCATCAGCCAACGAACCGCGTTCGTCACCAGATCGCCCAGGTCGGCGGCGCTGGTGCGCGCATAGGCGGCCTCGATGTCGCCCGCCAGATACACCAGCCTCGAACGGCCGCTTTCGCGGAATACCGCCAGGGACTCATCGGTATGCGGCTTGGGGCTGAACACAGCCTCTGGTGGATAGGACGGATAGGCCGCCACATTCGTCAGATAGACAGGCCCGTCATGACGGATCGGCACCCGGCAACTGGAACCCTGTATCCAGTTGGTGCCCTTGAAATTGGCTGTGATCGGATGGCTGGTGGCCGGTGCTTCCAGCCGCTGCCAGAAATGCGGCGGTGCTTGACGCGGCGAACCTATGCCAAAGCGTTCGCCCGCCTTGTGCATGCCATACAGATCGGCAAAGCCGAAATCGGAACGAGGATTGCCATTCTCATCGTAAAGCGCGGTTTCAAAACTGGTCAGCAACGAACCGCCGCGCGCCACAAATGCCTTCACCTGGGCGATCTGCCTGTCGCTCATCAGGGCAACATTGGGTAGAACGAGCACCGAATACTGCGCCAGGGTGTCAGGCTCCAGCTCGGTATCCACCACCACGTCAAACGGAATGCGCGCTTCGGTGAGAATCTCGTACATCCCTTCCAGCGACTGAAGCGCATCGGTGCCGGGCACGTCCTTGTAGAGACGGTTGGAGCGTTGCGACACAAGCAGCCCGACATTGGCGATAGACCGCACATTGTGGAAATGCTTGTCGTTGGCCGCCTGCCAAGACAAGAATTCCGCGCCCATCTGCTGCCAGCGGCGGTCCTCGTGCCAGCCTTCATGCATGCCCAGCCAATGATACCAAAGGGTGGCACCTGCTGCGGCGGTCTGCGCCAAGCGCACCTTTACTTCCGGCTGGTTGCCCGTGACGTGGCGCCACCACAGTTCGTTGGACCGTTCATAGGAGCCGGTGACATTGGTCACCGTGCGCCCCTTCATCAGGGCGCGCGCCAGCCGCACCTGTTGGCTCGCGTCCCAAGCCCGGTCCCCCACGCCACCGCGGCCCTGATTGTCGGCGGTGAAGATGGAGGCATTGGCCAACATCGAGGACAGATCGACATCGCCGCCTTTGAACCGGCCGCCCAGATTACCGGAGAAAATCATGTCGGCGCGGTGTTCGGCGACGATCTTGGCATACATCGCCCACAGCTCTTCCGTGCGCTTTTGGTAGGCGCGCTTATAGTCCTCGCTTTGCGGATCGCCGATCTTCTTGCAATTCTCACAATAGCAGAGCGGAACGTGCAGGCCGGGCCAGCCATTGGTGTAAATGCCGTCTATCTCATAATTGGTGATGACTTCCTTGATAATCTTGGGAGTCTGCTCCCCATAATAGCTGCTGAACTGACACGTCGCGCCGTATTTCGTATTCGTCGCAGGGTCTCTGCTGGCATAGACGTCGCGGTTGGCGATCTTGCCGTCCTTGCTGCGCCGGAACCAATCGGGGTGCTTATCCTCCAAGTCGAGCGAAACCATATCCGGGCTCATGCGCCCCATGACGCGCACACCGTTTGCCTTGGCGGCCTTCACACTATCGCCAAAGAGATCGCGATTGCCCAGCCAGGGGCTGCGCGGGAAGTCCGCTATCTTGGTGGGATAAAAAGCGACGATGCCGGTGACACTGACATAGGCCACCTGGGCCTTGGTCCGCACCAACCAATCGTTGAAAGCCTTGGCATCGAAATCCTCCGGATCCCTTTCGTTGAAATTGATCTGGACAATTCGCTTGACGCGGCGATGCCAGACATTTGGACCGGCCTTCCCGGGATCGAAACCGGCAGCCTCCGCATTACCCGCGGCTAATGCCGCGCCCGCAACCCCGATAGCTCCCATATTGAACTCTCGCCTGTTGGAATCCATGCCCGTTCTCCAGAATTTGTCCGCCGGTTTCATGGCGCAATGAGCCGCGTGCCATATCCCAAACACCTACCAGCGATAGCGTATCCCAATGCCAAACACTCGGCCAATACGATCGTAGATTTGTGAGGCGGCCGCGAGGGCCTTAAGGGTCGAGCCGTCTGCGATCATTGGCGGATCTTGGTTCAAGGCGTTGTTGATCTTGCCGTAGAGCTCGAAACGATCCGTCAGGTCATATTGCGCCGAAAGGTCGAAATAGGTCCTGCCGCTATAGTGATAGATGTTGATGTCGGTCGGTCGGTAGGTGGTCGGTCCGTACAAGCCCGGCCCAATGTAATACATCACCATGCGCGCGGTCAGCGGACCTTCGTTATAGGTGAAAGTGGTGGTCGAACGCCAATGGGGCAGCGAATTGCCGCCGGTTAGGAACCCTGCATTCTCCTGGGTGACGCCGTTAACGGTCGTCTTAATGTGTTCGGCATAGGAGGTGAGGTTGCTGACGGTGAACGTCGCATCCCAATCGTCGAAGATATCCTGTAGCGGCAGGGTATAGCTCGCCTCAAAATCCACACCGCTGACCTGCAGCGAGGCGGCGTTGAAGGTCGAGGACTGGACTCTGGTGATCTGGCCGGTGGTTGGACTGCGCGTGATGGCGGCACAAAATACGGCACTGCCGGCGGCGCAGTTGTTCACCACGTCCTGGATCGCGAACACCGAAAGCGCATTGCCCATGTCGATGGAGAAGTAATCCACGGACGCCTGGAAGCCCGGCAGGAAGGAGGGCGAAACCACCACGCCGCCCGTAAAGGTCTTGGAAGTTTCCGGCTTCAGCAACGGGTTGCCGCCGGAAAGGGTCTGCACTGTCGCACTCTGGCCAAAAGTGGGGCCTGGTATGCGATCGACCACGGTGTTGCCGTTGATGATCGAGGACGCACTATAGAGATCGTTGACGCCTGGGGCCCGGAAGTCTCGCGAATAGCTGGCGCGGAAACGCACATCATCGTTGACCACCCAGTTGCCGCCGATCTTCCAGACGAAGGCCGCACCGCTGGAGTCATAATCGGCAACACGGGCCGCGAGGTCCATCTCCAGTTTCTGCATCAAGGGCGTGTTGGGCAGGGTCAACGGAACGACGGTTTCGACATAGCCCTCGCGCACTTGGTTGGAGCCATAGAAAGGCATGGCGCTGGCCTGACGCCAGCCCAAGACGTTGGAGACCGGATCGGAGGCTTGGTTGATGGAGTCGCGGCGGTATTCGCCGCCGCCGGCGAAGGATATAGGCCCCGCCCAAGTATCGAACAGGTCACCCCGCACATTGAAGCCCGCATTCCATTGCATGGTGCCGGCAGCCACCACCGAGGTGCCAAGATACCAAGCTTGTGCCCGCTGCGAGATCGTGCCTGGCCCAAACAGGTTGACCGGCACACAGCCATTCGTCGGATCGGTGAGTGTCGAACGGCAAACCGGTACGCCGGCCGCGACGCCGGATACGCCGCCCAAGGCCGGGTTGGCGACTGCGTCAACGGACAAGAAATATTTGGATTGTATGCGGTTATTCTGCGCGCTGATGGTGTAGTTGGCCTGGGTCAGCATGCCATGGATGTCCCAGGTCCAGGTCGTCCCGAAAGGAAGCTGGCCGTTGGCGCCGATCAGGTACCGCGCATAGCTGATGCGCGCGTTGTTAATCGTGCTGCCATCCTCTATGTTTTCGCGGCCCATCTGAAAGCTGGTCAAGCCCAACGTCGTCATCTGGGTACGAATCTGCGCCGGGAGATAGACGTTATCCCGCTGGATCGTCAGATCGCCATTGTTGTAGTTGGGGACGTTGGTCTGGGTTTCGCTATCGCTCGAATACAAGACCGAGGCATAGATTTGCGTCGTCGGCGTCAGGTCGTAGCCGAAGCGCCCATACATGCTCCAGCGTTCGGAGGAAGGCATTATCACGCCTGCCGGCACATTGTAGGTTTGTACGCCGTCACCATTCTGACAGTAGGAGTTTCCGCCGCAGATACCGCCGGGGTTGAAGGTGCCGATCTGGCCGCCAGCCAAGAACTGCTGGAACTTGAAGCCAACGGGGCCGTTTGTGATCACGCCGCCAAAGGTCATCTGGCTGACCGTGCCGCCGGGCCCGATCACGAACTGGGGACCACCCGCGGTCACCGCGGCCTTGGTGTTGGTGAACAAGGTATAGCCCTGCCGGCCCCAGGGGCGGGCGTTTTGATAGATGATCTTGGGTTGGTTGTAATAGGAACTGGCAAAGACGAAATGGCCGCGACCGCTGAACAAATTGTGACCATAGGTTAGCGCCGCCGATAGCGCGTTATTGTCGCCATAGTTGGAAGTGTTGGCCTGCAGGTCGAGCTTGCCGCCCGTCATCTCCGGAGTCAGGGAGATATTGACCACCCCGGTGATGCCGTCAGAGCCATAGGCCGCCGAGGCTCCGCCCGTCACCACATCAATTTTGCTGATGAGCTGGGCGGGAATCACATTCACGCTGAAACCGCCGGTGGGGCTGGTGTCCGCGACCCTGAGGCCATCGATCAGCACCAAAGTGCGGCCGGAGCCGATATTGCGCAGGTTAAAAGTGGTCAGACCCACATTCGTGGAATTGTTGCTATTGATATTGGGCGCCAGGGACGGGATCTCCGCGATGAGATCGGTCACCGTCAACGACGCCTTGGATTCCAGCTCGGCGCTGGAAATCGCGGTGGTGGGCGTGGGCGTTTCGAAACCTTTACGCGCCACACGGCTGCCGGTGACGGTCACGACTTCCGTCTGATCCGCGCCTTGCGCGAATGCCGGTAAGTTTAATGCCATGACGCTTGCACTCAGCAACAAACACGCAATCTTAGCTTTCGACATTCATTTCCCCTTGCTCCAGCTTTATTTCTACTAGAAGTTGCGGCGGCGTTTTGCGAGAATTCGTTTACTCGCCCAACCTCGAAGCGTATCTGCGGTTAAGAGCCCCTGCCCTTTGTTTTCGCAAATCCTATTCCTGATCGAACCAAGCGATGAATGCAGAAATGCACAAATCGGATATGCGAGGATGCAGGTGATGATATTTGAGCGTGCGCCAACAAGCGCATGGAAGGTTCAAAACCGCATACAGTTTGCAGCGCAACATCATCTACCAGCTGCCGCATAGAACAATATGAGTTATCCGGATCACCGGTGTCGGAGGGAAACATGGAGAACTGGGACGATATACGTGTTTTTCTGGCGGTCGCACGCCAAGGCGGGTTCGCACCTGCCGCTCAGAATTTGGGCATCAATCACACAACCGTCGCTCGCCGGCTTTCAAACTTGGAGGCTGCGCTTCACACGCGCCTTGTCAATCGAACGCCAACAGGCGCAACCCTTACGCCGGCTGGCGAAAATTTCCTTTACCATGCGGAACGAATGGAAAATGAAGCCTTGGCCGCGGAACAACGCGTTTACACGGCTGATGGATCTGTTGCCGGCAAAGTCCGACTCGCGACGCGCGAAGGGGTTGGCGCCTGGCTGATTTGTCCGAAAGTGGCTCAGCTGAGGCGCCGGCACCCTGAACTAAACCTCGAACTGGTCTCCGAAGCGCGCACCATTAGTCTGTTGAAGCGAGATGCGGACATAACGATATCGTTGCAGTACCCACAGCAAGACCGCGTGATCGTGCAGAAACTGACCGACTATCGTCTCGGCCTGTTCGCATCGCCCGAGTATCTGCGGGAATACGGTCCCATCGACAGCATTGCAGAACTGAACAATCGAGATGTCATCTGGTATCTCGAGGACTTCGTGGATATAGCCGAGCAACGCTATATGCAGCGCATCGTGGCCAATTCACGGGCGGGTTTTCGCGCGACCAACATCCTCGCGCAATACGCAGCATTGGTGGCGGGGATGGGCGTCGGCATTATTCCGGTATATCAAGCGGGCCAGGACCCTGGTCTTGTTCGCGTTTTGCCAGATCAAGTCGAGGAAATGCGGACATACTGGCTCTCCGTGCATCCGGACGCACAGGGGCTGCCAAATGTCCGCACCGTGATCGATTTTGTTCTCGATATTGTCAAAGAGAAAAAGGCTCTATTTTGAATGTGCCCGCAATCACCGCAGTGTCTTTAACCCCTCGGAATCCGACAATAACAGGGTCCAGTCGTCTCGGCTGAAGTGCGCGGTTTGCGATTGCGCGGCCTGCAGTCTGAGCCGGTCCAACCGTTCCGGATCGCTCACCAAGGGCGGTGAGTCCGCCAGCAACGCCAAATGCAGATCGCGCACGCGCGCATCCTCCAGAACCAATTGCTGCACAGGCACAGCCAAAGTCTGATGACTTTCGGCCAGGGCATGGGCGCGGCTGAGGACTTTAGAACCGCGCGTCTCGCTGGGAATCAAGAACAAGCGATCTTGGCGCGCCATCCGGCCCAGCAAAGGACTGCTGCTGAGCGCCACCAGCGGCACGGCCAACCACAGGCCCGCCAGCAAGGGCAAAAACCAATTGAAGCTGCCTTGGGCATAGTGCCAGAGCAGGAACGTGGCGGCCAATCCGATCAACGTATGGGGCAAAAATCTTCGCGCCACCAATCCCCATGGCAAGGCGCGGTCGGTCCGGGTCTGGACATGCCATCCGGTGGCGATGCCCATCAGGATGCTGCACACATACCAGCTGTGCTGCAGCATCACGATCGGCGCCATCAAGGTGGCAAACAGCGACTCCCAGAACGCGCTGGCAATCAGCCCCCCGATGCCGCCATGGGCGCGGGTAGCGTCCGCGCTCCCCAAGACCGAAGCCACGGCCAGAACCTTCGGGCCGTAGAGCAATATCAAGGTCGCACCCACCAAAATCATCAATTCGGCGCTATGGGAAACGGAAAGCGGCAAAGATGGCAGCAAACCGATATAGCTGGCGGGCGGCGCGGCTTTGACGCTCATCATATCGATGGTCGAAATGATCAGAAGCAGCAGCCAAAGCGGCGAAGAAACATAGCTCATGATCCCCATGGCGAGATGCAGCCGGCTGGGCAAAGTCAGCCCCTGGGCAAAAGTGATCCGCATATGCTGAAGATTGCCCTGGCACCAGCGGCGGTCGCGGATCAAATAGTCCAGCAGGGTGGGCGGCGGCTCCTCGAACGAGCCGCCAATGTCGGGCGCCATCCACACATCCCATCCGGCGCGCCGCAAAAGCGCCGCCTCAATGAAATCATGGCTCATGATCTCGCCGCCAAAAGGCGGTCTGCCCGGCAAGCAGGGCAAACCGCAGGACTGCATGAAAGCATGTACCCGAATGATGGCATTGTGGCCCCAATAATTGCCGTCCGGGCCCTGGAGCATGGCCAGGCCCGCGGCATGGATCGGACCGTAAACGCTGGAGCTAAATTGCTGGATGCGTGCAAACAACGAGCCGCGCCCCACCAGTTGCGGGGGCGCCTGGATCAATGCGGTGCGGGGATTGGCGTCCATCAAGCCAACCAGATGATGCAGGGTCTTGCCAGTCATCAGGCTGTCGGCGTCCAGGATCACCATATAGTCGTAAAGCTGGCCCCAGTTCTCACAGAAATCCTGGATATTGCCGGCCTTGCGCCCCGTATTCCTGGTGCGGTGGCGATAGAAAATATGCGCGGCTTCTCCCAGCTCGCTTTTCAGTTTCTGCCATTCCAGTTCTTCGGCCACCCAATTGGCGGGATTGGTGCTGTCGCTGAGAATGTAAAAATCGAAATCCGGTCCGGCCGATTCCCAAATGGCGCGCACGCCGGAAAACACCCGCGCCACATCCTCGTTATAGACCGGCATCAAAATAGCGGTGCGCGCCGCCGATGGTCCGCTGGGCGCTTTCAGCGGCAACAGATCCATCTTGGTGGATCGAGCCCAGGCGCCAAACACCGCCAACCAGAAGGATGAGGCGATCCAGGCGAACAGGATGGCGAATAAGGCAAGGATCGCGATCTCACGAAAAGTGAAATCATCAACCTGCAGCACCCCCGCCATCTGGGTGACGGCGGCGACCGTGGAAGCCAGGACCAGGAAAAGGTACAACCAGCGCCGTGGCGCGATATCAGGCACGGCGGCGGTTTAACACGGCGGGCCCAAGCTGGGCAGGCACCGACAGCATCGCCATCAGGCCTGCGGCGATAAGGCGCGCGGGCGTCCAGGGGACCAGCGGTTGGGGGGGCATCGGCCGGGGGCAGCGCAAGGGCGTGCCGGCGTCCAGCACAAAGGCAGCTTCAAATGCGCGGGGTTCGGAATCCATGTGCAAAGTCCAAAAAATCGCCCATTCGGCACCGGCAATCAAACGTGACAATGCGGCGAAATAATGGATCGTTGCGCGCAAATCCAGGGCAGTATCATGGTGAATCGCAACGCCTTAACTTCTCCACCTTTGCCGCATCCAGTGGCGGGACTTGGAATGGGATACCAGCATGTTGAAACCGGATCGCCGCCAGCTCCTGGCTTTGCTGTCGGCCGCTATGCTGCCCCGCGGGGCCTTTGCCGCGGTTTTTGCGCCTTCAGGCCTTCGGCTGGGGCCAGCGCGGGACTTCAGTCTTGCGGGGCTGGTGGCGCGCGCCGAAAAAAACGCCACCCAACCCTATAAGGCGCCGCCGGCCAGGGCCAGCCAGATCATCAAATCCATCGATTTCGACGCCGCGCAGAAAATCAAGTTCCGTCCCGATCATGCCTTGTGGCCGCAGGGGACCGATCCAGTGTCCTTCTTTCATCTCAGCCGCTTTTCCGCCGATCCGGTTGTGCTGCACGCGCTGGAGGGGGGCAAGGCGCGTGCGATTCTCTATGGACCCGGCTATTTCGACTATGGCGCCTCCGGCCTCGATGCCAAGCAACTCGCCAATCTGGGTTTTTCCGGGTTCCGGGTGATGGACGGGCCGGGCGAGCCGACCGATTGGCTGGCGTTTCAAGGCGCCAGCTATTTCCGGTCCAGCGGCCAGGACAACCAGTATGGCGCGTCGGCGCGCGGCATCGCCATCAACACCGCAGCCGCCACGGCGGAAGAGTTTCCGCGCTTTTCGGAATTCTGGCTGGACGCCAACGGTCCGGTGATCAGCATTTACGCTTTGCTCGACGGCCCTTCGGTCACCGGCGCTTACCGGTTCGACACCATGAAACAGGATGGCGGGCGCGTGGTGATGAATGCGCATTGCGACTTGTTTTTCCGCGCCGACATTTCGCGCTTGGGGATAGCCCCGCTGACCAGCATGTATTGGTATGGCGAGAATGAGCGGCGCAAGGCGGCCGATTGGCGGCCCGAAATTCATGACAATGACGGGCTGGCGCTGTGGACCGGAAAGGGCGAGCGCATCTGGCGCCCGCTGGTCAACCCACCGCAAGTGATGACCAACAGTTTTGTCGACAACAATCCTAAAGGCTTTGGCTTGATGCAGCGCGACCGGGATTTCGCCAATTATCAGGATGACGGCGCCTTCTATGAAAAGCGGCCGGGAATTTGGGTGGAGCCCAAGAGCAATTGGGGGGCGGGCGCCGTGCAATTGGTGGAAATTCCCACCGAAGATGAAACCCATGACAATATCGTCGCTTACTGGCGCCCCGACCGCGACATCAAGGATGGCGACAGGCTTTCCTTCGACTATCGCCTCTATTGGCAAAACAGCGAACCCGCCTATCCCAAAAACATCGCGAAAGTGGTGGCCACCCGGCTGGGGCGCGGCGGCATTCCCGGACAAAATCCCTGGCCGCGCGACCGGCAGAAGTTCGTAGTGGATTTCACCGGCGGCCCGCTGATGCAGATGCAACAGCGTTTCGACGTGACCCCGGTGGTCAGCGCCTCGCGCGGCAAGATCGACAATGCCTATGTCATCAAGGTGGTGGGCACGAACCGTTGGCGGGCGCTGTTCGATCTGCAACTGGAGGGCCAGGCGCCGGTGGATTTGCGCCTCTTCCTGCGGTTGGGCAACCGCACGCTCAGCGAAACCTGGATTTATCAGTACTTTCCTTGAACCGCTATCAGTTCCCGCCCGGTAGCATGCTGGTCAGCGTTTGGAACGACAGCGAATGCTGATCCACGCCCGGCGGGATCACATCGCCGGTCGCCCAGGAGAAAAACAGCAACACGGTATGGTTGGTGTTGTGGGCAAAGCCATAACGCGGATCGGTGGTGGCCAGAAGTTTTCCGGTGCGCGCGTCATAGCCCGTGATCACAAACTTGGCGACGCCCTTTTCCTCCGCCTGCTTGAACAAGGCGATCTCGGGAACGGTCACCGAATTTCCCGCTGGATAGTAGGGCACGGTCAGCTGCGGTATGCCGATCAAAAGCGATTTCTGATCGGTGGACAGGGCGCCCGAGGACACCTGCACCACCACTTCCGCCTGATTGCGGTCGTCCACCAGCATCAACTCGTTCTTCAGCATCTGGGTGCGGATGGCGGCAATGGCATAGCCGTCGTCGTAACCCTGAAAATATCGGGTATCGACAAAGATCCGCGTGCCCTTGGGAATGCCCAGCGACAGTTGCGCCGCGGCACGGTCGGCGGCGGCGGAAAGCAGCAACTGCTCGGTGGCGGTGCGGGTTGGGAAGGTGCTTCGGGCGGTGGTACAGCCGGTCAACAGGCCAGCACAAAGCAACGCGGCGGCAAGAACAGGGATCGGGCGCATGGTCGTCTCGTAAATAAGCCCCGCGCCCGGGCAAACCCTATTTATCCTTCAAACTATTGCAACCGCCATGCATGCCATGAAAACGAAACAAGCCCCGCCAGATTACCGACGAAGCTTGTTCCACTTTCTTTGTCCGACATCAGGCCGGACGCTCGTTATGGGCCTAAAGCCCATTGTTCAGTTTAAATTGTGGGCGGAGGTCCGGGTTTTTAGTCCGGGCCTTGGCTCCGCATCAGGCGAAGCCCGGCCTATTTTCCGGTGGGGTCACTTCCATCAAGGAACCTCCTGTTAGCGGGTTTCGCCGCCGGGATTCAGGATTGCGTCTTCGCGCGACATTCCGGCGCCAGGAAATCCGGTCTCCACCGGATCGATCACGATCTGAATGGCGCGCTCGCGCCATTGCCATCGCGCAATGGGCGCCTTAGGAAGTAACTGCGGCAGTCGCAATCTTTTCTCCCGGCATTAAAACCCTGCGCCTGAAAAAGCGCAGCGTCAACACCAAAGCGGCCCCGAAATGATTTGTGAAGTGGGAACGAAATCCAGCGGAACCCACCGCAAAGCCGTTCGATTTTTGCCGGCGCGTTCGGCATGGTGAACAGTCTGTTCGACAATCCGTCCGATGCGGCAATCCGTGTCGTTCCAGCCGGGGTCGAAATGGGCGCTTAAAGGATGCGCGCCCCGCGCTTCCCGGTTATACGTCCGCTACTATGCTGCGCCTTACCGATATCAAGCTGCCGCTTGACCACCCGCCTCAAGCGTTAAAAGCCGCCATCCTCAAGCAATTGAAGCTTCCCGCGGATGCGCTGCTGAACTGGCGTATTTTCAAGCGGGCGCATGATGCGCGCAACAAAAATGCGATCACCTATATTTATACGGTCGATGTCACGCTGGCGGACGAAAGCCGCGCCCCCAAGGCGGCACGGCCCACCCCCGACATGGACTATAGGTTCGTCGCCCAGGCGCCCCGTCATTTTCAGCGACCTCTTGTAATCGGCGCGGGCCCTTGCGGCTTGTTTGCCGCTTTGATTTTGGCGCAATCGGGCTTTCGCCCCATTCTATTGGAGCGCGGCAAAGACGTGCGCGCCCGCACCAAGGACACTTGGGGCCTGTGGCGGCGTTCGGTGCTCAATCCCGAATCCAATGTCCAGTTCGGCGAAGGCGGCGCAGGCACTTTTTCCGACGGCAAACTTTATAGCCAAATCAAGGACCCGCGCTATCTGGGCCGCAAGGTGTTGACCGAATTTGTGAAAGCGGGGGCGCCGGCGGAAATCCTCACCGAGGCCCATCCCCATATCGGCACTTTCCGGCTGGTGACCATGGTGGAATCCATGCGCCAAACCATTCAGGACCTGGGCGGGGAATACCGCTTCCAGAGCAAAGTGGCCGATTTGCTGCTGGCCCCCGATCGGCGATTGCGCGGCGTGAGACTGCAAAGCGGGGAGGATATCGAAAGCAGCCATGTGGTGCTGGCCTTGGGCCATAGCGCCCGCGACACGTTCGAGATGCTGCACGCGCAAGGCGTGGCCATCCAAGCCAAGCCCTTTTCCCTGGGCTTTCGCATCGAGCATCCGCAAGGCTTGATCGACAAAGCGCGCTTCGGGCGCAGTATCCCGCAATTGGGCGCCGCCGACTATAAACTGGTGCATCACGCCAAGAACGGCCGCAGCGTCTATAGTTTCTGCATGTGCCCTGGCGGCACGGTGGTGGCGGCGGCCAGCGAGCCCGGCCGTGTCGTCACCAATGGCATGAGCCAATATTCGCGCAACGAGCGCAACGCCAATGCCGGAATCGTGGTGGGCATCACGCCGGATGTCGACTATCCCAGCCATCCCTTGGCGGGCATCGCCTTGCAGCGGCATTGGGAAGAACAGGCCTTTGCCGCAGGCGGTGCAACCTATGCCGCGCCGGCACAGTTGGTAGGTGATTTTCTGGCCGCGAAGGCCTCGACAGGGTTGGGCGAGATAGTCCCGTCTTACCGTCCTGGCGTGACGCCCACCGACTTGTCGTCTTGCCTGCCGGCTTACGCCATCGAGGCCATTCGCGATGCCCTGCCGGCCTTTGGCCGTCAGATCAAAGGCTTTGACCGCGCCGATGCGGTGCTGACCGGCGTGGAAACCCGCACCTCTAGCCCCATCCGCATCCAGCGTGGGGAGAATTTTCAAAGCATCAATACGCCCGGCCTTTTTCCGGCGGGAGAAGGCGCGGGCTTTGCCGGCGGCATCCTGTCGGCGGCGGTTGACGGCATTAAGGTTGCGGAAGCTCTCGCTATATCAATTGCAACCGCCGCCTAATTTTATTTGGTCGCACGGCCGACGCCTTCGCTACGCTCGGCTGGCCGATGCTCCGCGGCGGTTGATGGACGCCAGGCCTCACCCTTCGACAGGCTCAGGGTGAGGACCGAATGAAATCCTCATGCTGAGCTTGCCGAAGCATGAGAATCAAGCGGTCAGGAACTCCGAGACGAACGCGGTCCTGGGATTGCGCCGCACATCTGTGGGCGTGCCGTATTGCTCGATCCGTCCATCGCGCATCACCGCCACCAGATCGGCCACGGCAAAAGCTTCTTCTTGATCGTGGGTCACGAACACGGTCGTCACGCCGGCATGATCGTGAATGCGGCGCAGATCGGCGCGCAGCTCTTTGCGCACCTTGGCATCCAGCGCGCCGAAAGGCTCATCCAGCAGCAACATGCGCGGCTCGATCGCCAGGGCGCGCGCCAGCGCCACGCGCTGACGCTGGCCGCCGGACAATTGGCTGGGATAGCGCCCCTCCAAGCCCGGCAGTTGCACCAGCGCCAGCAGATTGTGAACGCGGGCCGCGATATCGGCTTTGGACGGGCGCTGGGCACGCGGCCGCACTTTCAAGCCAAAGGCGATATTCTCGGCGACGGTCATATGCCTAAACAGGGCGTATTGCTGAAACACAAAGCCGGCATTGCGGGTGCGGGCCGGCATGTCCAGCCAATTCAGATCGGCAAAGCGGACACTGCCGCTATCGGCGAATTCCAGCCCGCCCAAGATGCGCAACAAAGTGGTCTTGCCGGACCCAGACGGGCCCAAGAGCGAGACGAACCCGCCCTGCGGCGCTACGAAGCTGGCACCGTTGAGCGCGGCGAACCGCGCGAATTTCTTGGTAACCGAATCAACGACAAGAGACATGATCTTCTCCTATGGGCGCTCCGGCTCTCGCCGACGCGTCCTAAGCGCAATCTGGAAAATCGGGATCGATTTTCCGGTAAATTGCGCGACAAACCAAGAATCTAGAGCGTGATCCGGTTTCAAGAGAAACCGGATCACGCTCTAGTGGCGGTGCGACGCGGCCAGCTCGTCCGCATAGCGCCATTCCAAAAACGATTTCAGGGCAAGCGTGATCAACGCCAGCATGGCCAGCAAGGCGGCAACGGTGAAGGCGCCGACATAGTCATAGCTGTTATACAGCAGCTCCACATGCAACGGCATGGTGTTGGTGGCGCCGCGGATATGGCCGGACACCACCGACACCGCGCCGAATTCGCCCAGGGCGCGGGCATTGCACAACAGGATGCCATACAGCAGGCCCCATTTGATGTTGGGCAAGGTCACGCGCAGGAAGGTGGAAAAACCCGAAGCCCCCAGGGTGGCGGCGGCTTCTTCTTCGCTGCGGCCCTGATCCATCATCAAAGGGATCAACTCACGCGCCACAAACGGAAAGGTGACGAACATGGTCGCCAGCACGATGCCCGGCAACGCAAACAGAATACGGACGTTATAATCGGCCAAAGCGGGGCCGAACCAACCATTCATGCCGAAAACCAGCACATAAATCAGGCCAGACACCACCGGCGAGACCGAGAAAGGCAAGTCGATCAGCGTGACCAGAAAGGTCTTGCCAGGAAAATCGAACTTGGCGATCGACCAGGCGGCGGCGATGCCGAACACCGTGTTCAGCGGCACCGCGATGGCGGCCGCGGTGAGCGACAATTTCACCGCGGCCAATGTGTCGGGTTCGGCAATGGCGGCCAGGAAGGGCGCCGCGCCTTGCGCGAAAGCTTCCTTGAACACCAGCGCCAGCGGCAGCAACAGCAGGATCGCGATGAACCCGATGGCGACACTGCCCAACAGAGCCTTGAGCCATAGCGGATCTTCGGTCGGCCTGTTGAAGCGCCGGGCGCGCGCTGCGATTTGAAGATGGGATTGTGTCATCTGCGTTTCGCCGCCCAGCTTTGCAATCCGTTCAACGCCAGCAGCATCACAAAGCTGGCGGCCAGCATCACCACGCCAATGGCGGCAGCCCCGGCATAGTCATACTGCTCCAGTTTTGTGACGATCAGCAGCGGCGCGATTTCGCTCACCGCGGGAATATTGCCGGCAATGAAAATGATGGAACCATACTCGCCCACGCCGCGCGCAAAGGCCATGGCGGCGCCGGTCAAAATGGCGGGCATCAGCATGGGCAACACCACCCGGGCGATCGTTTGCAGCCGCGTCGCGCCCAAGGTCGCCGCCGCCTCTTCGATCTCCAAGCCCAGCTCGCTCAATACCGGCTGCAGGGTACGCACCGTGAAGGGCAATCCGATAAAGGTCATCGCCACCAACACGCCCCAAGGCGTATAGGCGATACGAATGCCATACTCCGCCAGGATCGAACCGATCCAGCCGTTCGGAGCATACAGGGTGGAAAGCGCAATGCCCGCCACCGCGGTGGGCAAGGCGAACGGCAAGTCGATCACCGCATCCAGCAATGCCTTGCCGGGAAAGCGATAGCGCACCAATACCCAGGCGATGATGAATCCGAACACCGAATCGATGACCGCCGCCACCAGCGCCATGCCGAAAGACAGCCGCAAGGCGGCCAGCACCCGCGGCGTGGAAATGGACGCCCAGAAGCCGTCAAAGCCCAGCTCGATAGGCCGGATCACCAGCGCCAAAAGCGGGATCAGCACAATCGAGGTCAGATAGAAAAGAGTAAGGCCCAAAGACAGGCGGAACCCCGGCAGGACATGCCGGGACCGGGGAATGGAAAGTTTCAAGCCGGTCGCGCTCATAGTCTTCTTTAGAAATAGTCTTCTTTAGAAAATGCCTGAACCATACAAATGGCCCGTGACAGTTCGGGAACCTGCCTATCGGCCCGGTTGATAAATTTGATCGAAGACGCCGCCGTCTGCGAAGTGGGCGGCCTGGACTTTGATCCAGCCGCCAAAGTCCCCGTCCACGGTCGCCAGGGCTATGCTGGGAAACTGGTTTTTGTACTTGGCCGCGATCTGTGGATGGCGGGGGCGATAAAAGTCCCTGGCCACGATCTCCTGCGCCTGGGGGGTGTAGAGGAATTTCAGGAAGGCTTCGGCGGCGGCGCGGGTCTTGTTGCGGTCGACATTTTTGTCGACCAGCGCCACCGGGGGTTCGGCCAGGATCGAGCGGGAGGGATAGACGATCTCATACTGGCCGGGGGTTTCGCGCAAAGCCAGATGGGCCTCGTTCTCCCAGGACAGCAGCACATCGCCAATGCCGCGCTTGGTGAAGGTGACGGTGGAACCGCGCGCGCCGGTATCCAGCACCGGAACATGGCGGTAGAGATTGGCGACAAAGTCCTTGGCCTTTTGGTCATTGCCGCCTTGCGCCTTCTCGGCATAGGCCCAGGCCGCCAGATAGGCCCAGCGGGCCCCGCCGCTGGTCTTGGGGTTGGGGGTGATCACCTGGATGCCGGGCTTGACCAGATCGTTCCAGTCTTTGATTTTCCAGGGATTGCCCTTGCGCACCAGGAACACGATGGTGGAGGTGTAAGGGGCCGAATTGTTGGGCAGGCGCTTTTGCCAATCGGCCGGCAGCAAACCGGCATTCTTGGCCACCGCATCGATGTCGGCCGCAAGCGCCAGGGTCAGAACATCGGCCGGCAGACCGTCGATCACCGCGCGTGCCTGGGCGCCCGACCCGCCATTGGAGGTCTTGATCGTGACCTTGTCGGCCTTGTACTGGGCCGAGAATGCCGCATCCAAATCCTTGTACAGCTCGCGCGTCGGATCGTAGCTGACATTCAGCAAGGTCACGTCCGCCTGTGCCGTGGTGGCCGTCAAAAGCCCCGCCGCGACCAGAAGCGAAAGAAAGCGTTTCATGATCTTGCTCCTCACAAGGAAATCTGGGTGCGCAGGGCGATGACATTGGCGGAAATGTCGTTACCCGGCGCATTGACGTGATTGACCTGAAGATTTTCGTAGTTGAATTGGAATTTGATCGCGTTGTTGGGATACCAGTTCATGCCAAAGGTCCAGACATCCTGCTTGCCGCCGGCGATCCCGCCCGTTGCGGCCGTGGCGAACGGCAGGAAGTCGAGATCGGTGCTGCTGTAGCGGGCCGTCGCTTCCCAGGCGCCCCAGCCGCCCGGCGTGCCCAACGGCTTGGCTGGGCGGATGTTGCGGAAACTGGCGGTGGCGGGATCGTAAGGATGCTGTTCGCCCGTCAGTGAATAAGTGACAAAGGCGTACCAGCCGGTGAAATGCGGATGGGGCACGGGTGTGCGGCGCTCGATCTCATAGCGGAACCAGCCTCCTTGCGCGAACAGGCGGTCATATGCCGCGGCGCTCTCGAAGCCGAACTCGCGCACATGGCTGGCGTCGATAGTGCCGGTGTCCAAGGTGCGGCTGGCATCCACCGCGATTTCGGGGCCGTTGCTGAGGCGGATGACACTGGCGGCAGGACCGGCGGAAGGGTCGGGAAGCTTGAGGACTTCGGTGATATGGCCATCCAGCAGCCACTTCACGTCGGGCGCCGAGACCGCCAGCCAGGCGACGCGGCCGATCAGGGCCTGCTGGGCATCGAAGGTGCCGACCGCAGCCCCGGTGGAGGTGCCGTCCGTGGTCTTCTTGCCGGTATAAGATAGCGAGACGACATAGCTATCGCCAGCTGCGAAAATGCTGGCGGCTTCGCGGCCGGGCGCGCCCGCGATATTGCGGGCGATATCGGTGGCGGCGGCACGCTCCAGGAAAAACAGATCGCCCGAGCCGGTCTGATCCTCAATTCCTGCCGGCGGGGTATAGGCGCCGATGCGGAAATAAAAGGGCTTGAGGCCGGCATACTCCAGATAGGCGTTGTAGATGTAGCCGCGATTTTCGATACCATTGCCGCCGAAATCATAGATGAAATTATAGGCCCAGGCGGTGAACACCGTGCCCTGCAGGCCCAACTGGGCGCGGCGAAAATTGGTGCCGCTGTTCAGATCGACGGTGGCCGGATTGCGGCCTTGCGCGAAATAGGCGGTATCGAACTGCACCTGGCTGCGCAGCGCCAGGGTAAAGGCGCCGTCCGGCGAAGCAAAGCTCAACCGGCCATTGGCGGTGCTGATCTTGGCCTGGGCATCGAAGCGCTTGTTGATGTCGGCATACTGGCTGGAGGTGCTGCGCTTGAGGTCCGTCATCGCCCCGCTATAGCCGTTCTCGGCTTGTGCGTTCTTGATTTGCGCCAACTGCTGCTGAACATCACGCAGCTGCTGCTCCAAGATTCCAATGCGTGGATCGGAAGGCGGCGGCGTGGGTTTTCTGGTCTGCGCAAAGCTGGGCGTACCCAGCACGATCGATGCCACGCCAATCCAAAGGGCGGTAAGACGGACCTTGTGCATGAACACCCCGTAAAATTATCCCGCCCAAGCGGACCGGCACCTTTAATAATTCCTCTAAATCTCTATCAAGTCAATAGGAATTATGATATTTCACAAAACTGGAGAACTTCAGGAAAATCAATGTCGTTATAAAGCGCCCGAACGCCGCAATTGTTGCGCCGCGGCCGCCAAATTCCTGGATTCCAGGATTTGTGCGGTGGCGTCCCGGGCCGCCAACAGGGCTTTTCGGATGGCACAGACCGTCTCCTCGAAACAGTCGTCGCACTTACGATAGGCCATGACACTAACACAGGGGCTGAGCGCCAGGGGACCGTCGGTAACCCGAAGCACATCGGCAAAGCTGATATCCTTGGCCGGCCGGCCCAGGGAATAGCCCCCTGCCCGGCCGCGATGGCTGCGCACGATCCCGGTCTTTTTGAGTTCCAGCAGGATGGCTTCCAGGAATTTGCGGGGAATCTTTTCGCTTTCGGCGATTTCCGAGATCTGTACGGGGGCAACATCGCCACGCGCTGTCAGATACAGCAGAGCACGCAGGGCGTAGCGGGCCTTTTGGGAAATCATGGCCGCAGAATACCCCATTAGTTCTATGGAATATAGTATGCAGGTTGCGCCGGTGGACGCCAGCAACCGGGTCCAGCATAAAATCGTCACCATCTTTCGCGATATGGGCGCGGTATCGGCAACGGCATTTCCGCCGCCGACCCGCAAAACCGAGATCAAGACCGAGACGAAGTGCGGATCGCGGCCAAGTAGCCGTGGCAATGCTTATCGCTTATATACGGACACTAAGAGATGGGGGAAACCATGCGCGCCTTGAAAATCCTGACTTTGGTTCTTTTGCCGCTGGCGGCTTTGACAGCCTGCGAGAAACCATCGGACGCGGCCACCGCCACCTATAACGACACCTCGCCCGAATCCAATGCGCGCTTCCTGGCCGACTATGCGGCGCGTCCCGGCGTCACCAAATTGCCGGACGGACTGATGTATCGCGTCCTGAAATCCGGCAACGGTCCCCAGGTCCAAAAGGACAATGATATTGTGACGGTCTTCTACAAAGGCTCGCTGATCACCGGCAAAGTCTTTGACCAGACCAAACCGGAAGAGCCGGCGCAATTTCCGGCCGGCGCGCTGATCCCCGGTTGGGTGGAAGCCTTGAAGATGATGAAAACCGGCGACACCTGGGAATTGGTGATCCCTTCTGAGCTCGGCTATGGCCAAGACGGGGCGGGCGTTTCCATTCCGCCCGGCCAAACTCTGGTCTTCACGTTGAGCCTGGCCAAGGTCGAATACGCTCCGTAGAGGAGCGTTTCGCCGCAGGCGAACGAAATGGTGTCGCACTACGCTGTCGCTGACGACGGACCATTTCGAGTGCGCATGCTCGCTACGCTCGCATAGGGCAAGCTTTTCTAAGGCGCTACGCGCCGAGCTTAAGCGAGGCGCAATGCCCGACTAAAACTTATACCCCAACTGCACGCCCGTCATGCGCGGCGCCAGCGGCACGCACTGCAGCGCGCCGGCGGTATTGGCGATGCCGAACGAACTGTTGGGCGCGGAGTTGAGCACGCCATTATATTCCGGCATGCAGACGGGCGTGTTCAGGACATTGCTCATGAACACGCCGATATCAAAGCCTTTGCCGGCGACATTGAACACATCCATGCGCAGGTCCAGCAGGCCATAGGAGCCGGTGCGCTGGCTGGGATCAAAGGTGCGCAAGTCAGCCTTATGGCGGCTTTGCCAGTAATAGTGCGCCGACAGGTTGAAATCGCCGATCGCCACGCCCGCGATGTCCTTAATGCCGGTGGCGTAGGTAATGCTCTGGCTGGTCTGCCAGGCGGGCAGCGGAAACGGCGTGCCGGACAGATTGGTCGTGCCGGTGGGCAACAGATATCCCGCAGGTGGCGTGAAGCTGTAATCGGTATAGTGAGCGTCGAGATAGCTGCCGGTGGACCGCAACATTAGGCCCGCCAGGGGAATGAGGCTGATGTCCCATTCCGCGCCATAGATCTTCGCGGCCTTTGCGTTCAGTGTCACATTGTCGTTGGTCGTTCCGGAGCAGGCATTGGCGTTGAAAAGAGTCTGGGTGCAGGGAACGCCACCCGGACCGGTGGCCAAGGTAACATTGGGCAGCGCGGTCAGAATCTGGATGTCGTGATAGGCGGATATGTAACCCGCCAGATTGGTGCGGATGGGCATGCCCGCCAACTCCCAGTCCGACTTGATGCCGATTTCATAGTCCTGGACATTCTCCGGCCTTGCGACGGTCACGGCGGGGTTGATGGCGGTGGAGTTGATCGCGCCAGAGCGGTAGCCGGTGCGGGCGGTCGCATAGACCAGCGTGCCTTCCCACAGGTCATGATCGATCGCCAGGGTCCAGGTCGGCTTATGGAAGCTCTTGTTGATGTCGCTGGCACAGTTGGCTAGCGGGCGCAGCACACCGTTGACATCGGTCAGGGTACAGGCATGGGTCTGGCCAGCATAGCTGATGCCGTGGAACACATAAGGCGTGGGATCGAACTGTCCGTTCGCCACGGTGGCGGTGCTGGCAGCCGTGGCCGGAAAGATGTCCGTCCGCGAATCCATATGGGCGTAGCGCTCGTCATAGGTGTAGCGCACCCCCGCTGTCAGCCGCGTATCGTCCCAGATGCCGTAAGTCGCCTGGGCATAGCCGGCATAGCTGGTGTTGCGCTGGCCCATGCGCGTGCCGTCTTGGAGCGTGATGCCCCGTCCCGGCGATGGAGTCCCGTTGTTGGGAATGAACAGGTAGAACAGCCCGCCGTCCCTGGGGCTGTCTTCCTCGAAGAAAAAGAGGCCCGCGGTCCAGTTCAGGCGATTGCCGAAGCCCCTGCCATTGACCGTCAGCTCTGACTGGTAAGACCGGTAATCAGGCACCTGATACTGGTATTCGGCGGTGTTGTAGGGCAGGCCGCGCCCGACCGAGGTGCCGAAATTGTCCCACCCGCGAAAAGCAGTGAGCCATTTCACGTCGATGTCGCCGAAGCTTTTGTCCACGGTCGCCGACAGGGTCCGGTAATGGCCGACGTCGCGGTTGTTGATGGTCTGCTCGGCGGTCCAGAACCCGGCCTGCTGCGCGCGGGCGACGGACTGCAGCAGGGAGTTATAGGCGCGGGGATCGGTATTGACCGGGCCCACCGTGGTCGGGGTGAAGGAGCTGTAATAAGGCTCGATCCGGTGCCCCAGCATGTCCGTGAAGCCGATACAGGTGCCCGGAATATTGCAGATTGCGGGGCGGTTGGCGCGTCGGCCGCTGCCAGGGAAAAAGCCGAGATCGTGATAGCTCGACCCGGTAGTGTGCTCGGCCGCGAAATTGGCGCGCAGCACAATACTCAAGCTGTCGTCCGGACGCCATTTCAGCGAGAAATTTCCGGCGATCTTGTTGCTGCCCATCGCCGGCTGGCTGTTGCGAAACCCGGTCGCTGGATCGAAATAGAGATTGGTGATGTAGCCGCGGCGGTTGCTGACCTGCCCCGCCGCACGAAAGAACAGCGTGTCGGACAGGGGAATGTTGATCGCGCCCTGAATCTCGCCGCGGCCATAGTCGCCACCCGTCGCCTTGATATAGCCGCCGAACTTGTCCTGCGGCTCGCGCGTCCGGTACAGGATGGCGCCGCCGGTGGTGTTGCGCCCGACCAGGGTGCCCTGGGGGCCTTTGAGGACCTCAACTCTTTCGATGTCGAACAACCCGCCGGTCAGGCCGACGGGCCGCGCCAGATAGACGCCGTCCATATAGACCGCGGCGGCAGGATCGAAAGACATCACCGACTGGCCGGAGCTGGAATCAAAATCCCGCTGGCCGCGGATGGTGACGTTCAGTGTGTCCTGGCGGAAGGTGGTGGGGGCGATATAAACCGAGGGGCTGCTATAGCGCAGGTCTTCGATGGTGTTGATGTTCAGCCGGTCCAGGTCGGCTTGGCTGTAGGAGGAGATGGAGATCGGAACCTGTTGCTCGATTTCTTCGCGCTTGCGGGCGGAAACCACGATCCGCTCTATCGCCCGAGGACGATCGGACGGGGCCTCGCCTTGCGCGAAAGCTTGACCGCCGCCCAGCGCGCTGCACGCCAAAAGACCCACAATAAGACGTTTGGACATATATAATTTTCCCCAGACCGTTACAAAGCCACCGGCGCTTTTTCACCGCCTGGAGCCTTTTTCGAAACCGGGGCAGGTCTATCGGAAATGCCAGGCCGGATAAAGGCGATGCAAAGGACGTGCGACAAATCGGGAAATTTTCCTTATACGTCTCCAGCCATTAGGTTGGCTCGAATTCTGCCGGTGAGGAAAAATGAACAAAATCGCAATGATCACCGGGGCCGGCAGCGGCGTGGGACGGGCCGTGGCTCAAGCCTTGGCGGCGGCAGGCTGGCAGCTGACGCTAGTGGGCCGCCAGCAACAGACGCTGGAGGAGACCGCCAAAGGCCTGAAAGGCGATCATCTGATTGCCCCGGCCGATATTGGAGACCCCGCGGGCGTGAAAACGGTCTTTGCCCAGATCAAGGCCAAGTTCGGCCGCCTGGACATGCTGTTCAACAATGCCGGCATGAGCGCGCCCGCCATCCCAATTGAGGAATTGAGCTTCGAGCAATGGCAAGCCGTGGTCAGCGTCAATCTCACCGGCGCTTTCCTTTGCACCCAAGAAGCGGTGCGTTTGATGAAATCGCAAGACCCTCGGGGGGGACGGATCATCAACAATGGCTCGATCAGCGCGGACCGGCCCCGCCCCCATAGCGCCCCCTATACCGCCACCAAGCACGCCATTACCGGCCTGACCAAATCCATCATCTTGGATGGACGCCCCTTTGACATCACGGCGGGACAGATCGATATCGGCAATGCCGCCACCGAAATGACCGAGCGCATGGCCCAAGGCGTGCTGCAGCCCGACGGCCGTCTGGCGGTGGAGCCCCGTATGGACGTGAACCATGTGGCGCAGGCGGTGACCTATATGGCGGGACTGCCGCTGGAATCCAACGTGCCTTTCCTGACCGTGATGGCGACCAAGATGCCGCTTTTCGGCCGTGGGTAGCGCTTAATATTTACTGCGGCCGCTGGAAAAGTTTGACGTTTTTTCTTCTTCCTGTGGAGCGTTTTGGCGCAAGCGCCATTTCCACTTCACGCCGGAGGGAAACATGCGTGCCTGTTTTCTAGGACAAAATATCTGCGCTCTGGGATTTGGGGTCGCCACCTTGCAAACACCCAAGCGGGTCATGGACGAGCCTGCCACGGCCTCAGCGACATTATCCACAGCCGATCACGAGGACGCGGCAAACATGTCTGCGGCATTGACGGCGCCCCTCACCCGCGTCCCGTCTGCTGTAGCAAATGGGCCACGGCCAGCGGCCTGATCCAGCAACAGGCGCCGGATATGAGCCCGATTTCCGTACGGGCGGATGAGGACCAGCAGGGGCAGTCCGCCGCAGGGGGGCCAATCGTGTAACCCCTTGTGCAGACCGGCACGAATACCGATATTGGACGTTAAGACTCGTCTGGTAACGTTATTTTATTCAAATCCCTATATTTGGTGGGGCATGAAAATCTCTTCTCCAGCGATCGCGGGGCTCGCTCTGGCTCTGGTTTTGGGGGCTTGCAGCACGCCCAGTGCGGAATCGCTCGCGCAAAACGATCCTTGGGAACAAACCAACCGCGATGTCTTCGATTTCGACGTACGGGTGGACCATGCGGTGGCCCGGCCTCTCGCCAGGGGTTATCGCACGGCCGTGCCCGAGCCGGTGCGCGATGGCATTCACAATGCCCTGACCAACTTGAGTTCGCCGGTGGTGCTGGCCAATGACGTCCTGCAAGGCAACGGCGACAAGGCCGTCAACACGGTCGGCCGGATTGTGATCAATTCCACCGTCGGGATCGGCGGCCTGATAGATGTCGCCAGCAAAATCGGCATTCCTGGCCATGACAATGATTTTGGCATCACCCTGGGCAAGAGCGGCGTTGCCGAAGGCTCTTATCTGGTGCTGCCCTTTGCCGGCCCCATGCCGCCGCGTGACCTTTTGGGCAATGTCGTGGATCAGGCCTTCGACCCCCTCACCTATATCCGCTTCCACGGCAAGGACACCTGGATGGTGGTGCGTTTCGGGATCGGCGTTCTGGATAAGCGCACAGCACAGCTGGACGCGGTGGAGACCATTGAGCGGTCATCCATCGACTTCTATGCGACCACCCGCAACCTCTATCGCCAGAGCCGCAATGCCCAGATCAATGAGGGCAAGGCCGGCGACGATCTACCGAATCTGTAGAGAAAATTACGTTCAAGCGTAATCGCTCTGACCTCATGCTAAGCTCAGCATGAGGGTCAACTTATTTCCTCACCCTGAGCTTGTCGAAGGGGCCTTACTCAGCCGGTGAAGGCTTCGGTAGCGGCCCATGATCGCCGGGCTTGTCGCCCATTATCCCGTGATACCGTGAGGCACGTGCCGCAAGCGATCGCTTGCGGCTGATTTGATCGTCGCCAGCGACAGCGTAGTGCGACGATCAAATCAAGTGTCCGAACGCGCTGAGCGAAAGCGAAGCGCCGGGCAACTATTCCGCGGGGAATGGCTTGGGTAGCGGCCCATGATCGCCGGGCTTATCGCCCATCATCCCGTGATACCAACGATTCCAGAATCCACTCGTCCAATTGCCGAACCGGTCCATATACAGGAACACCACCGGCGTGGTGTAGAGCGTCAGGATCTGGCTGAGGATCAGCCCGCCCACGATGGAAATGCCCAGCGGCTGGCGCAGCTCCGAGCCCGCGCCCAGCCCAATCGCCAGCGGCAACGCGCCCAGGATGGCGCCCACCGTGGTCATCATGATGGGACGAAAGCGCAGCAGACAGGCCTTGCGAATCGCATCGCTGGGCGAAAGGCCCTCCCGCCGCTGCAAGTCGATGGCGAAGTCGATCATGATGATGGCGTTCTTCTTGACGATGCCGATCAGCAGAATGACGCCGATCATGGCGATCAGGTCGAACTGAGTCTTGAACATCAACAGCGCCAGCACCGCCCCCACCCCCGCCGATGGCAAGGTCGAGATGATGGTGACCGGGTGAATCAAACTTTCATAGAGAATGCCCAAGGTGATGTAGATGGTCAGGATCGCGGCCAGCAACAGGAAGGGCATGTTCTGGAAGCTGCGCTGCAGTTGGCGGGCATTGCCGGAGAATTCGCCATGCACGGTGATGGGCACATTGATGCTCGCCATGGTGCGGTTGATGGCGGCCACCGCATTGCCCAGGCTTTCGCCCGCCGGAAGATTGAAGGAAAAGGTGGTGGCGACGAAGGGACCTTGGTGGTTGATCGCCAGGGGGGTGGTGCCGGGGCCAAAGCTCGCCACCGCCGCCAGCGGCACCATGGTGGCGACGCGGGTGGAGACAGACGCTCCGGTCGAGCCGCCGCCGCGCACACTGGCGGTCAGGGCGTTGAGCTGCTGGTTGCGCACGGCTTCCGTGGCCTGGCTCGCCGCCGCGGCATCCGCCGAAGAGGTAGCGGCGGACACCGCTGATGGCGCGGCGGTGAAGGCGCCGCCCGCGCCGGCGGTGGATTGGGTGCCGCTGACATTGCCGCCCGAGGTGCTGATATAGATGTCGCGCAAAGTCTCGGGGCTCTGCCAGAATTTCGGCGCCACCTCCATGATCACTTTGTACTGGTTCTTGTCCTTGTAGATGGTCGATACCTGGCGCTGGCCGAAGGCGTCGTACAGCGCGTTGTTGACCTGGGCGATGTTGAGGCCCAGCCGCGCCGCCGTGGGGCGATCGACGTTCAGATCGATCTGAAGACCCTTGTCCTGCCGGTCGGAATTGACGTCGGTCAGCTCGGGCACATTCTGTAGCGCGTCGGTGATCTTCGGCAGCCAGAGATTCAACTCCGCCAGGGAATCGGCCTGCACGGTATATTGCTGGCTGCCATTGCCTTGGCGCCCACCGCCGCCGATCTGGCCTCCCGCGCGCAGGAACAGGCGCGCACCCGCCACTTTTTCCAGCTTGGGACGCAACCGGTCGATCACCTGGTCGGTGGAAAGCCCGCGTTCATGCGGCGGTTTGAGCGTAACGAACACATTGCCGGAATTGGCGGCGCCGACGCCGGCAAAACCGCCGACCGTCGCCACCGCCGGGTCGCTTTTGATGATGGTGATGAATTGCATGAACTTCTTCTGCATCGCCTGGAAGGAGATGCTCTGGTCGGCGCGCAGCCCCCCTTGCATGGTGCCTTCGTCGGTGGAAGGGAAGAAGCCCTTGGGCACGATGGAGATCAGATAGACATTCAGGAAAATGGCGATAAAGACCATCGTCACAATGGTCTTGGGATTGTCCAGCGACCAGTCCAAGCTGCGGCGGTAGAAATTCTGCATCCATTCGAAGCTGCGCCGCGACCAAGCCATCACCCTGTTCTTGTCCTCCTCGACCGAAAAATCGAGATAGGCGCACATCATCGGCGTCAGGGTCAGCGAGATCACCATTGAAATGACGATGGCCACCGTGAGGGTGACGGCGAATTCGTGAAAGATGCGGCCCGCCAGCCCGCCCATCAGCAGCACCGGGAAGAACACCGCCACCAGCGAAATGCTCATGGAAATGACGGTGAACGTCACTTCCTGGGCGCCCTGCAGCGCCGCGTCCATCCGGCTCTTGCCGTTCTCCAGGTGACGGGTGACGTTTTCCAGCACCACGATGGTGTTGTCGACCACAAAGCCGGTGGAGACGATCAGCGCCATCAGCGAAAAATTGTTCAGGCTGAAGCCCAGCAGATACATCACCCCGAAGGTGCCCAGCAGGGTCAGCGGCACGCAGACCGTGGGGACCAGCGTGACCTTGAAATTCCGCAAGAAAAGAAACACCACCAGAATGACCAGCACCGTAGCGATGAGCAGGGTCATCTCCACGTCATGCACCGCGTTGCGGATAGAGGTGGTGGTATCCATCAAGGTTCCCAGCGCGATGGAGCTAGGCAGCGCCGCCTGCAACTCCGGCATCAGGCTGCGGATCAGGTCCACCACCTCGATCACATTGGCGCCCGGCTGCTTGGTGACATTGACCAGGACGGCGGGCTGGCCGTTGAAGGTGCCGAGGTTGCGGACATTCTCCACGCCCTCCGCCACTTCGGCCACATCCTGGAGCCGCACCGCCGATCCATTGCGATAGGCGATAATCAGCGTCTTGTAGTCGTTCGCCGCGCTGGCGACGTCATTGGCATAGACCTGAAACGTCTGGTCGCCCTGCTGGATGTCGCCCTTGGGCGTATTGGCGTTGGCGGCCGAGATCGCGGCGCGCACATCGGCCAGGCCGATGCCGTATTTGAACAAAGCGCGTGGATTGAGTTCGATGCGGACGGCCGGCAGGGAAGCGCCATTGAGCGAGACATCGCCGACGCCGGAAATCTGCGACAGTTTCTGTTGAATGATGTTGGACGCCTGGTCGTAGATCTGGCCCGGCGACAAGGTCTTGGATGTCATCGCCAGAATGAGAATCGGCATATCCGCCGGATTGAACTTGCGATAGGTGGGATTGGAGCGCAGCGCCGCCGGCAGATCGGCGCGCGCCGCGTTGATCGCGGCCTGCACGTCGCGCGCAGCGCCATTGATGTCGCGCTTGATGTCGAACTGCAGCACCACCTGGGTGGAATTGACGTTGCTGCGCGAGGTCATCTCATCCACGCCCGCGATGGTGCCCAGATGGCGCTCCAAGGGCGTGGCGACGCTGGACGCCATGATTTCGGGGCTGGCGCCCGGCATCGAGGCGTTCACCACAATGGTGGGAATATCGATATTGGGGAAAGGTGAAACCGGCAACAGCGTATAGGCCGCCATGCCCGCCATGCCCAATCCCAGCGCCAGAAGCGTGGTGGCGATGCGCCGGCGGATGAAGACCGAAGCGATATTCATTCGGCCGGCTCCGGTCCCAGATCGGCGTCCGGTCCGACACGGCGGCGCGCGCGCCAAGCGCGGAAGTCGGCGGCCAGGCGATCGAAATAGATATAGATGACCGGGGTGGTGAACAGGGTCAGAAGCTGACTGACCAAGAGCCCGCCCACGATCGAAATGCCCAAGGGATGGCGCAGCTCGGACCCCATGCCCGTGCCCAGCATCAGCGGCAGGGCGCCGAACAGCGCCGCCACCGTGGTCATCAGAATAGGACGAAAGCGCAGCAGGGCCGCCTGGTGGATCGCCTCGGTGGGCGACTTGCCTTCGTTGCGTTCCGCATCCAGGGCAAAGTCGATCATCATGATCGCGTTCTTTTTGACGATGCCGATCAGAAGAATGATGCCGATGATCGAAACGATGTTGAGCTCATGGCCCGAGATAATCAGCGCCAGAAGCGCACCCACGCCCGCCGACGGCAGGGTGGACAGAATGGTGATGGGATGGATGAAGCTCTCATACAGCACGCCCAGCACGATATAGACGGTGATGATGGCGGCGAGGATCAAGAGGATCTGGTTGCCCAGCGTCGCCTGGAAGGCCAAGGCCGAGCCTTGGAACTGGGTGGTGATGCCCGGCGGCACGCCGATCTCTTCCTGGGCGTCCCGGATCGCTTCCACCGCCGCGCCCAAGGAATAGCCGGGCGCCGCATCGAAAGAGAAAGTGGCGGACGGAAACTGCCCGAGATGATCGATCTGCATCGGGGTGGTGCGCTGATCGACATGGGCGATGGCCGATAGCGGCACCTGCCCGCCGCCCGAGGTCGGCAGGTAGATATCCTGCATCGAGGCGACCGAATTGTGCAGCGTGGGATCGGCCTCCAGGATCACGCGATACTGGTTGGACTGGGTGAAAATGGTGGAGATGATGCGCTGACCGAAACTGTCATACAGCGCATTGTCGATGGTCGCGGCGGTGACGCCGAAACGGGCCGCAGTGTCACGGTCCACCACCAGAAAGGCCGACAGGCCCTTGTCCAGGAAGGAGGTGGAAACATTGCGGATCTCCCGGACGGAGCGCAGCCTGGCCAGCAGGTCCGGCACGAAATCATTCAGCGCCGCTTGCGTCGCCGCCTGCAGCACGAACTGGTACTGCGCGCGCGATACCACCGAATCCGTCGTTAGGTCCTGCACCGCTTGCAGATAAAAGGTGATGCCGGGCACGCTTTGGGCGTGCCCGCTCAGCCGGTCGATCACCGCCCGCATGCCGTCGCGATCGCGCTTGGGCTTGAGGTTGATCAGGATGCGCCCCGCATTGAGGGTGTGGTTGCTGCCGTCTACCCCGATGAAGGAGGAAAGGCTGGCGACATCGGGATCCTGCAGAAATCTCTCGGCAAGCTGGCGCTGGCGCGCGGCCATGGCATTGAAGGACACAGTGGGGCCGGCCTCGGTGGTCGCTTGGATAAAGCCGGTGTCCTGAACCGGAAAGAATCCTTTGGGGATGGCGATATAGAGCAGGACGGTCAGCACCAGGGTCGCCAGCGCCGACAGCAGGGTCAGGCGCTGATGCTGCAAAACCCAGATCAGCAGCCGGTCATATTCGGACACGATGCGGTCATAATAATATTCGGTGCGGCGCCTAAAGCTGCTTTCGTACTTTTCTTCCACGGCGTGGCTGCGCAGCAGCTTGGCGCAGAGCATCGGAACAAGGGTCAGCGAGACTACCGCCGAAATCAGGATCGTGATGGAAAGCGTCACCGCGAATTCGCGGAACAGCCGGCCCACCACGTCCTGCATGAACAGAAGCGGGATCATCACCGCGATCAGGGAGACGGTCAGCGACACGATGGTGAAACCGATCTCGCCCGCTCCCTTCATGGCGGCGTTGTAAGGCGTCTCGCCTTTCTCGATATAGCGGGTGATGTTCTCGATCATCACAATGGCGTCATCGACCACAAAGCCAGCGGAAATGGTCAAGGCCATCAACGACAGATTGTTGAGCGAATAGCCCATCAGATACATGGCGGCGAAGGTGCCGACGATGGAGAGCGGAACCGACAGCGAAGGAATAAAGGTGGCGGGCAGGTTGCGCAGGAAGACATAGATCACCAGCACCACCAGGATCACCGCCAGCATCAGTTCGAACTGCACGTCGGCGACCGAGGCGCGGATGGTCTCGGTGCGGTCAGTCAGGGTCACCACATCGACCGAGGCGGGCAAGCCCGCCTTGAGGATGGGCAGCAGCTCCTTGATCGAGTCCACCACCGCGATGACATTGGCGCCGGGCTGGCGCTGCACATTGATCAGGACGGCGGGACCGTTGTTCGCCCAGCTCGCCAGCTTGTTGTTTTGCGCCCCGTCGATGACATTGGCCACGTCCTTGAGATAGACGGGCGAGCCGTTGCGGAAGGCGACGACGATGTTGCGATAGTCCTCGACGCTCTGGAGCTGGTCGTTGGAATTGATGGTGTAGGACTGGAAGGCGCCGTCAAAGCTGCCCTTGGGCGTATTGGAATTGTTGTTCGAGACCGTGGTGCGCAGGTCGTCGATATTCAGTCCCAGCGACGCCAGCTTCTGCAGATTGGCCTGAACCCTGACCGCGGGACGCTGGCCGCCGGAAATGCTGACCAGACCGACGCCCGAGAGCTGGGAAATCTTCTGGGCGATGCGCGTTTCGGACAGGTCCACCAGCTGGGTGATGGGCAAGGTGCGCGACGACACCGCCAAGGTGATCACCGGCGCGTCGGCCGGATTGACTTTGGCATAGATCGGAGGGGCGGGCAGCGATGCGGGCAGAAGGTTGGATGAGGCGTTGATCGCCGCCTGTACCTGCTGCTCGGCAATGTCCAGGCTCAGCGCCAGATCGAACTGCAGCGTCACCACCGACGAGCCGGCCGAGGATACCGACGACATTTCTTTCAGGCCCGGCATCTGGCCGAACTGGCGCTCCAGCGGCGCGGTGACCGATGTGGCCATCACCTCCGGGCTGCCGCCCGGCAAAAAGGTTTGGACTTGGATGGTGGGATAATCCACCTGCGGCAAAGCCGACAAAGGCAGGAATTTATAGCCCGATAAGCCCACCAGCAGGATGGCGATCATCAACAGCGTCGTGGCTACGGGACGCTGGATGAACGGTGCGGAGGGGTTCGCGCCGTTCATGGATTCAGGCGCGCTGCTGCTCACTGGCCACCACCGTCGCCGCCACCGCGGCGGCGGCCGCCGGCCTGGCGCATCTGGGACATAGCCCGCGAACAGTCGGCGCCGAGAGCATCACGGTTGCGGAACAGGCACATGCGGGTCTGCCGCGCAGTGCTGGCGTCCGCGCAATGCTTCTTAACCTCTGCGCTGCACGCCTTGGTCATGGCTTCTTGCAGCTGGGCGCGGCGCGCGGCGCGTACCGCCTCCTCACCGCCGCCGCCCGAAGGCGCCGCGATCTTGGTGGTCAGGTTTGGAATCTCGACATCGGCGCCGTCGCGCAAGCGGTCGGCGCCATCCACCACCACCGTGTCGCCGGACTTGAGACCGGATAGGACCTGTATCTTGTCGCCGTCCTGGATGCCGATCTTCACCGCGCGCTGGATGACGGTCTTGTCGGGGCGCACCAGGAAGACATAGCTGCCGTCGGCGCCGCGCTGCACGGCAGGCACCGGCACGGTGGTCTGGCCGGGCAGCGTGTCCACCAGAAGCCGCACATTCACGAACTGCGCCGGGAAGAGCATATTGTCCTTGTTGTCGAACAAGGCCCGCAGCTTCACCGAGCCGGTGGCCGGGTCCACCACCGTATCCACCGCCGACAGATTGCCGCTGGTGATCTTGTTGGTCTGGCTGCGGTCATAGACATCCACCGGCAACACGGCGCCGGCATTCACCCGCGCCAGCACGGCGCGGATATTGTCTTCGGGAATGGTGAACAGCACCGACATGGGCTGGAGTTGGGTGACCACCACAATGCCGCCCGCCTGCCCCGCCGACACAATATTGCCGATATCCACCAGATGAATGCCAGCGCGCCCCGTCACCGGCGAGACGATATTGGTGTAGCCCAGATTGATGCGGGCGGTTTCGACATTGGCCTGGTCGGAAACCACGACGCCTTCGGTGGACCGCACCAAGGCGGCCTGCGTCGCCACTTGCTGCTGCGAGATCGCGTTCTGCGCCAACAGCGCCTGATAGCGGACCAAATCCACCTTGGCATTGGCAAGGGTGGCGGAATCGCGCGCCAACTGTCCGCGCGCCTGATCCAGCGCCGCCTGATAAGGCCTGGGATCGATCTGGGCCAGTGTCTCGCCCGCCTTGACCATCTGGCCTTCGGTGAAGTTCAGCTTGATCAGCATGCCGCCCACCTGCGGGCGCACCGTGGCGGTGGCGAGCGGTGTCACCGTCCCCAGCGCATTCAATGTCACTTTGATGTCGCCTAAAACCGCTTGGGCCACGCCGACCGGCTGTGCGCCCTGGTTGATCGCCCCACGGCGATTGGCCTGTTTGGCCGGATAGATCGTCCAGATCAGCAGGGCGAGCAGCCCCAATCCGACGGCAAACCATACCACCCGGGACAGCCTGGGGTTGCGCCCGCTCCAGTCTTTAACCCCCGACCAAGCATGCCCAACGGGACCCTGTTCGATGGGTCCGGCGCGCTGAAAATCCCCGGGAGAGCGATCAAGATTCATGGTTCTTCCGCATCACAAAAGGGCCGAAAAAGCCCCTAAAAGGTGTCTGCATCAACGGGGTAGCATCGCCAAACTGAACACGGCATGAACCTTATACCCTCAGGGGCGGCGGCAAATATAGCCGCCCGGTAACGGGCAAATATGTCGGAAGTGTCCCGCCCTGGCGTGATAGGTCCAATAGCGGTATGTGGGCGCCCGGTCTGGGGACCCCTAACAAGAGAGCGGGCGCAGCGTGTTCGATTTTTTTCATATGTTCGCCACCCAAGCCAGCGCATGGGTCAAGGCAACGGCCCAGACCTATCCTTATTGGGTGTTTCCCATCGCCTTTGTCATCGCCGGCTCGGAATCCTTCATCGGTTTGTCCTTTCTGATCCCGGCGACGATTCTACTGTTGGCCTTGGGGGGCGTGATCGGCGCCACCCATATCGGTCTTGTCCCGGCGATCACCGGCGCGGTGGTGGGCTCGATCATTTGCGACTGGATCGCCTGGTGGATTGGTTTTCACTATCACCACAAAATCGTGCATTTCCGGTTGTTCCGGCGTTTCGAAGCCGAAATTGAAAAAGGCCTGCACTTCTTTCACCGCTGGGGCACTTGGGGGATTTTCATCGGCCGTTTCATGGGGCCGTTCCGCGCCACGGTGCCGCTGGTGGCGGGCATGTCCGAATTGCGGTTTTGGCCCTTCATGATTCCCAATGCCATCTCTGCGGTGATATGGGCGGTGGGATTGTTGGCCTTCCCGGCTTTTGTGGCGCGTTATCTGCTGAGCTAAGCGCCCATCTTGATATCGCGTGACGCGACCCGCCCTTCTTGTAACTAACTGTTCTACCTAGGTATTTCTGGATACCCTTGTGACGACCGGCTGTCCGCCGCTTATCGCGGCAGATCGGAGGATCCCATCAGGAATTCGTCCACGCCGCGCGCGCATTGACGCCCCTCGCGGATCGCCCAAACCACCAAGGATTGGCCGCGCCGCATGTCGCCACAAGAAAATATCTTGCTCTTGCTGGTCTGATAATTGGTCAGCGGCGCCTTCACATTGCCGCGCGCATCCAGCTCCACGCCGGCCTGTTCCACCAAGCCCGCCTTCTTCGGCCCGACAAAGCCCATCGCCAAGAGAACCAGATCGGCCTTGAGAGTGAATTCGCTGCCCGGCACTTCGACCAGCTTCATCTGGCCGCCATCCCCGATTTTCCAATCCACGCGAACGCATTCCAGCGCCGTGATCTTTCCATCCTCGCCGATGGCGCGCTTGGTCTGCACCGACCAGTCGCGCTCACAGCCTTCCTGATGGCTGGAGGAGGTACGCAGCTTGAGCGGCCAGTCCGGCCAAACCAACTGCTTGTTTTCCTTGACCGGCGGCTGGGGCAGGATTTCGAACTGGGTGACGCTGGCGGCGCCGTGCCGGTTGGAGGTGCCGATACAGTCCGATCCCGTATCGCCGCCGCCGATCACCACCACATGCTTGCCCTTGGCGCTGAGCGTACCATTGGGCGCGGCCTTGCTTTCCGGATCACCCGCCACCCGCTTGTTCTGCTGGGTGAGAAAATCCATGGCGAAATGGATGCCGTGCAGTTCGCGGCCCGGGATCGGCAGATCGCGCGGCGCTTCCGCGCCGCCCGATAGCACCACCGCGTCATAATCGGCCTGCAACATATCCATGGAAACGGTCACACCGACCTCGACATTGGTGCGGAACACCACGCCTTCGGCTTCCATCTGGCGCATACGCCGGTCGATCAGATGCTTTTCCATCTTGAAGTCGGGAATGCCGTAGCGCAGCAGCCCGCCGATGCGGTCGGCTTTTTCGAACAAAGTCACGCTGTGGCCGGCCCGCGCCAACTGCTGCGCCGCCGCCATGCCGGCCGGGCCCGAACCCACCACCGCCACCGTCTTGCCGGTTTTTTTGGGCGCGGCCAAAGGTTGAATCCAACCTTCTTCCCAAGCACGGTCCACGATCTGGCATTCGATGGTCTTGATGGTGACCGGGTTGTCGATGATGTTCAGGGTGCAAGACGCCTCGCACGGCGCGGGGCAGATGCGGCCGGTGAATTCCGGGAAATTGTTGGTGGAATGCAGCGATTCCGATGCGGTGCGCCACTGGTCGCGATAGACCAGATTGTTCCAGTCCGGGATCAGATTGTTGACCGGGCAGCCTTGATGACAAAAAGGAATGCCGCAATCCATGCAGCGCGCCGCCTGCTTGCTGACTTCGGGCGCCGGCAGCGGATGGACGAATTCCTTATAGTTGTGAAGCCGCTGCTCCGGCTTCTCGGAGGTGCGGTCCTGGCGTTCGATTTCCAGAAAGCCTGTGATTTTTCCCATTGTCTTTCTTATTCAGCAGCGATTGCGGCGCGCGCCTTCAGGTCCGCCAAAGCCTTGGCGTAATCCGTCGGCATCACCTTGATGAACTTGCCCAAAGACGCATCCCAATTGTCCAGAATCTGCCTGGCGCGCGGGCTGCCGGTGTGCAGCAAATGACGCTCCACCAGAATATGGATGCGTTCGGCGTCGAAGCGCAGCAAATCGCCCATGCCCGGATCGGAGACACTGACGGAGCGCTGTTTCGGCAAGTCGGCATGTTCGGCGCCGTCGCCGGCCGCGATCTTCTCCAGCTTGACCATCGCCATATTGCAGCGTTTCTCGAAGCTGCCATCCTCGTCATAGACATAGGCCACGCCGCCCGACATGCCGGCGGCGAAATTGCGCCCCGTCTTGCCCAGCACGGCGACGATACCGCCGGTCATATATTCGCAGCCATGATCGCCGGTGCCTTCCACCACGCAAACGGCGCCGGAATTGCGTACCGCGAAACGCTCGCCCGCCACGCCTTGGAAATAGGCTTCGCCTGCGATCGCCCCGTACAACACCGTGTTGCCGACAATGATGTTCTCTGCCGGCTCGCGATTCAGGCCCTTGGGCGGCTTGACCACAATGCGCCCGCCGGACAGACCCTTGCCGACATAGTCATTGGCATCGCCGGTCAGTTCGATGGAAACGCCGCGCGCCAGGAAGGCGCCAAAGGATTGCCCGGCGGTACCGGTGAACTTCACGCTGATCGTGTCCTCCGGCAGACCGGCATGGCCGTGGCGCTTGGCCACTTCGCCCGACAGCATGGCGCCGACGGTACGGTCGACATTGCGCACGCTGCGCTCAAGCTGCACCGGCTGGCCATGCTCGATGGAGGGCTTGGCGGCGGCGATCAATTCGTGATCCAGCGCCGATTCCAAGCCGTGATTCTGCTTTTCGCGGTGATGGATGGCGACGCCCGGTTTGGGCGTGACGCTGTAGAGAATGCGCGACAGATCCACGCCCTTGGCTTTCCAGTGCGAGATCGCCTTGGTCATATTGAGCTTATCGACCCGGCCGATCATCTCATTGACGGTCTTAAAGCCCAGAAGGGCCATGATCTCGCGCAGCTCTTCGGCGACGAAGAAGAAATAATTGATCACATGCTCGGGCTGGCCGGTGAAGCGCTTGCGCAAGACCGGGTCCTGGGTGGCGACGCCCACCGGACAGGTGTTGAGATGGCACTTTCGCATCATGATGCAGCCGGAGGCGATCAAGGGCGCGGTGGCAAAGCCGAATTCGTCGGCGCCCAGCAGCGCGCCGATGGCGACGTCGCGTCCGGTCCGCAATCCGCCATCCACCTGCACCGCGATACGGCCGCGCAACCCGTTGAGCACCAACGTCTGCTGGGTCTCGGCCAGGCCGATTTCCCAGGGGCTGCCGGCATGGGTCAGCGAAGTCAAGGGCGAGGCGCCCGTGCCGCCTTCGAAGCCGGAAATCGTGACATGGTCGGCGCGGCATTTGGCGACGCCGGCGGCCACCGTGCCCACGCCCACTTCCGACACTAGCTTGACCGAAATGCGCGCCTTCTGGTTGACGCTTTTAAGGTCGCGGATCAACTGCGCCAAATCTTCGATGGAATAAATGTCGTGATGCGGCGGCGGCGAAATCAAGCCAACGCCGGGCGTGGAATGGCGCACCTTGGCGATATTGGCGTCCACCTTGTGGCCCGGCAACTGACCGCCTTCGCCGGGCTTGGCGCCCTGGGCCATCTTGATCTGGATGTCGTCGGCATTGACCAGATATTCGGCGGTGACGCCGAACCGGCCCGACGCGACCTGCTTGATCGCCGAGCGCATGGAATCGCCATTGGCCAGCGGCTTGAAACGGTCCGGTTCCTCACCGCCTTCGCCGGTGTTGGAACGGCCGCCGATGCGGTTCATGGCGATGGCCAGATTGGTATGGGCCTCGCGGCTGATGGAACCAAAGCTCATCGCGCCGGTGGAGAAACGCTTGACGATCTGCGACGCCGGCTCGACTTCGTCCAGCGGAATGCCGTCGCCGCTTTTGAATTCCATCAAGCCGCGCAGGGTCAGCAGCCGCTCAGCCTGCTCGTTGATCTGACTGGCGAAGAGCTGATACTCGGCCGGGTTGTTGCCGCGCACCGCATGCTGCAGGCGCGACACCGAGTCCGGCGTCCAGGCATGATCCTCACCGCGCAGGCGGAAGGCATAGTCCCCCCCCACATCCAGCATGGTGCGATAGATGGGATTGTCGCCGAACGCGTCCTTGTGACGGCGTACGCATTCTTCGGCGATTTCCTTCAGGCCAATGCCTTCGATGGTGGAGGCGGTGCCGGTGAAATATTGCTGGATCAGATCGCTGGACAGGCCCACCGCATCGAAAATCTGGGCGCCGCAATAGGACTGATAGGTGGAGATGCCCATTTTGGACATCACCTTGAGCACGCCTTTGCCGACGGCCTTGATGTAATTCTTCTGCACTTCGTAAGGCTTGAGCGACAGGCCTTGGCGCACCCGGATCTGTTCCAGGGTTTCGAACGCCAGATACGGATTGATCGCTTCGGCGCCATAGCCCGCCAGCACGCAGAAGTGATGCACCTCGCGCGCCTCGCCGGTTTCCACCACCAGGCCGGTCTGCATTCTGAGGCCCTGACGGATCAAATGATGATGCACCGCCGCCGTCGCGAGCAGCGCCGGCACCGGGATACGTTCGGCGCTGACGGCACGATCCGACAGGATCAGGATATTGTTGTCGGCCAGAACCGCGTCGGTGGCATTGAGACAAATGCGCTGGATGGCATTCGACAGGCCTTCCGCGCCCTCGCTGGCCGGCCAGGTGCAATCGATGGTGGCGGTGCGGAAAGCCCCGTCCACCAGGGTCGAAATAGAACGGATCTTTTCCACATCGGCATTGGTCAAAACCGGCTGCGACACTTCCAGCCGCTTATGCGCGCCCGCATCACGGCCCAAAAGGTTGGGACGCGGCCCGATCATGGACACCAGGCTCATCACCAGTTCTTCGCGGATCGGATCGATCGGCGGATTGGTGACCTGGGCAAAGTTCTGCTTGAAATAATTATAGAGCAGCTTGGGTTTCTTCGACAGGACCGCCAGCGGCGTGTCGGTGCCCATCGAACCGATGGGATCGTCGCCCACCATCGCCATCGGCTCCAGGAAGAACTGGATGTCTTCCTGGGTATAGCCAAAAGCCTGCTGGCCATCGAGCAGCAATGAGGGATCGTTGGCCTTGGCGCGATGATCTTCGGGCAGGTCCGGCAGGTCTTCCAGCTTGAACTGGGCCGATTTCAGCCAGTCTTCATAGGGCTCGGCGGCGGAGAATTTCTGCTTGATCTCTTCGTCTTCGACAATGCGCCCCTCTTCGAAGTCGATCAGCAGCATCTTGCCGGGCTGCAAGCGCCATTTGCGCTTGATCTTGTCTTCCGGAACCGGGATCACGCCCGATTCCGAGGCCAGGATCACCAGATCGTCCTCGGTCACGATATAGCGCGCCGGACGAAGGCCATTGCGGTCGAGCGTGGCGCCGATCTGGCGCCCGTCGGTGAAGGCAATCGCGGCGGGGCCGTCCCACGGCTCCATCAGCGCGGCGTGATATTCGTAGAAGGCCTTGCGCGTGGGCGACATGCTCTTGTTGCCGGCCCAGGCTTCCGGGATCAGCATCATCACCGCATGGGCCAGCGGATAGCCGCCCGCCACCAACAGCTCCAGCGCATTGTCCAGGCAAGCGGTGTCGGATTGGCCATGCGGAATCAAAGGCCACATCTTATCCAGATCCGGCCCCAGCAATTCGGACTGCATGCTGCGGCGGCGGGCATTCATCCAATTGACGTTGCCGCGCACCGTGTTGATCTCGCCGTTATGGGCGATGAAGCGATAGGGATGCGCCAGCTTCCAGGACGGGAAGGTGTTGGTGGAGAAGCGCTGATGCACCAGCGCCACCGCCGAAACGGTGAGCGGATTCTGCAGGTCGCGATAGAAGCGGCCCACGTCATGGGCCAGCAGCAATCCTTTATAGACCACCGTGCGGGTGGAAAGGCTGGGGATGTAAAGCTGCTGAATGGCGGGCAGCTTGTGTTTCTTGGCCAGCTCGGCCAGCGGGTTCTGTGCTTGCTTGCGAATGGTCAGCAGTTTGCGCTCGAACTGATCCTGATCCTTGGTATGCGAGCCCGCGGCAATGATCGCCTGGCGGATCAGCGGCATGCCGTCCAGAACCGTCTTGCCCAGACCGGCGGGATCGGTGGGCACATCGCGCCAACCCAACAGCTTTTGACCTTCGACCTTGATGTAATGCTCGAACTGCTTGACCACGATCTCGCGCGCCTTGGCTTCGCGCGGCAGAAAACACATGGCCACCGCATATTGGCCGGGCGGCGGCAAGGTGACGCCGGTTTCCTTCGCCCATTCGCGAAACAAAGGATCGGGAATTTGAATCAGAATGCCGGCGCCATCGCCCACCAAGGGATCGGCACCCACCGCGCCGCGATGGTCCAGATTGATCAGAAGCTGAAGCCCCAGCCCAATGATCTCATGGGACCTGGCGCCCTTGATATTGGCGACAAAGCCAACGCCGCAGGCGTCATGCTCGTTGCTTGGGTCGTAAAGACCCTGTTTTGGCGGCAAACCCATTTAAACCCCAACCATACGATCGGACACGCCTTCCCCGCCCCGCATCAGAGGCCAAGAACCCGCCCGTTTCTTAGAATTACCCGGCATGTGAACACGCCACCAGTTGCGGCGCAACATGTCAGGTGTGCGTCAATTTAATGAGCGTTCCTGCGTTTTGAGAATGATTCCCAAAAATTCAGTCCCGATTGACTCCCCAACTAGCCAGCGCATTATAGAACATACCATGAACATATGAGAAAAATTGGCGGAATTTCGCCATTCCTTGGCGCATTACGGTCTGCCGTCGGACCGAGCGCCAATCCCGCTGGGCCATCCAGACGCGCTTTAGGCGCGCGCCTTCACCGTGCCATGACGTTCCAGCTTGCCCCATCCGACAAAGGGCCCGCGCAAGGCCGTCCACACCGAGCGCAGCACGACATAGTACATGATCTGGCGATAGCCGAAGCGCTGCAGCGGCAGCCAGGCCAGCAACCGCCAATCCTCGCCCTTTTCCAGCAGGAATCCGGCCAGGCCCGCCAGCACATCCACCAGCACGAAGACCGCATAATAAAGACCGACGATCTTGAGATTCTCGCCGGTATAGGTTCCCACATGCTGGGAATAGTTGAGATATTCCGCGCCCAGCTGCCATAACAGCAAAAGATCGGCGACAGGTGCCAGGGTGGTCAGCAGGATCTGGAACAGCCAGACCTGCGGCAACGCCACCAGCCCGAGTTCTCCATATGACCTATTGAACGTTATGCGGCGATACTTCCAAAGACATTGCAGGGTGCCATAGGCCCAGCGGAACCGCTGCTTGGCCAAGGTCTTTACGCTGTCGGGCGCTTCGGTCCAGGCGATGGCGGTGGAATCAAAATGCACCCGGTAACCCTGCATCTGGATGGCGATGGTGAGATCCTGGTCTTCCGCCAGCGTATCGGCGGGAAAGCCGCCCAACGCGCGCAACACATCGCGCCGCCAGGCGCCCACCGCGCCCGGCACCACCGTCAGCGTGTTCAGCGCCGATAGCGCGCGCCGCTCCAGATTTTGCGCCACGATATATTCCAGCGCCTGCCAGCGGGTGATGGTGTTGATGCGGTTGCCGACCTTGGCATTGCCCGCCACCGCGCCGATCGCAGGATCGGTGAACCAGCGCACCAGGCGCGAGATGGTGGTTTTTTCGAACTGGGTGTCGGCATCCAGCGCCACCACCACCTCGCCGCGCGCATGGGCCAGACCCACATTCAAGGCATTGGCCTTGCCGCCATTGGGTATGGACCGCACGCTTACCCATTCTTCCGCCTTGAAATGCGAGCGCACAATATACGCGGTGTGATCCTTGGAGCCGTCGTCGATCACCAGCACATCCATGTCCGGATAATCGCTGGCCAAGATCCGTTCGACAGTGGCGACGATGACTTTTTCTTCGTTGAAGGCGGGGATCAGCACCGTCACATGCTGCGGCGCCTGGCCGCCCGACAAGGGCTGACCTTCGCCTTGGGCCCGTTTCCACAGCGCCAGTCCCACCAGGATCAACAGGCGTGCCACGCCCAGAACGATGGCGCCCAGGAAGCAATAATAAAGAAGCTGCCCGACATAGCTGATGGTCAAAAACACCGCCCGGTCGGCATAAAGCGACATATCCAAGGGCAGGCGCGGCATCACATCGTTGCGCGAAAAACCGCCCAGGGCCGAGACCGGCACAAAGCCATAGCCTTTGGCGCGCATGGTATCGATCAAAGTGGGCAACAGCGCCACGGTCTGGGACCGGTCGCCGCCGGAATCATGCAGCAGGATGATATTGCCGCGGACATAAGGGTTGGGATCTTCCACCTCCTTCAGCACCGTCCTCATCATTTGCGGCACCGACGGCTTCATCCAGTCCAGCGTATCCACATGGGTGCCGATGGTGATGTAGCCTTGGGCTTGCGCGATCTGGACCGGCACGATCTCGTCGGCGTCGCTGGGCTCGGCATCGCCCAGATAAGGCGGACGGAACAGGCGCATCGAGCGCCCGGTCAAAGCCTGAAACAAACGCTGGGTCGCGTTCAGCTCCAATCTGACCGCCGTTGGTGGCGTATCCGCCAGATTGGGGTGGGTATAGGTGTGATTGCCGATCTCATGTCCCTCGGCCAGGACCTGCTGCACCAGGCCGGGATAGGCTTCCATCGCCGAACCGATCATGAAAAAGGTGGCGGGCACTTTCTTCTCTTTGAGAATCTCCAAAATCGCCGGGGTCCATTCCGGATCGGGCCCATCGTCGAAGGTCAGCGCCAGTTTTTTGGGCACCGCGCCCACGCGGCGGATCACATAGCTGGTGGGCAGGCTGTCATAGCGCTCGTCCACAATGTCGCCGGTCGCCGGTTCCATCAGGAAACTGCGCGCGCCCACCACCGGATCGCCTTCGACTTTCAGAATTTCGCCTTCGCCGTCGAAATCCACGTCCTCGATATTGTTGGCGATATGCTTGAGGCTTGCCGGAGCCGGCGCGTCGTAGGGCCGGCCCATCAATGGCAAGATGCTGGGATCCTCCGAACCCAATTTCCAAAGTGCATAACCGGCGGGCCGGTAGGGATCGGCGGCATGAATCTGGTTGAAGACGGTAACCCCGTCCAAAAACCAGACGTCGTGCCTGGTGCCATCGGCTTCGTCATAGCTGAAATGGGGATTGTTGCTGGCGGGATCGAACAAGACCGTCGCGCCATTGTCGCGCGCCGCCGCCATAGCGAATTCAAAACTGAGCACCATGGCGGGATTGTTGTCCGCCCAGTCATAGGCCCAGGACCCCAGCGTGACGATGACGCTGTCAGCCGGAAGCTGGCGCATGCGCTTATCCAGCGTCTTTTCGTACCAATCCTGACCGGCAATGGAGCCGGGCGGGCCATGCTCGTCCACCTGATCGTAGGCCATCAGCATGGTGTAATCGACGATGTCAGCATAGGTCCGATAGGGCCACCCCTCATCGTCGAAAGGCGCGGCCTGGGCGATGATCCAGTCATGCGGCGCAAAGGCCGCCGACAGGCGCGATAGGAAATCCTCCAAATCCTTATGCGCGGCCTGCGGCACCGCTTCGAAATCCACCGTCACGCCCTGCAGCTTGTTGGCGGCGACAAAACCGACAATTTGCTCCAGCAAGCGGCCGCTGCGGGCGCGATCGGCCAGCAATCGCGCCAAGCCCTGCCCGTCCCATTGCCCGGCCGTGGCGTTCTGGATCATCGGCAGGATCGCAACACCCGGTCTGGTGGCGCGGATAAAATCGAGCGCGCGGCGATCAATTTGTGTCTTGAACTGAAGATTGGGCCCATCAAGCGCCATCCAACTGGGCACCACCCAGTCCAGATGCTTCAGCGAACGCTTGAGCGAAGGCCAGCCGGGATCGTCCTTGCCCTGCCAGTTGGTATAAAAGGCGATGGCCAGGGGGCGGTTCTTTTGCGGTTTGAGAATGGCGGGTAAGGCCCGGCTGGGCAGTGCGCTTTGCGCGCCGCGGATGCGCGCGATTTCCTCCAGCCGCCGTTTGTGCGCGGCGGCGCCCAATTGTTGGGCACGTGGCAACAAACCGGGCTTTTGCGCCCGCTTGATCAGATTGGTTGCGGCATGGCCAGGCAAATTCAAACCGGAGACCGGCGGCGCCAATGCCAGGCTGGCGCCAAAACCCACCAAAATAACAAAGACGGCCAGGCCGACCACCCAAACCAAAATCTTGATGCGGGCGGCGCGGCGTCCGGAAGCATCGAAGAAGATCGGTTGATTGGCCATTTCTGTCGCAGCCCAGTAGGAGCGCGTTAAGGGGGTGCGCGTCATGGCGTCGCCATAGCCGGGAGCGACATGGCGGCGCCACGCGTTCATGCTAACAGAGGCTGAGCAGCGATTCAGGCGGTTATCACGTGGCGTCTTATAATTGTTCGAAATGTCCGGGCTATTGCTGCTCCTATCCTCTGATACCCCTGAAGAAGCGTGATGTGCAGCGGCTGGCCGACCATTTCGGCCTAAGCTTTGAGGCGGCGCGCCAAAAATTTACCAAAGTGGACGGCGAAGAGCCCTATGCGATGCGGCGCAAGGCCGATCCGCATTTCGGCAAGACCTGCCGTTTCTTCGATATCAAGAAGCGGTGCTGCACTATTTATAAAGCCCGGCCCACCATTTGCCGCGAATATCCCGGTGGGGGATGTGGCTATTACAGTTTCCTGATGTCGGAGCGTAATTCCCAGGAAGACAAGGATCACATCGCTTCGACCTGGAACCTCTAGCGACGGTTCGCGTCCCGATCAGTCATCCATGGTGCACTGCACTGTAGCAAATGCCTTGGCCAATACGCTTTTTTTTGATCTAACCCCCTGTCAAAGAATAACGGGGACCTGGGGTAACAGGCGGACATCCGGCCGGAATTTAAAGCGGTTCGGCCACCTTCGTCTGCGCGCCAAAATTCCAATAACCCGAACCGGCAGCGCGCGCGCCTCAAGGGCGGCGCAGACGGACAAGACTTAAGGGAAGGATACGCCGGGCAAGCCCGGCGAATGTGGGAAACACGGCGCGACAGCAGCCGACAGACGGAGAAGCAAAATGTTCCATCAACTACTGACTCCCGTGGGCGACAGCCTGCTGCTGTCCTTTCTGGTCGCCGCCATTCCGATCGTGGTGGTGCTGTTGATGCTGGGCGTGTTCCAGCGTCCCGCCTGGCAAGCCTCGCTGGCCGGCCTTACGACGGCGCTCCTGGTCGCCGTCGGGGTTTGGCAGATGCCGGTCAATCTGGCTTTGAACAGCACGGCCGCGGGCGTCACTTTCGCGCTATGGCCGATCATGTGGATCGTGTTCGCCGCCTTGATCCTCTACAACACCGCGGTGCTGTCGGGGCGTTTTGACGCCTTCCGCCGCTGGGTGCTGGCGCATCTTCCCAATGACAAGCGCATCGTCCTGGTCGTGATCGGCTATGGCTTCGGCTCGCTGCTGGAAGGCGTGTCGGGCTTCGGCGCGCCCGTCGCCATCACCGCCTCGCTGTTGATCATGCTGGGCTTCAAGTCGCTGGATGCGGTGGTTTATGCCTTGATCTTCAACACCGCCCCGGTGGCTTTCGGCTCGCTGGGTATTCCGATCACCACGCTCGCCGGCGTCACCGACCTTCCCGCCTCCACCTTGGGCGCGATGGTGGGCCGCCAACTGCCCTTCTTTGCGCTGCTGCTGCCCTTCTATGTCATGGCCATGTATGGCGGCATGAAGTCGGTGCGTGAACTGACCCCCGTCCTGCTGGTCGCCGGTGGCGCCTTCGCGCTGGGCCAGTTCGTCGCGTCGAACTATATGACCTATGAGCTGACCGACGTGGTTTCAGCGGGTTCGTCCTTGGTCGCCACCGTGCTTTTCCTGCGGGTATGGCAGCCCAAACCCAGCGCGGAATATGCCTTGGTGGTGCCGGTTGAAGATCCCAATGCGCCTCACGGTAAAGTCCCGGCCTGGCAGGGCTGGCTGCCCTGGCTGATCATGATCGGCGTGGTGATGGTCTGGACACACTTCAAGGTCGCCACCACCTTCGCGCAACCGATCCAATGGCCGGGCTTGCACAATCAGGTCTTTATCACCCTGTATGAAAAGCCTTATGCGGCGGTCTGGAACTTCCAGCCCTTCGCCACCGGCACCGCCATCCTGGTGACGGCGATCCTGACCGCGCTCGCGACCGGTGTCGGTATCTCGAAATTCCTCGAAGCCATCCGCACCGCCTGGAAGCAAATCCTGCTCCCCGCGGTAACCGTTATGGCGATCGTGGGCATGGCCTATCTGGCGAACTATTCGGGCCTCACCTACACGCTGGGCATGGGCGTTGCCAAAACAGGGGTTCTCTTCCCCCTGCTGTCGGCCTTCCTGGGCTGGCTGGCGGTGTTCCTGTCGGGCAGCGATTCTTCGGGCAACGCCTTGTTCGGCAATCTGCAGGTCGTCGCCGCGCGCCAACTCAATCTGGACCCGGTGCTGATGGCAGCCACCAACTCGTCGGGCGGCGTTTTCGCCAAGATGATTTCGCCGCAGAACATCGCCACCGGCGTTGCGGTCAGCGACCTGAAGGGGCACGAATCCGCGATCTTCCGCCGCACCTTCGTCCACTCGATCATCTTCACGATCATGCTGGGCATCATGGTCTGGCTGCAGCAATTTGTGTGGCCCTGGATGATCCCGCCGCACTGACCAGCAGCGGCAAATTGACAAGAAAAGGCCGGGCGCTAATGTCCCGGCCTTTTCGTTTTGGGCCAGCCGTTTTAGGCTGCCCGCAACCCTCACAAAGAAGAGCATCATGACGGATAGAGTTTCGGTCCACGGCCTGCAAATCGCGCGCGAACTGCACGACTTCGTCGCGAAAGAAGCCCTGCCCGGCACGGGTGTGGATGCGGAAAAATTCTGGGCGGGCTTCGCCGCTTTGGCAGTTCGGCTGATGCCGCAGAACCGGGCGTTGCTGGCCGAACGCGACCGGCTGCAGGCCGCGATTGACGCCTGGCACAAGGCCAACGCCGCCAAACCCATCGATGCCGCCGCCTACACCGCGTTCCTCAAGGACATCGGCTATCTGCAACCCGAAGGGCCCGATTTTCAGATCGGCACCCAGAATGTCGATCCGGAAATCGCCACCATGGCCGGACCGCAGCTGGTGGTGCCGCTGACCAATGCCCGCTTTGCGCTCAATGCCGTCAATGCGCGCTGGGGCAGTCTGTACGACGCCCTTTATGGCACCGATGCGATTTCCCAGGACGGTGAGCTGGCCCCCGGCAAGGGTTACAATGAAAAGCGCGGCGCGGCGGTCATCGCCTTTGCCCGCCAAGCGCTGGACGGGTGCGCGCCGCTGGCAAGCGGTTCATGGAAGGACATCGGCGGGATTTCCGTCGAGAACGGCGCGCTGAAGCCTGCCTTGAAAGATCCATCGCTGCTGCGTGGCTATGCCGGCGATCCCGCTTCGCCCAGCCTGATCCTGCTGGCTCACAATGGGCTGCACATCGAAATCCATCTCGACCGCTCCACCCCCATCGGCAAAAGCGACAAAGCGGGTATCAGCGATGTGGTGCTGGAAGCCGCCATCACCACCATCATGGACTGTGAGGATTCCATCGCCGCGGTGGATGCGCAGGACAAAGTGGTCGCCTATCGCAACTGGCTGGGGCTGATGAACGGCAGTCTGACCGCCAGCTTTGAAAAGGGCGGCAAGACGATGCAGCGCGCCGCCAATCCTGACCGGACCTACACCGCGCCAGACGGCAAGAGCGTCACCCTGCCGGGCCGCAGCCTGTTGTTCATCCGCAATGTCGGCCATCTGATGACTAGCGACGCCATCCTGCTGCCCTCTGAAGATGGAAATGGGGCCGGCGAGATCGGCGAAGGCCTGATGGACGGCGTGATCACCAGCCTGATCGCATTGCACGACATCAGGGCCAAGCGCGGCAACAGCCGCAAAGGCAGCATCTATATCGTCAAGCCCAAGATGCACGGCCCCGCCGAAGTGGCCTTCACCAACACGCTGTTCGACGGCGTGGAGGACATTCTTGGGCTGGAACGCAACACCATCAAGATGGGTGTGATGGACGAGGAACGGCGCACCTCCACCAATCTCAAGGAGTGTATCCGCGCCGCCAAGGATCGCATCGTCTTCATCAATACCGGCTTTTTGGACCGCACCGGCGATGAGATGCACACCTCCATGTATGCCGGCCCTATGGTACGCAAAGGGGAGATGAAAACCTCCAAATGGCTGGCGGCCTATGAAGACCAGAATGTGGACATCGGTCTTGCCTGCGGTTTTCAGGGCAAGGCGCAGATCGGCAAAGGCATGTGGGCGATGCCCGACAAAATGGCCGACATGCTCAAGGCCAAGATCGGCCATCCTATGGCGGGCGCAAGCTGCGCCTGGGTGCCCTCACCCACCGCCGCCACGCTTCATGCCTTGCACTATCATCAGGTCAGCGTGAAGGCGCGGCAGGATGAACTCAAATCGCGCACCCGCGCCAAGCTGTCGGACATTCTCACCATACCGCTGGCCGACCGCCCCAACTGGAGCAGCGAAGACGTGCAGCAGGAACTGGACAACAACGCCCAAGGCATTTTGGGCTATGTGGTGCGCTGGGTAGATCAGGGCGTGGGCTGTTCCAAGGTGCCCGACATCCACAATGTCGGCTTGATGGAAGACCGTGCCACCTTGCGTATTTCCAGCCAGCACATGGCCAACTGGCTGGAGCATGGCATCTGCAAGCCAGATCAGGTTCTGGAAAGTTTGAAACGCATGGCCAAAGTGGTGGACCGGCAGAATGCCGGCGATCCGCTCTATCGGCCGATGGCGCCCTCTTATGACGGCATCGCCTTTAAAGCGGCCTGCGATCTGGTGTTCAAAGGCAAAGAGCAGCCGTCCGGCTACACCGAACCGCTGCTGCACCAGGCGCGCAGAAAGCTGAAGGGGTGAAGGAGGAATAGCGAAAGGTCCAATGGACCTTTCGCCCCCCGAACGCCGCCGTGGCACACCCTGCGTGAGGCTCTTCTTGCAGGATCAGTGTGTCAGGCCCGCTGAAATCAATTCCTGCCGCGCTTCCAAAAACCAGCCATGGAACCGGGGATGTTGCAGCATCTCCACCGCCAGCACCGTCCCATACTGCTGGGCAGCGGTGACATCGCTGCGGAAGTGGAAGCCGCACAGAATGCGGTTCTCGCCATAAAGCGCGGCGCGCGCCAGGATGGCTTGAGCTTTTTCCGGAATCAGGGACGCCAGCACCACGCCAAGTTCATAGCCCAACATGGCATGACCGCTGGGATAGGAGTTCAGCGCCGGTCCGTCACGGTGCTTGGCACAGGTCTGTATTTTCGGGTCGACCATCCAGGGACGAGGCCGTTGGTAATATTTCTTAGCCGAACTGGAATCAGCGCGATCCACGTCCATCACTTTTTTCAGCAGAAATTTGGTTTTGGGCAATTGCGACAGATCCCATCGCGGGCCGATCACCCCGGCGAAGATGGTCGGATCCTCCACGTCATTGTCGTGCTTGGCCAATGCCTTGGCCGCCGGCGTGGCGAGGCTCTGCACCCGATAAATTTCCGCGATCTCGTCCTGTTCGATGCGCGAACCCCGCGCCGGTGGCGGCGGCACCAGGCGTTCGACGGCAATCCGGTTGATCCATCCGCCGTCGTCCTGCGCGGACGCGGATGGAATTGCCAATAGCACTGTAACAGCGAAAATCGCTGCAAAGCCGTGTCGCATCAACGCCCCCCTTGCATCAAGCAAGGCAACAATAGCGCCGCATGCGCTATCAGGCCAGCCTGTCCAGCGCCTTGATGATCGCATCCGTCATCTGGGTGGTACCGACCTTGGTCATGCCGGGCTGCATGATGTCACCCGTCCGGTAGCCATCGGCCAGCACGGTATCCACCGCTTTCTCCAGCCGCGCCGCTTCATCCTTAAGGCCGAAGGAATAGCGCAGGCACATGGCGAAGGACAGAATAGACGCGATAGGATTGGCCAGACCCTGACCCGCGATATCGGGCGCCGAGCCATGGATCGGTTCATACAGCGCCGACGGCAAGCCGTTGGGCTTTTTGTCGCCCAAAGACGCGGACGGCAACATGCCGATGGAACCGGTCAGTTGCGCCGCCTCATCCGACAGGACATCGCCGAACAGATTGTCGGTGACCAAAACATCGAACTGCTTGGGATTGCGCACCAGCTGCATGGCGGCATTGTCGGCCAGGATGTGATGCAGCTCCACGTCGGCATAGTCGCGCTTGTGCAGGGCGGTAATGACCTCCTTCCACAACACGCCAGTGACCATTACATTCGATTTTTCGGCACTGTGCACCTTGCCCGAGCGCAGCCGCGCCATCTCGAAGGCGACGCGGCAAACTCGCTCGATCTCGCTGGTGGTATAAACACCGGTATCCACCGCGCGCTTCTGGCCGTCGGGCAAGCTGGTGGTCTCTTTGGGCTCGCCGAAATAAACCCCGCCCATCAGCTCGCGCACGATCAGGATATCCAGGCCCGAGACAATTTCCGGCTTGAGGGTGGAGGCATCCTTGAGCGCGTCAAAGCACAAGGCCGGACGCAAATTAGCGTAGACGCCCATATCCTTGCGGACGCGCAAAAGCCCGCGTTCAGCGCGTTTTTCGAACGGCAAGCCATCCCATTTGGGACCGCCCACCGAGCCCATCAACACCGCATCGGCGGCAATCGCTTTCACAAAGGTCTCGTCGGGATCGGGACGGCCGGTGGCGTCGATCGCCGCGCCGCCCAGCAGCGCCTCTTCGGTTTTGTAGGGCAGGCCTTTTTGCCCGTACCAGCCGACCACCCGCATGGTGGCGTCGAGGACTTCTGGACCGATACCGTCGCCCGGCAACAAAAGCAGCTTGTACTCGTTCATGAAGAGGCTCGTTCGCTTATAGCCAGGGCGCCTGGGTGCGCTGATTTTTCTCGAAGCTGTCGATCTTCTCGCCCGCCCGCATGGTGAGTCCGATATCGTCCCAACCGTTCAACAAGCACTGCTTGCGGAACGCATCCACCTCGAACGTGATCAGGCCGCCGTCGGGACCGCGGATTTCCTGTTTCTCCAGATCGATGGAGATGATGGCATTGGCGCCGCGCATCGCATCGTCCATCAATTTGTCGACCTGTTCTTGCGGCAGCTTGATCGGCAGGATGCCGTTCTTGAAGCAATTGCCGTAAAAAATGTCGGCAAAGCTGGGCGCGATGACGCAGCGGATGCCGAAATCCAACAGCGCCCAGGGCGCGTGCTCGCGGCTGGAACCGCAGCCGAAATTGTCCCCCGTCACCAAAATCTTGGCCTGGCGATAGGCGGGCTTGTTCAGCACGAAATCCGGCTTTTCGCTGCCGTCGGGATTAAAGCGCATCTCGTCGAACAGCGCTTTACCCAACCCGGTGCGATGGATGGTCTTCAGATATTGCTTGGGAATGATCATGTCGGTGTCGACATTGATCATGTTCAGGGGGGCGGCGACGCCCGCGAGCTTGTTGAAAGGTTCCATGGGGCGGGGACCTTAGCCAATTTCGCGCAAAAGTGAACCCCGTTCCCAAGCGACAAAAAACCCGCTTTTCGGCGGCATTTTTCCGGTTTCCTAGGGCTTTTCAGGCCCGTGCCGAAACAGCCCTAAATTCCTTAGCTTGCCGCCTTAAAAGCAGCCACGCATTTGCGCGCGCGGGTCAAAATTTCGGCGTCGCTGAAATCGGGCTTGAACAATTCCGAGCCCAACCCGAAGCCGGCGGCGCCTGCTTTGCGCCATTCCGACATATTGCCCGCGCCAACCCCGCCCACCGCATAGACCGGAATGGCTTTCGGCAAAACAGCCAGCATCGCCTGCAGGTGAGCGATGCCGCCGGTTGAGGCCGGAAACAGCTTGAGGTACTTCGCCCCCGCCGCCACCGCCGCGAAGCCTTCGCTGGGGGTATAGAAACCGGGCATCACCGTCAGGCCTTTGGCCACACCCCGCGCGATCACGGCCATATCGGTGTTCGGCGTCACCATCAGCTTGCCGCCGGCATCAGCCACCCGGTCCGCATCGGCCGCTGTCAGCACCGTCCCCGCGCCCGTCAGACAGCGCGCGCCGAACGTCTTGGCGAGAATTTCGATGCTTTTGAACGGATCAGGCGAATTCAGCGGCACTTCAATGGCGCGCAATCCCGCCTCAAACAGCGCCTCCGCAACGCCTTCGATCCGGGCGGGCGTGACGCCGCGCAGGATCGCCACGATGGGCAATTCGGCCAAAACAGAATCCGTCATCATGAAAAAATTTCCGCATGGGCGTGGACAAGACCCGCCAGGGCCGCCCGGTCGCCATCCATCACCGCGCTTTCCATATCATAGATACTCAGCGCCTTGGCATAAAGCGAGGCCAGGGACGGCGTGCAGATCAATTGCACCGGCCCCTTGATGTCGAGCAGGATTTGCGCCGTCCCGATATCCTTGCCCAGCACCAGCCCCGACAAATAGGACGCGGCGTCGCCCTTGGCCATTTCGCCGGTAACGACCCGGCTGCGCGCGCTGAACAGCAGATGCAGCAAATCGGCCTTGCGGTTTTGCCGCGCGAAATCGAGCCCCAGCGCGAAGGCCGGGCTTTGCGCGTCCACCTCCTGGCTGTCACGGGCCAGGACGCTATGGCGGCGCAGCAGTTCGAACAATTCCCCCGACAGGGCGGTTTGGATTTGCAGCACCGCGCCGTCCGCCACCGCCACCCATTTGGCATGGGTGCCGGGCAGGCAAAAAATATGACGGCCTTTGGCCAAGTGCGGGTAGAGGCGCAAAGCGCCCAAAATCTGGGTCTCCTCCCCGCGCATCACATCGGGGGCGCCTGTCCCGCTCTTGCAGGACAGTCCGGGAAGAATGGCAACGGCGCGGCCACCGTCTTGGAACCGCAACGCGGCATCCGCGATGGCGCTGGGCTTGGCCGGGCATTTCAAATAGGGCACCTCGCGCCAACCGATGGTGGAACCCACCATGCCGGCCAGCACCGCCGGCAACACGCCATGCGCCTTGTCCCAAGCCGCCACGGCAACGGCAAAGCGGGCGGCGCAATCGGGGACCGAAGCGCCTTCGCCTTCGGCGCGCGCCAGCACATGTCCGCCCGTGTCGCAGAGATAGAGCCGCAACCGGCTGGTACCCCAGTCCGCGGCAATGAAGGCAGGTTGGCTCATGGCCGCCTTCTAGAGCAAGTTGGAACCAGATGGAACTTGCCGCCGAACTTTTCGTTAGCGGACGATAGGGTGCGGTGAAATCTTTTTGAGCAACGCCTTGCCGCTAAAGGCGCTTATGGCCGCTTGACGTGCAACCCTGCCGCATCGCGCGGCTGACCCGGCATACCCGCGGGATCGAAATCGCCACGCAGCGCCGGCGCGCCATGGCCGGTCAATATGTCCTGATAGAAGGCCCTATCCTGGCTCATCACCCGGATGGTTACCAAAGTTCCGCCGTGCCGCACCCCTTCCGCATAGCCCGCCGCATCATTCTCGCTGATACCGGCCTCGATCAAAGCGCCGACCACGCCGCCCGCAGCTCCGCCGGCCACCGCACCGGCCAGCGCGCTGGCCAGCCAACCCGCCGCCACCACGGCGCCGATACCCGGCAACACAAAGGCGCCCAATCCCGCCAGCAATCCTGCCGCGCCGCCCAGCGCCGCGCCGATGCCGGCGCTGCGGTTGACCGTCCGGCCGCGATCATCCCGCCCGTCGCCATCGCGGCCGATCCGGTCGCTGGCATCTTGCAGGTAGGCATCTTGCAGGTGGGAATTTTGCTGGCCGGCATTTTCCAGCCGCGCGCTGCGCGCCAGACTGTGAGACGGCGCAATGATACCGATATCGTCCTCCGGTAATCCTGTCGTCTTGAGTTCATCCACCACCGCGCGCGCCACCCCATCATCGGAGTACAGGCGCGACAAAGTTATCATCATGGACGGAACTCCGAAAAACTTAACGCATCATGGCAACCCGTGGCGGGCGTTCCCGTTCCGGAACGTGAATTTCTTTTTCTGGTTACGTCTGAACTGGCTGCAATCAAGAACCAATCGGAGAAAACGCCATGACCCGCAAATACTCCAAGGCCGCCTCCCAAAAAGTCGAGACGGCAATGCATGAGCGCAAAAAGGGCACGCTAAGAAGCGGTTCCGGCAAAACGGTAAAAGGCAAGGCGCAAGCGATCGCCATCGGCCTGTCGCAGGCGCGCAAGGCCGGACAAAAGGTGCCTAAGAAAGGTGCCTAAGAAGAGTAAGAGAAAAGCAAAGCGGTAACGCTAGTGTCCCGATCCCGAAATTCGCTTGACCTCATATCAGGCTCTGGGCGAATTTCGGAATCGAGGGACACTAGTAAAATATTGATTCTAGTGTCGTTTTGGTTTCGAAGTTCGCACGGAGCCCGATATCAACTATGTGGCGAACTTCGAAACCACGACACTAGGCGGTCATTTCCACCGCCAGGGCGCACAGCTTTTCCAAATTGAACGGCTTGTGCAGAATTTGGATGTCGCGTGTTTTCAGTCTTTGCGACGGCGCATCTTGAGAATAGCCGGTCATCAGCAGAATTCTGAGATCGGGGCGGACCACCAGTCCCGCCTCGACCAGGGCATAACCGTCCATGCGCGGCATCTTGATGTCGGAGACCAATAGCTCGATCTGGGGATTGGCCTTTAAAAGTTCCAGCGCTTCCACGCCATCACAGGCCTCGAAGACCTCAAACCCGGCATCCTCCAGCATCTCCACGGCGATGACGCGCAGCATGGCTTCATCCTCGGCCACCAAAATGGGTTTTTTCTGACTCATGTTGCCTCCCGGTCGCGCGGCATAAGAATGGTAACGGTGGTGCCCCGGCCCGGGGCGCTCTCGATCATGAGATGGCCGCCGGATTGGCGCACAAAACCGAAGGTCATGGACAGACCCAGGCCGGTGCCCTTACCCTGCGGTTTGGTGGTGAAGAAGGGGTCCACGGCGCGGCGGCGAACCTCATCGGTCATGCCGACGCCGGTATCGATCATCGCCAAGGCGGCATAGTCGCCAGCCAGAAAATTCTGCGTTTCGACATCCGGCGGTGGCGCGGAAAAGGTCATGTCCCGCGTTTCGATGATCAGTTGCCCCCCTTTAGGCATGGCATCGCGTGCGTTGATGGCCAAATTGAGAATCACATTCTCCATCTGGTTGACGTCGCACAGGGTAGGCCAAGTCCCATGCAACCGCATGGCGATTTCCACCTTTTCGCCCACCGAATGACGCAGCAGTTCCGTCAGGCCCTGTGCCAACGTGCCCAGTTTAACGCGCTGCGGGGTCAAGGGCTGGCGGCGCGAAAAAGCCAGAATGCGCTGGGTGAGACTGGCGGCGCGGTCCAGCGCCTCGTCGGCGCTGGCGATATAGGTAGCGGTTGGGCCGGTCTCATTGTCCAATTTGCGCCGTAACAGCCGCAGGTTCCCCTTCACGATCATGATCAGGTTGTTGAAATCATGCGCGATGCCGCCCGAGAGCTGGCCAACCGCCTCCATCTTGTGACTTTGGCGCAGCGCCTCCTCGGTCTTGCGCCGCTCCTCCATTTCCTCCTGCAAGCGGACATTGATGCTGACAAGCTGCTGAGCGCGGCGCGACAGTTGAGCCTGCGCGAAGGTCAACACCGCGATCGCCAACGCGCCCATGGTCACCAAAAGAATCAATCCGGCATAGCGGACATAGCGGCGTTTCGCCGGTTCGGTGACGGCCCGCAGCAGCACAATGCCGGCGCGCGTGCTACCGGGCCCAGCCGAAACCGCGACGTCGACATAGCCCGATCCCGACATCAATCGAGGCGCCGTCAAGGACGAAGGCAGCCGGGCGCCCCGCGTGAACCCCGCCATGAGGCGACCCTTGTCGCCATAGATGGCCGCCGCCTGCAATTCCGGGTTCACGCGCAAGGCATCGACATATTCCTGGGCCGCGCGCCGGTCGCCGAACAGGATCGCCGCGGCGGCGCTGGCGGCTAAGATTTGCGCCTGCTCCCGCACGCTTTTGATTTGCTGCTCGCTGTAGAGCTGTTCTTGATAGGATGCCATCAGAACCCCGGCTGCGACCAGGATGACAGCCGCTACCAAGGCACCGATCAGGGATGGACTAAGACCACGCCACGTCGTCAAGGCTGCTCCCGCTGCTTCACGGCACGCGCAAGCTTGAGAAGCTTGGAACTGATCGTCAGGCCGCCTTGCGCCGCGGCCGCATCGTCTATGTCGAAGCGCACATGGTTGGCCTGGATCACAAAGCTGATGACGCCGCGTGTCCGAAGGCCGGAATCGGTCACCGTCACCACCGGCCGGCCTTTGACGGCGTCCAGCGTGCTGCCCGCCAGAGCGGAATTGGCGGGCCCCAGGAAAATCAGATGACAGGAGGCGGACGCATCGGGCACAGGGAGATAGCGCACCACAATCGCCCGATCACCCGCCTTGAGCTCGCCAATGGCCTGTTCCAGTTTGCCGCCGAAAGGATCGGGGCCCACCACACAAATGGTCACCGGCGCGGTGGGAGACGCAAAGGCGGAATCGGGCCAATCGATGAAAGGAATGAATTTGGGCAGATAGGCCGCCTTGACTGTGTATTCCAGCGAATCCGCCGCCAACAGGTCTGAGGACAGCAGCATGGCCGCTATCCCCCAGACCGTGATAAGAAAGCCCCGGGCGCGCATGTTAAAAACTCTGCCGCAGATTGAGCATGAAGGACCGCGGCACATATTGCGGCCGAGAGCTGGAAGGATCGTTGGCTTCGAGGTGGTTCTGATGCAACAGATTGAACCCCATCAGCGAGATTTCGGTCGTGTCGGTGACATGCCAGCCTATGCGCAAATCGACCTCGACATAAGATCCCGTTACAACCCGCGTCTGGCCCGTTGCGGGATTGCGCATCTCGACATGACCGATGGCGCGCAGTCCGGCGTCGAACTCCCAATTGTCGAGTATATTCATTTCCGAGCGCAATTGCGCCTGATACGAGGGATCCTGCCCCAGCGCTTGGCCATTGCCGATATCGTCGCGGCCCGGCTTGAGCCCTTGCACCCGCTGCATCCAGGAAAAGCCGAAACTGAGCCGCCACCAATCCAGCAGCCCGTATTTTCCCCAAGCCTCGAACCCATAGCTATCGCCCACAATGCCGTTACGCAGCTGGATGGGAAGGATGGTAACCGGATTGGCATGCGTGGTCCGGATGTCGTCATAATAGTTGTAGAAAAGCGCCGCCGACAGCGATAGCTGCGGCAACGGTTCGCCGCGATAGCCCAATTCATAGGCGGTGAGCTTTTCGGAATGAAAGCGCGGCGCCGGTAATAAAATACCGGGGGCCGCCAATTCGCGGTCCAGTTTGGACGGCGTGCGCACCGCGCGGCTCACCGCGAACCATAAAAGACCCTTGTCGGTAAATTCCCAAGCGAGCCGCAAATCCGGCATAAAATCGACATTGGAGAAAGAACTATTCTCGATCTTGATGCCGGTGGTGATCTTCAGATCGTCCAGCAGCCTGAAGGAATCTTGAAAAAACAGATTCTCGACATCCACATTGCCGGTAGGATTGGTAAAACTGAATAGGCCGGTGGAATAGAAGGATTCCTTGGAACGGCGAACTTCGGCGCCCCAAATAAAGTTATCGTTCCATCCCAAGGATGTATTGTGCTGTATTTGAATGGCGGAGGTATCCAACTGTTCGCGCCCCCGGCCCGGCAGGGCGCGGCTATTCTCATCGCGATAGATTTGAAGCTCCAGGCTGGAGCCGCTTTCAAAGATATGGCTCCAGCGTCCCGTCAGATTGAACCCCCGCGCCTTTTCAAGGTCCATTGCCGGGGTATGGTTGGCAAACACATCGCCTTGCAGCGTGAAGCTGTCGGTTTCGAACTTCTGATCGAAGCGAAACCCGCCCTGGTTGCGGGCCCAGGCGGTGCGGGACGTGTCCACCGTTAAAACGCGCGACAGGCTGTTGGCGTGGCTCGCCTGACCGTAGAGACGCAGCGAACCGCCGTCCCAGGGAATGAAGCCATAGCGGCCCATGATTTTCATGTCGGTGGTGCCGGCGGTGGCATCGATCAGGGCGCCTTGGGTCTGGGCGGAATCCTTGGTCACAACATTGATCACGCCGTTGACGGCGTTGGCGCCATACAAAGTCCCGCCCGGCCCGCTGATCACCTCGACCCGGGCGACATCGGCGAGCGGCACATCGACATTTTCCCAGAACACGCTGCTGGCCAGCGGGGAATAAACGCTGCGGCCGTCCACCAACACCAGGAGCTTGTTGGAGGATATCGGCGAATTGAATCCCCGGGCGGAAATCGTATAGGTAAAGGCGTTCATGCGCGCGACTTCCAGATTGGGCGCGAGCCGCAGCACCTCCGGCAGATTGAGGGCGCCGGAACGGCGAATGTCTTGCGATGAAATCAGGAAGACGGACGCAGGCGCCTTGGCCAGTGGCTCAGGCCGGCGGGAGACCGAGGTGATCTCGACATTGGCCAGCTCTTCGATACTCATCTGGCGAACATCGGGCCCAGGCTGGGCTTGGGCCCCACTTGTTAACAAACCGGCCGCCAGCCAAAGGCCGGCGGATACCACCTTGCACACTCGCCCGAACACGTTGCCCCCTGCGCCCAGCCAGGCCACGAACACGGCCTATTTGTCCGACAACGTACAAAGCCAAAGAAAGTTCCCGGCCTTAGGGTCTATTTCGGAGGTATCAGCCCACGCCGCTCCAATAAGGGCCCAATATCGGGGTCTTTGCCATAGAACGCCCGAAACATAGGCCCGTAGTCCAGGGTATGGCCCCGTGACAGGATCAGGTCGCGGAACCGCTGGCCGTTGCTCCGGCTCAGCCCGCCATGGGCGGTGAACCAAGCCCGGGCATCGGCATCCAGCATGGATGTCCATTGATAGGCGTAATAGCCGCTGGCATAGCCATTGGCCCAGATATGCAGGAAATAACTGGAGCGGTAGCGGGTGGGGACATTGGGAAAATCGGTTCCGGTATTCTTCAAGGCCTGGGTCTCGAACCGATCCACATCCTGCTTGGGCGAGCCCGGCGGCAGGGTGTGCCATTGCATGTCCAATTGCGACGCCGCCAGCAATTCGCCCAAGGCATAGCCCTGGCCCCAAGTCTCGGAGCGCTTGATCTTATCCACCAGCGCCTGGGGGATCGGCGCGCCAGTCTTATGGTTCACCGCATAATGCTTCAGCACGTCGGGATAGAGCGCCCAGTGCTCGTTGACCTGCGAGGGAAATTCCACAAAGTCGCGCGCCACATTGGTGCCCGACACCAAGGGATAAGTCTGGTTCGCGAACAGGCCGTGCAGGGCATGGCCGAATTCGTGGAACATGGTGCCCACATCGTCAAAGCTGATCAGCGCAGGTTGGCCAGGCGCGGGCTTGGGGAAGTTGGCGACATTGAAGATCACCGGCTTGGTGGCGAACAATTTTGCCTGACCGACGAAATTGCTCATCCAGGCGCCGCCGGTTTTGTTGTCGCGCTTGAAAAAGTCGAAATACATCAGCCCCAGCGGCGCGCCGTTTTCCTCGAACACTTCGAACACCGTCACATCGGGATGATAGACGGGGACGTCCTTGCGCTGTTTGAAGGTGATGCCATAGAGCCGTGTGGCGGCGTAGAAAACGCCGTCGCGCAAAACCTTGTTCAATTCGAAATAGGGCTTGAGCGCTTCTTCATCCAGGTCATAACGCTCCTTGCGCACGCGTTCGGCATAGTGTTGCCAGTCCCAAGGCTTGAGCGCAAATTTCTGCCCGTCTTTGGCGATGGCAGCCTGAATCAATTTTGCTTCTTGTGCCGCCTTGGCGCGGGTCGCAGGCACCAACTGGCGGATGAAATTTTCCACCGCCTGCGGGCTGCCCGCCATCTGGTCGTACAGCGCATAGGCGGAATAGTTGGGATAGCCCAGCAACTTGGCCTTTTCGGCGCGCAACACCGCCAGTTGCTGGATGATGGCGCGGGTATCGTTGGCATCGCCCTTTTCGGTGCGGGTCCAGCTCTGCTGGAAAAGTTTTTCGCGCACGGCACGGTTCGATAACGATACCAGCAAGGGCTGCTGGGTGGTGTTCTGCAGCGGGATGACATATTTGCCGCTCAACCCGCGCGACTTGGCCGCTTGCGCTGCGCCGGCGATTTCCGCTTCGCTCAATCCGGCAAGCTGGCGCTTGTCGCTGACAACCAGCGCACCCGCCTTGGCCCCGGCCACCAGCTTCTGCTGAAAATCGGTCTCGAGGGTGGCGGCGCGGCGGTTGATCTGTTGCAGCCGGGTCTTGTCCTTGGGCGAAAGATTCGCGCCGGCATGAACGAATTGCCGGTAATAGAGCGTCAAAACCTGAAGCGCTTCCGCATCCAGCTTCAAGCTGGCGCGCTGGTCATAGAGCGCCTTGACCCGGGCAAACAGCTTGGCGTTGAGATAGATGCTGTCGGTATGCGCCGCCAACAGGGGCGCCACTGCGGTCTGCACTTTGTCCAAAGTGGGATTGGTGTTGGCCTGGACCACGGCAAGAAAGACATTGTTCACCCGCTCCAGCATCCGTCCGGAGCGCTCCATCGCCACGATGGTGTTTTGGAATGTCGGGGCGGCCTTGTTGTCGGCAATCGCCGCGATTTCCGTGCGCTGCTCACGCATGCCCTTTTGGATGGCGGGCTGATAGTCGCCGTCTTTGATGACATCGAAGGGCGGGGCCAGATAGGGCAATTTGCTGGGCGCATCGAACGGCCCCGCCAGCGCCAAGCTGGGCAGTGCCCAAAACAGGATCAGCGCACCAAAAGAAAAAGCGTTTCGCATATCCATCCCCTTGGGTTTGAGAACGGATATTACCCGGCCAACACAGCTTCGCTAGGGTCGCGGTTTCGAAGTTCGCACTATCATCGATATCAGGCTCTTAGCGAATTTCGGGATCGGGACACTAGATCGTCTTGCCCGCCGCCCGGACCGCGGCCGTGACGGCCAGCACATCCTCGCGGATGCCCTGTTGCTTGCGCTTGCCCAAGACCAGAACGGTTTTAACGCTGGGGGCGAATTCGCCCGGCTCGGCCGCGCGGACCGCTATGACCTGCGCGGGGTCGATTCTGACCGGCGCACCGTCGGGGCGGGTGAGGCGAACCAGATCCAGCCCGCTTTTGCCGATCTGAAGTTTCGCAGTCTGCAGCTTCAAGGCCTTGGCGATGCCGCCCACATAGGCGCGAGTCTCCAGGGGAAGGCGCACGCCGCGCTGCAGATGATCCTCCAGCCGCCCGGGTCCGGCATTGTAGGCCGCGAACATCGCCGGATAGCCATACTTGTGGCGCAGCCAGCGCAAATAGGCGGCGCCCGCCATGATATTGTTGCGGGCATCGAACGGGTTGCTGCCCAGTCCATGCTCCTGCGCCATCTCGGCGTAGGTGGCGGGCAAAACCTGCATCAGGCCAATCGCGCCGGCGCGGCTGACGATCGGTTGATTGTGGCCCAGCATGGTGCGGCCGCCACTTTCCTGGCGCATCACGGCGCGGATCCAGGCCTTGGGCACACGGAACCGCCGCGAGGCTTCGCCGATCACGCTGTCCCAGCGATTGAGCAACTGCGCCGCCGACATGGCGGATTCTTCGTCATACGCTGAAGGCTGCGCCGGCTCCGGGGCGCGCATCGCTTGGCTCAACGAGGGAGGCTCGACCGATACGGGCCGGCGCATGTCGAAATCCATGCGCTGGGTCGCCAGCCATGCCGCGACCGTGAGCCCTCCGAACAGCAGGGTGTAGGTAAAAGCGCGCGCGGAATGTTTGGCAACCGCAACAGATTTGGAATTAGACACAACATCTCCCCAGTGGGCCAGCGTGAAACAAGCGGAATTGGAAAGGCTGAACGGGCGCGCGAAACTTTTTTCGTTGCCGTGGAACCAAATGGCGCCACGCTTACGCACCCCAGCGGCGGGGAGATAACCGCGTACTCGTGAAAACTCAAGCTGCAACTTTGCGGAACAAAAGTTCCTAGTGTCGTGGTTTCGAAGTTCGCCATATCATCAGTATCGGCCTCTGGGGCGAACTTCGAAACCAAACGACACTAGATTCAATAAGTTGCTGGTGTCCTTCGATTCTGAAATTCGCCTGGAGGGCGATATAGAGATCATGCGAATTTCAGAATCGGGACACCAGCGTGTCAGCGTGATTGAGCGGCGCGCAAATGTACGGACAAGGCTTTGATATCGCCGTTATGCTGCGCCAGCACGGCAAGGAATTCGTCGCGCTGCGCCAAGGAAAGCCACACGCCGCCCACGCCAAGGTCTACCAGAATGGGCTTGGGACCATCTGTGCGCACACGGAAATCGATCGGCAGAGGCGTGCTGTTTGCACCCGTCATGCTGGTCGTGACCACAAAGTCATTGGGGGCGCGCTCGCGCGACGCGGTGACGCGCAAGCTCTGTCCCGCATAGCGCGCAAAATAGGACTGATACATCGCCAACACATGGTCTTGATAGGCCGCGACATAGGCGTCGAGATCGGCTTGCGCCGCTTGCGCCGCATAGTGTCCCAGCAGAAACAGCGCCACACGCCGCACATCGGTGAGGCCGAGCAGCAAAGCGGCGAACCGCTCGCGCCGCTGCCCCGCTGTTACCGCCTGATCGTTGAGAATATCGAAGCCGGCCTGAATATTGGCGCTGATGAAAATCTCAGCTGCATTGGCGGCCCGCGCCGCCGGGCCGAACCAAACCGTCAGCGCGCTCGCGCCGAGCAGGAGATGTCTGCGATTCATGGAAAATCCTTCGCCGGACCGCGCGCGGTCTAATAGCCCCTACTCCATTGCGTAGCACGCAACGGTGCTGGAAATATGGCCTGCCGGATGACAAGCAATCCCCAAGGGCGCAGACAGGGGCGGAGAATTGTGACAGTCGCGCGCAGGGCGCCGGCGCCTTGGGCATGTCTTAAAGCGCCATCCGGAAGATCCGAATCGATTTTTTCAGAAAATGGCGCGGCGAACCAGGACTCCAGGCGTTAAGCTTTGCGGGTCCAGCCTGTTGGGACGTAGACAGATGAATCGTAGAATGCCCCCCTCGAATCACGGGGGCAGGGCAATGCCGGGCGATCCTCTTTTTCGCGAGCATGGCAAACAGGTGGCGGCGCTTTGCTGGCGCCCCGCGCCCAAGCGGGCCTCGACCCTGGAAGTCCTGCTGATCACTTCCCTGAACACCAGGCGCTGGATTTTGCCCAAGGGCTGGCCCGAGGCCGAATTAAGCCCGGCCGACAATGCCGCCCGCGAGGCCTTCGAGGAAGCCGGCGTCACCGGCAAGATCAGCGCCCAGCCCATCGGCGCCTATCACTATCTGAAAGCACGCAAGGATGGCGGCGGCATGCCATGCAGCGTCGAGGTCTTTGCGCTGGCGGTGACCAAGCAACTGGACGATTGGCCGGAAAAGAATGCCCGGGAGTTGCACTGGTGTCCGATTGAACAAGCCATCGCCAAAGTCGCGGAGCCGGGCCTGCGCCAACTGCTCAAGGATTTCCGCAAACAGCACAGTCAGCCCAAGGCCAAGCGCGCCGGATAGCTATCGAAACCGTCCGCATCGAGCTTGCGCGCCTCTTCAAGCCGCGCAGCCTCCAGTCCATACTGCATCTCGTAGGGCGCCGCTCTGTCCGCCCTTACCGCGATAATAGGTAGAATCTGACATGATGATACGAGAAGAGCGGGTAGGCGATATCGTCCCCATCGCGGATGTCATTGCCGCGGCTTTCACGAAAGCGGAGCAAGACCGCCCGTCCGAGCCCTTGATCGTCGGCCGATTGCGGGACGCAGGGGCGCTCACGCTGTCGCTGGTCGGCACTGAAGGCGCCGAGATCGTCGGCCACATTGCCTTTTCGCCCGTCACCATTGATGGAGCGGATATGGGCTGGTTCGGGCTCGGGCCAGTTTCGGTCCGGCCCCAACACCAAGGCAAGGGGATCGGCGGCGAACTGATCCGACGCGGGTTGGAGAAGCTGCGCCTGCAAGGTGCAGCCGGTTGCGTCGTGGTCGGCGCACCTGCCTACTACCAACGCTTTGGGTTCGAGAAAGACAGCGAATTACAATACAATGGGGTGCCGCCAGCGTTCTTCATGCGTCTGAAGTTTGGCGAAGGCATTGTCGCCGGCGAGGTGGACTATCATCCCGCATTTGGCCAGGACTAATCTTTGGAAGGCTACCAGAAGGCGGCGCACGACGCGCGGTTAACGCTGCCGCTAACCGCCTAGCGCCGCCTATGGATGCTTGCCTTGGATGTCGCGCTAGCATAATCCTGGTCTGACCATGTTTGCGGATCACGACGCCTACATAGCTGAGGCTCCTAAAGACCTCCGCCCTCTGCTGGTTCGATTGCGCACCCAACTTGCGCGCGCGCTGCCTGACGCTGAAGAAGTCATCGCCTATAAAATGCCAGGGTTCAGGATCGGACAATCCATCATCGCAGGTTATGCAGCGTTCAGTAAGCAATGCGGCCTCTATCTATCTCCTTCCGCCATCAAGTCGCATGCCGACGACATTGCCGCGGCCGGGCTCAAATCTACCAAGACTGGCGTCACCTTCTCGCCGAGCCAGCCAATCCCTGACGGGCTCGTTAAGAAGCTCGTCCTGGCTTCCAGAAGGGATCAAAATCTCTGAGAGTCCGTTTGGAATGTCACGGATGAGCGTTTCACCGGCGAGCCACGTTCTGGTGTTTGCGACTATGCGAGCGTGACGGGTTAGGCGATGCCGGCGTTCCTCAGCGGCCCAGGCCCGCACCCGACGCCCACGCCAGCCTGCTGAAACTACCCCCCCTCAAATTATTTTTTGTGCCGCGACCCCGGCGCCGGGTTTGCGCCCTCTTATCTGGGTGAATGCGCCATAGCGGCGCGTCACGAACCGGAGCACAGAACCATGTGGTATAGGAAGAACGTTGGCGGGTGGGAGCGCGCAGCCAGGCTGATCGGCGGAGGCTTGATGCTCATCTGCGGCGTGGTTGCGCTGCACGCTTCGCCGCTCGGGCTACTGCTCAGCGGCGCGGGTGTCGTGACGCTGGTCACCGGCGTGTTCGGCTATTGCCCTGCCTGCGCCATCGCCGGGCGCAAGCCACTGAAGGGGTGACCGCCTTGGCGCGCGTATCAGACGATCTCTTGCTCGCGGCACAGTCGGGTGACCGGCACGCGCTGACACAGCTATTGGTGGCGCTGCAGCCGGACATTCGACGCTACGCCCGGCGCCGTTGCCACCGCACCTCGGTCATCGAAGATGTGGTGCAAGAAGCCCTCATCGTCGTGTACCGGCGCGTGGGTACGATCCGCAGTCCAGCCGCGCTCGCCGGCTGGCTACTGACCGTCATCGCCCGCCTTTGCATGCTGCCGGCGCTGATGCTGATGCGCGGAGTCGAGGAGCTCGCCAGCCTGGAAGAGTCACGCGAGTTCGCAAAGGTCCCGCCGGACGAGTTACGCATGGACTTGGTCAATGCGATCGAGTCGCTTTCGCCGTCCCATCGCGAAGTGCTGCTGCTGCGAGATCTCGAAGATCTGACGATTGGGGAAATCGCCGGGCGGCTCGGCGTGACGCGCGAAGCGGCCAAAAGCCGCCTGCGCCGCGCCCGCACATTGGTCCGCGAATACCTGCTCGGCACAAAGGACAGCGGACGAGAGAGCACATGAATTACTTTCGTGGAGTCGGCATGTTCGGGAGCGCCTGCCTCGGCGCGCACCTGATGCGCGGCGCAGCTGCGGCGGCGCTACTCGCTTGGGCCATCGTCCACCAGACCGCGCACCCTTGGCTATCCTTGGGCGCGGGCGTTGCCGCCCTCGTCGCGCTACGCGGATGCCCGATGTGCTGGACTGTGGGCTTGGTCGAGACGCTTTCGCAAGGCCGTCGCGATTCAACGATCAGATAGTTGCTGGTGTGCGTGAGCCGGCGCCTCGATGTCGGGGCTGGCGGCGCACGGCCACTACGCTGTCGCTAGGCCACCTAACGCCGCCTATGGGCGCTTGCCTGCGCCATTTTTGTGTCCGCAATTAGGGACTCGAAGACCTAAACCGTTGCCAGGTCCGCCCGTCCTCACTGCGCTGTCGCGCGCGGGCGCTTGGCGGCGCCAGTTCTTTCGTCCGCAAAGCGGACGAAAGAACTGGCGCACCCGAAAGGATTCGAACCTCTGACCCCCAGATTCGTAGTCTGGTGCTCTATCCAGCTGAGCTACGGGTGCGTTTTGAGGGCGCGAACCTATGGGGGAGGCTTGCCAAAGGCAAGGACAACCGCCGCCATGCCACCCAGATTGGGCCCCTTGATCCCGGATTGAACCAAGTCCCGGTGGAAACATGTAGATTTCCGCCCGGCATGGCCCTGTGCTCCCTTGTCCCTGCCCCCCCTGCTGGTTAAGACTGGGGTGCGAAGGTCTGTCGCGCCGAAAGCGGGATGTGACCGGGGTTGGGTTTTGGCGCCGGATCTCTTTGTCGGCCAGAGGGGGTCGGCCTGTGGGGGTCGGGCAGCGGCGCCGGGCAGCGGAGAGCATGATGAGGGGAATTCCAGCAAGACATGGGCTCAAAAAGGGCCTGGTTCTGGCGTTTGGGTTGACGGCGGGCCTCAGTCTGGCCGCCTGTTCCGACATCGACAATATGTTGGGCGGCGATGGCAGCGACATGATCGCGGCCGATGCCCCCACCGCAGCCGATACGGGCGCGCCACCGTCCTTTGCGGCCACGCCGCCGGCCGGCTCCGGTTCGGCTTTGGTCGCCACCATCAATCCCGTCACCATCGACGCAGGCGCCGATACCGGCACCGCCGTCAACAAGACCATCCAAGCCCTGCGCGCCCAAGTCGCCGGCCTGCAGCAGCGCTTGGCCGCCAATTCCGCCCGCCTCGGCGAGCTGCGCAGCCAGGGTGCGGGCGCCGCCGGCGCTTATCAAGAGGCCAAGGCCCGCATTACCACCCGTCTGCAGATCGGCACCACGCGCGGCAATCCCGAACTGGTGGCGGAATGGAACACCGCCCAAGGCCAGCTCGACACTTTGTCGGCCAATGTGAATGCGCTGAACGCGCTGGGCACCGACGTCACCAACGACAGCTCCACGGCCCATTATGCGCTGGACCAGATTGGCGCCACCTTCAATGTGTCGGGCGCGGTGGATGAAGATCACCGCCAGCTGCAATTGCTGGAAGACCAGACCAGCCAGACCATTGTGATGATCGACCGCCTGCTGAAGGAAACCTCCGACGCCCTTCAACGCCAGACCGCTTATACCGCCACCGAGCGCGCCAACCTCACCACCCTGGCCGCTGCGATCAAGAGCGGCGATTTCTATGGCGGCGGCTTGGGCGCACTGGGCAGCGGCATGCAGGCGGCCAGCGCCGGTACCCCTTTGGTGGTGGTGAAGTTTGACCGTCCCAATGTGGACTATCAGCGTATCCTCTATGCCGCGCTGAACCAGGCGCTGCAGAATCGTCCCAGCGCCAATTTCCAAGTGGTGGCGGTTTCACCCACCCGCGGCACCGCCGCCTCGGTGCAGATCGCCCAGACCACCGCCCGCCGCCACGCCCAAGATGTCATGCGTTCCATGACCGACATGGGCGTGCCCGCCACCCGGCTGAATGTGGCCTCCACCACCGATCCCGCCGCCACCAGCAGCGAAGTGCGCGTCTTCGTGCGCTGATCACCGCTTTCTTCAAATTGCTAAAAGCCCCGCCTCAACGGCGGGGTTTTTTGTTGCCTGTCTGCTGCGCCATTCCCGTGATAGAAGCGTCGCGGAGACTATCTGATGCGAATTTTGCGTTTCGCCCTTGCCGCATTGCTGGCGACCGCGCTGCCCAGCACCGCGCCCACCAAAGCGGATGTCGCGCCCGGCTTTGTTCAGCCCTTCGCCAAAGAGCAAATGGTCGCCGCCGCCAATCCTCTGGCGGCGCAAGCGGGCCTGGAAATTCTGCGCGCCGGCGGCAGCGCGGTGGATGCGGCGATTGCGGTGCAGATGGTGCTGGGCTTGGTCGAACCGGAATCCTCCGGCATCGGCGGCGGCGCCTTCATGCTGGTCTATAATCCCCAGACCAAACAGATGACCAGCTTCGACGGCCGGGAAGTCGCGCCCGCATCGGCGCGGCCCGATATGTTCCTGGACAAGGACGGCAAAGCGCGCACCAAGCCCGACGCCATTCCCGGCGGCTTGTCAGTGGGCGTTCCCGGCGTGATCGGCATGCTGGAGATGGCGCACCAGAAATACGGCAAGCTGCCTTGGCTGCGGCTGTTTCAGCCCGCGATCAAATTGGCCGATGAAGGTTTTCCGGTCGGACCCAAGCTGGCGCGCACCCTCAAGAACTTCACCCGTGGCGCCAGCATGCCCGACATTAGGGCGCGTTTTTATCATGCCGACGGCACGCCCTTGGCCCAAGGCGAGATCTACAAGAACCCCGACTATGCCCAATCGCTGCGCACCATCGCGCAAGGCGGCGCCAAGGCTTTCTATACCGGCGAAATCGCGCAGGCGATCGTCGATAAGGTGCACAATGCGCCCTTCAATCAAGGCGGCATGACACTGGCGGATCTGGCGAACTTCAAGGCGCTGGAACGCAGCCCCGTCTGCGGGCCCTATCGCGAATGGCGGATATGCTCGATGGGCCCGCCCAGCTCCGGCGGCATCGCCATCGTGCAAATTCTGGGCATGCTGCAACGCTTTGCCCCTGATCAGCTCAAGCCCAACAGCTTGAGCGAAGCGCATCTGTTCACCCAGGCAAGCCGGCTGGCCTATGCCGACCGCGCCAAATATGTCGGCGATACCGCCTTTGTTTCGGTGCCGATCGCGGGCCTGCTGGACAGATCCTATATCGCGGGCCGCGCGGCGCTGATCGATCCCAACAAGGATATGGGCACCGCCCAAGCCGGCGATCCGCCGCAAAAGCGCGCGGATTATGCGCCGCAACGCTCGCCGGTGCCGCACGGCACGTCGCACCTGACCATCGTGGACAAAAATGGCGCGGTGCTTTCCATGACCAGTTCGGTGGAATCGGGCTTCGGCGCCAAGGTGATGGTGAAAGGATTTTTCCTCAACAACACCTTGACCGACTTCTCGCTCGATCCGGTGCTGGACGGAAAACCGGTGGCCAATGCGCCCGCGCCCGGAAAACGTCCGCTGTCGGCCATGTCGCCCACCATCGTGTTCGACAGGCACGGAAAATTTTTGCTGTCGGTGGGGTCGCCCGGCGGACAGGCCATTATCGGCTATGTCGCCCATACCCTGATCGCCATGCTGGATAGCGGCATGACCCCGGCCCAGGCGATTGCCCTGCCCCGTCAGATCAATCTCAATGGCCCCACCCGCCTGGAGCGCTCGCCGGAAAATGACGCCCTGGTCCCAGGACTGACCGCCATGGGCCACAACGTGACGGTGGTAACCGGGGAAGGCAGCGGCCTGCACGGCATCCGCAAGGTCCCGGGCGGCTATATCGGCGGCGCCGACCCCCGGCGGGACGGGGTCGTGATCGGGGATTGAACCACCGCCGGGCGAATTGAAATATTATTTCAATCCCTTAACGCGGCGGTCGTTGACAGGGGGGGCCTGCCCGCCTAAAAACCCCGCTCTTTTCGGCCCACTTCTTCAATTTTGGGGGCCGTCTTTCGGAGCCTGAGAGCCATGAAGCGCACCTATCAGCCGAGCAAACTTGTGCGCAAGCGCCGCCACGGTTTCCGTTCGCGCATGGCCACCGCCGGCGGCCGCAAGGTCCTTAACCGCCGCCGCTCCAGCGGCCGCAAGAAGCTCTCGGCCTGAGCCCTGCGGGCCAGAAGCCAAGCGGGATCCCACTTATCGTGGACCATCTGAAGAAACGCGCTGATTTCTTGCGGGCAGCGCGGGGAATCCGCCGTGTCGAAGGCGCCGTCACCCTGGAAACCTGCCCCACGCCCGAGGCCGAAACCCGGACATGGCATCTGAGAGTGGGTTTCACCGCCAGCAAAAAGATCGGCAATGCCGTCATGCGCAACCGCGCCAAGCGCCGTTTGCGCGCCGCTGCGTCGCAACTGCTGCCCCTTTTGGGAAAGGGTGGCCATGACTATGTTCTGGTCGCGCGCGGCACCACGGTGGCGCGCCCTTTTCCGGCCCTTTTGTCCGATATCACCACGGCCTTGAAAGCGGCGCATCGCAAGCTGGACGCGACAGCGGGAGACGTGTGACGCCATGCGCCGGTTGCTCATCGTGCTTTTGTCCGCGCCGATCCGCGCCTACCGGCTGTTTGTGTCGCCGCTGATACCCCCTGTCTGCCGCTTCACCCCCAGCTGCTCGCATTATGCGCTGGAGGCGCTTGAGCAACATGGTCCTGTCAAAGGCCTGTGGCTGACGGCGCGGCGTCTTTTGCGCTGTCATCCCATCACCTGGCTCGGCGGTTCCTCGGGGCTAGATCCTGTTCCTCATTCCAAGCGGCACTTCAAAGGCTTTCTATGAACGGCAACAAGAATGTTCTTTTGGCCATCGCGCTGGCGGCAGGCGTGCTGTTTCTTTGGCAGTATTTTGTCGCCACCCCGGCGATGAAGGCCGAGCAGGCCCGCCAGGCGTCGCTGACGCGCATGGACAAGCCCAAGCCGGCCGCGGCGGCTGCGACAACCGCCGCGCCATCGCTGCCCGGCATCGGCGGGGGCGGCAGCCATATGAACCGCGCGGAGGCGCTGAAAGTGGGCGGCGCGCGCGTCGCCATCGACACCGCGATGGTGGACGGTTCTATCCTGCTGAAAGGCGCGCGGCTGGATGATCTGCGCCTTAAGAAATATCACGAGACGGCGGACCCCAAGAGCCCCGAAATCGTTCTGCTCGCGCCCAAGAACACCGCCTATCCTTATTATGCGCAGTTCGGTTGGGTGGGCGCGCAAGCCATGCCCGACGAAAACAGCCAATGGCGTCAGACCGGCGGCGGCGTTCTGGCGCCCGGCAAGCCGGTGACGCTGAGCTGGGACAATGGCCGCGGGCTGATTTTCACCCGCACCATCGCCATTGACGACCAGTATATGTTCACCGTCACCGACGGCGTCACCAACAAGACCGGCGCGGCGTTGAACCTGTTTCCCTATGGCGCGGTGGAACGTCAATCCATTCCCCAGACCCAGGCCAATTTCATCCTGCATGAAGGCTTTATCGGCGTCGCCAATGGCAAGGAAATCGACGGCACCTATGACGATTTCAAGGAACCCGGCACCCCGCCGCAAGCCTTCTCTTCCACCGGCGGCTGGGTCGGGATCACCGACAAATATTGGATGGCGGCGATCGTTCCGCCGCAGACGCAACCCTTCAACGGCCAGTATCTGGGCGCCAAGACGCCCGGCGGCGTGGACGCCTACCAAGCCAGCTACCGGCTGAACGGACGCCAGATTGCGCCCGGCGCCACCGTCAATGTCACCCACCGGCTGTTCGCCGGCGCCAAGGTGGTCAGTGTCCTGCGCGGCTATCAGGACAATTTGAACATCACCAACTTCGACATGGCGGTGGATTGGGGCTGGTTCTGGTTCTTCACCCGGCCTTTCTTCTGGCTGCTGGACTATCTCAACAAGCTGCTGGGCAATTTCGGCCTGGCCATTCTGGGCCTGACCGTCATCGTCAAACTGGTTTTCTTCCCGCTGGCCAGCGCCAGCTATCGCGCCATGAGCAAGATGAAAAAGCTCCAGCCGCAGATGGAAGAGATCAAAAAGGCGCACAAGGACGATCCGCAGAAGATGCAGATGGCCATGATGGAGATGTACCGGCGCGAGAAAGCCAATCCCATCTCGGGCTGCTTGCCGATCCTGCTCACCATTCCGGTGTTCTTCGCGCTTTACAAGGTTTTGTTCGTCACCATCGAAATGCGGCATGCGCCTTTTTACGGCTGGATTCACGACCTGTCGGCGCCCGATCCCACCACCTTCCTCAATCTGTTCGGGCTGATCCCGTACAACCCGAACGCCTATATCCCGTCCTTCCTGGCCTTCTTCTCCATCGGCGCCTGGCCGATCATCTATGGCGTCACCCAATGGGTGCAGACCAAGATCAATCCGCCGCCGCCCGATCCGATCCAAGCCAAGATGTTCGCCTTCATGCCGGTGATCTTCACCTTTATGTTCGCCACCTTCCCGGCGGGCCTGGTGATCTACTATGCCTGGAACAATATCCTGTCGGTGGCCCAGCAATGGTTCATCATGAAGCGCGAAGGTGTCGAAGTGACTTTGTTCGACAAGCCCAAAAAACTCACAGCGGCGAATGACTGAGGCAGCGCCGGACGAGATCGAAGCCGCGCGCAAGCTGTTCGCGGGTCCTTGCGATTTCGTCTGGGGCGCCACATCGGCGGAAAATCTGCCGCCGGAAAAATGGACCGAAGTCGCCTTTGTCGGACGCTCCAATGCCGGCAAATCCAGCCTGGTCAACGCCCTGACCGGGCGCAAAAGCCTGGCGCGCGTCTCGCAAACCCCGGGCGCCACCCGTCAGATCAATTTCTTCGATCTGGGTGGCCGGCTGATGCTGGTGGACCTGCCCGGCTATGGCTTCGCCAAGCGGTCCAAGACCGAATCCGACGCCTGGCAGGAGATGATCTTTGCCTATCTGCGCCGCCGCGCGCGGCTCAGACGCGTGCTGCTGTTGATCGATGCGCGGCGCGGGGTGATGGATAGCGACCAGCAGGTGATGGCGCTGCTCAGCCAAGCCGCGGTGTCCTTCGCGCTGGTCTTAACCAAGGCCGACGAACTCAAGGCCGCCGAGCGCGCCAAGGCGCTGGAAGATGCGGCCAAGAAAGCCGCCCAACACACCGCCGCGCTGGCGCAGGTACAGCTGACTTCGGCCCTGAAAGGCGAGGGTATTCCGGAATTGCGGACCCATCTTGCAGCTTTGGCCCAATAAAGTGTTGGGAAGCGGACCCCGCCGCGTTATAACGCGCCGCTTTTTGAACGGGCACCGCCATGGCCGGATCCTCCGACGAGCCTGAAGACCGCAACCTGCGGACCCTGGCGCGCTGGCGCCAGACCGGACGGGTGCTGGTCGAGGCGCTGCCTTACATCCTGAAATACGACCAGAAGACCATCGTGGTGAAATATGGCGGCAACGCCATGACCGGCAGCGGCACCGACGACTTCGCCCAGGATATTGTGTTGATGAAGCAGACCGGCATCGATCCGGTGGTGGTGCATGGCGGCGGCCCTCAGATCGGCGCCATGCTGAAAAAGCTCGATATCAACTCCACCTTCATCGACGGCCTGCGCGTCACCGACGAAGCCGCGGTGGAGATCGTGGAGATGGTGCTGACCGGCTCCATCAACAAGCAGATCGTCACCGGCATCAATGCCGCGGGCGGCCGCGCCGTGGGCCTGTCCGGCAAGGACGGCAATCTGGTGATCGCGCGCAAGTTGGCGATGACCCGCACCGATCCCGCCACCGGCCAGAAGACAGCGGTGGACCTGGGATTTGTCGGCGAGCCCGATACGGTCAATCCCGAGGTGCTGCATTCCATCATGAAGTCGGAGACCATTCCGGTGATCGCCCCCATCGGCGTGGGCCGCAAGGGTGAGACCTACAACATCAACGCCGACACGGTGGCGGGCGCGGTGTCCTGCGCGCTCAAAGCCGAGCGCCTGATCCTGCTCACCGATGTCGAAGGCGTGCTGGACCAGGACAAGAAGCTGATCTCCAAACTGTCGGTGCGCGAGGCCCGCGCCCTGATCGCCAACGGCACGATTTCCGGCGGCATGATCCCCAAGATCCAAACCGCGATTGACGCGGTGGAAGGCGGCGTCCGTGCCGCCGTCATTCTGGACGGGCGCATTCCCCATGTGCTGCTGCTGGAACTCTTTACCGAGCATGGCGCAGGCACGCTGATCACCGCCGCATGATGCGGGCTTGTCTGGCGGCGCTTAGCATGGCGATGGCAGCCGCGCTTTTTTCGCCCGCCCATGCCGCGCTGAGCTTGTGCAACCGCACCAGCTATATTCTGTATGCCGCGACCTCGGCCATCCAATCGCCGCGCAGCCAAACCCAGGGCTGGACCCGCATCGTGCCGGGCGAGTGCCAACGGGCGCGCAAGGAACCGCTGACCGCCGAGACCTATCTGGTTTATGCCCGCTCCGGCATCGCCCATTCGGGCCCATCGCGCGCCTGGGGCGGGGCCTATCCGGTCTGCGTCAAGGATGCCGATTTCGCGATTCAGCAGACGGTGACCCAACCCTATTGCACGGGTGAGGATACCTTCGCCTTGCCCTTTGCCGCGCTGGGCAATCGCGGCAAGAGCATCTGGACGATGAATTTCGACGAACAGCCGGTGATGAGCGCCGCGCAGGCGCAACTGATGGGCGTCAAGCGCCTGCTCAAGGATAATGGCTATAAAATCGCCCGTCTGGATGCAAAACCCGATCCCGCCACCGGCGCGGCGCTGGCGGACTTTCGCAAGCGGATGCGGTTTTCCGCGCAAGCCGGCAATGCCGAATTGTTCAGCGCCCTGGAACGCGAAGCCCGCAAGAAAACCGCGCCATCCGGCTACACGGTTTGCAATGAATCGCGCGACGCCTTGCTGGTCGCGCTGGGGATGATGGACGGCGGCCGAGCGGTGTCACGCGGCTGGTGGACCGTGGAGCCCCATTCCTGCGCCAAAGCCGTGACCACGCCGCTGAAAACCGACACGGTTTTTCTTTTGGCGCAAAGAAAGAACGGCCGGACGCTGGTGGGGGGAAGCCAAAAATTCTGCACCACCAGCGTGATTTTTGAAATTCGCGGCGCACAGAATTGCGCCGCGCGCGGACTGACGGAATCCTTGTTCGCCGCGACACCGACCAAGGGGCTCGACGGCTATGTCGCCACCATCGATCCGGCGGGCCTTCGCAAATAACCACCCCATGCAAGCGCACTCCGCGCGCGCCGGGGGAAGTATTAAGCGTTGATGTTGAAATAGTTGAGATGCCAGCGCATCTCTTCCTTGCTGAGCGGAAAGCCGACGCCGCCGCGCGCCGGCAGAACCGAACGCGTCGGCAGTTTCATGATGAAAGTCTGGATCTTGAAGGCGGCGCGCATCGAAAGATGGGTGTGCCACACCAGCGCCACCAGCGGCTTGGCATTGCCGGAGGTGAGAATTTTCTTGACCGCCTGCTCGCTGATATTTGCGAGCTGCGCCAGGGCCACGATGACGATTTCGCGTTGACCCAATTGCGCCGCCTGTTCCACGAACGCGCTGTCCAGGCGGCCGTCCTTCTTGGCGGCGGCCACAGCGTCGGCGGCGGAAACGCCGCCGGCTTCCACCGGCGTTTCCGCCAGACGCGCCCGCAATTCGCGGTTGAGATGGATGCGGGTGGCGTCCGACAAATCGTTCCGCGCCGCCAGCCTTTCCAGGATGGAGGCGCCGACCAAGCTGCCGATGCGCCGGATGGCGCGCGCCGACAGGTCCGCCCGCAGCGCCAGCGGCATGTGCCAGGAGCTTATTTCCTCGGCCTGATCGATAATCCGGTCCATCGTGTCCTTGCGGATCTTGGCGTCGGCATTGACCAGCAAGGCCGCCACCGCCGGCACATTCAGAGATTGGACCAGCCGTTCGCTGACCGGTTCGCTGACCGGCTTTCGCTTGGCGATGGCCGCCAGAACTTCTTCAACCTGGCCGCAGGCGATGATCTCGATTAGGTCGGCGTCGGAAAGCAGCGGAGAATATTCCAGGATGGGCGCGGCAACCGCTGTTTCCACATCATGCGCCAGCCGGAGCACGATATCGCGCGGAATACAGTCCAGATATTTGATCTCCTCGGCCAGGATGGCGCGCACTCTGACGGTGGCGTCGCGCGCCAGGCATTCCAGGGTCTCGATCGTCAGCGCCACGATGTGGGAGCTTTCGCGTTCCGAAAGGCCCGGCATCAGCCGCGCGATTTTCGCCGCCAGTTCGGCGCGCACATCTTCGCATTCATCCTCGGCCAAGAGCCGGTTGGTGACGGCGGGCGCCGCGATATTGGCGGCCACCGCCGCGCGGGTGGCGGCCGCGCCATGGGTGGCCAGATAATGCAGCACATCGGCGCCGGCATCGGTGCGGCGCGCCAATTCGGTTGAACCGCCGGGCTTGCCGGTGCGGATGTCCAAAATATCGAGCGCGTCGCGCGGGTTCAAACCGGGCGCGGCAGCTTGCGCGGAAGATTTCTCGTCCATGCGATTCCTAGTTTTTCGCCCCGGTCCGCCGCCAGTGTGGCGTAAAGCGCTTTAACAGCCTTTAAATAGACATGGTGGACATTCGTTAACGGTGCTTGCGCCCCTGGCCGCGCCACGCCATGTTCTGCGCCGATGGACAGCGCGGATATCGTAAAAAGGCAGGCCCCGGGGATGACGGATTTGGGTCCGGATTTCCAGCATGTGAACAGCTGGATTTTCGATCTGGACAACACGCTGTACCGCGCCGGCAACGGCATCTTCGCCCAGATCGAATCCCGCATGACCGACTATGTCATGGCGTTTTTGAAGCTGCCGCGCGAGGCCGCCTATGCCCGCCAAAAAGACCTGTACCGCCAGTATGGCACCACCTTGAACGGCTTGATGCGCGAGCATGGCGCCAAGCCGGACGATTATCTGCGCTATGTCCATGACATCGATCTTTCGGGACTGGAGCCCGATGCCGCCCTGACGCAGGCCATCGCAAAATTGCCGGGGCGGCGCTTTGTCTTCACCAATGGTTGCCGCGATCATGCCGCGCGCATTCTGGAACGGATCGGCATGACCCAGCTGTTCGACGATGTCTGGGACATCCGGACCCTGGATTTCCGCCCCAAGCCGCAAGCGGAGGCCTATGCCGATGTGGCGGCGGCGGCCGGTCTTGCCTGTCGCCGGGCCGCCATGTTCGACGATATCGCCCGCAATCTGGTCCCGGCGCGCGCCTTGGGCATGACCACGATATGGTTGAAAACCGCCGCGCCCTGGGGCAAGCACGGCCCGCTGGCGGAGGTTTCCTCCGGCGACATCAATCACGAAACCGACAATCTCTCCCAGTTTCTTTCCAGCATCAGGATTTGACCATGAGTGACCTTTGCGCCGCCATCAACGCAGCCTGGGAGAAGCGCGATCAATTGGGCATTACCTCCAAGGGCGCCGAACGCGATGCCGTGGAAGCCGTGCTGGACGGACTGGACAATGGTTCGCTGCGCGTCGCCGAAAAGATCGGCGGCGAATGGAAAGTTCATGAATGGCTGAAAAAGGCCGTGCTGCTGTCTTTCCGCCTCAACGACATGAAGCTGATTTCCGGCGCCCCGGGCGAGGCGGTGTGGTGGGACAAGGTGGACTCCAAATTCCTGGGCTGGGACGAGACGAAATTCCGCGCCGCCGGTTTCCGCGCCGTACCCGGCGCGGTGGTGCGGCGCAGCGCCTTTATCGCCAAGGGCGCGGTGCTGCTGCCGTCTTTTGTCAATGTCGGGGCGCGGGTGGGTGAAGGCACCATGATCGACACCTGGGCCACGGTGGGAAGTTGCGCCCAGGTCGGCGCGCATTGCCATATTTCCGGCGGTGCCGGGCTGGGCGGGGTGCTGGAACCGTTGCAGGCGGCGCCCACCATCATCGAGGATAATTGCTTTATCGGCGCGCGCGCCGAAGTCGCCGAAGGCGTGATCGTGGGCGAAGGCAGTGTGCTCAGCATGGGCGTGTATCTGTCGGCCTCGACCAAGATCGTGGACCGCGCCAGCGGCGAAGTGCATCTGGGCAAGGTGCCGCCCTATTCGGTGGTGGTGTCAGGTTCGCTGCCGTCCAGCAAAGGGCCAAACCTTTACTGTGCCGTCATCGTCAAGCGGGTGGACGAAAAGACCCGCGCCAAAACCTCGATCAACGAATTGCTGCGCGACTGATGTCTATGCAGATTGACGCCCTGGCCCTGGCCCAAGCCCTGATCCGCCGTCCTTCGGTGACGCCCAAGGACGCCGGCGCTTTGGATGTGCTGGAGGCGGTGCTCAAGGAGCTGGGCTTTGCCACCCATCGCCTGCCGTTCGGCGATGTGGACAATCTCTATGCCCGGCTGGGCGATGCAGCCCCGCATTTCTGCTTTGCCGGCCATACCGATGTGGTGCCGGTGGGGACAGGGTGGAATGCCGATCCCTTCGCGGCCGAAGTCAAGGATGGTCTGCTCTATGGCCGGGGCGCCGCCGACATGAAGTCGGCCATCGCCGCCTTTGTCGCGGCGGTGGCGAAGATCGGAAAGCCACCAGAAAAATTCAAAGGCTCCATCAGTCTCTTGATCACCGGCGATGAGGAAGGCGCGGCGGTCAACGGCACCGTCAAGCTGCTGGAATGGCTGAAGGCGCGCGGGGAAAAAATCGATCATTGCGTGGTGGGCGAGCCCACTTCGGTCGGCCATGCCGGCGACACGCTGAAGATCGGCCGGCGCGGCTCGATCAATTTCAAGCTTACGGTCACCGGCGTGCAGGGCCATGTCGGCTATCCGCAAAAGGCGAAAAACCCCATTCCCGCTTTGGCCGGGCTTGTCAGCCAGCTCGCCACCCACAAGCTGGATAAGGGTAGCGAGCATTTCGATCCCTCGACCCTGTCCTTCACCAGTCTGGATGTGGGCAATGACGCCACCAATGTGATTCCGGGAGAGGCGCGCGCGGCTTTCAACATCCGCTTTAACGACAAGCACACGCCCGACAGCCTGACCAACTGGGTCAAGGACCGCGCAGAAGTCACCGCGCAAGAATCCGGCTGCGAGGTCAGCGTTACCGCCCAGACCAGCGGCGTATCCTTTCTGACAGCGCCGGGAAAATTTACCCAACTGGTCAGCGACACGGTGGCCAGCATCACCGGCCAGGCGCCGTTCTTTTCCACCAGCGGCGGCACCTCGGACGCGCGTTTCATCAAGGATATCTGCCCGGTGGTGGAATTGGGCCTGGCGGGCGCCACCATGCACAAGGCCGATGAATGCGTGCCGGTGGCGGAGATCGCCGCTTTGACCGACATCTATGCCGCGCTTTTAAACGCCTATTTCGCGAAGCCGCCGCTTTGAGGCCTATCGGGATTTTCGATTCCGGCATGGGCGGCTTGACGGTGATGCGCGCGCTCAAGGCGCATCTGCCACACGAAAGCTTTGTCTATCTGGGCGACACGGCGCGGCTGCCTTATGGCACCAAAAGCGCCGATACCGTGACACGCTATGCGGTGCAGGCATCGGCGGCGCTGATGCGCCATGACATCAAGCTGTTGGTGGTGGCCTGCAACACCGCCAGCGCCGCCGCCCTTCCCATCCTGCAACAGACCCTTGCGCCCTTGCCGGTGGTGGGGGTGATCGAACCGGGCGCAGCAGCAGCCGTGGCCGCCGCACCCGAAGGCCCCATCGCGATCATCGCCACCGAAGGCACGGTCAGAGGCGGCGCCTATGTCCGCGCCATCCAGGCCATCGCGCCGCGCATGCCGGTGGTGCAACAGGCTTGCCCGCTATTCGTCGCCTTGGCGGAAGAAGGCTTGCGCGACGGCCCGCTTCCCGAATTGGCGGCGCGGCGTTATCTGGACCCGCTTCTGGCCACCATGCCCAGGCCGCGCGGCCTGGTGCTGGGCTGCACCCATTTTCCGGTGCTGAAACAGACCATCGCCAAGGTCGCGGGCAGCGATGTGGTGTTGATCGACAGCGCCGAGGCCACGGCCATGGCGGTGGAAGTAACCCTGCGTGAGAAAGCCTTGCTGCATGCGGGTGAGGCGCAACCGCCGCGCTTTCTGGCCACCGACGCACCGGGGCGTTTCGCGCATCTGGGCGAGATATTCTTAGGGGAACCGATCGATCCGGGCACGGTGACCTTGATCGATCTTTGAACGCACCCTTGTTCCCCGGGGTGCGGCCTTTCTCCAATTACCGCTTGAGCGTTATCCCATTTCACTTTTTAGAAGATCTACCGAGCAGGAATTTTTGCGAAGGACTTAGTGGTTTATCCTTTCGGTGAACACACCCCATCCAGCAACAAGGGCGGCGCACGCCTTCTTTAAGTTCTGTAACCGTTCGCTTGAGATGTTGATTTCTTGTCTCTGGCGTCTTGACCGATTCAATCCAGCAAATCCACTCGTTGCGAGCAAGTGCCGTAATATCTTCCCATTTTCCGAGCGCCGCTTTGTCGGCGGTAAGGGCTTTCCGTAAATCCGCTGGCACTTTGTGCACCACGCCCTCTGAAATTCCTCTTTTGCCCACGCGCCTATTCCATCTCGGTCCAACGCTACTATAAGGACTGGCCGTGCGTGGGATACAGCAAATTGTTCACCCTAAGCAGTCAGTAATCCACGCGCACCAGATAGAGCCCATCCGGCGGCGAGACAGGCCCGCAACGCGCGCGATCCTTCGCGGCCAAGGCATCCGCGACATCGCACGGTGCCCACTTGCCTTCCCCCACCAGTTTCAGCGTTCCTGCAAAGGAGCGAATCTGATGATGCAGAAAAGAGCGCGCCGAGGCCTCGATATGGATTTCATCGGCGCGGCGGCACACATCCAGCCGGTCCAAAGTCTTGACCGGCGACTGGGCCTGGCATTCGGCGGCGCGAAAAGTGGTAAAGTCATGTTGGCCCACCAACGATTGCGCCGCGGCATGCATGGCGTCGGCATCCAGCTTGGGGCTGACATGCCAGACCCGGCCTTCTTCCAGCGCCGGGGGGCTGCGGCGGTTCAAGATGCGGAACAGATAATGCCGGTGAGCTGCGGAAAAACGGGCATGAAATTCACCGTCAACCGCGTCCGATTCCAGCACCACCACCGGATCGGGACGCAGATAATAATTCAGCGCATCCCGCACCTTGCCGGGCTCGAAGTGTTTTTCCAGATCGAAATGCGCCACCTGTCCCAGGGCGTGTACCCCCGCATCGGTGCGGCCCGCCCCGGTCACCGTCACGCGCTCGCCGGAGAGCTTTTCAATTGCCACTTCCAGCGCGCCTTGCACCGAAGGGCCATTGTCCTGGCGCTGCCAGCCGACAAAGGGCGCGCCGTCATATTCCAGGATCAGGCGATAGCGCGGCATCAGGTCAGTTGCGTGCCGCGCGGCAGGGAAAAGCCCTTGAGCAATTCCGCCGCTGTCATCGCCGATTTTCCGGCGCGTTGCACTTTCAGCAATTTTAACGCGCCGCCGCCGCAAGCCACCGTGAGGCTATCGTCCAGCAGAATGCCGGGCCGGCCGCTGCCGCCCACCGGCTCGGCATAGAGAATTTTCAGCCGCTCGCCATTGGCCTCGGTCCAGGCGCCGGGAAAGGGCGAGAGGCCGCGAATATGGCAATCGATTTCATGCGCGGACTGATGCCAGTCTATGCGAGCCTCTTCCTTGAGGATTTTTTTGGCATAGGTAACGCCTGCTTCGGGTTGCGGCTGCGGCGTCACCGCGCCGCGTTCCAGCGCCCCCAACGCCCGCACCATCAAGTCGGCGCCCAGCCGCGACAATTCGCCGGTCAGTTCGCCGGATGTCTTGCGGCCCACCGCCACACGCTCGGCCATCAGCACCGGGCCGGTATCCAGCCCCTCTTCCATCTGCATCACCATCACGCCGGTCTCGGCGTCGCCCGCCATCACCGCCCGCTGGATGGGCGCGGCGCCGCGCCAGCGCGGCAGAAGCGAGCCATGCAGATTGAAGCAACCCAATTTGGGCGCATCCAGAACGGCTTTGGGCAGCAGCAAGCCGTACGCCACGACAATGGCGGCATCCAGATTGAGTGCCGAAAAAACCGCCTGTTCTTCGGCCGTCTTCAGCGACAGCGGCGTGCGCACCGGCAGCTTGGCGCGCTCGGCAAAGGCATGCACCGGCCCAGGCTCCAATGCCATGCCGCGGCCCTTGGGGCGCGGCGGCTGGGAATAAACGGCGGCGATATCGTGACCCTGGGCGATCAGTTCGGCAAGCGCGGGCACCGCGAAATCCGGCGTGCCCAGAAATGCCAGGCGGAGTGTCACCCCTTAGCCCGCCGCCTTGAGCTTCTTGGCCTTGGTGAGTTTCTTGATCGCCATGCTTTTCTTCAGCCGCGACAGATGATCGATAAACAGCACGCCGTTGAGATGATCCATCTCATGTTGCAGGCAGGTGGCCAGCAGACCGTCGGCTTCCAACAACTGCTTGTTGCCGTCGCGGTCCAGATATTCGCACTTGATGCGGGCGGGGCGTTCGACATCGTCCCAAATCTCCGGCACCGACAGGCAGCCTTCCTCAAACACCGCCATCTCCTCCGACGCCCAGAGGATTTTCGGATTGATATAGGCAACCGGATTTTTCTTGCCCTCTTTCTGGTCCAGGTCGATCACGATCACCCGCTTGGGGACGCCGATCTGCACCGCCGCCAAACCGATGCCGTCGGCCTGGTACATGCTGTCGGCCATGTCGTCCACCAGCTTTCGAATCTCGTCGTCCACCCGCTCCACATCCATAGAGACAGCTTGGAGGCGCGGATCAGGGGCGGTTAGTATGGGGCGCACGGTCATGGGCTGGAAATAGGCGCACCGCCGGAGGCGGTCAAGCTTTCAGCCGCCTTTTGGGTCAAGGATTCATGGAATTAGCACTGATTTTGCTGGCGGTTGCGGTGGTTCTGGGCGCGGCGATTCTGGCTTTCGCCTTGCGGCGCAAGCCGGAACCGCTCCCGCACGATCCGCGCCTGGATACGCTTTTGGCCAAGCAAGGCGAAATCGGCGGGCAATTCAGCCAGACCGTGGCGGCGCAGGAGGCGTTGGCCCGCACCCTGGGCGAGCGGCTGGAGGCGCTGGAAAAGCGCATGGGCGAGAATTTGACCGACAGCGCCACCAAGACCGCCGCCAGCATCGCCGGTATCGGCGAGCGGCTGGTGGTGATCGACGAGGCGCAGAAAAACATCTCGGCTTTGTCAGGCCATGTGGTCGGCTTGCAGCAGGTGCTGTCCAACAAGCAATCGCGCGGCGCCTTCGGCCAGGCGCAGATGGAAGAGATCGTGCGCGACGGGCTGCCCCCCACGCTCTACGATTTCCAGTTCACCCTTTCCAACCGCAACCGGCCCGACTGCATCATCCGCATTCCGGGCAACAAGGCGCTCTTGGTGATCGATTCCAAGTTTCCGTTGGAGGGTTTTGACGGCCTGCGCCGCGCGGCTACGGATGAGGAAAAGAAGGCTGCATTGGCGCAGGTGCGCACCACTGTGAGCAAGCATGTTTCGGACATCGCAGAGAAATATCTGATTCCCGGCGAGGTACAGACCCCCGCCATCATGTTCGTGCCGTCGGAGTCGCTCTATGCCGACCTGCATGACGGATTTTCCGATGTCATCCAGAAAGCCCATCGCGCCAATGTGATCGTGGTTTCGCCCAATATTCTGATGCTGGCAATCAACACCATGCAGACGGTGATGAAGGATGCGCGCATGCGCGAACAGGCCGACCTGATCCGCAAGGAAGTCGGCATATTGCTGAACGATGTGCGGCTGTTGTCCGAACGGGTGTCCAAGCTGCAGGTCCATTTCAACCAGGCCGATGCCGACATCAAGAACATCCTGATCTCCACCGGCAAAATCACCGGACGGGCCGAAAGAATCGAAAAAGTGGAGCTGGCCCCGCCGGAAGCCACAAAAAGCCTGACCTAGCCTGCATCCAAACGGCCCGCCAGCGGCCAATAGCGGTCAAAGAAGAGGGCGTTGCCATGAAACATGACTTTTACATGCTGTTTTCCGCCTATTGGTGGCTGATTTTTCCCTTGTTTTGGATGGTGTCAGCAAGCCTGCAGCTATGGTCTCGGCACTTAAAGGCTCAGCGCGCCATGGATGTGATCAAAGCCTGTGTCGAGCAGGGCAAAGAGCCGCCGGCCGAGGTTCTGGAAATCCTGCACTCCGACGACCGCAAACCCCGTGGCGGGCGTCATGAACGCGGCTGGATATCGGTCTTTGTGTTTGGCGCCATCGCCGCCGGTCTGGTGATGTTTGCCTTCCTGCCGGGCGAAAGAGACTTGCAGCAGACGGCGGCCTTTTTGTTTGCGGCCTTCATCATGATGGGTTTGTGCATCGGCCATTTCCTGACGATGCTCAACCGCCAGCGTCATGAGCAAGATCAGGATCTTCCGCATTGAGCGATTCCGAAGGGGTCTGGATTAGCCAGGCCCAAGCCGGTTCAGCCGACGCTTTCGGGCGGCTGGTGCGCCTGCATCAGCAGGCCTTGCGCGCCTTTCTGCGCCGGCTGTGCGGCAACCACGCGGAAGCGGACGATTTGGCGCAGGAAAGCTTTGCCCTCGCCTGGGAAAAAATCGCGCGTTTGGATGCAACCCGCGACTTTCGTCCCTGGCTGTTCGGTATCGGATGGCGCAAGTACCGTGAAAGACGGCGCGGCTTGCGGCGGCTGCTGATGCGCGAAAGCCGTTATGCGAACGATCAAGACAATATTGTCTTGCCGGACCTGGCACTATCCTTGGACTTGAAAGACGCGGTGGAGAAATTGCCACCAGACCAACGTGCCGCAATACTGCTTTGCCTGGGCCTGGAATTCACCCATGCGCAAGCAGCGGAGATATTGGCATTGCCGCTGGGCACGGTAAAATCGCATGTGACGCGCGGACGCGACCGTTTGGCCGCCCTGCTGGGAGAATCGCCATGAATCGGATTCAAGATTTTGTGGAAAGCGCCGCCCCGGTTGCGGATGACATCGCTTTTGAATGGCGGGTGATGCAGCGGATGGAACAACGGCAATTTTGCCGTACCATGCTGGAGAATTTTCTTATCGCCTTGGCCGTGGCTGTGGCCCTGATCGCCGCAGCACCGATGTTGAACGCCGTATGGCAAGAGAGCTTGGCATCCTTGGCCGCTAACAGCGGGGCGATGGGCGTTCTGGTGGTCGTCGCTTTTGCGGCGCGACATGTCATGCGGCTTCAGGAAGCTTAGAGCGCCCGCCGCGCCTTGAAGGCCGCGCTCAGCGTGCCCTCATCCAGATAGTCGAGCTCGCCGCCCACCGGCACGCCATGCGCCAGGCGGGTGACTTTCATCTCGCCCAGCAAATCCATCAGATAATGCGCCGTGGTCTGGCCCTCGACCGTGGCGTTCATTGCCAGGATCACTTCGTCCACGCCCAACTTCACCCGCTCCAAGAGCTTGCCGACATTCAGCCGGTCGGGAGTCACGCCATCCAGGGCGCTCAGCGCCCCGCCCAGCACATGATACCGGCCGCGAAACACGCCCGCCCGCTCCAGCGCCCAAAGATCGGCAACGTCTTCCACCACGCATAGAAGATGGGGATCGCGGCGGGTGTCGCTGCAAATGGCGCATGGCGACTGGGTATCGAGATTGCCGCAGATATCGCAGGTCAGAATGGCATCAGCGGCTTCGCGCAAACTGTCGGCCAGGGGTTCCAGCAGCGTGTCGCGCTTTTTCAGCAGCGCCAGCGCGGCGCGGCGCGCCGAACGGGGCCCGAGCCCCGGCAATTTGGCAAGCAACTGGATCAGCCGCTCGATCTCCGAACCGATCGCCGCCATCAGGAATCGGTATCGCTTTCCGGCATGGGCGCGGCGACTTCGACGGCAACCGTATCGCGCACCGCCACGATTTCCGCGCCGGGAAAACGGTCCAGCACGGCGCGCACCATCGGTTCCTGCGCCACCGCTTCAAAGCGCGCCGTTTTGGCCAACTGTTTCTGCTCGGCCAAGGTCGGCGCACCGCCCTGACTGGCGATGGACACTGTCCAGCGTTCGCCGGTGGCCGCCCGCAGCTTGGTCTGCAGGTCATTGGCCAGGGTGCGCGGCGCGCGCGCCGTGGGCCGAATCTCGATCCGTCCCGACTCCAAATGCACCAGGTGGACATTGTGCTCCAGATTGACCCGCAATTCCGAACGCGGCTCGCACAAGGCGACGATGTCTTCCAAGTTGCGGATGGAAGCGGTGGGCGCGGATTCGGGCGCCGGCTGCGCCATAGAGCGCGTTGCAACGCCCCCCTCCCCCACGCGCGCGGTTGCGCGCGTGCCCCCTCCCGCGGGGGGAGGGGGAGAAGAGGGGCGCGGGACGGACGGATTCTCCAACAGGTCCTTCACCAGTCTGTCGGTGGGCGGCAATTCGGCGGCATAAGCCAGGCGGATCAGCGCCATCTCGCAGGCCGAGATCGGGCGGGTGGCATCGCGCACTTCGAACAGGCCCTTGAGCAGGATCTGCCAGGCGCGCGTCAGCGAGGCCACGGATAATTTGGCGGCCAGTTCGGCGGCGCGCTTGGCCTCGCCCGAGCCGCCGTCAAAAAAGCCTTGGGCGGCGGGCGCCACTTTCACGCGGGTAAGGAAATGGGTGGTTTCCAGAAGGTCCTGCATCACCGCCAAGGGATCGGCGCCCGCATCGTACAAACCATTCAGGTCGGTAAGCGCTTCGGCGACATGTCCGCCCATCAGCTTTTCAAAGATGTCCAGGACGCGGCCGCGATCGGCCAGGCCCAGCATCAGGCGCACCGTGTCGGCGGTGATCATTTCTCCTTCACCATGTGCGATGGCCTGATCGAGCAGGGAAAGCGAATCGCGCGCCGAGCCTTCGGCGGCGCGCGCGATCAGGGCCAGCGCGCCTTCCTCGATTCCGACCTTTTCCTTGTCCGCCAATGTCGCCAGATAGGCGGCGAGTTCAGCGCTGTCGATGCGGCGCAAATCAAAACGCTGGCAACGTGACAGAACCGTCACCGGCACCTTGCGGATTTCCGTGGTGGCAAACACGAACTTCACATGCGGCGGTGGTTCTTCCAGGGTCTTGAGCAGGCCATTAAAGGCCTGCTTGGACAGCATATGCACTTCGTCGATGATATAGACTTTGTAGCGCGCCGCGACCGGGGCATAGCGCACGCCTTCGATGATCTCGCGGATATCGTCAATGCCGGTGCGGCTGGCGGCGTCCATTTCCTGGACGTCCACATTGCGCGATTCCGAAATCGAGACGCAGGGCTCGCACGCCCCGCAAGGTTGGATGGTCGGTTCTGTGCGCTTGCCATCCGGACCGATGCAGTTCAGCGCGCGGGCAATGATGCGCGCGGTGGTGGTCTTACCCACCCCCCGCACGCCGGTCAGCATGAAGGCATGGGCGATGCGCCCTGTCGCGAAGGCGTTGGACAGGGTACGCACCAGCGCCTCCTGCCCGATCAGGCCGGTAAAATCGCTGGGACGGTATTTGCGCGCCAGGACGCGATAGGGCTGGGCGGTGGTTTTGGCCATGAGGCGACTATAGCAATTAGGTCGCGCCAACGGGTGCGCGATTTGACCGGAAATTGTGGGTAGGTGAGAGCCCGAACGACCCGAAGCAAATTCGTTACGGCTGCTTCGTTCCCGACCTGACCGGGTTGGCGACAGCTTCGTCCGCCGGACTCTCGCATTCACTATAAGATTTCCGGCTGGAAAATGCGAGTCGCCGTTATGGCGTTCGCGCGGCGAAAGCCCTGTCGGGCTTTCGCTATTCGCGCTCACCCTTCCGGACCTGACCAGGTTAGCGAGAGCTATGTCCGCCCGACTTCCGAGCGGGGATATAGGGATTTTTGCAGGGAAATGCGAGTCCGGCTAGGCGGCGGCGATGGCCGCCTGCGGCGCCGCCAGCCGTTCCGGCGGCAGGTTCACGGTCACCGTAGTTCCGACGCCGACAGCGCTTTCCACCACCAGCGCGCCGCCATGCAGTTCCGCCAGCAGCTTGGATAAGGGCAGGCCCAGCCCGGTGCCCTCATATTTCCGCGCCAGGCGGGAATCCACCTGGCCAAAACGTTCCAGCGCCTTAGGTATGTCTTCCGGCGCGATGCCGATGCCGGTGTCCCGCACCGCCAGCGCCATCCCGGCGCCGGTCTGCCGCGCGAGGATTTGCACCTCGCCGCCCGGGGGGGTGAATTTTAGGGCGTTGGACATCAGGTTGATCAGGATCTGCTTGATGCGGCGTTTGTCGGCCTTGAGCCACGGCAAGCCGCCGCCGATGTCGGCACACATCTCGATCTGAGCGTCCTTGGCCATGCCTGCCATCATGCGCAGCGACTCGGAAACCAGCTCCGCCGGATCGAAAATCTCTTCCTGCAATTCGGTCTGCTTCGCGTCCAGCCGCGACAGATCCAGTACGTCATTGATCACCGCCAGCAGATGCGCGCCGCTGTTGCGGATGTCGGCCGCATAGCTTTTGTAGCGCTCGCCCACCGGGCCGAACACTTCCATCATCATGGTGTCGGCAAAGCCGATCACCGCATTGAGCGGCGTGCGCAACTCATGGCTCATGGAGGCAAGGAAGGCCGACTTGGATTTGCTGGCGGCTTCCGCGGCATCCAGCGCCATGGCCAGTTCGGCGGAGGTTTTTTCCAGCGCTTTCTGCGTGGTTTCCAGTTCGGCGATATGGTTGCGCATGCGCAGCGCCTCGCCCTGCGCCCGTGCCGCCAGATAACGGTCCACGATCGCCACCACCAGGCCCTGGGAGACGATGAAGGCGGCGCCTGCCGCCACCACCACCGCCAAGGCGAAAGGATTGATGATATGCGCGAAGTTGGGCAGCGAGCCGTCCGGCACATAGCGCACCGCCGCCATGGCGGTAAAATGCAGGCCCACAATGGCCAGGGTAAACAGGCCCGCACCCAGCGCAAAATCGCGGCGGGACTTGCGGCGCAAGGCGAAATGCAGCGCCAGGCCGGACACGCAAACCCCGATCAGCACCGAGGCGATGACATAGGGAATATCCCACACTGCGCGTGCGGGAAGCTCCACCGCCGCCATGCCGGTATAATGCATGGCGCTGATGGCGAAGCCGGTGACCATTCCGCCCAGGGCGCCACTGACCCTGACCGCCAGCGCGAAGCCCGCGCCGCACAGGCTCATGGCGATCAGCGCCGAGGCAATGGTGAGACCGGTCGCGAAACCCAAGGGCAGACCCGTCGAATAGGCCAGCATGGCGACGAAATGAGTACCCCAGATGCCGCAGCCCGCCACCGCGCCGGCGCCAGCCAGCCAAGCCAGGCGGGCACGTCCAGCATCCACAGCGCGGGCGCGCGAGATCATGGTCAGCGCCGTGCCGCAGGCCAGCAGGCAAAGCCCGGCCGCCACCACCACAAGTCTCAGGTCATGCTGCTGAAAAATGCAGCCAAGCACGCGGATCATGGTGTGACAATTGCCGCGACAGCGTAAAACCCGGCTTAAGAAACCTGTGCCAAACCGGGAATCCTGCAAAAACTGACAAACTGTTGTCTAAGGACAATACAAATGACGGCGTCCATTCCCTTCAGCGGCAATCCCCTGGACCGCGCCAGCGACCGGCGCGCGGACCCGGCTTGGTTGGCGGCACAAGCTGCGGCCGGGCTGTTTCTGCCTTTTTGGCAGAATAAGCCCTTTGTGGTGGAGGCCTGCGCCGGATTTCTGCCGATGCGCGCGGCATGGCGGGACCTGGTCCAGGTGTTCCTGGGGTTGGACGGGGCCCAGCCCTTATTTGCGGTGGACCTTCCCGGCGACACCGCGCCGGATCTGGGCAAAGGTGGTTTTGAAGAAATGCGTGCCAGCGCCTTTGTGCTGCCGGCGCGTGACACCGCCATCGCAGGCCAGGCCAAGGCGCTGCTGGATTGGCACAAGCGGCATGGCTTTTGTCCCAATTGCGGTGCGCCCACCCAAATGCGCGATGGCGGTTACCGCCGTCTTTGCCCCGTCTGCAGCGCCGAGCATTTTCCCCGCACCGACCCGGTGGTGATCATGCTGCCAATCTTGGGCGATCAATGTCTGGTGGGGCGCAACAAACGTTTTCCGCCGCAGCTTTTTTCCGCTTTCGCCGGCTTTGTCGAACCGGGCGAAAACCTGGAGGAAGCGGTGCGGCGCGAATTGCGCGAGGAAGCCGGACTGGAGGTTGGCGGCGTCCGTTATCACGCCAGCCAGCCTTGGCCCTTTCCCTCGTCCCTGATGCTGGGTTGTTATGCGGATGCCCTTGGCGGCGATTTTCAGATCGACGGCCATGAGATCGAAGCGGCGCGCTGGCTGAGCAAGGACGAGGCGCGGGCGCGGCTGGCGAACGCAATCCAAGACGAGATGAAGCTGCCCGTCACTATCGCCATCGCGCATCACCTGATCAAAGATTGGACCCGTTCCTAACAGTTAATGTCGCGCAGGATTTTGGCCGATGAGCAGGAGCGCGCGCGGAGCGTGCTTAACGCACGTGAGCACGCGCGACGCACTCAGCGGGCAAAAGCCCAGCGACGACTTAAGGCATATCTTCTCTATATGGATGCGCCGGATACACGCCCATTATGGAATGGCGCGCCGTATGAAAGGCCAATTCCGCCAAGGCATGCGCGACATTGGGCTGTTCGGGATGGCCCTGGATGTCGGCATAGAACTGCGTGGCGTTGAAGGAGCCGCCCAGTTGATAGCTTTCCAGCTTGGTCATGTTGACGCCATTGGTGGCAAAAGCGCCCAGCGCCTTGTAGAGCGCGGCGGGCACGTTTTTCACTTGGAAGACCAGGCTGGTCACCACCTTGCCCCGGTTGGGGGCACGTTCATCGTCACGGGACATGATCAAAAAACGCGTGGCGTTGTGATGCTCGTCCTCGATATCGGCTTTGAGGATCGCAAGGCCGTAAAATTCCGCCGCCAGGCTGGAGGCGATCGCCGCCACGCTTTTGTCGCCCAATTCGGCGACATGCTTGGCCGAGCCCGCGGTGTCGTACCAATTGTGCACCGCCAACTTTCTTTCGCGCAGGATAGTGCGGCACTGGGCCAGTGCCGGAGCCTGGCTATAGACACTCTTGATGTCGTCCAGGCGCGCGCCCTTCAGTCCCAGCAATTGGTGACGGATGGGCAGGAAATGCTCGCCCACGATATGAAGCCCGGAATCCGGCAACAGATGATGAATGTCGGCGATGCGGCCGATCAGCGAATTTTCCACCGGAATGATCACCAGATCGCTGTCGCCGGACTTCGCCGCTTCGATCGCGTCCTCGAAGGTCGGTTTGGGGATGGCATTGGCATGCGGGATCGCCTGGCGCGCCGCCAGATTGGCATAGGCGCCCGGCTCGCCCTGGAAAGCGACGCGTTTGGCCCCCTCGATGGATTTCATGGCGATGGCTTGGCTCACGACAGCAGCTTTCGGGCTTTTTGCAAATCGGCGGGAGTATCAACAGACAAAGGGGCCTCGTCCACACGCGCCACCGCAATGCTCATGCCCGCTTCCAGCGCCCGAAGCTGTTCGAGATTTTCGCGCATCTCCAAGGGTGAGGGCGGCAGCGCGACAAATCTTTCCAGTGCCGCGCGCCGATAGGCATAAAGGCCGACATGGTGATAAAGCGTGCCCTCTCCACCAGGCGCGGTGGTACGCGTGAAATACAGCGCCCGGCCCAGGCGCTCATCCGCGTCCCAGGCCACCACCGCCTTCACCACCGCGGGATTCATCCTATCGGGCTCATTGTCGATGGGCGCCGCCAAGGTGGCAATATCGGCGCCAGACTTGGCCAGCGCGGCGACCACCGCTTTCAATTGCTCGGGGTCCAAGGCAGGCAGATCGCCCTGTAGGTTCACCACCACATCATGCGCGCCCTTCGGGTCGGCTGCCGTCAGGGCGGCCCAGATACGGTCCGAGCCCGAAGGCAGGCCGGGGTCGGTCAACACCGCACGCCCTCCCGCCTTTTCGACCGCCGCGGCGATCTCGCTTTCCCCCGCCGCCACCACCACCGGCCCAAGCCCGGCGGCCACCGCGCGAGCCCAGACCCTGACGATCATCGGCACCCCGCCAATACCAGCCAGCGGCTTGCCGGGAAGCCGGGCCGAGGCCATGCGCGCAGGGATCAGCAAAATGGGGTTCATCGGGGGTTCAACAGGGTTCCGGGACCTGTGCCTCTTTAGGCCCACAATTGCGCTAAGGCCAGACAAAGTCTCGAATTTATGCGACGCTTCGCCGCAATGACGCGGGGGCGGCGGCGGGTAATGTCGCCGCGTATTTTGCCCGGGTCTGACCCGGCTTTGGGGAGAGCCATGGATTCCTTCGAGTGGAATAAGATTATCGGTGCGGTCCTGGGCACGGTGATCTTCATCTTCGTCGTCCGCCTGGTCGCCGAGCATGTCTATGAGCCCGAGCATCCCCAAAAGCCCGGCTATATCGTCGAAGGCGTGGTCGAAACCCCGGCCGGCGGCGCGCCCGCCGCGCCGGTGGAAGAAGCCATGCCCGATTGGGGCACGGTGCTGGCCAGCGCCGATGTCGCCGAAGGCAAGGCCCTGGAAGGCCGTTGCCAGCAATGCCACGATTTCACCAAGGGCGGCCCCAACAAGATCGGTCCCAACCTGTTCGCGGTGGTGGACCGCGCCCGCGCCTCTCACGCCGGCTTCTCTTATTCCAGCGCCATGAAGGGCAAGCCCGGCAACTGGACGTATGACGAGCTGTTCAAATTCCTCAAATCGCCTGCGGTGGACATCCCAGGCACCAAGATGAGCTTTGCCGGTATCCGCAGCGCACAGGACCGCATCAACCTGATCGCCTATTTACGGTCCAATGCCGACAGCCCGGCGCCGCTCCCCGCGCCCAAGCCCGCGGCTCCGACCGAAGCGGCACCCGCTACGGCGCCCGCCGCACCGGCAGCGCCGCATTAAGGGTGGCGCCAGGCTTGAGCCGGGCGCTTTCCTTGCACGGCAAATCACAAGCGCTTGATCGCGGTGACCGGGCCTGCGGCTTTTTCGATGCGCGCCACGGCCTCGCTCAACGGTTCGATAGCCACCGCCATGTGAAAAGCATTGGCATGCAGCAGCCGTGCTTCATCCAGCATCACCCCCATATGGCCTTTCCAGAAAACCAGGTCGCCCCGGCGGACGGCCGATAACGGCACAGCATCGCCCAAAGCCTTCTCCATCATGTCGGTGTCGCGCGGCGCTGATTTGCCAGTGGCCTGCAACGCGGTCTGGATCAAGCCCGAACAATCCAGGCCCGCCGCCGTCTTGCCGCCCCAGACATAGGGCACACCCACAAAGCGTTCGGCGATGGAGACAAAATCCTTTTCCGCCTCCAGTGCGAGATGGCGCTGATGCACAAACCCCGTGCCAATGTTCACATAATCGCCGTCCCGGCTGAGCACAGGCACAACAGCATTCATCGGCAGCATATCGCGCACCGGCGTTTTCAAATCGGCGGCAGGAAAGACAGGCGCCATGAGCGTACTTACGCGCAAGCTACTCGCCATCGGGTCGCCGAGCGAATCCGCTCGCACATAGCCGACATAGAGGTCGCCAGCCGCCTGGCCCCAGGCCCAACCCTGGGCGCGGTCATAAACCGTGAAGCTTTCGCCGAACAGCAATTCGCTGTCCTGGGCGGCATCCTCGGCGGGACGCATCTTGAGACTGGTGCGTCCCACGGCGACGGAGAATTTCTCGCCTTCGGCAAAACGCGGCGCATCAACCGCGCCTTTGAGATGCGCGGCCGCCAGGTCGGGCCGGGCCGGTGTTACGCGCCTATCGGCCATAGCGTTCTTTCAAGAGCGCATAAATCGCGCGCGCGCCATTGGCTTCGCCGCCAATCGGACGCCCCGGGCGGGCGCGGTCAATCCAGGCGGGAATATCCAGATGCGCCCAGCTTTTCGCCTTGCCGACAAACCGGTTGAGAAACAGGGCGGCGGTGATCGCCCCCGCATAATTATAGGCCGGATTGTTGTTGAGATCGGCCACCCGGCTGCTCAATGTGTCTTCATAGCCGCGCCACAATGGCAGACGCCATAGCGGGTCCTGTACCGCCGTGCCCAGCCGCGTCAGATCGCCGGCAAGCGTTTCATCGTCGGTGAAGAAGGGCGGCAGTTCCATGCCGGTGGCGGCGCGCGCCGCCCCGGTCAAGGTGGCGATATCGATCAGCAGGTCCGGCTTTTCGTCATCGGCATCCGCCAAGGCATCGGCCAGAACCAAGCGGCCTTCCGCATCGGTATTGCCGATCTCGACCGTCAGGCCTTTGCGGCTGGAAAAAATATCACCGGGGCGCATGGCCGCGCCCGATACCGAATTTTCCACCGCCGGAATCAGCACCCGCAACCGCAGTTTGAGTTTGGCGCGCATCACCATGCCGGCCACCGCCAGCACGCAGGCCGCCCCGCCCATATCCTTTTTCATGGTCAGCATGGCGGCGGACGGCTTGATGTCCAGACCGCCGGTGTCAAAGCAGACGCCCTTGCCGACCAGCGTCACAAGCGGCCCCTTGCCCCATGTGATGTCGATCAAGCGCGGGGCGCGCGGCGAGCCTGTGCCCACCGCCGCGATCAGGGGATAATTCTTGGCCAACGCCGCGCCGCTGGTAACGGCGATACGGGCGCCGTGCTTTTTCGCCAAGGCCCGCGCGGCGGCCTCCAATTCGGCGGGACCCATATCGTTGGCGGGCGTGTTGATGAGATCGCGCGCCAGAAAAAGATTTTCCGCGACATCCGAAATCTCTTCGCCGCCCACCCCGGCGGGAAGCACGAGCTTGGCCTTGGGCGGGCTCTTTTTCTTGTAACGGGCAAAGACATAGCCGCCCATCAGCCAAGCCAGCGCCGCGTGAGCGCCACCGCAGAAAGCCGGCACCTCGCCCAGCCGATAGGTGCCGGCCGGCAATTTTTCCGCCGCCGTAGCCAAAGCGAAAGCATCCTTGGCATCGCCCAGACCCAAAACCCAGGCAGCGATGCCGCCCCGGGCATCCGGCAAAGCAATCAGGGTTCCCGCCGCGCCGCCAAAATTGGAGGCTTGCGCCAATCCCGGGCGTTTCTGTTTGGCCAGCCACGCCTTGGCGTCCTTGGCGGCAATGGCATGCAGAGGAATGGCGCTGCGGGCGCTTTTGACAAGACTGGGATGCATAGAAGGCCCTTATTGTTTGCGGCTGGCCGTTTGCGCCTCAGGACTTTAAGAATCGCCGCTCTGAACCGCAAGGAGCCGCTGGCCCCAGAGGAGTGCGCATGGCCCGCTATACCCTGATCGTCGGCACCCGGACCCTTTCGAGCTGGAGCTTGCGACCCTTTCTGGCGCTGTCGGCCATCGGCAAACCCTTCGAGACCGTCGTGATCCGGCTCCGGATCAAGCCGCCGGAGCCCATCACCACCCGCGACCTTATCTTAAAACATTCTGCGGCGGGCAAGGTGCCGGTGCTGAAGATCGAGGAGCAGGGAAAAACACTTACCGTGTGGGACAGCCTCGCCATTTGCGAGACTTTGGCCGAGCGCCACCCCCAAGCCGGATTATGGCCACAAGACGCCTGGGCCCGCGCCCTCGCGCGCGCCTATGCGTGCGAGATGCATTCCGGTTTCCCCGATGTTCGCGATCAACTTTCCCTGGCGTTCGGGAAAAAACTTCCCCTGCCGCAATTGCGTGAAGAGACCGAGCAACAGATCGCCCGCATTCTGGCGGCCTGGGACGACGCACTAAAGACCGCAAACGGCCCCTTTTTGTTTGGCCGTTTTTCCATTGCCGATTGCATGTATGCGCCGGTCGTGTCGCGGTTTGAAACTTATGGCGTTCCAGTGCCGTCGCTGGTCCGCGCTTATATGGATGAAATTCTCGCCTTACCTGGGATGAAATCGTGGGGCGAGGGCGCGCAACAGGAAGCTGCCGCAGGTATTGCTTAGATCAACCGGCGATTTGGCCTTTTTCCCGGTAAAACCGCGCTGCGCCGGGATGCAGCGGCGCAGGCGGATCGACGGCGGCATTGTCCAACCCGATGCCGCGCGCGCTGGGATGGCTGGTGGCCAGCGCGCCGTGATTGGCCGGATGGAACAAAGCCCGCGTGATGCCATAGATCAAAGGATCGGGAGCGCGGTCGCGCGTCACCCAATAGGCACGGGTGGAAACCGTTTCCACCGCCGCCGTGCCCGGATAGGCCCCCGCCGCGATAGTGGCGGGCGAAAGTTGCGGCATCATGCGGATCAGCCGGTCGCGGCCCTCCCCGTCAATGGGCACCAATCGCGCGACGCGCTGCCCAAGCAGATTGCGGATGGAATCCAAAGGCACGCCGGTGATAGCGAAATAAGCGTCGATCTTGCCATCCTTCAACATCTGATCCGCCGGCTGATCGGAAATGATTTCCCGCGCCCGCACCCGGTAGGCGGCCAGAATCGCGCGCGCCCGCATCTGGACACCGCTGCCCGACGCACCGATCAACACGCGCTTGCCGCGCAAATCCCCGGCCGACCGGATATTGGACTTGGCCGATACCACCAGATGCGCCTCTTCCGGAAACAGAGCCGCGATCACGCGCAAATGCCGCGCCGGCCGGCGGAAGGCGCCGCGCCCCGCCCTGGCGGCGGCAATCAAATCGCCATCGGCGAAACCGGAATCCACCAAGCCTTGATCGACCGAGCGCAGATTATCGGTGGAACCCTGGCTGGTGCGCGCCGACAATATCACGCCGGCAGGACCGCATACCGTGGCGGTATCGCAGCGGCCCACGCCCAGGGGGTGGCTGATCATCCCGGCCATGGCCTGGCCGACGGGAAAATAGACGCCTTCCGTGGAGCCGGTGGCGATCTGGAAGGAAACCCGCGTTGGGCCGGAATCGGCCATGCCCAGATTGCCGCCCGTCAACAGCGCGCTCATCACCAGCACCACAAAGGCAAACAGGGCGGCGAAAGCCAAGACACGCTGGGACAACATGGTTTGAAAGGTTAACCCTTTATTGCGTCAGGAGTTGGGCGTTAACGGTGCCGAGACGACCGGCACCAAGCCCGCCGGTCAAACAAGCGATCTGCACAAGACCCATGCGCGTTCCACCGAATGAACAACAACACTGACTCTATATGCGCCGATATGCTTAAGGGTTTGTTGACTGCGGACTGGCACAGTCACCGTGGCGTTATTTCAAAGGCTGACCCATGGCTTTTTCCGCGATCCGCAAACTTCCTTTGGCTGTGGCATTGATGCTCGGCTGCGCGACGATTGGTTTTCCCGCCCAGGCCGGATGGTTCGATTCCGATCCCAAGCCGGCTGCGAAGAAGGAAGAAAAAGCGCCAACCCCAGAGCCCGCGACCAATCTGGAAGACAGTATCCGCCAAGCGCAGATGCTGCGGCTGGCCGGTCAGTATCCCGACGCGATCAAGCATTTGTCGCAATTGATGATGGTGGCGGCCGACGATGCGCGCATCATCAGCGAGTATGGCAAGACGCTGGCGGCGATGGGCCGCTCGGGCGATGCGGTGCAATTCCTGACCCGCGCGCAGCAGATGCAGCCCGGCGATTGGACGATCTATTCGGCGCTGGGCGTTGCGCTGGACCAATTGGGCAATCAAAAGGAAGCCCAGGTCGCTTATGAACAGGCTCTGACCATCAAGCCGGAAGAACCCAGCGTGCTCAACAATTTTGCCTTGTCGCGCATGCTGGCCAAAGATCCGGACATGGCGCGCGCGCTTGCGGCGCGCGCCGAAGCCGCCGGTGGCCGCAGCGACGCCAAGATCGCCCGCAATATTGCGATGATCCGCACTCTGGCGGTGGAAACGCCGCAAACGCCGGTGGCCAGCTCGGCTCCAGCTACCGCGCCCGTCGCCGCCAAGGCGGCGCCCGCACCCAGCATCGCCAGCGTCGCGCCGGCCACTGCGCCGGTCGCGCCCGTCGCACAGGTTCAGAAACAAGTTGTCCCGCAGATCGCGCCGCCGCCGGTGGAAAGAGTCGTCATGCAACGGGTGCCGGTCGACCCCTTGGCTGGCCCCGTGCAGCCGATTGCCAAACCCAATCTGGCCAATGTTACACCCACGGCGACACGCGCGCCGCGCCCGCTGCAGCAAACCGCGCCGGTCGCCAAGACTGAAACCGCTGTGGTGGCGCCCGCCGCCAAGCCGGTCGTTTCTTCTCCCGTGCCGTCTCAGCCGGTGAAGGCCGCTGAAAAAGCGCCTGCTCCGGTCAAGGCCACCGAAGCCGCCAAGCCCACACCCGCCATCATGGCCAAGGTGGCCGCACCGGCGCCCGTAAAAACCGGCGAGGTCAAGCCCGTGCCGGCCAAAACCAGCGACGCGGACAAACCGGCGCCTGCGGTGGCTACCAAATTGGCGGTCCCCGCCTTAAGAGCCGACAATACCAAGCCCGAACCTGTGAAAACCGCCGAGGCCGCCAAACCGCTTCCTGCAGTTGCTACCAAGGCGCCTGCCGTTGCGGTTGCCGAAAAACCCGTGCCGGCCGTGATGGCCAAGACTCCCGCCAAGGCCGCGGACATCAAGTCTGCGCCGGCCAAAACGGCAGAGGCTGACAAGCCGCTGCCCGCGGTTCCTGGCCTGCGCATGACCGCCAACGCTTATTGATGAATCTACAGCGCGCGACAAGCGCGTGAGCAGGTCCGGTGGACCATTTCCAACGACGAACGCCGAAAGAGCACGGGCTCAGGCGCCCAGCTCCGTAGCCGCGATACGCGCGATGGCCAGCCCCGCCTCATCTTGCCCGCCGCTGTCCATTGTCCATGCCGCCCCCAAACCGGCATAGGCGAGTATCCAGGTCAAAAGCCGCTTCGGTTCCAGCCTTGCTGCCCGTGCCACGATTTCGACCCGCCGTTGCAGACGGCCCGGCTCCCCGGCGAAACAGGCTTCGGGATTTCGGAACAGATTGGCATAATCGAATCCTCGCTCGCCGAGGACGCCTTTTGGATCGATGGCCAGCCACCCTCGTTCGCCGCCGTCAAGAATGTTTCCATGATGGATGTCGCCGTGCAGCGGAACGATGTTTTGAGGCTGACCCAGCAAATCGCGAGCCGCGGTCGCGCACGTCGTTAGAATGCCGCCATAGCGAAGCGCAGCCGGATCAAGCTGGTGAAACCATACTTGCATCGGAACGAGGCTTTCGGGCGAAACTTGCGCTCTTGGAGCATGCAGCTTCGCTACCACCGAGCAGATAATCTCAGTCGCCTCATCATCCTGGCCGGAACGAGCCATTGTCGGCAGGTCCCGCGGTCCAGCAAGCCGCTCAAGCAGAAGGGCCGGTCCGTCATGGGCAAGAACCTTGGCCGCGCCGCATCCAGCGTACCAATCCATCATGGCGCCGCCGCGTGTCTCCTCCTCGTCGACGGCGATTTTCAGCATTGCCGGCGCGCCGTCGCAGAGAACCGGCAGCAACAGACTGCCGCTCCGGCCTGTCGCGATTGCTTCGCCGTCTTGCACGAGTTTCCAGCGTGCGAGCCACTTGTTGAATCTGCTGTCCGACATCATCCGAACCCTACAACTCCCAGGTCCGGATCAGCAATCGAGCCAATATTCCGACAAGCTGCGAGCTGCTGAAAAGGTCGTTGTGGGCGCTGAGGGTTTTGGGTGTGCCGGATAAGCGTCAGCATAGGTAACGATTGGAGCTTGTTTCCGCGGCCGCTCGCCCAAGCTCGCGGCGCTCGTCGCTCGAAATGGTCCACTGGACCATTTCGTTCGCCTAGCGGCGAACCGCTCCTCTCACATCATCTTTTTAATAGTCAAAACCGCCGGGCCCATGATGACCACGAACAAACACGGCAGAAAGAAGATGATCATCGGGACGGTGAGCTTGGCAGGCAGGGACGCCGCTTTGCGTTCGGCTTCCTGCATGCGCATTTCGCGGTTTTCCGTGGCGGTGACGCGCAAGGCGGCGCCCAGCGGCGTGCCGTATTTTTCCGCCTGATTGAGGGCGGTGGCCACCGCGCGCACGCCCGCATGGCCGCAGCGCTTGGCGAGATTGTCGAAAGCCTGGCGGCGGTCGGGCAGATAGCTGAGTTCGGCGGTGGTGAGCGCCAATTCCTCCGCCAATTCCGCCGATTGGGAGCCGATCTCCGACGCCACGCGGGTAAAGGAACTTTCGATCGACATGCCGGATTCCACGCAGATCAGCATCAAGTCCAGCGCATCGGGAAAGGCCCGCATGATGGAGGTCTGGCGGCGCTGGATCATGTTGTTCACGAACATGTCCGGAAGATAATAGCCGATCAGCGCGCTGGCCACGGCGGCGGTGACTTTCTGCATCACCGGCCAAGCCAAATGCGTGATGACGAACAAATAGAGCAGCGCGATGACGAACACGATGAACGGCATCACAAAACGGAAGAACATGAAGGCGATCAGCGGCGCCTGGCCGCGGTAGCCGGCGCTAGCCAGCTTCTCTTTGGTGTTTTCGCTTTCCAGCATGTTGCCCAGCTTGAACTTGTCCAGCGTGGCCTTCATGTAGGACGTCGGTTCGACCCTGAGACTACCGCGCTTGGCATTCAAGGCGGCGTGATGCTTGGCGCGCAATTCTTCGCGGCGGCGCGCCACCGTTTTGAGCCGCTCTTCCAGACCGTTGCGTTCCAGATAAGGCACGCCCAGCGTGACAACCGTGGCGAACGCCAGAATGCTCACGAACAGAGTGACCAGAAAGGTCTTGTCGAACAGGAGGTTCATGATCGTGTTCATCTGGCCCTCCTCAATGCTTAAAGTTGATCATCTTGCGCATCACCATGATGCCGATGCTCATCCATAAGACGCAACCCGCCAGCATCAGATTGCCGGCCTTTTCGGTGAACAGCTTGGAGATATAGGCGGGCGTGGTGAGATAAACGATGCCCATCACGCCGGGCGGCAGGGAGCCGATGATCATGGCGGACGCCTTGGCTTCCGAGGACATGGCTTTGATCTTGCCTTGCAAGCGCTTGCGATCGCGCAGCACGGCGGCCAGATTGCCCAGAGCCTCCGACAAGTTGCCGCCGGACTTGGATTGAATGGTCATGACGATGGCGAAGAAGCCCACTTCCGGCGTGGGCATGGATTCCATCATCCGCTTCAGCCCCTGATCCAGGGTGACGCCGACCTTCATGCTTTCCACCAAGCTGTGGAATTCGCTGCCCACGGGATCGGGAATCTCGCGCGCCACGATGCGCAAAGCTTCATTGGTGGGCAGGCCCGATTTGACCGAGCGGACGATCACATCGATGGCGGTGGCGAAATTCTGGGTGAACTTCTTCTTGCGCCGATTGGTGAGGAAGGAGAGTGCCCAGCGCGGCAGACCCAGGCCGACGATGAACACTGCCATGGCGATGACCAACGGCTTTTGGTGCGTCAGAACGGCGATGGCGGCGGCGATGAGAGCCAGGATGCCGCAAATGATCCAGAAGGTGCGTGGGCTGATCTTGGGAAGTCCCGCCTGTTCCAGGCGGCGGCGCATGGTGGGCCTTTCCTTCTTGGCGGCGCGGTTCTTTTCGACATCCTTCAGCAACACCGCGACATTCTTGCGTTTCTGCGCGGCTTCCAGCGCCGGATTGGCGTTGCGGCCCCGCGCGTTGCCCGCGGGCTTACCCACGGCCAGGACGCGCTTTTTGGTCTTTTCATCACCGCCCGAAAAAGCGAACACCATGCCGCCGAGCGCCAAGGTGCACAACAGGCCTATCAGAACGATCATTGATTGACCTTATCCAGGGCGTCGGCCAGTTCTTTTTCCAGATTGTAGTAACGGGCGCGCTCCCAGAAATTGGGCCGCACCACGCCGGAGCCGATATGCTTGCCCTTGAGGCGGCCGGCCTCGTCCTCGCCATGCACCTCATAGGACACCAGATCCTGGGTGATGACGACATCGCCTTCGGTGCCGATCACTTCGGTAATCTTGGTGATGCGGCGCGAACCGTCGCGCATGCGCTCGGCCTGGATGATGATGTCAATGGAGCCGACGATCATCTCGCGGATGGTTTTCATCGGCAGCGAGAAGCCGCCCATGGTGATCATGGATTCCAAGCGCGACATGGCTTCGCGCGGGCTGTTGGCGTGCAGCGTGCCCATCGAGCCGTCATGGCCGGTGTTCATGGCTTGCAGCAAATCGAAAGCCTCGGCGCCGCGCACTTCGCCCACGATGATGCGCTCGGGACGCATACGCAGACAGTTCCGCACCAGATCGCGCATCGAAATCATGCCCTGCCCTTCCAGGTTGGGCGGGCGGGTTTCCAGCCGCACCACATGCGGCTGCTGCAGTTGAAGTTCGGCGGCGTCTTCGCAGGTGATGACGCGCTCTTCGGTGTCGATATAAGCGGTCATGCAGTTCAGCAAGGTGGTCTTGCCCGAGCCGGTACCGCCGGAAATCAGGATGTTGCAGCGGCAACGGCCGATCACCTGCAGCACGCGCGCCGCGTCCGGGCTGATGGAGCCGAATTTGACCAGGTCCTCCAGCTTCAGCTTGTCTTTCTTGAACTTACGAATGGTGAGGGTGGGACCGTCCAGGCTGAGCGGCGGACCGATGACGTTGACGCGGGAGCCGTCCAAAAGGCGCGCGTCGCAGATAGGCGAGGATTCGTCCACCCGGCGGCCGACCTGCGACACGATGCGCTGGCAGATATTCATCAGTTGGGCATTGTCGCGGAAACGGATATTGGTGAGCTGCACCTTGCCCTGGACTTCGATGAAGACCCGGTTGGCGCCATTGACCATGATGTCGGCGATGTCGTCGCGCGCCAACAGCGGTTCCAGCGGGCCATAACCCAGGACATCGTTGCAGATATCCTGCAGCAGATGTTCCTGCTCGGCGATGGACATCACCACCGCTTTGATCGAAATGATCTCGTTGACGATGTCGCGGATTTCCTCGCGCGCGGAATCCGGATCGAGCTGGGCCAACTGCGCCAGATCGATGGTGTCGATCAGGGCGTTAAAGATGGTGGATTTGATCTGGTAATAGTCTTCGGAGCGCGTGTCGGCGACCATCCGCGCAGGCGCGCTGGGTTGCGGCGGGGTTTGGGGAGCGGGCATCGCCGGTGCGGCGGCAGACGCCGCAACAGGAGGCGGGGCGCCGCGCGCGGGCGTGCTTGCCGGCTCGCGTGCCGCGGCGGCAGGCTTTCCAGCCGCACGCTCAGAAACGTTACGCTTGCCGAAATGGCTCATTCCTAGGCCCGTTTCCTACCCTTGAGGAACGAAAAGATATTCACAGTGTTCTTGGCGGCCACGCCCTGCATGGTGCGCCCGGTGATGGCGCGGCACAGATTGCGCAAGGCTTCCGCCACGGGCGCCTTGGGCGCCAGTTCGATGACCATCTGACCGTTATTGCCGGCCTGGCCAAAGGTCGCCGGTTCAAACGGAATGACGGCGGCGGGGTCCAAACCAAGGGTCTCGGCGAAATCCTTGGCCGGGATTTCGGGCCGCTTGGGCACGCCGATCTGATTGATCACCAGACGCGGCGGGGCATCGTTGGGGCGCGCGCCTTTCACCAGTTCGATGATGTTCTTGGCATTGCGCAGGGATGTAAGGTCCGGCGTCGCCACGATGACGATGTCGTCCGCTCCCAACAAGGCCGCCTTTTTCCAGACCGACCAGCCATGCGGCAGATCCAAGATGACGCAGGGTATGGCGCGCCGTACCGCATCGATCACCGTCTCATAGGATTCCGGCGTGGATTCAAAATGGCGTTCCAAAGCGGCGGGCGCGGTAAACAGCGAAAGACGATCGCCGCGCTTGATCAGAAGACGGTCCAGCAGAACATCGTCCAAGCGTTCCGGCGCGGTCAGGGCTTCCGCGATGCCCTGGCTGGCTTCATCGTTGAAATCCAGGCCGACGGTGCCGAAGGGCAGGTCCAGATCCAGAATACATGTATTGATCTGCAATTCCTCGGCAATGCACCAGCCGATATTATGGGCGAGTGTGGAAGAGCCCGTACCGCCGCGGGCGCCGACAACAGCCACGACGCGGCCGATCGGAGCGGCGCCGGGATCCAGATAGAGGCCGGAAATCACTTCGATCAATTGCAGCGGCGACAAGGGCGCCACCAGATATTCGGAAGCCCCGCGGCGCATCAATTCACGATAGAGCTCCACATCATTGGTGCGGCCCACCACGATGACTTTGGTCGCCGGATCGCAGACTTCCGCCAGACGGTCCAATTCGGCCAAGGCTTCTTCGCCATGCAATTTGGTCTCCACGACCAGCAGATTGGGCGTGATCTGGCCGTGATACTGCGCGACCGCGGCGTCGATGCCGCCCAATTGAACCTGCAGATGCGCCTTGGCCAGGCGGCGGTCGCCGCCCGCCCGTTCCAGGGCCTCCACGGTATCGGGAAATTCGCAAAAGGCATGGATGGAGATGCGCGGCACGGGTCGTTCGTGCGGCGCGGCGCCAAAATTTTCCACTCTCGGAGGTTTGCTCATATCCATTTCACCCGTTAGCGGCCAACATCGGAGGTATCGGCGGATTGTTCAGAGGCCACGCCGGCACTGCGCTTGTTGGCCTGGGTGATTTCGCCCTTCTGATATTTGTCCATCACCGTGGCGCGGCGGCCAGTGTCCACCGGACCCATCGGGCCCGGACCGAGCAGGTCGCGCGGATCGGCCACCATGGCGGCGATGTTGCGCTGGACCGAGCAGCCGAAATTCTTGGACGTGCGATTGTCCAAGGTGAAGGCTTCATTCTCTGACCAATCGCCGCAAGACTCTGCGTGCGCGGTGTAGGCGATGTAGCTCACATCCACCCGCATATCGCCATTGACGGCGTTGTGGGTCGAAACCAGGATCTTGTCGCGGCTGATGCCGGTGGCGGCGGCACGCTCGGCAAAGAATTCCGTGGCGGCCCGGCTGGATGAACCGCTGGGCACGCTGATGCCCAAGCTGCCATTGCCGCGCACACGATAGTCGGCCAGGAAAGCGTCGAACTTGGCGGCGTCATCGGCGCTCATGCCGCCCGCAGCGAATTGAACCTTTAGCTCGCGGAACTTGGGCTCCACCGTGATGGGATGATTGCGCGCGCCATCCTGCCAGACAATCGGAGCGTCGCCGGTAACGGAACAGGAACCGGCGATGATGACACAGGCCAGAGCCGCGGCGCGAAGCAGGAAATCGAATTTCATGATCTGTCTCCTAGCGCACGACAAAGCCGACAGGCGCGGATGCCTGGGGCGATATCGGTTTCTCGTCTTTCTTCTTGTAGACCGCGTTCAGGCGGCCCAAGAGAAGGGTTTCCGGATCGGTGGGGGCGATAAAGCCTTCCGTCGGCACGGACAGGTTGGCTTCGGCCGTGGGTTCGACCAGATAGGCGCTGACCAGAACCACCAACTCCGTCTGCTCGTCGGCGAAATCGCGGCTGCGGAACAAGGCGCCTATCACCGGCAAGTCCTTGGCGCCGGGGAAGCCCGCAAGCACCTGCTTGGTGTTGTGCTGCATCAGGCCGGCAACGGCGAAGCTGCCGCCCGATGGCAATTCGATGGTGGTCGCGGTGCGGCGCACGCTCAGCGCCGGAATAGTCAGGCCGTTGAGTGAACTTCCGACCGAGAAAGAACCGGCATTGGTCAACTCGCTGACTTCGCTGGAGAGCTGCAGACTGATGCGGCCAGGCGCGACGATCACCGGCGTGAAGCTCAAGCCCACGCCGAATTGCTTGAATTCCACGGTGACGTTGCCGTCGCGGTCACGCGATGCGGGCACCGGAAATTCGCCGCCGGCCAGGAACTTGGCGGTTTCCCCGCTGACGGCCGTCAAATTGGGTTCGGCCAGCATATGCACCAGGCCCACCCGCTCCAACGCATTCAGGATTCCTTGGGCATTGTTGGGGCTATGGCAGGGAATTTGAGTGCTAGTGCTATAATTTGTGCCCGCCGAGGTCGCCAGATTTTGCGAAAGAGGGCTAAGCGTCCCGGTACTGTTTAAATTTCCAGTGGTCACCGGCAAGCCGGTGACCGGGTTTATGACAGTCTGGATACTGTTGGCCGTTGCCCCGCCACTTAATGCGCCAGCCAGATTTGCCGCGCCGGTGAGCGCAGAGCTTGCCGAGGAAGCAATACTGCTGGTGGTGGTGGGAAAGAATTGGCCCGCACAGACATCGCCGATCTGGCCACCCGAAAGATCGCTAAGCGCGCGGCCCAGCAGGCCATAAGGATTCTGGGTGCTGGCGGCCATGGGAACGCCGCCGATATTGCCCGCGGCCGAAAGGTTCACGTTGAACTGCTTGGCGATGCTGCGGCTCATCTCCGAAATGCGGACCTTCAGCATCACTTGCTGGCCGGCCGCGATGTTGATCATATTGACGACCTTTTTGGGATCGCCGGTGAAACGGGCCGCCAGATCGGCAGCGCGGCTGACTTCCAGAGCGCTCGCGACGGATCCGGTCAACAAGACATTGTCATTCAAGGCCTGAACCTGAATGGCGGAGTTCGGCATGCTGGTTTTCATCAGACCGGCCAGGTCCACCACATCCTTTTCGACGCGGATATCGAGCGCCAGAATCTGCTTGCCTTGGGCGTCGAAGAAGAAAGCGTTGGTCTGGCCCACTTTGGTGGCCAGCAGGAAGATGCGGCGCGGCGTACGCACCACCGCGTCCACCAAATCGGGGTTGGAAACCAGCACGTCGCGGGCATCGGCATCGAGCTGCACCACGGCCGCCTTGTCCAGCGACAAGGTCAGACGCTGATGGCTGGAGGCGCCACGGGCGGAGATGGTCATGACTTTGGCGTTGGATTCATCCAGAACCGGACGCGCCGCTGCGCCGGAGACGGCATGCGGCAAAGCCAGGATCAACATCAAGCCAAAGAGGATCTTGCGGGGGCTGGTCACTGGTCGTTCTCCTGCCGGTTGCCGGAACCGGTCATGCCATAGCGGATCACAGAAACGAGACCGTCATAGGCGGCAGCATTGCGCTTGCGCGGAACGCTGCCGTCAGCGGCGGCGAGATTCTCGCTCAGCGGGCGCAGCGAGAGTGACAATTGGCCCGAGAGCGTGGCGGCGGAAATGACTTCGGCCTGTTCCGGGGTCACTTCGACGGTGGCGGTCTTGCCAACGACGGTGCGGGTATCCTTTTCCTGCCGGAAGGTCTGGTCCACCGCCAGCACGCGCAAGTTTGACAGAATGGTTTTGGCGGAGGTGCGGGCCGCGCTGCTTTGAGGCCTGCGGATCAGAATAATATCGACCCGGTCGTTGGGCAGAATGAAACCACCGGCGCTGGAATCGGCGGTTATCGGAATGGAAACCGCGCGCATGCCTTCGCTCAATGTCGCGGCCATGAAGCCGGATGCATCGCCGCGCACGATTGCGGTTTTGGTGATCGGCTGGCCGGGCAAGATCATGGCGCGCACAACCGTGCCTTTGACGGCTTGCTCTTCATCGCCAGCGGCAGCATGGGTGATGAAAGCCGGATCGACCACCGAGGTCGGCCATTTTTCCCAACGCACTTGTTCGGCCGAAAGCGCCTGGCCGGGAGTCAGATTGGTATTGGCCACCAGCACTTCGCTCATGGCGATGACAGGTACGGCCTTGGCTTGCACGGGGGGCGTGCCGCCGCCGCCCAACATGCCGCGCACCAGAAGAGCGGCGCCGACGGCTGCCACAAGAGCAAAACCAAGCACAATCAAGCGTTGGGGATTCATCGAGGGCTCCTTTGACGCCAATTCACCATGCAACCCTTTAGAAATTGCTTAAGAGGGGCGCCGCAATTGCCTGGCAACGCCAGATGTTTCGCGTAGAACTTGTTTAAAATCCGAAGGGAAGGAACCGGCGCACTTTTAGGTTATTGTTAAGCTCCGGCGGCCAGGCGGAAGATTTCCGTCCTTGGCAGCAGAATGAAAGCGCCCGCAACCAGCGCCACGCCATAGGGAATTCCCGAACGCACGTCGTGTAACTTCGCCACCCAGCCCTGATGCGACAGGAAGGCCGGCAGGGGGCATCGGCGCAGCAACATCAGGCCCAGCGTCAAAAGGCCGCCGAACAGGCTGGCCACAAGCGCGTAGGGCAGAAAATCTTTCAAGCCGAACCACAAGGCCATGGCCGCGAACAATTTGGCGTCGCCACCCCCGATATAGCCCAGCGCAAACAGCGTGAAGCCTATGAGAAGGCCGATGCAGCCGGCCAGCAGATGCCAGCCGATCACGGCCGTGCTCAGCCCCGCCGCAAAGGCGAAAACCGCAAATACCACAGAAAGCGCCAGGCTGAGGAAATTCGGAATGGTGAAGCTTGCGATGTCCCAGCCCGCGGCGGCCACCAGCAGGAGCGGCAAGACGACAAGGACCAGGATTTCCGCGAGCATGTCGAACCCCAAAACGCAATCCGCATAAATCGGAATCGGTTTTCCGGATTGCGCGGCAAACCAAGACTCTAGAGCGTGATCCGGGTTCCTTGAAACCGGATCACGCTCTACAAAAACGAACGGCCGCCTTTTGAGGGGCGGCCGCTCTTAGGACAAATCGTCCAACCTTACTTCACGGCGTCGGCGCGGCGGCGAGCGCGGTCGACACGTCGTTGAACTTCGCGATCAGGGCGCTGCCGACGGTGGTCACGGCACCGATGATCGCAACAGCGATGAGAGCGGCAATCAGGCCATACTCGATGGCGGTGGCGCCGGATTCATCGCGGATAAAACGCGAGATGAGATTCATTTCAGTCTCCAACTTTAGTAACACCCTAGGATGCCCAACCCCGGACGAACTCTTTTCGCTCGTTGCGGACATGGCCAACGTTAAAGGCAACCCTTTAATTTGAGCTTAAGGCTGAATCGGGGAGTTTCTTCAAACTTGGCGCATTCCCGGACCATGCCTGCACGGGAAAGGGGAATTCTGCCGCTCTTGAAGAATTATTTACCATCAGCGCAATTTCCTCTCCGCGCGCACAACGGGTTGCGAGAAAAATCGCAAGGGCCGCGACCGGAAACGAGCCCAGCAAATCCACCATGTGATGGCCGCCCTGAATCGGCGTACAGACGATGACCGCCGCATTGAGCAGCACCAGCGGCCAGCGCAGCCAACGCAAATGCCAACCATACCAGGCGACGATCAACGCCAACACGCCGTGATAGGAAGGAAACCCGATCAATCCGCGAATCTCCGCCGGCGAAATATAGCCAGGGCCGTTCTGCAACAAGGCCACCAGCGCCTTGCCATAATCACCGCTCACAGACAGGGTCAGCTTGCCCGCCACTTCGGGCGGCAAATGGAAAAGCGATTGGGTGCCAAGGGAAGGCGCCATGCCCCATACCGCAATGGCAATCAGCGCGCCGGCTCCCACCGCCAGACAGTATCGATAGACTTTGTCGATTTGACCGCTCCAGGCCAGCGCCACCAACACCAACGCGATTTCGGGCAGCACTATATTGTAGATGCAGAAGAAGACTTCATTCAGGAGCGGGTAATCCGTCATGAAAACCATCGTCCGATACCAGTCGAAGCCCAGGGCGCGATCGGCCGCCACAAGGATGTGGTCGATGCGCGGACCATGCAGGGTGAGCAGGAAATAGTTCAGCACACTTGCCCCAGCGGAAAAAAGACACAGGAAACTGGTGCCCATCAGCATCGCGGCCAGCCCAGGCTCTGCCCGTCTGTTCTGATAGAATATACCCATCGCCAGCAAGGCCAGCGCTATGAGCCCCAGCCGGGAATAGGCCATGACATCGATGTGGAAGTCGCCGATCGCCGCCCATACCAGATCGATAGCGACCACGGCCACGCCGAGCCCGAAAAGGATGCGCTGAAGCTTGAACGGCATGAACAGGTTTCCTTAGGAAGGGAATAAGTAGCGAACCAATCTTAAGGCTTCTTTTACGGCGCAGGCCTAATCTGCATGCCAGCCTATTTCGGAGCTTTCCATGCGCCGCGCCCTTTTTGCCGCTGCCCTTCTCGTGACCGTCCCGGCCTTTGCCGCCGGCAAGAACGACTCCGTGGCGCTGACGCTGGACGAGGTCCACACCCTCACCTTCCGCAGCCCCGTCTCCACCGTCTATGTCGGCAATCCCACCATCGCCGATGTGACCATGATCGACGCCCGCCATGCCTTTGTGCAGGGCAAGGGCTATGGCCGCACCAATATCGTGGCGCTGAACCGCGACAATGTGATGGTGTTTAATACCCATGTCACCGTCACCGGCAACAATAGCGGCGGCACCGTGACTCTGAACCGCGGCGCTCAGCGCGTGACGCTGAACTGCGCCGGTGGACGCTGCGAGCCCACGCCGATGCCAGGCGACGGCAAAGAAGCCTATGAGGCTATCGCCGGTCAGGCGAGCGCCCATCAGGCCGCCGCGCGTGGCGCCGCCGCGGTGGAAGCCAAGACCAACTAATCCCAATTTCGTTGTTTCGCTCCGGCGGCGGCCGCGCTCAGACTGCGCGCAGCCGCCACGACTTCTTTGCGCCGCCGGCGTATCGCAAAACTGACGCGGCAGTGGCCCCGCATCAACTGGCGCCAACAGGCATGGCACGGCGTCAGTTGGATCTGGCCGCGCACGCCCACGCCGATCTTATTTCATCACCCGGACATTGGTGATCTGCTGGGCGATCTGCTTGAAGGTGGCCGAGACCGTGGTGGTCGAGGACAGCTCGAAATACTTGGAGGGATCGCTGGCGCAATACTTCAGCGGTGCGGAGTTGCCGCCGGCGATTTCCAGGAAGACCGAATAGATAATCACGCCATCGGCCTTGGCGGCATCGCAAGTGGACTTCTCATAGTCATCAATATTAGCTTCTGCCGCGCTGTCGGTGCTATCATCCCACCAGCGGTCCTTGGTGTTCAAACCGTCCGAGAAAATGATCAGGTAGCGGGTGGTGTTGGCCGGCACCGCGGGCGTCGAATAGGGCGCGCCGGGCGTCAGCATCTGCCAGCCATGCGCCACCCCGATCGCCTGGTTGGTAAAGCCTGCGGGCACCATGGCGTTGACCTGGGTTTTCAGCGCGGCCCAGTTATCGCCCAGCGTGGTGATAGAGGAGCCTGGGCAGGACTTGGTGGAATTTTCCGCGGGAAACTGGCTGTCCGGCGTGCCGCTGGAAGGCTGGACGTTGGAGGTGTCATAGCTCATGGCCGCCGCGGGGCGCAGGCCGGCGGTGGTCATGGTCTGGAGGCCGGCGCGCTGGCGGTCCATCACACAACCGCTCCAGGTCGAATGATTGTTGGGCACCCAGGTATGGACCCATTTCTTGGTGTTGCAGGTCTTGGTACTGCCGCTGCCGCTGCAACTGCAGTTGCTGGAGGAAAAGCCAAAGCTGGTGGTGGAGTCCTTGCATGTGGCGGAGCTGCCTTTGGCGACTTGCACCGTTCCAGTTCCGGCGGTGCTGGTATAGCAGCCATTGTAATAGCGGAAGCGATGATTGCTGTCATAGGTGCCCGGATCGACGCCAGGGCAAATCAAGCCCTTGGTCGCGCCGCTGCTGGCAATGAAGTTGATCTTCGATGTGCCGGTATTGGCGCCGCTGCTCCTGCATTCGAAACCGAACGGACTCCTGGTTTTGTTGGCGGAATTGTAGAAGGGGCAACTGTCCCCCGGCCCCCAGGCTTCGAAGGGAATCGTCGCCGGCGTGCTGAAGCGGGGGTTGGGAATCGCGTAGGTGGCGTTGATGCCGGGCGCCTTGGGCGGCGCATCCCATTCGCCCCAGTCGATGTCGGCCGTTCCCACCGCGCTCATATTGAGAGAATTGGAGAAGGGCACGACGCCGACCTGCACATCGCCCGGGTTGGTGGCGGCTTTTTCAAGAATGTCCAAAAGCTGGTCGGTGCCGGTGACGCCGTTTTTCAAGGCAGCTATTTTGGTGCCGCCGGCATCGCTGTCATTCATCGAGCCGGAATTGTCCAGCACCAGCGCCACCCACACTTTCGTCTGGCCCCACACCACATTGGACGAGGTGCTGAGCGGCACGCTGTTGATGCCCGCAATTCTCATCAGCACGGTCGGCATGGTGTTGGTGGCGGTGATCTGCACGGAGCCGTTGGCATCATAGCCGGAGGCCGGAATACTGATCGTCGGCGCGCCGAATTCCGTCTTGTCCACCGTGTAATTGGCGTCGAAATATTTCTGCGCCAAGGCTTGGGCCTTGGTCTGATCCAATCCCGGGGTGGAGCCCACGGCGAGGGCGGCGGCGTCCAGCGCTTCGCTCATCTGCTGGCGCACAAGCATGGCGCGGGTAAAGTCCAAACCGGCGGCGGCGCCGATCATCAACGGCAACAGCATCACCCCAAACATCATGGCGACATTGCCGCGCTGTGACCGCAGAAAATCTCGCACCGTGGCGACGAACAGCTTCATTTTTGCACCCATGGCCAGCCCATTCCTTTAGGGCGCCATTTTCCGACAAAACAGATGAATATGCTGTTGCTTTCCAGCAAGCCGGTAACGCAACCCTTAAGGAAAAAATTCGAACCGTTAACGCCTATGAACAAGCGGTTGAAACTCCTGGCGGGGTCGAGCAAGTGTAATGACAGGCTTAACTTCCCGTTCAGCACGCCGCGCTCTTTGACTTCGTTTTTACCCCGCCCGGGCTAAAGTTTGCAGGCAAAGGGGCGTGATGACCGTGACGATCGCAACACGTTTCAAGGATCTTTTCATCCGCAGGCGGGCGGACGCCGACAAAGGTTCGGCTGCCGTGGAGTTCGCCATGGTGGCGCCCATTTTCCTGTTGATCATGATGGGCACCATCGAAGTGGGTGTCATGTTCTTCGCCCAATCGGCGCTGCAGAATGCGGTGGGCAACGCCGCGCGCCTGGTGCGCACCGGCCAAGCCGCCTGTTTCACCAAGGATAGCGGCGGCGTCTGCCAAACCATGACCGCGGACGAATTTCGCGCCAAGGTCTGCGATGACGTTTCCACCCTGCTGAAAAGCTGCGGCAAGGACTCGTCGGGCAACAGCGATCTGCAGTTCGATGTGAAGACCTATACGAGCGGGTTCGGCGGGATGAGCAATTCCTCGCCGCTGGATCCCGCAGGCAACCTTCCCAATATGACCGCGTTCGATACCGGAGATGCCTGCGATGTGGTGCTGGTGCGCGCCTTTTATCGTTGGCCGGTCTTCACGCCGGGCCTATCCTTTCTGATGGCCAATATGGCGGGCAACAAGCATTTGCTGTCCAGCGCCGCCGCGTTCCGCAATGAGCCCTATACCACGACCACGGGCGGTTGCTGATGGCCAGTTTTTTCACGGGCAAGGCCAAAAGTGCGGCGCATATTTTCAGCATGTTGAAAAATCGCGGCGCCAACAAGGATGGCGCGGTCGCGGTCGAGTTCGCCATGCTGCTGCCGATTTTGATCACGCTGTTCTTCGGCGTGGTCGAACTATCCCTGGCGCTGGTGTGCCGCGCCGATGTTTCAATGATGGCCAGCACCGCAGCAGATTTGATTTCGCAGGGGGGCACCATCTCCACGGCTGACGTCAACAACGTCTATAGCGCGTCAGGCACCATCCTTTACCCCTATTACAATCCGGCGACATCCGGATCGGCCAAGCCCACCATCCGCCTCACCAGCGTGGTGGATGACGGCAGCGGCGCGGCCACCGGTTCCAAGCTCACCGGCACAGTGGCTTGGAGCTGCACACAGAGCGGTTCGGGAACGCTGACCCCCGCATCGCGCACCCCCGGCAGCACCGTGACACTGCCGCAACCTTTGATGACGGAGGGGGGCAGCGTCATTATCGCCGAAATCGCTTATGGCTACGCGTCGCCGACCACTCAGGTGATCACCGGCCCTATCAATATGACCAATAATTTCTACACCAAGCCAAGGCGCGTCTTTCAGATCGCCGCGCCCAGCGGCGGATGTCCTTGACCCAAACAAGCGATCATCGCGGCCGGATCAGCCCCTCCTGGGCCACCGAAGCGACCAGCACGCCATCGCGCCGGTAGATCGCCCCGCGGTTGAAGCCCCGTGCGCCCGAGGCCGAAGGACTGTCTTGGGCATAAAGCAGCCAGTCGTCCGCACGGAAGGGACGATGAAACCACATGGCATGATCCAGGCTGGCGACCTGCACATCGGAGAAAATGCTCTTGCCATGCGGCAACAGCGCGGTGTCCAGCAACGACATGTCGGATACAAACGCCAGCAAGGCGCGATGGGTATCGGCATTGTCGGGCAAGACGCCGCGTGTCTTGAGCCAGATATGATCCACCGCTGGCCGCGCCGGGCGATCCCCCAAGCCCCGCCCCAGGACCGAGCGTGTCTCAAAGGGGCGCTCGCGCGCCACCCATTGGCGCATCGGCGCTTTTAAGCCCGGATCGCGCAACAATAGTTGTTGATCGTCCTCCAGACTTTCCGGCTCCGGCACGACGGGCATCTGGGAGCGGTGCTCAAAGCCGCTTTCCTCCCTCTGGAACGAGGCCGCAAGGGTGAAGATCTGCACGCCATGTTGAACGGCAACCACCCGGCGCGCCGTGAAGCTGGCGCCATCACGCGAACGGTCCACTTGATAGAGGATGGGGACCTGGGGATCGCCCGGACGCAGAAAATAGCCATGGAAGGAATGGCAAGCGCGCCGCGGATCGACCGTGCGGGCGGCCGCGACCAAGGCCTGGGCCAGGACTTGGCCACCAAAGACCCGTTGAGTCGGCTCGGCCGGCGACAGACCGCGAAAGACATCCTCCTCGATCTTTTCCAAATCGAGCAGGCGCAGTAACCGAAACAGCGCCGTGTCAGACATTTTTGTACCTCGATATGACTCTATCTATTTGATTTTACTATATAAAATAACAGAATACCGGTCAGAGATAGCGCTATGGGACAGGCATAATGAAAAACTGTCAGAAAATACGGAGTGCGATATCGGATCAGTCCGGTTTTTTTGCTGTGGCCACAGGGTCACAGGGGGCGGGTAAAACCTTGGAAATTGGAGGCTAATCGGCCGCAAAGCAGCATTTGGCATGGAGACATTTTCGGGGACCATCGTTATAAGCGCTACATTGGTTATGACGAGATAGGTGGGGGTCCCTGCCTCTCGGTATTTTCAGCGAGGGTAGAAAAATGAAACTTCGTTTGCTCGCCATGGCGACCGTGGCTGCTGCGGCTCTTAGTACGCCGGCTTTGGCCGCCGAGGGATGGTATTTGGGTCTTGGCGGCGGTTGGGACAACCAGCCGGGAATCCGTGGGACGTCCGTTCCGCAGCCCACTCTTTTCAACCTGAAGACCAATTCCGCGGACAGCGCCATCGGCGCGATTGCGGTGGGTTATGGCTGGGCCAACGGCCTGCGCCTGGAAAATGAGTTCGCCTTCACGCAGCACGACATCTCGGTCGCCGGTACGCCCGGCGCCACCGGCGGCAATCAGATCATCTCCAGCATGTTCAACCTGGCGTACGACATTCCGCTGGACGACGCCTGGAAGATCTCCTTGGGTGCCGGTCTTGGCATCGGCAGCGCCGCCGGCGCGCTGCGTGTCAACGGCACCACCATAGACATCTTCCGCGGCCGCACCAGCGCGCTGCAATGGCAGCTCATTGCCGGTGTGGCGGTCAGCATCGCGCCGGATGTCGATCTGTTCGGTGAGTATCGCTATCGCCAGAACGAGACGGACGCCAATTTCGGCTCGTCCTTCACAGTCCTTACTCCGATCCATGTCAGCTCGATCAAGGAGAATGTGGCGATGGTCGGCCTGCGTTGGTTCCTGACGCCTCCGCCTCCGCCGCCCCCGCCGCCTCCTCCGCCGCCTCCGCCTCCGCCGCCTCCCCCGCCGCCTCCGCCTCCGCCGCCCCCGCCGCCGGCGAAGACCTACATCGTGTTCTTCGACTTCGATAAGTCGGATCTCACGGCGGAAGCGCAGAGCACGGTTACGGAAGCTGTGTCCGCGGCCAAGACGCTGGGCTCGGTGCGTATCATGGTCACCGGTCACACCGACACGGTCGGCTCGGATCGCTACAATCAGGCGCTCTCGATCCGTCGCGGCACCGCCGTGAAGACCGAAATGGTGCGCCAAGGCTTGGCAGCCGACGCGATCGCGATCGAGGGCAAGAGCTTCCACGACCCGCTGGTCCCGACCGGTCCGGGCGTGCGTGAGCCCAAGAACCGCCGCGCTGTCATCGATCTGGGCGGCTGATCAGCCCAAGACTAAAGTCGGAAAGGGCGGACCTTGCGGTCCGCCCTTTTTGTTTGTGATCTGTTTATTTTTGAACCCCCATCCGTCGCAGCTCGGGTTTGCGAAGTCGTAAACACCTCGCTGCGACACTTTCCCCCTTCCCGGTGCTTCGCACCGAAGGGGGAGATGGCCGGTCCATAGCGACAGCGTATGGACGGGCGCAGCCGCAAAGCGGCTGCGTGATAGTCGAGACCGGAGGGGGTTCAAAAATAAAAAACAGCTACCTTGGTACAGCAGCAGAAGCGGAAACGGATTTCTGCCCATCGCTGGGAAGGTCCGGCCGCGGCGTGGGCGCGATGTCCGGGCCTGCTTGAACGCCCTGCAGCGCCACCGTCACCTTGATCTCGCAACTGTCCACCGGAGACGCTTCGTTCACCGGCACGCCGGACACAAAATCTTCCAATAGCGGCTTGTCGGGCGCCAGCGCGGCCGCGAAGACGATACTGGCGGTACGGCAGAAATTATCATGCGCACCCGGCTTGGTGCGGCGCAATTCGGCACGGGCGATGGCGCGGGTCTTAAAAGAATCATACGCCGCATTGCCCCTGGCACTGCCGTGCAGGCGTTTGAACATCCGAAGCATCAGGGCATCGGACTTGCGCAATTCCGCTCCAAAGGTCTTTTGGAACTGATTGAAATGCGATACCGCGCCAGGGCCGCAGGCCAAGGCCGCGTCCGTCAGCTCCTGCTGCACAGCCGCGATTTGAATGGCGGTGATTTCGGCGGTGCTGGCGCAGGCCGACGACACTGTCCGGGCATGGGCCAGGGATGCGCCCATCAAACTGAAGGCGGCCACGCAGGCGCCCAATTTGGCGCCCAACTTCACGCATGTCATTTTGAACCCTCTTCGACTGTCCCAGCCCGGCGACCTTAAACCGATCGGCGCTGAACCGCCAAGCCTTTGGAAATAGGGAACTTTCAAATCACGGCCCGTGCTTAAGGAAACACCAGCCCTGGCTGCGCGTTTTTATGGATATGCGCGTTCTGCGAACCTTTGCCTTGGTCTTGCTTGCGCTACTCGCCGGAACGGCCCCAGCCTGGGCCTTTCGCATGCCTGACGCCAATGCACCCTATCCCACCGAGCATCAGAGGGCGCTGCGTCTGGCCGAAAGCCAGCCCCAACCCTATGCCATGAATTATACCGATCAAGCGGCCCGGACCCTGGGGGTCAGGGATGGGAAATGGGAGGCTTTCGAGACCCGTTCCGGCGACCCGCTGATGCCCAGCTTGAAGGGCGGCATAGACGGCGGCGGCGCGATGCTGCGTCTGCAATGGCGCCCAGGCTATTAGGTCCTTCCTATTAAGTCCTTCCAAGATCACAAAGTCGGCCTTCCCCCCCTTACCGCATTTTAGTATTGGTGCGCCCCCCTAGTGTCGTTTTGGTTCGCCGCGCAATTTTTTCGGATTGCGCTTTAGCAGGTGACGCATGGCCTATAAAATCGCAGTGGTCGGAGCGACCGGCAATGTCGGCCGGGAGATGCTCAAGGTCCTGGTCGAGCGTCAGTTTCCCATCAGCGAAGTCGCGGCCTTGGCCTCGACCCGCTCGGCCGGCACGGAGGTCTCCTTTGGAGACGGCGTTCTGAAAGTGAAGGCGCTGGACTATTACGACTTCAAGGGCACCGATATCGCCCTGATGAGCGCGGGCGGCGAGATTGCCAAGGAATGGGCGCCCAAGATCGCGGCGCAAGGCTGTATCGTGATCGACAATTCCAGCGCCTGGCGAATGGACCGGCAGGTGCCGTTGGTGGTGCCGGAAGTCAATGCCGATGCGCTGGGCGACATTGCCAAAGGCATCATCGCCAATCCCAACTGTTCCACCGCCCAGCTGGTGGTTGCCCTGAAACCGCTGCACGACCTGTTCACCATCAAGCGTGTCGTGGTCTCGACCTATCAATCGGTATCGGGCGCGGGCAATGAAGCGATGGACGAATTGTTCCGCCAGACCCGCGCGGTGTTCGTGGCCGACCCCATCGAACAAGGCAAGTTCACCAAGCAGATCGCCTTCAACGTCATTCCCCATATTGACGTCTTTCTGGATTCCGGGGTGACCAAAGAGGAATGGAAGATGGCGGTGGAAACGCAGAAGATTCTGGACCCCGACATCCAAGTGACCGCGACCTGCGTGCGGGTGCCGGTTTTTGTCGGTCATAGCGAATCGGTGAATATCGAGTTCGAAAAGCCGGTGACGGCGGAAAAAGCGCGCGCCGCCCTGCGCGCGGCGCCCGGTGTGATGGTGGTGGATAAGCGCGAGGATGGCGGTTATGTCACCCCGGTTGAATGCGCCGGCGAAGACGCTACCTTTGTCAGCCGCATCCGCAAGGATCCTACCATTGAAAACGGGCTGAATATGTGGATCGTGTCCGACAATCTGCGCAAGGGTGCCGCGCTCAACGCAGTGCAGATTGCCGAGTCTCTTATCAATCGCAACTTACTGAGGGCTGCATAATGCCAAAAGCTTACTGGATCGCACGCGTGGATGTGCACGATCCCGAAACCTACAAATCCTATGTCGAGACCGCCAAGCCGGCTTTTGAGCGTTACAAGGCCAAATTCCTCTGCCGCGGCGGCAAGACCGAAGTTCTAGAAGGCGTGGCCCGCGCCCGCAATGTGGTGATTGAGTTCGCTTCGCTGCAGGACGCCCACGATTGCTACCACTCCCCGGAATACACCAAGGCGCGGCAATATCGCGACAAGGCGGGCAAGGGCGAATTTATCCTTGTCGAAGGCGCGGAATAGGCTTGCCGCAAATCCGCCCGCGCCGGAGCGTGCTTTTCGTGCCCGGCTCCAGTCCCAGAATGCTGGAGAAGGCGCGCACCCTGCCCTGCGACGTGGTGGTGCTGGACCTAGAAGACGCCGTTGCACCCGATGCAAAAGACATGGCCCGCGCCGCGGTTTGCGCCGCGGTCCAGGACTATGGCCCGCGCGACGTGGTGGTGCGGATCAATGCGCTTTCCTCCCCTTACGGAAGGGCCGATCTGCAGGCCGTCCAAGCCGCGCGCCCCGATGCCGTGCTGTTGCCCAAAGTGGAAAGCGCCGCCGACATCATGGCCGCCAAGGGCGTGCTGCCCATTTGGGCGATGATCGAAACCCCGCTGGGCATTTTGAATGTCGCCGCCATTGCCGCCAGCGGCGCGGCATGCCTGGCGATGGGGACCAACGATCTGCTGAAATCCCTACACGCCCAGCCCTTGGCCGACCGGCGCAATCTTTGGCCGGTCCTGAGCCAGACCGTGATCGCGGCGCGCGCCCATGGCCTGAGTGTGATTGACGGGACGTACAACGATATCGCCGACCATGCCGGGTTCGCCGAAAGCTGCGCCCAAGGGCGGGCCTTTGGCTTTGACGGCAAAACCTTGATCCATCCCAGCCAGATCGAAATCTGCAACCGCCTCTTCACGCCCTCGCCGGAAGAATTGATGCAGGCGCGGCGCATTCTGGACGCCTTTGCGGACAATCCCGGCCGGGGCGCCATCGCCTTGGACGGACGGATGATCGAACGCCTGCATGCCCAAGAGGCCGAACGCATATTGGCCCTGACGGCCGCGATCGAAAGCCGGGGCCGATGCTGATCGCGCAGTATCGCAAGGCACTGACAAATGGCGAATTGCGGCCCGACCCGGCCCAGGAGAATGCCGTTCAGCATCTCAATGTCTTGGCCCATGCGCTGAACAAGCAGCGAAAATTCTCGTTCTTCCGCAAAGCCGCTGATCCGGCGAAAGGACTCTATATCTGGGGGGATGTGGGGCGCGGCAAAACCCTTTTGATGGATTTTTTCTTTGAAGCCGCGTCGGTGAGCAAAAAGCGCCGCGCCCATTTCAACCGCTTCATGGTGGATGTGCATGCCAAGATTCACGCCCAGCGGCAAAAGGCCGACAGCGGCGATCCCATTCCGGTGATCGCCACCGCCATTGCCCAAGAGGCGCGGCTGCTTTGCTTTGACGAATTCCAGGTTGCGGACGTGGCCGACGCCATGATTCTGGGACGGCTGTTCGAGCAATTGTTCGCGGAAGGCGTCATCATTGTCGCCACCAGCAACACTCCGCCCGACCGGCTTTATGAGGGCGGGTTGAACCGCCAACTGTTTTTGCCCTTCATCGCCGAAATCAAACAGCGGCTGGAGGTGGTGGAGCTGAACGGCCCTACCGATTACCGGCTGCAGCGCATTGCCGGGCTGAAGGTCTATCTGGCGCCCCTGGGGGCAGAGGCCGACGCCGCGATGGACGCGGCTTGGGCCTGGCTGACCGATGGCAAGCGCGGAAAGCCGAAGACGCTGGCGGTGCTGGGCCGTTCGGTGATCGCGCCGCAAACCGCACGCGGCGTGGCGCGCTTTTCCTTTGAGGCATTGTGCGACCGTCCGCTGGCGGCGGCGGACTATCTGGCGATAGCGCAGGAATTCCACACCATTCTGATCGACCATATTCCGGTGATGACCGACAATATGCACAATGTGGCGCGGCGTTTCACGCTGTTGATCGACACCTTATATGACGAAGGCGTGAAGGTGATCTGCTCGGCCGCCGCCCCGCCCGACCGGCTTTATGAGGCGGGAATTGCTTCAGAGGCTTTCCGCCGCACCGCCTCGCGCCTTGCCGAAATGCAGAGCGAGCATTATCTCAAACGCGGTCACGGCATTCACGGGCTGACGCAATGACGAAGTCCCTCCCCCCTCTGGCGAAGCCCCTGAGGGGGGAGATGTCGCAACGAGGTGTTTGCGTCTTCGCAAACCCGAGTTGCGACAGAGGGGGGTGAATGGAAAATGTGCTTTGGGCGTGTGCTTTCGTTCTGGCCTGTATCGGCTTTTACCGTTTCGGCCTGCCCCGGCTGAAGCGCTTCGATCAGGCCAATGTCGCCCGCATCGCCCAGCAGGAGCGCGACAAGGCCGACGCCAATGCCCATTTCCGCCATGCCTTGGACGTGGCGAATGAGCAGGTCGAAGACGTGCAGGAGATCAGAACCGGCCAGGTCACCCACTATGTGTTTGAAGCCCAAGTCTTTGCCACCCGCGAGGAGGCCGAAGACATGCGGGCCCAGCGTGTTGGCGTTGTGGCGCGGCGCTTTTATGACGAGCTGCCCGCGGCCCTGGCAGGTGCGCCGGAACGCGGCCGCATGTCGGCGCGCGAACGCGCGTCGTCACGCTGGAAGCGGACCGTCCATTAGGCCGCTTCGCCCTTCATCAAACGCGGCAACTTTCCAATATCGCCCCCGGCATGGCGCATGAAGAAGCGCCGCGCCGGGCCGATTGAGTCCACAATGCCAAGCCCCAGATCGCGCAGATGCCGCAAGGGCGCGATGTCATTGGAAAAGAGACGGTTCAGCGCATCGGTGGAGGCCGCCAGCGCAAAGGAGTCAAATCGCCGCCAGCGTTCATAGCGCTTGAGGGTATCGAGCGCACCGATATCGCGGCCCAGACGCGCCGCATCCAGCAAGACCTCCGCCAAGGCGGCGGCATCCTTCAATCCCAAATTCAATCCCTGCCCGGCGATGGGATGAATGCCATGGGCGCAATCGCCCGCCAGCGCGAAACGCGGCCGCACGAAATCCCGCGCCAGATGGAACGACAAAGGATAAGACCAACGCGGGCCCGCGGATTTTGTTTTGCCCAGATGACCGCCGAACCGGCGCGCCAGTTCGTCACTGAATCCGGCTTCGTCCAAGGCCAGCAGCGCCGGCGCCTTGCGCTTGTCTTCCGTCCACACCAGCGACGATCTGTCTTCGGTCATCGGCAAAATCGCAAACGGGCCCGAGGGCAGAAAATGCTCATAGGCCACGCCATTATGGGGCCGCTCATGCTCGACGGTGGCGACAATGCCGGTCTGGGGATAGGACCAGCCGACAATCTGCACACCCATCTGACCGCGCAGCGGCGAGTCCCGGCCATCGGCGGCAATCACCAAGGGCGCGGAAATTTCTTCGCCATTGGCCAGCTTCGCCACCGCGCCCGCAGGCCCTACGTTCAGCGATGTCACGGCGGCGGGCGCCAGCAATTCCAGGTTCGAACTCTTCTCCACGGCCTGGTACAGCGCGGCACGGATGTGGCGGTTTTCGGCAATATGGCCAAGACTGTCGGCGCCGACTTCCTGCGCATCGAAATGCAGCGAAAAAGGCGAAGCCGGTTTTCCCGTCTGGCCATCGGTTACCAGAATTTCGCGAATAGGCTGGGCATGGGGCGAAAGCAGTTCCCAAACCCCCAAAGCCGTCAGCATCCGCACACTGGCATAGGCCAGCGCCGAGACCCGACCATCGAAATTGGGATCCAGAATTTTGACGGGCGGCACGGTGTCGGCGATCACTGTCTTGAAACCGCCCTGCGCCAAAGCCAAACCCAAAGGCAGGCCCACCATTCCTGCGCCACTGATCAGGACATCGGCATGTTTCAAAAGTTTCGTCATTATGCCTATTTTCTATGCAAAAACTCTATTTTGCATAATTTCCAGGCAATACATCCTGCCTGTTTTTGAGTCACCGCCAGCGCATTTTGCGCCAAAAACCATTTCAAGACAAACCCTTAACCGGACGCCCAAGAACTGGCCCGGTTCTTGATAAATCGTTAAAGCCGGGCCTTCGTCCGGCGCTGGCAACAACACGGAAGGACGGCAGATGAAGCTTATTACGGCGATCATCAAACCCTTCAAGCTCGATGAAGTGCGCGAGTCTCTTTCGGCGCTCGGCGTTCAGGGCATGACGGTGACTGAGGTCAAAGGCTATGGGCGGCAGAAGGGGCATACGGAGATCTATCGCGGCGCGGAATACGCTGTGAGTTTCCTGCCCAAGCTCAAAATCGAAGTGGCGGTGAAAAGCGAAATGCTGGACGCAGTGATCGAGGCGATCACTTCCAAGGCAAAGACAGGCCAGATCGGCGACGGAAAGATTTTCGTCACGCCGCTCGAGCAGGTCGTGCGTATCCGCACCGGCGAAACGGATGGCGACGCGCTGTAGGCCCGCAAGGCTTGCAACCGTCCAAAAGGGGACAGAAAAATGAGAATTGAAAGTTTGAAGAAAGCGGGAATCGCGGTGCTTGCCAGCCTTGGCGCGCTCGCATTGACCGCTGGCGTGGCTTACGCGCAAGCCGCGCCGACGCCGCCGACACCCGACAAGGGCGACACGGCATGGATGCTGGTTTCCACTATCCTGGTGCTGCTGATGATCGTGCCCGGCCTGGCCTTGTTCTATGGCGGCCTGGTGCGTTCCAAGAACATGCTGTCGGTGCTGACCCAGACGCTGGTCATCACCTGCATCGTGATGGTGGTGTGGGCGCTGTGGGGTTACTCGGAATCCTTTACCGACGGCGGCGGCCTCAATACCTATGTCGGCGGTTTCTCCAAGGCCTTCCTGAAAGGCGTGGACCCGTCCACCGTGGTCGAGACCTTCTCGCGCGGCGTGGTCATTCCGGAAATCGTCTTTGTCGCGTTCCAGATGACCTTTGCGGCCATCACCACCGCCCTGGTCATTGGCGGCTTTGCCGAACGCATGAAGTTCAGCGCCATCTGTGTCTTCTCGGTGCTGTGGCCGACGCTGGTCTACTTCCCGATCGCCCATATGGTGTGGTGGTGGCCGGGACCGGAATTCGCTTCGACCAATCCGGCCGATGCGACCGTTGCCGGCGCGGGCATGATCTGGGGCTTCGGCGCGCTGGATTTCGCCGGCGGCACCGTCGTGCATATCAATGCCGGTATCGCGGCCTTGATCGGCGCGATCCTGTGCGGCAAGCGCATCGGCTACAAGGCCGAGCCCATGGCGCCCCACTCGCTGACGCTGACCATGGTCGGCGCCTCGCTGCTGTGGGTCGGCTGGTTCGGCTTCAATGCCGGTTCGAACCTGGAAGCGAACGGCTATGCGGGTCTGGCCATGATCAACACCTTCCTCGCCACCGCGGCGGCGGGTGTCGCCTGGCCCCTGGTGGAGTGGATCGTCAAGGGCAAGCCCAGCCTGCTGGGTGCGGCTTCGGGCGTCGTCGCGGGTCTGGTGGCGATCACGCCGGCGGCCGGCTTCGCCGGTCCGGTGGGCGCGATCGTGCTGGGCCTGATCGTCAGCCCGGTCTGCCTGTTCTTTGTCAGCGTGATCAAGAACAAGCTGGGCTATGACGACAGCCTGGATGTCTTCGGCGTGCACTGCATCGGCGGCATCATCGGCGCTATCGCCACGGGCATCCTGGTGAACCCGGCCTTGGGCGGCGCGGGCATCGTCGACTACACGGCAGGCGGCGCGGCCGTCTATCCGGGTCTGGTCCCGCAGGTGATCGCGCAAGCCAAGGGCGTCTTGACCACGCTCCTGTGGTCCGGCATCGGCAGCCTGATTGTGTTCGGCCTGATCAAGATGACGATCGGCCTGCGCGTGAAGGAAGAAGTCGAGCGCGAAGGCCTCGACATCGCCGAGCATGGCGAACGCGCTTACAATATGTAAGCGATCCTGAAGCAAAAGGGGTGCGGGCAAACCCGCACCCCTTTTTCGCTTTAAGGAACATGATTTTCAAAAAACGGAAAAGGACGAATGCTCACCAGATCACAGTGTGGAGCCGTCCTGGCTCTTGCCGCGGCTTTCCTGGGAATCTCTCCCGCCTTCGCCGCCGATACCCCTACACTGAACAGCGGCGACACCGCCTGGATGCTGACTTCGGCGGCGCTGGTCCTGATGATGACTATCCCGGGTTTGGCCCTGTTTTACGGCGGCATGGTCCGCAAAAAGAATATCCTGGCGACTCTGGCGCAAAGCTTCGGCGCTACCGCCCTGATCAGCGTGTTGTGGATGGTGATCGGCTATTCGCTCGCCTTCAAAACCAATTCCAATGCGGGCCTGAACCAGTTCATCGGCGATTTCAGCTATCTGTTCCTTGAGCCGATGAAGGTGGATTCGTTGTCCGGCACCATCCCGGAATCGGTCTTCATGCTCTTCCAGATGACCTTTGCGATCATCACGCCCGCGCTGATCGCGGGCGCCTTCGCGGACCGCATGAAGTATTCGGCCTTTCTGTGGTTCATAGGCCTGTGGCTGATCTTCGTCTATTGCCCCATCGCCCATATGGTGTGGGGCGGCGGCTTGCTGTTCACCATGGGGGCGCTGGACTATGCCGGCGGTTCGGTGGTGCATTTGAATGCGGGCACGGCCGCCTTGGTGACCTGCCTGGTGCTGGGCAAGCGCATCGGCTATGGCGCCGAAAACATGTCGCCGCACAATCTGGTCTTATCGGTGATCGGCGCCTGCCTGCTGTGGGTGGGCTGGTTCGGTTTCAATGCCGGCTCCGCCGTCACCGCCGGTTTCAATGCCGGCATGGCCGCCGCCGTCACCCAGATCGCCGCCGCCGCCGCGGCGCTGGCCTGGATGTTCGCGGAATGGATCATCGCCAAGAAGCCGTCCGTCCTGGGCATGATCTCGGGCGCGGTGGCGGGGCTAGTGGCGATCACGCCCGCCTCCGGTTTTGTCGATCCGGTGGGCGCCTTGATCATCGGCTTGACGGCAGGGGTGATCTGCTATGTCGCCGCGGTGTGGATGAAGAAAGCGCTGGGCTATGACGACAGCCTGGATGCCTGGGGGGTGCATGGCGTGGGCGGCGCGCTGGGGGCCATCCTGACCGGCGTCTTCGCCAAAAGCGCGATCAACAGCGCCGGAAAGGGGTGGCTGGCCGACGGCAATCTGCATCAGATGCTGGTCCAGTTCTATGACGTGGGCATCACCTTTGTGTATTGCGGCGTCGTCACCTTCATCATTCTCAAGGCGGTGGATGTGATCGTGGGTCTGCGCGTGCCGCCGGAAGTCGAGGTTGAGGGGTTGGACATCAATCTGCATGGTGAGACAGTCCATCACTGAATAGATCGGGCGCCAGCATCCGCTGGCGCCCTTTTCTTTGTGTGGCTGTTTTATTCTTGAACCCCCTCCGTTCCGGCCTGCGCGCCTTCGGCGCTTTGGCGTTCGGTTGGCTTGGCCGCCCCTTTCTTTTTTGGGCCCTGAACCCCTAAATTGCCGGCAATTTCGCGGGAGATTCGCGTGTCTTTTGCCGGCCGCCTTGCCCAATTGCCTCCAGGTCCTTTTGCTAGGCTGGCCACGTTGTTGGGCGATACCAAACCCGGCAAGGAGCCCATCAGCCTGACTGTCGGCGATCCATCCGGCAGCGTGCCCGACTTTGTGAAAGAGGCGCTGGCCAAAAGTGCCGCCAGCTTCGGCAAATATCCGGCGATCATCGGCACGCAAGACTGGCGGCAGGCCGCCGCGGGCTGGCTGAACACGCGTTTTGCCCTGAAGGACTCCATCGATCCGGAAAAAAATCTGCTGCCGCTGAACGGCACGCGCGAAGGCCTGTTCTCGGTCTTGTTTCCCCTGATGCCGGAAAGCAAGGCGGGAGCGCGACCTGTCGTGGCGATGCCAAACCCCTTCTATCAATGCTATGCGGCGGCGGCGCTGGGATCGGGCGCCGAGCCGCTCTATGTGCCGGCGCTGAAGGAAAACGGATTCTTGCCCGATTTCGCGGGCCTGCCGGAAGAAACCTTGGAACGGCTGGCGGCGGTCTACATCTGCTCACCGTCCAATCCCGAAGGCGCGGTGACGAACGAAGCTTACTGGAAAAATCTATTCGCCTTGGCCGACCGCTATGACTTCATCGTGCTGGCGGACGAATGTTATGCCGACATCTGGTTCGATTCTGCCCCGTCCTGCGCACTTCCCGCCCGCCTTGGCCAAAGCGGCGGTTTTTCCCGCCTGCTGAGTTTTCATTCCTTGTCCAAGCGTTCCGGCTTGCCGGGCTTGCGTTCGGGCCTGGTGGCGGGCTGCCCCAAGCTGATCGAGAAATTTCGCGCCTTCCGCAATGTCGCGGGACCGACAGTTCCCACGCCCTTGCTGGCGGCCAGCGCCGCCTGCTGGCGCGACGAAGACCATGTCATGGCCAACCGCGCCGCCTATCGGGAAAAGATGGATGCGGCGGAACGCATTCTGGGCGATCGGATGACCAGACCGGGCGGCGGATTTTTCCTCTGGCTCGCTGTCGGCCATGGCGAAGAATTCGCCCGCCGCGCCTGGACGCAACAGGGGGTCCGGGTTCTGCCCGGGGCCTATATGGGGCGGGAAATTCTGGCGGGAAAAACCCAGTCAAACCCTGGTTTTTCCTATGTCCGGGTGGCGCTTGTTAACGACTTGTCAACCATTATGACCGCACTCGAAAGATTGAGAGAAATTCTTTAGTCGAAGGCCGATGCCAAACCTAGGCCGGCCTCCTCCTTCTTGCGAAGCAAGGCAAGGGGGAGGTGGCCGTAGCATCGCCTGCGATGCGTAGGCCGGAGGGGGTTGAATGGCACAGAGTCGCATGATTGGTGGCGTCTATCACCCCCGCGCCAGGGGTGGCGCCATGAGCGACGCCCTGACGGACGCCAAGCACGCCATGAACCGGGTGATGCGAATCGTCACCATGCGCGGCGCCGGCCTGCTGCTGGTGCTGGCGGCTTCGGCGATGCTGCTTGCCCTGCTCAGTTATTCTTCCGACGATGCCAGCTTGAACAACGCCAATCTGCGCGACGCCAGCAACTGGCTGGGACCGATGGGCGCGGTGGCGGCAGATCTGATGCTGCAAGTGTTCGGCTGGGCGGCTTTGGCCTTTCTGGCGCCGTTGTTTGTCTGGGGCACGCGCGCCATAAAAGGCAAGTCGCTCAAATATGCGATGTGGCGCCTGCTCGCTTGGCCGCTGGGCACCTTCGCGGTCGCGGCTGGGTTGGGGCTGGTGCCGCCCCTGACCAGCTTGCCCGCGGGCGCAGGCGGCATGATCGGCATTGCGGCCAATGGTCTTTGCGCCCATGCGGCGCAGACGTGGCAAATGCCTGCGCTGGCTTGGGCCATACCGCTGGGATTTTTGGTCTTGGGCCTGCCGCTGGCCTTCCTGGCCACCGGCTTGCGCTTCATGCCCATCGCGCATGGCGTGATGAATGTTCCCGCCGGCGCGAGGTGGCTGGCGGGCCTGGTCCGCAAGCCCCATATCAGCTTCGGCCGCCATGACGAGGAAGATGGCGACGAGTATGAAGACGATGACGAAGGCGCTTATCACCTGGACCAGGATGACGACGCGCCGGGATCGCTAAGGCCCGAGCCGATCGCCGCCGCCCGTTTGGCGGAGCGCCAGAGCAATCGCGTGCGGCGCGATGCGCGCGTGGCCGCCCCCAAGCGCGCCGATAAACAACCCGCACTGAACCTGGCCTCGGGCGACTATCAATTGCCGGCGCTGGGGCTGTTGACCGAAGCCCCGCCGGTCAAGAACACCCACACCCTTTCCGACGACGCGTTGGAAGAAAATGCCCGCATGCTGGAAGCGGTGCTGACCGATTTCGGGGTCAAGGGCCGCATCACCGCAGTGCGCCCCGGTCCGGTCGTCACCTTGTATGAATTCGAGCCCGCCGCCGGCGTGAAATCATCCCGGGTGATTTCCCTGTCGGACGATGTGGCGCGCAGCATGTCGGCGGTGGCGGCGCGCATCGCCACCATTTCGGGTCGCAATGTGATCGGCATCGAATTGCCCAACCAGTTCCGCGAGACCGTTTTCTTGCGCGAGATGTTCGCCAGCGGCGATTATGAAAAGGCGCGCGCGCCGCTGACGCTGGCGCTGGGCAAGACCATCGGCGGCGAGCCGGTGATGGCGGATCTGGCCAAGATGCCCCATTTGCTGGTGGCGGGCACCACCGGCTCGGGCAAATCGGTCGGCTTGAACACCATGATCCTGTCGCTGCTCTACCGGATGTCACCGCAGCAGTGCCGCCTGATCATGATCGACCCCAAAATGTTGGAATTGTCGGTCTATGACGGCATTCCCCACCTTCTCTCCCCCGTGGTCACCGATCCGCGCAAGGCGGTGGTGGCGTTGAAATGGGCGGTGCGCGAGATGGAAGACCGTTATCGCAAAATGTCCAAGCTGGGCGTGCGCGGCGTGGAAGCCTTCAATGAGCGCGTCCGCAAGGCCAAGGACAAGGGCGAAATTCTCAAGCGCACGGTGCAGACCGGTTTCGACCGCGAGACCGGAAAGCCGGTTTATGAGGACGAGAATCTGGAATTCGAAGCCATGCCCTATATCGTGGTGGTGGTGGACGAAGTCGCCGACCTGATGATGATATCGGGCAAGGAAATCGAAGGCGCGGTGCAGCGCCTGGCGCAGATGGCGCGCGCCGCCGGCATCCATTTGATTGCCGCTACCCAGCGCCCGTCAGTGGACGTGATCACCGGCACCATCAAGGCCAATTTCCCCACCCGTATTTCCTTCCAGGTAACGTCCAAGATCGACAGCCGCACCATTTTGGGCGAGCAGGGCGCCGAACAGCTTCTGGGTCAGGGCGACATGCTGTACATGGCGGCGGGCGGGCGCATCAAACGCATCCACGGCCCGTTTGTGTCCGATCATGAAGTGGAAGACGTGGTGCGTTTTCTCAAAAGCCAAGGCACGCCGGAATATCTGGACGCGGTCACCGAAGAGCCCGACGAGGAAAGCGACGATCCCTATGCGCTTTTGGGCGGCGGCAACCGCGAATCCGGCGACGATCTGTACGACAAGGCCCTGGCGGTAGTGGCGCGGGACAAAAAGGCGTCCACCTCTTACATCCAGCGCCGCCTGCAGATCGGCTACAACCGCGCCGCCAGCCTGATCGAACGCATGGAACAGGATGGCGTCGTCTCCGCCCCCAATCATAAAGGCGTGCGGGAAGTGCTACTGCCCGACCACGAGCGTTAAGGCTGTTTAATTACCCCCATCCGTCGCAGCTCAGGTCTGCTACGCAGACACTTCGCTGCGACACCTTCCCCCTCTAATGGCTTCGCCATGAGGGGGAAGGGAGCTGTCGGATGCTGCAGGTCGCTCGGCGGAATGCCTCGCTCGAGATCGTCTAATCTTTTTTGAACAGCCTCAGTTCGCGGCGAAGCAATAGAACTGGCCCGCGCCGCCCGTCGCGACCAGGTCCGGCTGACTGCAGGAGCGCGACATATGCGCGGCGTTCCAAGAGGTGTAATTGCGGTTGGCATTGGGGCCCGTACGGTCATGGTGGCCCAGCATGGCCGAACCCTCGCCATTGCTCGTCCAGTTCTTGCAAGTCGTGTCGCTGCTGCTGATGGGCAGGAAACGCCCGGCGGTATCGGAACCCGTCAGAATGTCGTGGGTGTTGGGCGTGTCGCCACGGCCGTTCACCACCGCGCCTTTTTCCGTTAGGAGATTGGCCTTGGTCAGATTGGGATTGTTGACGTCATGCAGATCATCGACATTCTTGGCGATGGTCACGCCCTTGGCGTTGACCCAGGGCCCCTTGCCGATGCGCTCGCGTGCGTCCACCGGACCCGCGCCGCCATTGGGGACCTGGGTGGCGCTGAGATAGGCCTTCCAGTTGGTCTTGGTCGAACCCGCCGCCTTGGCCAAGGCCGCGCAATGGGCATCGGCGCCTTCCAGCCCGCCAAGATTGGCGCCGTCGCCCTTGCCGACACTGGTGACGAAAAAGCTCATCGTGTTGGCTGTCTGGGCGTGAACCGCCACACTGCCGGCCAGCAAGACTGTTGCGCCGGCAAAAGCCAACGAACTCCAAACTGCGTTCTTCATTAGAACCTCCCTCGCGAAATTGCGGGCGGTATCACCAAGCGCAAATATGGCTTTAAAAAGGCACCAGGCTTTGGAAGTCCTTTTGATGGCTTCCAGCAACTCTTCGGTGAAAATACGGGACAGCGAAACCGTGATCCGGGCGCCTTGCACGATGGTATGCGCTGCATCCGCGACAAAGGCGGCGGCAGGCATCGGCAGGAGAACGAGACAGCAGTCTTCGCATGACATCGCCCAAAAAGAGGACGCGTCTGGGCACGCTCACGCAGTTCCAGCAGGGGGTGGTTATATCGGGTTGAAATGACCTTAAGGGATTGAAAAACGGGCTGAAAACCAGGGCTGGACAGGGCAGAGCCAAAAGCCTATATCCCCCCACCCTCTGGACCATTTTCCAGGATCGTGACGCGGGGTGGAGCAGCCCGGTAGCTCGTCAGGCTCATAACCTGAAGGTCACAGGTTCAAATCCTGTCCCCGCAACCATCGTGAGCACACGGCTTAGGTCCCTTTTCGGGACCTAAGCCGTTTGTGCGAACGATGTCCC
>DATEMS010000052.1:0-14393 GCA_035275465.1 Rhizomicrobium sp. | reverse complement strand
GGCAGTTCTTTTGCCCGGTATGGTTCCGCCGTCATCGGACTATTGTTTAGGTGCCAACGATAATGAAATGGCCCTCGCTGCCTAACTTCGGTTAGCCAAGCGCGGTTCGGGGGGTACCGGGCAACAGAAACCCCCCACTTTATTCAGTACGCGCAAAGCGGCGAGACGACAGAAGCAACTGCCACTTCTTCAAAATCTTTACATCGCGACCAAGCGCGAGGGATTTTGGTTGCTGGGCAGGAGCGTCGCGCGGAGCGTGCTTAACGCACGTGAGCACGCGCGACAAACCCAGCGACCAAAAGACCCGCGCTATTGCGTGACCTTGATGGCGATATCGCCACGCTGTGAGACGATGGCAACCTCGGTATAGGCGGCACGGCGTTTGAGCCGCAGATTCACGCTGGCGCCCGCCAGCGCCAAATCGTTGATCCGGATCTCCTCCAGGAATTTCGGCAATTGGGGATTGTGGAAGCGAATCTCGCGCCGGGCGAAATCCATGTCCAATCCCAGACAGGCTTGCAGCAGCGCAAAAGGCACCACACTGGCCCAGGCCTGGGGCGAGCAGGCCACCGGATACAGCACCGGCGCGGTGCCGCGCCGGCGCGGAAAACCGCAGAACAATTCGGGAAAGCGCATCATCTCCATATGCGAAGCGGCATCGAACAGCCCTTCGAAAATCGCGGAGGCGCCGCGCTTAAGGCCATAGCGCGCCAGTCCCAAGGCGATCAGGGCATTGTCGTGCGGCCACACCGAGCCATTGTGATAGGACATGGGATTGAAGCGCGCCGCCTCGGCAGAGAGGGTGCGTACCCCCCAGCCGGAAAACATTTCCGGCATCAGCAGCGTGGCGGCCAGGATCTGCGCCCGTTCCGGCGCGGCGATGCGGCAGAACAAGACTTGTCCCGCATTGGAACTGCGCACCCGGCAAGGCTGTTTGGCCCCGTCCAGGGCAATGGCATAGGTCCCCAATTCCTCGATCCAGAATTTGGCTTCGAACGCGGCGCGCAGCTTTTCCGCCGCCAGCGCCAGTTCGGCCGCGCGATCATGCAGGCCCAGCACCGCCGCCAGGCCGACCGCGCCCTGCTTGGCGGCATAGACATAGGCTTGTACTTCGCAAAGGGCGATGGGCCCGGCGGCGAGCATGCCGTCGGCATGCATGATGGAATCGGCGGAATCCTTCCAGCCCTGATTGGCCAGACCGTTGTCGCTCATCCGGTAATATTCGACAAAACCGTCACCGTCGCGGTCGCCATAGATGTCGATCCAGGCGAGCGCAGCTTCGATATGCGGCCACAATTGGCCTATGGTGGCGATATCGCCGGTGCGCTCGAAATAGCGCGCCGCCAAAAGGACAAAGAGTGGCGTGGAATCCACGCTGCCATAGTAATGGCCGAACGGCACCTCGCCCAGGACGGCCATTTCGCAGGCGCGGGTTTCGTGCAGAATCTTGCCCGGCTCGGCGTCGGCGCGTTCGTCCGCCGCCGTCGCCTGGTGATAAGCAAGATAACGCAATACGCCCCGCGCCAAGTCGGGATCGAGCCACAAAATCTGCAGCGCGGTGATCAGCCCATCGCGCCCGAACGGCGTGGAGAACCAGGGCGTGCCGGCATAAGGATAAGGTCCTTGCGGCGTGTCGGTGACCAGCATGGAAAGATCGGCGCTGGCCCGGTGCAGCATGCGATTGGCCAATTCATTGCTGGAGGTGACGGAGCCGCCCAAGCTCGCCGCGCGCGCCGCGCCGCGCCGCGCCGCGCGATAAGGCTCGGAAAAAGCTTCCGGGATCGGCGCGCGCTTCATGCTGCTGTCGGTGCAGCGCACCGTCATCACCAGCGCGAAGTGTTCGCCGGGCATCAATTCCAATGCATACAGCGCCTGGCTTCGGGAAAGCTGACGCGGTGGCGGATCGAAGCAAATCTCGCTGCGCCGCTCGATCCGGTCCAAACCGGCATAGCGGAAGATGGTCTTGGAATTGGCGATCACCGCGCTGCTGATCTCGCCGCGCTTGGGCCGTTGCAGCCCGCGTATCTCGAACAGATCGGCGAAATCGGCGGCGAAATTGACGGTCAACCAGCATTTCTGCGGCCGGCTGTCGAAATTGTGGACGGCGATGCGCTCATGGCAGGTGCCTTGCCAGAGAAATTTGGAACGCCGGATATGCAAAATCTCGCGCGGCAATACGAGAGCGTTGCCCTGATAGATGTCGGGATTGGAGAGGTCCACGGTGAGAACCACATTGTCGTTCTCAACCGCCGAAGACAGAAACAGGGGCTTTTGGCCGTCTATCAAAAGCTGCACGCCGGACAAATAGCGCGTGTCGTTGTGAAATAGCCCGCCGGGGGTCAGCCCCGGCGCGACGCAATCGCCCAGTACATCGAACAAAGCGAAAGTGTCACCCTGCTTGAGGGTGCGCGGCCAGCGTTGCTGGATGGATTCTGTCGCCTGAATGTAAAAAGTCGAAATATCGTCAGGCGAGTCCGGGAGGATCTTGGCCTCCATAACGTCCCCTTTTTTAAAGCCCAAATCGTCCGTTCAAATCATTCCGCGGCCACCGCGACCGTCTCCTCGCCGGCGGCCAGATTTTCGTAGATCTTCAAATATTCTCGCGCCATGGCGCTCACGCTGAAGCGTTCCTCGAAACGCGCGCGGATGGTGGGGCGAAACAGCCGGTCCACTTGGCCGATGGCCGCCACGGCCTGATCCACATCCTTGACCACAAAACCGGTTAAGCCGTCTTCCATGATTTCCGGCACCGAGCCGCAATCAAAAGCGATCACCGGCGTGCCGCAGGCCATGCTTTCCACCATCACCAGGCCGAAAGGCTCCGGCCAACTGATGGGAAAGAGCAGCGCCTTTGCGTTGCCCAGGAAATCAGATTTTTGCGCGTCGCCGATTTCACCGATAAACTCCACATGGGGGCTGCGGTCCAACACCGGCTTGACCTGGTCCCGGAAATAGTCGCGGTCGGCCGGGTCCACCTTGGCCGCCACTTTGAGTTTCCATCCCGCCCGGCGCGCGATTTCGATGGCGGGCAGAATACCCTTGTCGGGGCAGATGCGGCCCAGAAAGGCCAGATAGCCGCCTTGGCCGGCGCCTTCCTTCAGCGCTTGCACCGGCAAACCGTGATAGACCGTGCCGTGCCAATTCACCGGCGGCACCGGCAGGCGCTGATGGTTGGAAATCGACACCAGCGGCATATGGGGAAAGGCGCGATAGACATCCGGCAATTCCGGCAAGTCCTGGCGGCCATGCAAGGTGGTCAAAGTCTTGTGCGCCATGCCCCGGAACAAGGGATAGTGAAAAAAGTCGATATGAAAGTGCAGGACATCGAATTCGCGGCTCCGCGCCGCCACCCGGTCCAGCATGATGATGTTATAGGGAAGACTGTTGTGAATGCCGTCCAGCCTGAGCGCACGGGGCACGATAGGCTCCAGCCGGGCGGCGGTGCGCGAGTCGCCTGACGCAAAAAGCGTTACCGCATGGCCCTGACGCACCAACTCTTCGGTCAGCCAGGACACCACCCGCTCCGTCCCGCCATACAAGATTGGCGGAACACTTTCCACCAGCGGGGCGATTTGCGCGATTCTCATAACGAAAAAACCCCAGACGAGCGTAAGGGTCCTAATGGTTTGGCTTATTCACAACGGTGTTTACGCCCGTTGGGTTCCCTTTTCTTCGCAATTGCGTCAAAATGGGTCTTTGCAAGCCCTCCCCGCCCCCTTGGCGCGATTGACTCCACGGGCGCGGCGCATAGTCTGCCGCCCATATGGCAAAGGATTTTATCGGCTATCAGGCACTTACCGACTCGGCGCTGCGCGGCGTGGTGCGGGACGCGCTGCGGCGCATCGAAAAATCCGGCCTGATCGGGGCGCACCACTTCTATCTGACCTTCAAAACCCATGCCGAGGGCGTGGATATCCCGGAGTTCTTGAAGGAGCAGTATCCCGACGAAATGACCATCATTATCCAGCACCAGTATTGGGCGCTGAAGGTGAAGGACGACTATTTCGAAGTGACGCTGACCTTCAAGAAATTGCCCGCGCCCCTGCATATCCCTTTCAACGCCCTGACCGCCTTTTTCGACCCCGGCGTGCAGTTCGGCCTGCAATTCCGGGCCGAGGGCGATGGCGTGCCCAAGCCCGCGACCGGGCCGGTGATGGTGCCGAGCGCCCCCCCCGAAGCCAAGGAAGAAACGCCCGATCCGGTAGCGGCCAAGCCCGCGCCCGCGGGCGAGAAACCGGGCGAAGTGGTGAGCCTGGATTCATTTCGCAAGAAGTGATTGCCGCAAAATTCATCCGTTCCGAAAGAGTTTTCCATGACCAAGACGCGTACCGAAACCGACACGTTCGGCCCCATAGAAGTTGACACCAGCCGCTATTGGGGGGCACAGGCCCAGCGCAGTCTGGGCAATTTCAAGATCGGCTGGGAAAAGCAGCCCGGCGCAATCGTGCGGGCGCTGGGCATCGTCAAACAGGCAGCCGCGCAGACCAATATGGCGCTGGGCGGGCTGGATAAAACCATCGGCAAAACCATTGTCGCCGCCGCCCAGGAAGTGATCGACGGCAAGCTGGACGCCCATTTCCCGCTGGTGGTGTGGCAGACCGGCTCGGGCACCCAGTCCAACATGAACGCCAATGAAGTGATCTCCAACCGCGCGATTGAGATGTTGGGCGGGGTGATGGGCAGCAAAAAGCCGGTCCATCCCAACGATCACGTCAATATGAGCCAGTCGTCCAACGACACCTATCCCACGGCGATGCACATCGCCTGCGCCGAGGAAATTCATCACCGGCTGCTGCCGGCCTTAAAGCATCTGCAGGCGGCGCTCGCCGCCAAAGTCATCGCCTGGAAAGACATCATCAAGATCGGCCGCACCCACACCCAGGACGCCACGCCCGTTACCCTGGGCCAGGAGTTTTCCGGCTATGCGGCGCAGGTGGAAAACGGCATCGCCCGCATCCAGCAGACCATGCCCAAGCTGATGGAGCTGGCCCAGGGCGGCACCGCCGTCGGCACCGGGCTCAACGCCCCCATCGGCTTCGACAAGATGGTGGCCGAACGTATCGCCACGATCACCGGCATGGCTTTCACCACCGCGCCCAACAAGTTCGAGGCCCTGGCCGCGCACGACGCCATGGTGTTTTCCCATGGTGCCATCAACACCGTGGCCGCCAGCCTGTTCAAGATCGCCAACGACATCCGCCTGTTGGGCTCGGGCCCGCGTTCGGGCCTGGGCGAATTGGCGCTGCCGGAGAATGAGCCCGGCTCCTCCATCATGCCGGGCAAGGTCAATCCCACCCAGTGCGAGGCCATGACCCAGGTCTGCGTGCAGATCTTCGGCAATCATGCGGCGCTGACTTTTGCCGGCAGCCAGGGGCATTTCGAACTCAATGTCTACAATCCGGTGATGGCCTATAATTTCCTGCAGAGCGTGCGGCTGATGGCCGACGCCGCCGTCAGCTTCACCGACAATTGTGTGGTGGGGATTGAGCCGCGCCGCGACAATATCAAGGCGGGGCTCGAAAGATCGCTGATGCTGGTGACGGCGCTGGCGCCCAAGATCGGCTATGACAATGCCGCCAAGATCGCCAAGACCGCGCACAAGAACGGCACCACACTGAAAGAGGAAGCGGTAGGCGGCGGCTATGTCACGGCGGAGGAATTCGATGCCGTGGTGAGGCCCCAAGACATGATCGCGCCGAAGTGACCCCGAAGCCAAAGGTCTTCATCCTGAGCCTGTCGAAGGATGAAGACGCGGGAAACCTCACCCTTCGACAAGCTCAGGGTGAGGAATAGGGAAATGCGCAGCACACCCGCGCCGGGCCATGTCATCGTGCAGGACAACCGCACGGGCAAGGTTTCCTATTGGCAGAAGGAGTATCATCAGAGCGCCGGCGACCGCTGCGGCGTCTCCACCGCCGATTATATCCATGCCATGTATTTCTTCCTGCGCCAGGCCAAATGCAAAGACGTGCTGATGATCGGCTGCGGCGGCGGCACTCTGGCCACCATGCTGCACGCCAAAGGCGTGAAGGTCACGATCGTGGACATTCACAAACTGTCCTTCGACATTGCGCGGGATTATTTCCATCTGCCCGCCGACATCCCCTGTCATGTCGCGGACGGCATCGCCTATTTGAAAAAGCACCGCCGCCGCCATGACGCGATTGTGCTGGATGCCTTTGGCGAGGGTGGCATGCCCGCCAAATTCTACAGGCCGGAATTCTTCCGCCTGGCCAAATCGCGGCTGAAAACCCGCAATTCTGTATTCCTGATGAATGTGATCGTGGCGGATGATGACGACCCAGTCCCCGACGACCTGGTTCGCACCATGCGAGCGCACTGGTCCAAGGTGCGGCTGCTGGATACCGATGGCTGGGTGGACCGCAATGCCGTGATCGCGGCGGGGGCCGTCGCAAAATTGAAAAAACCGCGTATCTTGATGCCGCCCGGCACCGGCGCGGCCAAACTGAAACGGGAGCTGGCCGTGCTGAACTGGCGAGCTATCCGTTGATGCTGAAAAAACGCTCCTTCACCCTGTCGGGTCATCGCACCAGCGTGGCGCTGGAAGCGGAATTTTGGGCAGTCATCGACGCCCGCGCGACGCGCGACAACATCAGCCTCGCCGCCCTGGTGGCAAAAATTGACGGAACCCGTGGCGACCGTCCGCTGGCCAGTGCGTTGCGTCTCTTTGCCCTGGCCGCCAAAGGAGATAATTTTTCGTCATGATCACGCTCTATCACGCCCCCCGTTCCCGCGCCTCGCGTTTCATCTTCCTGTTGGAGGAGCTGGGCGCGCCCTATGAATTGAAGGAAGTGTCTATCCGGCGCGGCGACGGTAGCGGCGCCCTGGACCCGGCCAATCCGCACCCCCATGGCAAGGTGCCGGTGATCCAGGATGGCGACGCCATCGTCTATGAAAGCGCCGCCATCGCGCTTTATCTCACCGACAAGTTCCCGCAAAATGGGATCGGGCCGCAGATCGGCGATCCTGCGCGCGGCGCCTATCTCACTTGGCTTGCTTACTATGCAGGCGTGATGGAGCCGGCCTGGATGAGCGCCTTCATGAAATGGGAGGTGCCGCGCGGCACCGCCGGCTGGGTCAAGACCGATGAGGTGATGGAGCTGGTCAATGCCACCCTGTCAAAAGGCCCCTACATTCTGGGCGAGGCCTTCAGCGCCGCCGATATCCTGGCCGGCACCACCTTCAAGATGTTCATGGGCTCACCCTTGTTGCCCAAGACCGATCTTTTGGAAGCCTATGTGAAGCGCGTCACCGACCGCCCGGCCTATGCCCGGGCCATGGCCAAGGAAGCGGCGGCGGCGAATGGCTGAGATCGTCAATCTGCGCCGGGCGCGCAAGGCCAAAGGCCGGGCGGAAAAGGAAAAGGCCGCCGACGCCAACCGCGTCTTGCATGGCACGCCCAAGGCGCTGAAAAAGTTGAGCGCGGCGCGGAAAAACAAGGCGGAACAACACCTGACGGGTCACAGACTGGAAGGCGACAGGAGCGTCGGCGAAAGCCGGAGCGACCAAAAGCCAGACGATGATCAAGACCGATAATTAAGTGGGCTTTTCGGCTCCCGCGCTTTAAAATCACTCTCATGTTTCCAGATTCTTTGGCTTTGTCATGAGCGGTTATGGTGACCGCTATTCTGATCCTCTGGATTCCGCCTTCAGCGAAGAGCAGTCGGCCGCGCCCATCCCACGCGAACCTTCCTATTTCGCCGGCCTGAACAAGGAACAGCGCGAGGCGGTGGAAGCGGTCGACGGCCCGGTGCTGGTGCTGGCGGGCGCGGGCACCGGCAAGACCCGCGTATTGACCACCCGGCTCGCCCATATCCTGGCCACCCGCCGCGCCTGGCCGGGTCAGATCCTCTGCGTCACCTTCACCAACAAGGCGGCGCGCGAAATGAAAGAGCGCATCGGCGCCCTGATCGGCGGCGTGGTCGAGGGCATGCAATGGCTGGGCACCTTCCATTCCATCGGCGCCAAGATGCTGCGCCGCCATGCCGAACTGGCGGGGCTGAAATCCAACTTCACCATTCTGGATACCGACGACCAGCTTCGCTTGATGAAGCAGCTGATCGAAGCCGAAGGGGTGGACGAGAAACGCTGGCCCGCCCGCACCCTGGCCGCGATGATCGATGGCTGGAAGAATCGCGGTCTCAATCCGGCCGATGTGTCGGAGGGCGAGGCCCAGGGCTATGCCTTCGGCAAGGGCAAGATGCTCTATCATTTGTATCAGGACCGGCTGAAGGCGCTGAATGCCGCCGACTTCGGCGACCTGTTGCTGGAAACCCTGCACATTCTCAAGACCCAGCCAGACATATTGGCCGATTACCGCGACCGCTTCCGTTACATGCTGGTGGACGAGTATCAGGACACCAATGTGGTGCAATATCTGTGGCTGAACCTGTTGGCGCGCGGCTCCGGCAATGTCTGCGTCGTGGGCGACGACGACCAGAGCATCTATGGCTGGCGCGGGGCGGAGGTGGAAAATATCCTGCGCTTTGAGCGCGACTTTCCCGGCGCCAAGGTGATCCGGCTGGAGCGCAATTACCGCTCCACCCCCGCCATTTTGGGCGCGGCCTCGGGCCTGATCGCCGCCAACAAGGGCCGGCTGGGCAAAACGCTGTGGACCGAGGGTGAGCCGGGGGAAAAAATCCGCGTCGCGGGCGTGTGGGATGCCGAGGAAGAGGCGCGCAATGTCGCCGCCGACGCCGAAGACCGGCATCGCCAGGGCGAAGCCTTTGCCCAGATGGCGGTTCTGGTGCGCGCCTCCTTCCAGATGCGCGAATTCGAAGACCGTTTCATTTCGCTCGGCCTGCCCTATCGGGTGATCGGCGGCCCGCGCTTCTATGAGCGGCAGGAAATCCGCGATGCCATGGCCTATCTGCGCCTGATCGCCCAGGGCGACGACGATCTGGCGTTCGAGCGCATTGTCAACAAGCCCAAGCGCGGCATCGGCGATGCCTCGGTGGCGAGCCTGCACGCCTATGCCCGCGCCCGCCAGATGCCATTGCTTTCCGCGGCGCGCGAGATAGCCGATACCGACGAACTGCCGCCCAAGGCGCGCAAGGCGCTAAGCGAGCTGGCGGGCAATTTCGCGCGCTGGAGCGATACCGCCAAGGTCCTGCCCCATACCGAACTGGCCGAAATGGTGCTGGACGAGAGCGGCTATACCGACATGCTGAAAGCCGACAAGTCGGCGGAAGCGCCGGGCCGGCTGGACAATCTGAAGGAATTTGTCCGCTCGATGGAGGGATTTGAATCCCTTGCCGCTTTCCTGGAGCATGTGTCCTTGGTGATGGAAATCGCCCAGGATGAGAGCGGCGACCGCATCAATCTGATGACCCTGCATGCCGCCAAGGGGTTGGAATTCGACACCGTCTTCCTGCCCGGCTGGGAGGAAGGCCTGTTTCCCTCCCAGCGCACCATGGACGAGAACGGGCTGGCGGGATTGGAAGAAGAACGGCGGCTTGCCTATGTCGGCATCACCCGCGCCAAAAAGCGGGCGCGCATTTCCTTTGCCGCCAATCGAAGGGTGCATGGCGCTTGGCAAAGCGCGCTTCCTTCTCGCTTTATCAAAGAAATTCCCGAAAGCCATGTCGATGTCGCGGTCGATGAAGGCTTTTACGGCGGCTATGCCGGTTTCCGCGACAATGAGAACGCCGCCAGCTTCGGCAGCACTTATGATTCACCGGGCTGGAAGCGGGCACAGGCCAACCGCGCCGCCGCCGGAACCAGCCGCAGTCGCCCGCCGCTGATCGAGGCCCAAGCCTGGAGCGCGCAAACTTCTGACCCCGGCGCCTCGCAATATCAGCGCGACGACCGCGTCTTCCACCAGAAATTCGGCTATGGCCGGGTGCGTTATGTCGAAGGCAACAAGCTGACGGTGGCGTTCGACAAGGCAGGCGAAAAACGCGTCATTGATCAGTTTGTGCAGAGAGCATAACTCCCACAATTGTCATCACCCGCGAATGCGGGTGACCCAGGTGGGATTTATAAGGTCTCCGTCAAATCCCGCCATTCGACATTGTTCTGCTGGATCAAATTCATTTTCCATTCGCGCTTGTACTTCTTCAAACGCTTCTCGCGGGAGATAGCTTGTGTGATGTCGCCGAAGACTTCGAAATAGACCAGCATCTTCACGCGGTAAGTCTTGGTGAACCCCGGTACCAATCCTTCGCGATGCTCCCATACCCGCCTGACGAGATCGTTGGTGACGCCAATATAGAGCGTCCCATTTCGCTTGCTTGCTAAGATATAGACGTAATATGCCTTCGACATCGGCGCAGTGCCACCTGGGTGGCCCGCATTCGCGGGCCATGACAATTGCAGTGCGGGCCGATGCGCTTAGGTCTCGCCGCGCCTTAAGGCTGCGGCACATGCATGGTCGCCAGCACGAAGGTGCCGTCCGATTTGGCGATATGCGGCACGCCCTTGGGCACAAAGATGAAATCGCCTTTTTTCACGCGATTGGCGGTGCCGCCTTCAATCGTCTCGCCGTCGACATTGGCGCCCGTATCTTTGGGATTGACCATTGTGCCGCCGGTGACCAGCATGCCTTCGCCTTCCAGCACAAGCATGAACTCGCCGCGGTCCTTGTGCACCGAGGCGATGGCCTTGGACGAACGGTATTCCAGCCCCATGCGATAGGGCGGCAGCGCCAGGATGGTATCGCTGCCGAAGAAACGCGGCGAGGTGGCGATCGCCGCTTTGGCCTTTGCCATCATGGCGGGCAAATCCGCCGCCAGATGCACCAGCTTGGGCGTGACGGGGGCTTGTCCCTGTGCCGGGGCCGGATCGGCTGTGCGCGGCACATGCAAAGTCGCCAACACCAGGACGCCGCCCGCATCGGGGATCATCTGATGCGGTGTATGTTGGGGCACGAACAGGATGTCCCCCTTCACCGCATGCAACGCCGTGCCATTGGCAATGTCGCTGCCGGAGATATTGCCGTTGGCCGCCGGGTTGGGATTCACCAGCGTTCCGCCGGTGATGATGGTGCCGGCCCCGTCCAGCACCATGATCACCTCGGCGGTGACGGGATGCTCGGCCGCGTTGCCCTTAGCGTTGCGGTGCTCCAGATTGAGCACATAAGACTGGGTGGCGGATGGCGCCGAGATGATGGGCACCATCATGTTGGGCCGCGCCGGGTTTGCCGTAGCCTGGGTGGCGCGGGCGCTTTGGCGAATCTGCTCGACCTGTTCGGCGCTGACCACAATGGCCCCGCTTGAAGTCTGGGCGGCGGCGGTCGAGGCGGTGATGAGCAACAGCGCGGCGGCGAGGATCGGCATCTTCATGGCGTTTCCTTATGTGTCGTTGACCGGCCGAGGCTAGCACGGCATACCCCCGCCATGACAAATCCCCCCCTCTGGAAAGCCTGGGCCGCGCTCACCAAAAGCGAGGCGGCCGATGCCGCCGCCGCCCTGGAACTGGGGAGCGCGCCCCAGGCGGTGCTGATCGTGGAAGAACCCTTCGCCGACGGGGCGGTGGTGGAGGCGCTTTATACCGACCGGCCCGATGCCGCCTACCTGACCCGTGTCGCGGGCCGGGATGTGACGGTTGAGGCCCTGCCCGATCAGGACTGGATCCGTCTGTCGCAACAAGGCCTGCCGCCGGTACGGGCGGGGCGCTTTTTCGTCTATGGCGCGCATGACGCGGGCCAGGTGCCGCATGGCGTAATCCCGATGAAGATCGAGGCGGGGCTGGCCTTTGGCACCGGGCATCACGAGACCACCGCTTTGTGTTTGGCGGCCTTGAGCGATCTGGCGCGCGCGCGGTCGTTTCGCAAGGTGCTGGATTTGGGCACCGGCACCGGGTTGCTGGCCATCGGGGCGGCGAAATTGTGGAAACGGGTGGTGCTGGCCTCCGACATCGATCCGGTCGCCGTGGACGTGACCCGCGACAATGCCCGCGCCAATGGCGTGGGCCCCTTGGTGCGGGCCGTCACCGCCGACGGCCTCACCAATCCGATCCTGGCGGGTGGCGCGCCCTATGATCTTTTGATCGCCAACATCTTGGCCGGGCCGCTGACCCAATTGGCGCCGTCCATCCTGCGCAGCCTGGCGCCGGGCGCGGTGCTGTTGCTGTCGGGCCTACTGCGCAACCAGGAAAAACTGGTCACCAGCTTTTACCGGAACTTGCGCTTTGTCGGCGCGCGGCGCGCCGGCCCCTGGAGTGCGCTGGTGCTTGAGAAACCACGCTGACCAAAACATCGGATAGGCCTGCCTGCCCTTCGCTTACGCTTCGGGCGTTCGTCGCTCGAAATGGTCCACTGGACCATTTCGTTCGCCTCCGGCGAATCGCTCCTCACCCTCACCCTGAGCTTGTCGAAGGGTGAGGGCGCGCTTAACCTGACCCCATGGACAAGCCCTTTCAGAGCTATGACGACACCTCCGACGCAGCGACCTGCGCCCCGCGCCTCAAAGCCTTGCGCGCCGAATTGGCCCGGCGCGGGCTGGACGGTTTTGTCGTGCCGCATAGCGACCAGCATATGGGCGAGTATCTGCCTGCCTATGCCGAACGGCTGGCCTGGCTGACCGCCTTCACCGGCTCGGCGGGCGCGGCGGTGGTTTTGAAGGACAAGGCGGCGATTTTTGTCGATGGCCGCTATACGCTGCAGGTGAAAAACCAGACCGACACCGCGCTGTTCGAGCCGCGCGATCTGGTGGCGGAAGGCCCGCAGGGCTGGATTCCCGATCATCTGCCAAAAGCCGCGAAGCTAGGCTACGACCCTTGGCTTCACACCGCCCATGGCGTGATGCATCTGAAGACCGCGGTTGAAAAAGCCGGCGGCAGTCTGGTGGCGGTGGAAAGCAATCCTATCGACGCGGTGTGGAGCGGCCAGCCCGCGCCGCCGGTCACCCCCGCCAAGCCGCATGCCTTCAACCTGTCGGGCGAACAGAGCGAAGCCAAGCGGTTGCGCCTGGGCGATGGGTTGAAAAAAGCGGGCGTCGAGGCGTGTGTCATCACCCTGGCGGATTCGGTCTGCTGGCTGCTCAACATTCGCGGCCATGATGTGCCACACACGCCTTTCACTTTGGCTTTCGCCATACTGCATGACGATGGCGGCGCCGATTTGTTTCTGGACCCTGCCAAGCGCAATCCGGAACTGATGGCGCATCTGGGCAACAGCGTTCAGGTGCATGCGCCGTCGCAATTCGCCGCCGCGCTGGATGCCATGAAAGGCAAAAGCATATTGCTGGACCCCGCCACCGCCGCATCCGCCATTTTCGACCGGCTGAGCAAAGCGGGCGCGAAAATCCGCCACGGCGCCGATCCCTGCCAATTGCCCAAGGCTTGCAAGAACAGCCTCGAAATTGAAGGCATGCGCAAGGCCCATATCCGCGACGGCGCGGCGCTGGCGCGATTCCTGGCCTGGTTCGAAACCAAGGCGGCGGGCGGCGATCTGACCGAGATCGACGCGGCGGAGACGCTGGAAGGCTTTCGCCGCGCCACCGGGGTGCTCAGCGATGTTTCCTTCGACACAATTTCGGGCGCGGGCAGCAATGGCGCCATCGTGCATTATCGCGTCACCCGCTCCACCAACCGCGCCATAAAGCCGGGCGAGATGTTCCTGTTGGACAGCGGCGCGCAATATCCCGACGGCACCACCGACATCACCCGCACCATCATGGTGGGGGAATCCACGCCGGAGATGCGCGACCGCTTCACCCGGGTCTTGAAAGGCCATATCGCCCTGGCCACGGCGCGCTTTCCCGACGGCACCATCGGCATGCAGTTGGATAGTTTCGCGCGGCGGCCGCTGTGGGAAGCGGGTTTGGACTATGACCATGGCACCGGCCATGGCGTGGGCAGCTATCTGTCGGTGCATGAAGGGCCACAGAACATTTCCAAAAAGCCGGTGATGCAACCCCTGAAGCCCGGCATGGTCTGTTCCAATGAGCCGGGCTTCTATAAGACCGGCGCCTTCGGCATCCGGATCGAAAATCTGGTGGTGGTGACACAGCCGGAGGATCTGGGCGGCGAACGTCCGATGATGGGTTTTGAGACCATCACCCTGGTGCCCATCGATCTCAATCTGGTGGAATCTTCGCTGCTCACCGATGCCGAGCGCGGCTGGCTGAACCTCTATCACGCGCGCGTGCGCGATGTGATTGCGCCGCTGGTGGAGGAAGACATCCGCAAGTGGCTGGATCGGGCGACGCGCAACATCTGACCTTCTTGTCATGCCCGCGAAAGCGGGCATCCAACTTCATTCTCCGGCACGACTGCTCACAAGTTGGATTCCCTGAGTTCTCAAACGAAGTGCAACACCAGACTAGGGTGTTGCGATGGGAACAAAATATGACCAGTTCACGCTGGAAGAGCGCTGTGAAGTTGCCCGCCTACAAACCGATGGGTGCTCGCTCAGGCAAATTGCTGCAACT
>DATEMS010000051.1:0-52473 GCA_035275465.1 Rhizomicrobium sp. | reverse complement strand
GCAATTTGCCTGAGCGAGCACCCATCGGTTTGTAGGCGGGCAACTTCACAGCGCTCTTCCAGCGTGAACTGGTCATATTTTGTTCCCATCGCAACACCCTAGTCTGGTGTTGCACTTCGTTTGAGAACTCAGGGAATCCATCGCGAAGCGCCACCAAGAAAAAGTTGGATGCCCGCTGGAGTTTATCCTCCGGCCGCGCTTCGCGCGGACCGGGGGACGGGCATGACAAATTTGATTGGTTTGGAGATCACGCCGCCTGCGGCAGTTTGGGCGTATCCAAAGACATCATATCGGGCGTGCGGTTGGAGCGGGCCGAGATCCGCGCCGTGATCATGGTGGCCAGATACGGCAGGCTCTGCACCCCCAGCATCACCATCCACAGGCTTACCGCCGGGTCCTGGAATCCCCGGTCAAAGCCCATCGAGATCATCGCCATCAAGAGCAGCGTCAGCAGCACCGCCTCCTGCCACACCACCCGCAGCACCTGGGTGAAGTTGGCGGGATCGGCGCATTTGGGAGTGCGCAAGAACGGCCTGCCCGAGGTGAACAGGCCCGTCCACATCGCCTTGCCCACCGTATGGGTCAGCGACAGGCCCGCCACCGAGGCGGAAAAAGCGCCCCTTATTCCTGAACCCACTTTGGGCGGATAGAGGAGCAGCGTCTTGATCAGCTTGGTGGCGAACAAGGCCATGGCGGCGGCCGATAACGCCGGCATCGGCACATCGATAAAGCTGGGCAGCACCCACATCAGCGCCGTCCACAGGATGGCCATCAGGGTGACAACCATGCCAAGACCATCCGAAATCCAGGGCAGCCAGCCGGAAAGGAACTGATAGCGCTGCGGCCAGGATAGCGCCGAGCCGCCCACGAATATCTCGCGCGCATGGCGCTTGAGCATCTGCATGGCGCCATAGACCCAGCGATAGCGCTGGGTCATGAAGGCCTCCAGCGTATCGGGCATCAGGCCCGAACCCATGCTTTGCGGCACATAGGCGGCCTCATAACCGGCTTCGAACAGCTTGAGGCCCAATTCGGTGTCTTCGGTGATGCACCATTCGCTCCAGCCATCCACCTCTTCCAGCGCGTCCTTGGCGACAATGGTCATGGTGCCGTGTTGGATGATGGCATTGTGCTCATTGCGCTCCACCATGCCGATATGGAAGAAGCCGCGATATTCCTCATAGGCCATCGCCTTGAAGCGGCTTTGGCCGGCATCGCGGTAATCTTGCGGGCCCTGCACCAGCGCGATTCCCGGCGAGGCGAAATAGGGAATGACTCGTCTCAGCCAAAAGGGCCGCACCTGGTAATCGCTGTCGATTACCGCGACATAGCGGGCGGATGGGTCCGTCAAAGCCAGGGCGCGGTTCAGCGCTCCGCCTTTAAAGCCCTTCAGACCGTCAAAATGGAAAAAGCGGAACCGCGCGCCCGAGGCGTTCAACAGGCGGCAATGGGCTTCCACGGGCCGCCAGGTTTCGGGATCGGGGGTGTTGTTGTCCAGAACGATGACTTCGAAATTGTCATAGTCCAGCCGCGCCAGCGCGTTCAGCGTCTCGATCACCATCTGGGGTGGCTCGTTGTAGGTGGGCACATGAATGGAGACGCGCGGACTGTTCTGCGGAATGCCCACCCGCACCACGCGCCGCTCCACGCGCCACAGGCTGGCGGCCAGCTCGATGCCCTCCGTCAGGATCACCGCGCAGGCCAAAACCACCAAAGGCGACATGGCGATCAAGGCGGCGATATCGGTAAGATCGACATACTCCAATGCGGTGGCGTCGATCAGCGCGAGCAGGCCGGTGGAGATCAACACGATCATGCCGCCCATCACCAGATAGCCGGTCTGGCGTACCTTGGGCATGCGGCCCAGGACCAGAAGCCCCAAAAGCAGGCTGATGATGGCGGCCATCAGCGCATAGCTGCGCCATTCCGGGAAGGTCCGGATCAGGCCGGTGAAGGCGAATTTGGGATTGCCGCTGGCGTCGAACAGGCCCCAATAGGCGCCCACCGCGCCCTCGCCCCGGTTTTTCCAAGGCTGGTCATAGGCTTCGAACAGATAATAGTCCCACCCCTTTTCCATCGCGAACTGCACAAAGGCGCGCAGAAAATAGCCTTCATTGGCGGCGCTGGCTTCGGCGCGCCCGCGGGTGCGCCCTTCCGACGGCCAGCCTGCCTCGCCCACCACAATCTGCTTGTCGGGAAACTCGCCCTGAACATGGTTGTAGAAACGTTCGATGGATCTCAGGCTGCCGCGAATGTCCACATTCTCCCAATAGGGCAGCAAATGGACAAAGATGACGTCCACATGCTTGCCGATCTCCGGCGTCAGCATCCAAGTGGACCAGGGCTCGGCGGTGGTGATCTTGATGCGGGCGGGCAAGGCGGCGCGCACCCGCAAAATGTATGCATTGAGCTGATCGGCGGAGACATAGCCTTCCAGCTGGGTCTCGTTGCCCACGATCACCCGGTCGATGGTGCGCCGGTTGGCCAGTGCCGTCTTGATCGCCAGATCGATGCTCTTTTCGTTCTGCTCCAGGTCCGGGCTGATCCAGATGCCCAGCGACACCGTCATGCCATGGCGCCGCGCGATCTGGGGCACCTTTTCCATGCCGCCATCCACCGTATAAGTGCGGATATGGCTGGTGAGCTTGGAAAGCTGCGCCAGGTCGCGGTCAATCCGTTCGGGAGTGATATTCTTGTTCTGGCGCAGGGTGAACATATGGCTGGGATTGTAGGCGATGCCGCGCACCTGCCCGTCCCATTCCGGCGCCGAGATCGTATAGTCGCGGCTGGTCCAGAAGAAGACGCTGGCGCTCACCACCATCACCAGCGCAAGGCCGATACGCAGGCGTCCGTCGCCCAGGGGACGCGCCATCCATAACCGGGTGAAGAAACCGCGCACGGAGGTTATTGCTGCTCCCTCTCGCTGGGATCGGGGATATAACCCTTTTCGCCGCGTTTGGGAGCGGGTGTGGTTTCAATCAGCCTGATGTCGAACAGCAGCGTTTGGTTGGGCGGGATCGCCCCCCCGCCGGCGCCGCGCACGCCATAGCCCAGATTGGGCGGTATGGTCAGCAGCCAGCGATCGCCTTCGCGCATCAGCTGGAGCGCCTCGATCCAGCCCGGGATGACGCTGTTGAGCTTGAAGGAGGCCGGCAATCCCGGCGAGGTGCCGTCGAACACCACACCGGTGATCAGCGTGCCGGTGTAATAGACCTTCACCGTGTCGGTGCCTTGCGGCCGTTTGCCATAGCCATTCTGGATGATGCGGAACTGCAAGCCGCTGGGGCGCACAATCACGCCCTTCTTTTTCCTGTTCTCTTCCAGATATTTCAGATTGGCTTCAATGCTGAGCGGATCGTCCGCCGCCAGCCCCGGCAAAAGACCTACCGTCGTCCAACCCATCAGCGCCAACGCCGCTGTCCTGCGATCCATTATCTTCTCCGAACGCCCCACCTGAACCCATCTTAGCAAGGCAGCGCGGCCGCCCCCAAGCCCGAAACCGGGAAACCAGGCTCCCGGGCAAAATGCCCCCTCCACGCCCGGATAGCGGCATCTGACCAGCCAGACCGAAACGTCAGCTATACTTGGTCGCCAGGTGGATCAGGACCACCAAGCCGAAAATGGCCACCAAAACGCCGGATATCCGGTTAATCCGCTTCATGGCCATCTCGTCGATCCGGGTGTGAAACAACCCGATTAGGGTGGTCAGGGCCAGCCACCATCCGGCCGATCCCGCCACCACCCCGCCCACCACAAAACTGGCATCGACATAGCTGCCCGCCCCGCCCGCCAGGCCGGCAAGCCCGGCAAACATGGCGGTAAAGGCCAGAAGCGTGGCCGGATTGGTGATGGTCAGCGCAAAGGTGGAGGCCATGGCCCGGATCAGATTGGTGGCGCCTTCGCTATCGCGTTCCTCCATGCAGCGAATCATCGGAGGGGCGGCAAAGGTGCGCCAGCCAAACCAGATCAGCATAGCCCCGCCCGTCAATTCTATCAGGGGCGCATAACCCTCGATGAGTTGCGCAATCCAGGTCAGGCCAAAGCCGGTGATGGCGGCGAAGATGCCGTCGCCCAGGGCTGCGCCCAGGCCGGAGACAAAGCCGTTGAGCGGGCCGAAGGCAAAAGTGCGCCGGATGCAGATCAGATTGACCGGCCCTATCGGCACGGCGGCGACCAGGCCCATCACCACACCCGACATCGCCAGATAGAAATAGATCATGCCGGTTCCAGCGTCTCCACAAAGCGCAGCGGCGCGCCCAGGGCAGCGCCGGTCGCCGCGAAATCCCGCATCACGATATGGCCGCGCAAAATGGCCGCTACCGGCCAGCCTTTGGTCGCCATGCCGTCAAAGGGCGTCCAGCCGCAGGTTGAGGCGATCCATTTGTTTTCGATGGTGCGCGTCAGTCCCATGTCCACGATGGTGAAATCGGCATCATAGCCCAGCGCGATGCGCCCTTTGCCGGCAATGCCGAAGATGCGCTGCGGCCCGCTGGCGGTGAGGTCAACGAACCGCTCCAGTGTCAGATTCCCTTTGTTGACATGATCCAGAAGAATGGTGACGAGCGTTTGAACCCCCGGCATGCCCGAAGGAGTCTCAGGATAGGTCTTGTCCTTTTCCTCGCGCGTATGCGGCGCATGGTCCGAGCCGATCACATCGATCACGCCACCCTGCACCGCCGCCCACAGCGCTTGGCGGTGACTTTCGTCGCGGATGGGGGGATTCATCTGGGCGTATGTTCCCAGCCGCTCATAGCACTCCGGCGCCGACAGGGTCAGATGCTGCGGCGTTGTCTCGGCAGTCGCGACGTCCTTGGCCGCCGCCAGAAGCGGAATTTCATCGCCCGTGGTGATGTGCAGCACATGCAGACGGCGGCCCGCCGCGCGCGCCAGCCGCAGAACACGCTCGGTGGACATGCGCGCGGCTTCCGCGTCGCGCCACACCGGATGGGTTCCAGGCTTGCCGCGCTCGGCCAGGTGTTTTCGCGCGATCATGCGGTCTTCATCTTCGCTATGAACCGCGACCCGGCGCTTGCCGGCCTTGAGCGCGGCGAGAATATCGTCTTCCTTGTTGAGCAGCAGCGTGCCGGTGGACGATCCCAAAAAGGCTTTGATGCCGCAGACGCCGGGCAGCTTTTCCAGCTCCGCCAGGGCGCCGATATTCTGCGGCGTGGCGCCCACATAAAAGGCATGGTCGCAATGCATGCGGCCCTTGGCGCGCGCCAGCTTATCTTCGATCGCGGCGCGGCTGGTGGTGGGCGGATTGGTGTTGGGCATTTCGAACACAGCGGTGACGCCGCCCAGGATCGCCGCCAGGCTACCGCTGGCCAGGTCTTCCTTATGGGTGTTGCCGGGCTCGCGGAAATGCACCTGGGTATCCATCACGCCGGGCAGCACATGCAGGCCCCTGGCCTCGAACACGGTAACGGCTTTGGCGTCCGCCAGCGCACCGATGGCGGCGATGCGCCCGCCGATAACCCCAATATCGGCCTCGCCGATGCCGTTGGGCGTGGCGACGGTGCCACCCTGGATCAAAAGATCGAAACTTTGTTTCATGGGGCAAGGCAGTTAGCCCAGCCTCCTGCCCTTGGCAACCGCGGCAGCTCCCCCTAAGTGAAGGGCATGGAACCCGCTTTTCTGGATGACCGCGCCGTTCTGGCCATTTCCGGGCCTGGGGCGCGCGATTTTCTCCAAGGTCTGGTCACCAACGATATCGTGGGAGGACTGGCGCCCGGTACCGGACTGTACACAGGCTTGCTGTCGCCCCAGGGCAAGATCCTGTTCGATTTCCTGGTCACCGAAGGCGACGGCGCGCTGCTGCTGGATGTGGCGGCGGAATCGCGGGACGCCCTGCTTAAAAAACTGAGGATGTACAAATTGCGGGCCCAGGTGGAAATCGAAGCCCGCGCGCCCTTGGGCGTCTATGTTCATCTCAAAGGCCATCCCGACAATCGCCAAATTCCTTATGCCGACCGCGCCGTGACCTTCCCAGATCCGCGGCTACGGGCTTTGGGTCCGCGCAGCATCGGCGCCAAGGCGGAGATGCCCGCCAATCTTTCCGGCCCGCGCACCTATCATCAGCACCGGGTGGCGCTGGGAGTGCCGGAAGGAAGCGATTTCGGCTATGAGAAAATCTTTGCCTTGGACGCCGGCCTTGCCGAATTGAACGGGGTGTCCTTCACCAAGGGCTGTTACATCGGCCAAGAACTGACCTCGCGGATGAAACACCGCGCCACCTCGCGCAAGCGCATTCTCACCGTCACCGCGGATAGCCTGCTTCCCGCACAAGGCCCGCTGACCAAAGGCGGCATCGAGATCGGCGAACTCATCGCCAGCCATGGCACCACCGCCTTTGTCTTGGTGCGGTTGGACCGGCTGGAAGAAAGCAGCGGCGACGTGCTGGCGGCGCAAATTCCCGCTCTCCTGCACCGCCCCGCATGGCTGGTTTGAGCGATGGCGGCTGAGAAAAAACGCTGCTGGTGGCCGGGTGAGGATCCGCTCTACCTTGCCTATCACGACCGTGAATGGGGCGTGCCGGAATATGACTCCCGCGCGCTCTACGAAAAGCTGGTGCTGGATGGATTTCAGGCTGGGCTGTCCTGGATCACGGTCTTGCGGAAACGGGAAAATTTCCGCAAAGCCTTTCACGATTTTCAGCCGGAGAAAATCGCGCGTTACGGCGCACGCGACATGGAGCGGCTTTTAAAAGACGACGGCATCATCCGCAGCCGCGCCAAGATCGAGGCCGCCATCAAGGGCGCCAGACTGTGGCTGGAAATCGAGGAAAATGAGCCCGGCGGTTTTCGCGAATTGATTTGGAAGCATGTCGATGGCAAGCCGGTGGCCAACTGCTTCAAAAGCCGCGACAAGATTCCGGCGCAGACCGAAATGAGCCTGGGCCTGGCCAAGGAACTCAAGCATCGCGGTTTTAAATTTTGCGGCCCCGTGATCGTCTATGCCTTCGCCCAGGCGGTGGGCATGGTCAATGACCATCTCACCGGCTGTTTCCGCCATGGGGAATGCGCCAGGTTGGCGAAGCTTTCATGACGCCTTGAAGGCTTGGGGCTGCCCCATTAGGTTCGCCCCATGCAGATAAAACAAGACGTCATCGCCGCCATCGGCAACACGCCGCTGATCCGCCTGCGCCACGCTTCACAAGCGACGGGGTGCGAAATCCTGGGCAAGGCGGAATTTCTCAATCCCGGCCAGTCGGTCAAGGACCGCGCCGCGCTCTTTATCATCCGAGACGCCGTGGCGCGCGGTGCTTTGCGTCCCGGCGGCACCATTGTGGAAGGCACCGCCGGCAATACCGGCATCGGCTTGGCGACGGTCGCCAATGCCCTGGGCTTCAAGACGGTGATCGTGATCCCTGACACCCAAAGCCAAGAGAAGAAAGATGCCTTGCGCCTGTTGGGCGCGGCGCTGATCGAAGTCCCCGCCGTGCCGTACAAGAATCCCAACAATTATGTGAAGCTGTCGGGGCGCTTGGCCGAGCAATTGGCCAAGACCGAACCCAATGGCGCGATCTGGGCCAATCAGTTCGACAATGTCGCCAACCGCCGGGCCCATATCGAAGGCACGGGCGCGGAAATCTGGGACCAGACAAACGGCAAGGTGGACGGCTTCACCTGCGCGGTGGGATCGGGCGGCACCTTGGGCGGCGTCGCCATCGCGTTGAAAGCGCGCAACAAGAATATCCGCATCGCCGCCGCCGATCCCTTGGGGGCGGCGATCTATAGCTGGATCAAGACCGGCAAGCTGGAAAGCCATGGCAGCTCGATCACCGAGGGCATCGGCCAGGGCCGGGTCACCGCCAATCTGGAAGGCGCGCCGATTGACGACGCCTATCAAATTCCCGACGAAGAAGCCTTGCCCATCGTGTTCGATCTTTTGGAGCATGAAGGCCTGTGCATGGGCGGCTCCACCGGCATCAATGTCGCCGCCGCTATCCGCATGGCCAAGGATATGGGTCCCGGCCATACCATCGTCACGGTGCTGTGCGACTATGGCAACCGCTATCAATCCAAGCTGTTCAATCCGGATTTCCTGCGCGAAAAAGGCCTGCCCTGCCCGTCCTGGCTGGTGGAACAGCGTCCCGCCATCCCCGTTCCCTTCGCATGAGCAACCTGGTTTCCACCGACTGGCTAGGGGCGCATCTTGCGGATGTGCGGGTGGTGGATGCCTCCTGGTACATGCCGGACGAAAAGCGCGAACCGGCCAAGGAATTTGCGGCCGGCCATATTCCCGGCGCGGTGTTCTTCGACATTGACGGCATCGCCGATTCCCCCACCGATTTGCCGCACATGATGCCCACCCCCGGTGAATTTTCCAAAGCGGTGGGCGCGCTGGGCATTGGCGATGGCGAAATGGTGGTGGTCTATGACGGCAGCGGTATTTTTTCCGCGCCGCGCGCCTGGTGGAGCCTCAAAGCCATGGGCCATGCGCAGGTCAAGGTACTGGATGGCGGCTTTCCCAAATGGAAGCGCGAGGGACGCGCGGTAGAAAGCGGTCTTGTGACGCCTGCGCCAAAATTTTTCACCGCCATTCCGCAAGCCGCCCTGATGCGCGACTTTGGCGCAGTGATGGACATTGTCCAGACCAAGTCGGCCCAGATGGTGGATGCGCGCAGTGCTAGCCGTTTTCATGCACAGGAGCCGGAGCCGCGCGCGGGCGTACGCGGCGGCCATATGCCCGGCGCCCTCAATATACCCTGGCGCAGCGTGGTGACGGCGGACGGCACGCTGAAGCCCAAGGACGAACTGCGCGCGGTCTTCGCCAAGGTGGATTTGGCCACACCCATCGTCACCACTTGCGGTTCCGGCATTTCCGCCGCCATCCTGTCACTGGCGCTGGCCGAGATCGGGGTGGAGCCCGTGGGTCTGTATGACGGTTCCTGGACGGAATGGGGGGCGCGTCCCGAAGCGCCGGTGGTGACATGACTGACATGACAATGGCAATTGGCTGATGGCATCCCAGGGAACAAACAAGCGCCGCATCCCGATGACGGTGACGTTCCTGGAAATGAACGCCAAGCCTGTTGTGCTTCCTCCGCCTCAGCCGCGGGGCAAGGTGGCGCTGCTCAAATGCGAAAAGCCGCCCACCCATTTTTATCTCTATCTCTATGACCGGATCGGCGCGGAATATTATTGGGTGGACCGCAAGCGGCTGACGCCACAGGCGCTGGCGGAGGTCATCCATCATCCCAAGAACCAGATATTTGTTCTGTACACGGACGGAAATCCCGCCGGGATCGCGGAATTGGATTTCCGCAAAGCCGGCGTCTGCAACATCTCCTATTTCGGGCTGATGCCGGAGGCCATCGGCAAGCGGCTGGGCTTTTTCTTTCTCTATCACACCTGCATCAATGCCTGGCTCCAGCCGATCCAGCGCCTGACCATCAACACCTGCACCCTGGACCATCCCCGCGCCCTGCCTTTGTACCAGCGGATGGGCTTCACCGCCTATGCGCGCGAGGAACGTTTTGTCGAATTGCTCTGAGGAGCGAATGCGGGCAAAGTCGGGGTCATGAATCTCGTCGTCCTGGCCGGCATCATCATCACGGTGGCAACCGGCGTGCCGGTTTACTTGCAGATGCGCAAGCATCCCGCCGGTCTGAAGATTCTGTTCTTTGCCGAAATGTGGGAGCGCTTTTCCTATTACGGCATGCGGGGCCTGCTGATCTTTTATCTCACCCGCCATTTTCTGTTCGACGATGTCACCGCCAATGGCCAGTACGGCACATACACGTCGTTGGTCTATCTGCTGCCGCTGATAGGCGGCGCCTTGGCGGACCGCTATCTGGGCACCAGAAAGGCTATCGCCTATGGCGCGATATTGCTGGTATGCGGTCACGGCCTGATGGCGGCGGAAGGCCCGCCCGCCCGGCAGTTTTTGGTCCATGACGGCGCCCGTTATGAGGTCGTCACCGGCGGCGAGCAGAAGCTGTTGGTGGGCGGCGCTGCCTATCGCTATGTGCCGAGCCGCGATGGCAGCATCACGATTGCGGATCTTCCGAACACCGCGCCTATTCCGGCAACATTGGCGGCGGGCAGTTATACGAAAGTTGAAGAGCGCAACCCGCTCTATCTCTCGCTGTTCTACCTCGCTCTGTCGCTAATCATCATGGGGGTGGGATTCCTCAAGCCCAACATCTCCACCATTGTCGGCCAACTCTATGAAACAGGCGATCCGCGCCGCGATCCCGGCTTCACGCTCTATTATTATGGCATCAACCTCGGCGCCTTCTGGGCCGCGATCCTGTGCGGCTTGCTGGGAGAGACTGTGGGCTGGTGGGCGGGTTTTGGCCTTGCGGGACTGGGCATGGCGGCCGGACTGGCGGTGTTTCTGCGCGGCAAACCGCTTTTGCAAGGACGGGGCGAACCGCCCGACCCAGGTCTGTTGGCCGGACGGGTCCTGGGCCCCTTGACGCGCGAGCATCTGATCTATGCCGGTGGATTGCTGGGCGTGGGACTGGTGTGGTTGTTGGTACAACACAACGCGGCCGTGGGCCTTTTGCTCACCGCCGGATCGGTGGTCGCGTTGGGCTATGTCGGATGGTATATCGCGGTGCGCTGTAAGGGCCGCGCCCGAGCGGACATGATCCTGGCGCTCCTTTTGATTGCGGGCGCCGTGGCGTTCTTCACCTTGTTCGAACAGGCCGGGTCCTCGCTGAACCTGTTCGCCGACCGCAACACACAATTGCCGCAAGGCTTCACCGCCGCGCAGACCCAATCCTTCAATGCGGGGTTCATTCTTCTGTTTGCGCCTGTGTTCGCCATGCTTTGGACATGGCTGGCCAAAAACAATCGCGATCCTCATCCCCTGATCAAATTCGGTCTGGGTCTGGTGCAGGTCGGCGCGGGGTTTCTTGCCCTGGTGTGGGCAGCGGATTTTGCCGACAGCATGTACCGCTTGCCGCTGGTGTTCCTGGCGCTGGCCTATCTGCTGCACACCACCGGCGAATTGTGCCTGTCGCCGGTCGGCCTGTCGGAGATCACCAAATTATCTGTGCCCGCCCTGGTCTCCACCATGATGGCGCTGTGGTTTCTGTCCAGCAGTTGGGCCCAATATATCGGCGCCTTCATCGCCGAGCAGGCCGGGACCGAAACACTGGGCGGACAAGTAACGGACCCGCGCGCGGCACTGGAAACCTCCTTAGGCGTGTTCAACACTATCGGCTGGGTGGGCGTCGCCAGCGGCCTGCTGTTCTTTGTGTTGAGCTTTTGGTGGCGACGGCGCACGGTCTAGGACATGGACAAGGACAAACCCGAAACCAAGGCGACATCCCTGGGCCGCATGAGCGACGCCCATTTCGGCGCCGTCAACACGCCGGTCTATCGCGCCTCCACCATGCTTTATCCCGACATGGCGGCGATCAAGGCCAACACCCAGCCTTATACCTATGGCCGCCGCGGCACGCCCAGCACCAGAAGCTTTGAGGAAGCCATCTGCGGCCTGGAAGGCGCCGCAAAAACCGTCAGCGTGACCTCCGGCGTTCAGGCCATCGGGCTTGCCATCCTATCGGTCTGCAATGCGGGCGACCATCTGTTGATGGTGGACAGCACCTATGAGCCCACCCGCATCCTCTGCGACCGCACCCTGAGGCGTTTTGGGATCGAAACCACCTATTATCCGCCCACCGACGACATTACGCCCTATCTCAAGCCCAACACCAAGGCGGTGTTCTGCGAAAGCCCCGGTTCGCTGACCTTCGAGGTGCAGGACATCGGGACAATCGTGAAGGCGGCGCATGCTCACAAGGCCTCGGTCCTGATGGATAATACCTGGGCGACGCCGCTCTATTTTCAGCCGCTCAAGCACGGCGTGGACCTCTCCATCCAGGCCGCCACCAAATATATCGGCGGCCATGCCGATGTGATGCTGGGCTATGTTTGCGCCAATGAGCGCCACGCCGCCCGGCTGCACCAATTGCATGGCGATCTGGGGCTTTACGCCAGCGGCGATGATTGCTTCCTGGGCCTGCGCGGGCTTCGCACCCTTGCGGTGCGTTTGGCGCGTCATCAGGAAACGGCGCTGACCCTGGCCCGCTGGCTTCAGGCGCGTCCCGAAGTCGCCCGCATCCTGTATCCGGCCCTGGAGGGCGACCCCGGCCATGCCTTGTGGAAGCGGGATTTTTCCGGCGCTTGCGGCTTGTTCGGGCTGGTCCTGAAGCCCGCGCCGGAGGAGGCCGTGGCCGCCTTTGTCGACGGATTGCGGCATTTCGGCATCGGCTATTCCTGGGGCGGGTTTGAAAGCCTGATCGTTCCGGCGCATATCAAGCGCACGGCACGCCCCTTCGCGGCGGAAGGACCTGTGCTGCGGATTCATGCCGGCCTGGAAGACGCCGGCGACCTTATCGCCGACCTCGAGCAGGGGCTCAAACGCCTCAAGGAAAAGTCGTGACCGATCATTTATCCCGCGCCGCCTTTGTTTCGGCGGTGAAATTCAATCCCGACGGCCTGGTGCCGGTCATCGCCCAGAGCAAGGAGACGGGCGAAGTCCTGATGTTTGCCTGGATGACCAAAGCGACCCTGGAGGAGACCCTGGCCACCGGCCAGGTGACCTATTGGTCGCGGTCGCGCCAAAAAGTTTGGAAAAAGGGGGAAACCAGCGGCAATCATCAGCGGCTGATCGAAGCCTTGGTGGACTGCGACGGCGATGTGCTGCTGCTGAAGGTGGACCAGATGGGTCCCGCCTGCCACACCGGCGCGCCAAGCTGCTTCTTCCGGAAATTGGGCTGAGATCGGGGGGATTCCCAGGTTATAGTGACGGCGGAGCCCCTATGTCCGACCTGAAACCGCCGAGCCCGCACCGCGCCCTGGCCGCCAAGCCCGATACCCTGACACCCAAATTCATGGTGGCGGTGATCGCCGCCGTGGTAGTGACCGGTTTGTATTTCGGACGGCCCGTGCTTTTGCCCTTGGCGCTGGCGGTGCTGATTTCCTTTGCGCTGGCGCCCCTGGTCAGCCTGCTCAAGCGTCTCAGCCTGGGCCATGTGTTGCCGGTGCTGATCAGCCTGTTGTTCGCGGTGGTGATCATGTCGTCGCTGGCCACCTTCATGGGCTCGCAACTGGCGCACCTGGCGGCCGACCTGCCGCGCTATCAGACCAATCTGGGACAAAAAATCCATTCGGTGGTGGGCAGCGCCGTCAACAACGACACGCTGACGCGCCTGAGCCGGACAGTGGAAAATCTCGCCGAGCAGATCGTGGGCAACAAAGCGGAAGAAACCGCGGCCAGCGAACCCAACCAGATCAAGCCGGTGCCGGTGGTGATCCAGCGCACCTCGCTGGCGCCTTGGGCGGTGGCGCAGAATGTTTTGGGGCCGCTGCTCGAACCCTTGGGGCTGATCTTGCTGGTGCTGGTGTTCGTGGGCTTCATCCTGCTCCAGAAGGACGATCTGCGCGACCGCTTTGTGCGCCTGGCCGGATCGCGCGACATGCAGCGCACCACCATCGCCCTGGAAGAAGCCGCCAGCCGCCTGTCGCGCTATCTTTTCCTGCAGACCTTGATCAACACCTGTTTCGGGTTGGTGATCGGCCTGGGCCTGTGGCTGATCGGCATTCCCAATTCCGGCCTGTGGGCACTGATGTCCATGCTGCTGCGCTTTGTGCCCTATGTCGGCGTGCCCATGGCCTTTGTGTTTCCTTTCACCCTGGCGCTGGCGGTGGATCCCGGCTGGTCCAAGATGGTGTGGACCATCGCGCTGTACGGCAGCGTCGAAGCGGTTATCGGCCAAGCCATCGAGCCGTTTCTGTACGGCCGCAGCATGGGGCTCTCCGCGGTGGCGGTGGTGGTGGCGGCGGTGTTCTGGACCTGGCTGTGGGGACCGGTGGGGCTTTTGCTCTCCACGCCCCTGACCATGTGTTTTGTGGTGTTCTCCCGCCATGTCGAGAGTCTCAAATTCCTGGATGTGATGCTGGGGGATCAGCCGGCCTTGCGCTTTGAGGAAAGCCTGTATTTGCGGATGCTGGCGGAAGACCCGGACGAAGCCGCCGACGAAGCCGAGGATTTTTTGCGCGCCAATTCGCTCTCGGCCTATTACGACGAAGTGGCGGCGCGGGCCCTGATGCTGGCGCAGCAGGATGTGGACCGCGGCGTTCTGGATCCTTTGCGCCAGGCCCGCATCCGCGACGCCATCAAGGGCTTGATCGGCAATCTGGCCGACCGCAAGGACGAAGCAGCGGCCGGCAGCGAGTTGCCGAAAAGCTGGCGCGAAGCGGCGCTGGCGCCGGTGATGTGCGTGGCCGGGCGCGGGCCGTTGGATGAGGCGGCCGCGCTGTTGCTGGTGGATATGCTGAGCAAATACGGCATCGCGGCGCGGGTGGTGTCGTCGGATGAAACTTCGGCCACCAATATCCGCGAATTGCCCTGCGAGGGCGTGCAACTGACGTGCGTCTCGTATCTGGAGCCCGGCACCTTCAAGAATGCCCGGTATCAAGTGCGCCGGCTGCGCAAGCATATGCCCGGCGTGCCGGTGATGGCGCTATTCTGGGGCCTGGCGAGCGACAATTCGCGTTATCTCGACAGTGTCGAGGCCACCGAATGCGACATCGTCACCACCGGCCTCAAAGAGACGGTGCAGCACATTCTGACCTTTGCCCGCCGCACCGGCACCGCCGCCCGGCCCAGCTATCAGGCCGCCAAGTGAGTAACCAAGTGAGCGAGGCCGCCGATTTCGGCGTCCTTTTGACCACCGCGCCGAGCCGCGAGGAAGCCCAATCCATTGCCCGGCTTTTGATTGACGAAAAGCTGGCCGCCTGCGTGCAGTTGCTGCCGATCGAAAGTTTTTACGTGTGGGACGGCAAAACCCAGAACGAGCCGGAAGTGCTTTTGCTGGTCAAGACCCGCAGCGCCCTGTTCGAGGCCGCGATTGCCCGCATCAAGCAAATTCATTCCTACAGCGTACCGCAAATCGTGGCGACGAACTTCACCGCCGGCTTTGCCGGTTATTTCGACTGGATCGCGTCCGTCACCGCCGCTCGCGCGTGAGTTTTCCTGCGGCGGCGCATCAGGACAGCTCCGGCCAGGCCGGCGCCAAACACCGACAATGTGAGAGGTTCAGGCGCCTGGACCAGAAAACCGCGAATCTCCCCGCCCGGGAAGGCGCTGGAATGGAGATTGAAATATGTTTTTCCTGCGGAGATCGCCGCAAACAACGTGGCTTCCGCTGCCAGGGGATCGCCGCCATTGGCCGCCAGGAATCCGCCGCTGTAGCTGCTGGCCAAGCTCATGTCGAAAATCTGACTATATGCCCCGCTGGTGACGCCCAGGGGAAATCCCGGAAAATTGGGCGTGGTGGTGGCGACACCGACATTGACGCCGGTCAGGAAAGGCGAAGCCAGGCAGCAATGGATGTGCGCCGCGGTGGTGGTGCCCAGCAAGCCGCTGAAGCTGGCGTCCACCAGCATGGTGTGCGCGGCGGAATCGATGGTGACCTCGGCCAAGCCGGTGCCCGGCGAGGCATTGGCCGGAAATTCATTGGCTCCCGAAAGATTGGCTTTAAATAGGATCGGCGCGGCGACAGCGCCTTGCGCCCAGCCCACAAGCACGGCCACGGCCAGCGCGTTCCAAATAGCCTTCATGTCTCACTCCCATTGTCGGTTTCAACCACCAACCCCAGGACAGCGCTTAACCATAAGCAATATTTGGGCCGAGACGGCCGTCTGTGCGAATTCAAGCGGTTGCATGAACGGAACAAAGCCGTTTGTAAGGACGATTTACAGATTCCGTCGGTCTCGACTGTCACATTTGAAAATGGCGACCCGGCTGGGTGAGAAGCGGGCCCGCGCATGCGGGACGAGCAGGTCCAGTGGACCTGCGAGAGGTCCATAGCGGCAGCGTATGGACAACGCCCGGAGCGCAAGCGACGGGCCGGAAATCCAGCCCGTAATAACCGTCGAAGAAGAATAATGGCGACCCCGGCTGGGTGAGCCGGATCAGCAATCGCGCAACCGCGCGATTGCCCGGCGAACGCCCGGAGCGCAAGCGACGGGCCGGAAATCCAGCCCATAACAACCGTCGAAGAAAAATAATGGCGACCCCGGCTGGATTCGAACCAGCGACCACCGGCTTAGAAGGCAGGTGCTCTATCCAGCTGAGCTACGGAGTCACTTGAGTGCAGTTTGGCCCAACAATCTTATTATGTCATGGCCTGCCACGGTGCATAGCACCAGCGTAAGCACGCCATCCAGGGGCCATTGGCGGCAATACACGGCGCCACTGCCGCTCGCCTAAGCTCGCGGCGCTCGCACCCTCTCGCAGGTCCACTGGACCTGCTCACGCGCCAAGGCGCGCCGGGTGCTCTCAGTGAGACCAAGGCACCTTGCGGTCGAACTTGAAATTGTCCGAATAAGCCTTGGGCTTTGGCTTGGGCAGATGCGGTTCAAACACCTGATAGGGGATGCCATGCGCCTTGGCATAGGCGACCGCCTCATCCGCCGTGTCGAACTCCAGGCACAGCTGCTGGCGCATATCGCCCGATGACGTCCAACCCATCAAGGGATCGATGGTGCGCGGGCTCTCCGGTTCATACTCCAACTGCCATTGCTTGGTGCGGGCCCTGCCCGACTGCATGGCGTTCTTGGCCGGTCTGTAAATGCGCGCGCGCATGGTCTGTTACTCCTCAAAAGCTTTGCGGCAGCTCCCTGCCGCAGCCCGGCTCAAGTCGCTGACGCGCAGAGCGGTGCCCGACTGCCTGCTGCCGCGGACCGATAACGGCCGCACACTACGCTGACGCTAGTGCGGCCTATCGGTCCTTGGCATTCATTTGCCGCCCAGTGGGCGGCAAATGAATGGTCGGAGCGGTGTGATTCGAACACACGACCCTCTGCTCCCAAAGCAGATGCGCTACCAGGCTGCGCTACGCTCCGAAGCCTTTTGGATCAATAGCTTATAGCACTCCAAGTTGTCCAAACGTTCGCAAAAAACACTGTATTGGCACGGCTAATAATCTAAGTTATTCAAAGCGTTAGAGAAAATAAATTTTCTTTGGCACGCACTTAAAAAGCATCCCAAAACGAGGACTTTGTGCGTCCAAACAGAATCAACTTATGGCGCTAAAATTCATATCGGTTGAGAGTGCATCTGCTCTTCTAGCAGAAAGCCTTTCGGCAGCTGCCGCTTACCTCTCAACCCGCGCCGGATTTCAAACTCAACCAGTGCCGCTACTTCACCATAATTCTAGTCGGTCGATGATTTAGAAGCCGAAGGCGATGCCGGCGGACAGGTTGCTGCCCACCCCGCCTACATTTTGTTGATGCCAACTGGCGCGCAAGCCCCAATGCCTGCTGAACCAATATTCTGTGCCCACTCCGATGCGGTAACCGGTAGCGGATCTGGACATATTGATTGTGATGGGACCTGGGGGCAGCACCGCGACGCTGGCCGAAGCGTCGCCATAGGCCCCCCCAGCCGAGGCGTAAACGGAAAATCTGTCAGTCCACGGCCAGGACAATTTTACTTCACCATAGAGAACAGTGGAATCCACATGCACATTATTTGATACGCCCAGAGGTGCAGTGGAGCTGGCCAGGGGGTGGTCAGCCTCCAAAAATTCCGCGCCAGCTTGCAAACCCAGATAACGGTTGAAGTTCCAGCCCAGACCGGCGGACCCGCCCTTTAATTTGCTACTGTCGGTATAATAGTCATATTCGCCGAAGAGGTAGAAGCGTGGGGGCGATGGCTCGCGCGAACGCATTTGTGCTTGCGCTTGGCTTGCCAGCGCAGTGACAACAACCATTGCGGCTGCGATAGTTCGCATGAGCCCCTCTCAGCAACCAACAATGACCCCGGACAGGCGAAAAGTCCAAGCAAACCCTGCGGCTCGCCCGCTTATTTGATGACAGCTTATCATTTGCCGAAGCTGCGGGAGTGATACAAATAGGCCTTCAAAAGCCCTTCAATTGGCATCCAAAATCCGCCCCGAATAGAGCATCGGCCAGTTCTTTCCGGTCACCGTGAACAAGCCGCTGGCCGCATCGAAAGCGATGCCATTGGGCACGAAATTGGTGTCGGCATCCAGGGCGCGGCGGTCAGCGAAATTCATCAAGCTGCGCAGATGGCGCAAATCCACCCGCGCCAGGATGCAGCCGGTGTCCGGAGAAATCTTCACCACATCCCAGTCGGTGAAGATATTGGCCCAGATCGCGCCTTGGGCATATTCCAGCTCGTTCAGATTATCGATGGCGCGCCGCCGGTCTTTGACCTTGATGGTGCGCTTGACGCTGAAATCCTGGGGCGACAGGAAATAAATCTGGCTGGAACCGTCGCTGGCGATCAATTGGCTTTCGTCATGGGTAAGCCCCCAGCCTTCGCGCGGGTTCTTAAGCTCGGGCAGCCGTTTCATGTCCTTGTCGAACACAAATACGCGGTGCTCGCGCCAGGTCATTTGATAGAGCTTACCGCCGAAAAAGGTCATGCCTTCGCCGAAATAGCTCTTGCCCGCATTCATCAAGGTGGTGACGCGCCCGGTTCTAGGATCGATGCGATTGATCCTTGTATCGCCGAACAGATTGCCGGTGCTTTCGTAGAACGCCCCTTCATGCACTTCCAAACCTTCAGTGAATCCCACCTTGTCGCGGCGGATTTCTTGGTCGGCGAGAAAAGTGAGGTTTTTGGGGACCGGACATTGTCCGGTACCGCTTTTGGGCTCCGCCGCGTGGAGCGGCGGCGCAATCGCAAGCAACAAGCCAAACAACAAAGCGCGCATGGCGCGCTTATCGCATGCGCGGGCGCAAAAAACAGCCGATTTTGATGATCCGGCGCGGGCTTTAAAACTTTGAAATCGAAATGTCCGCCACCAACTCGCCCTTGGGACCGTCCCCCACCCGCACCTTGACCTTTTGGCCTTCCTGCAATTCCTGAATATTGCAGCGGCGCAAGGTTTCCATATGCACGAAGATATCGGGGGTGCCTATGCCGCGGGAGACAAAGCCATAGCCCTTGGCGCGGTTGAACCATTTCACCGTGCCTTCGAAGGCCGGGCCTTGAGGCTCGGCGATATAGCGCGCGCCGCGATCGCCGCCCGCCGGCATCACCTGGGCGGTGGAGTTGTCCAGGGAAAGGATTTTGCTGGCTTGCAGTCCGCGCGGGCCTTTCACGGCTTCGCAAACCACCTGCGCGCCTTCCACTGCCTGGCGGAATCCGGATTGGCGCACGCAGGTTTGATGCAAAAGGACATCGCCTTCGCCCAGCGGATTGCTGGGCGTGATGAAGCCATAGCCTTTATGGGCATCAAACCATTTGATCTGACCGGCGACGGTCAGCGCCCCAACATTGCCTTCCATACCCTTCTCCGCATGTGCAGCAGAGTTCGCCACAATCCTGCCCCATAGCGGCCCCTCCGGAAAGGGGGGAAGGTTAACCAGCACCGGGCCCTGGTCAAACCTCTGTTCCGGCTTTAAAAAATCGAAATGAAGCCCGATGAAACAGCCAACAAGCGGCCCTCCGATAAACCCTCCCAGGGCCAAAACCCGGTCTTTTCGGCTTGGACAGTGGGGCTTGCTTGTGTGGTGGTTATTTTGGTGGCGCTGTTGGTTCTGGTGTCCTAGGGCCCGGATATTTCCTTTTTTGCCGCAAATCGCCGACAGTGGGGGAACTGACAGGATTTGCGACAAATCCCTGTTTGTATGGAGCATGGCGTGGCGTCAAAATTGCGCCCGATGATCAAGGAAGAGGCCAAGCCGCATATCCTCTTGGTGGAGGATGCGCGCGACATTCGCGAACCTTTGGCCCGCTATCTTCGTGAGCATAATTATCGCGCCACAACGGCCCCGGATGCCGCCTCTGCCCGCAAGGTGATGAAGGGCGCGGCCATCGACCTGGTGGTGCTGGATATCATGATGCCCGGCGAGGACGGACTGTCCTTGTGCCGATCGATCCGCGAGACCACGCAGATTCCGGTCATTCTGCTCACCGCCCGCGGCGAGGAAGTGGACCGCATCATCGGCTTGGAAATGGGCGCCGACGACTATGTCGCCAAACCGTTCAGCCCGCGCGAATTGATCGCCCGCGTGGCGGCAGTGCTGCGGCGCACGCAGGCTTTGCCGCCCCGGCAGAAACCGCCGGGCGCGGAGCGGGTCAAATTCGGGGAATGGATGCTGGACACCGGCCAGCGCGAGTTGATTGGCCCCGACGGCGTGGCCCTGCCCTTGTCGTCGGGCGAATTCCGGCTCCTGTCCGCCTTGCTGGAGCGGCCCAAAATAGCGTTAACCCGCAACCAGCTTCTGGACCTGACCAAGGGGCGCGACGCCGATCTGTTCGACCGTTCGATCGACAATCATGTCAGCCGTCTGCGCAAGAAAATCGAGCCGGATCCGAAGAATCCGCGCTATATCAAAACAGTGTGGGGAGGCGGGTACATCTTCGCGATGGATCCGGAAATGGCATAGGAGCGTCGGTCCAGCAGGGCGGGCGGCATCGCCGACCGACCGTCAGCGTTAGACCGCGCGACCATTATTAAGGGGCCGCACATTATGCGATTCAGATTTTGGCCACATACGCTCCGCGCTCAGCTCATCCTGGTGGTCGCAGCCGCCGTCGCGATATCCAATATCGGCGTGGCCTTCTATTTTTACAAAGAGAGCGAAGCCCAGACCCGCAAATTCCGCTATGAACGCGTGATCGACCGCACGGCGGCGGTTGCCGCCACCCTCAGCCAGGTGACGCCGGATTCGCGTCTGGTGGTTATGCGCACCATGGGCAGGCACGAATGGCGGTTCCGCGAAGCCAATAGCGGGTACGACAAAACTCCCATGACGGCCGAGGAGACGGCGCTCGCCAAGCGGCTGGCCGACGCCCTGCCCGACAAACATCCGCGCAAGAAAGCGGTGCTCGTCCATCTGCGCCAGCCGGTCGCCAATATTCCCGAAGAGCTGCGGCCGTCGCGCGCAACCGGCGCGGATGTTATTCAGACCATCGTGCCCATTGACGCGCACAGCATGATGAGCGGGGTATATCTGCGGCCGACGGCGGAATGGCCGGTCGAAATCATGATCGCCGCCCTTTTGGCGGTGGTCACGGCTTCGGCGGGCGCCGCCTTCGTCGCCCGGCGCGTTGTCCGCCCGCTTTCCGAATTGACGACCGCCGCCGCAAAAGTGGCCGGGGGCAACGGCACACCCCATGTCGCCGAACAAGGCCCCGAAGATGTGCGCAAGGCGGCCATCGCCTTCAACGCCATGGCCGCAAAAGTCACCCGCACCCTGGAAAGCCAACGCCATCTCTTATCGGCGGTGGGCCATGACCTGCGTACGCCGCTCACCGCCATGCGCATCAATCTGGAATTCGTCGCGGATGCCGAATTGCGCGAGGGGCTGATGCGCAATCTGGAGGAATTGCAAGCCTTGACCGAGCAGGTGCTGGCGGCCGCAAAGGGCGCGGGCGGCGAGCCGCCGCGTCAGGTGGATTTGTCGGCGCTGGTGGAGAGTCTGTGCGCCGACCTGGACGAGCTGGGCGAACCAGTCAGTTGGGCCAATCATTCACCTGCTCCCATATCCTGCCGCCCCAACGAAATCCGCCGCGCGGTCCGCAATCTGGTGGAAAATGCGGTGACCTATGGCCACAAAGCGGATGTTCGCATCCACGCCACCGGCGACGGCTATGAAGTGCTGGTCGAGGATGAAGGCCCCGGCATTCCGGAACGGGACCGCCAACGCGTGTTCGAGCCCTTTGTGCGGTTGGAAGGGTCCCGCAACGAGGCCACTGGCGGCACGGGTTTGGGCCTGACCCTGGTCAGGGCGATTGCGGAAGGTCATGGCGGCCAGGTCGAGCTGGAGAACCGTCCCGGCGGCGGCCTCTGCGCCCGGATGAGGCTTCCACGCGTGACCGCCAGCGCTTAGTTTCTGATGATCACATCCTCCCCCGTCGCCGCCCCTATCGGTCAAAAATCATCGTGACTCCAATGGCTTTGACTTTGACCTTTAAGTGGCGTTTGAACTAGCGCCATGAGCGACCATGCAGGCGATCCCCTCTACCGCCGCGACCTGTTGCGGCTGGCGGCCGATGCCATCGGGGCTGGCCATCTGACGGACCCAGATGCCATGGCCACGGCTCACAATCCCGCCTGCGGTGATCGGATCACGGTCGAGATCACGCTTGCGGGCTCCCTTATCCAGGCGCTCGCCCACACCACCCAGGCCTGTGTCTTAACCCAGGCTTCGGCCGCCCTGTTGGCGGCCCAAGCGCCCGGCCGGGATCAGGCCGCCCTGACCGCCTTGGCTGGGGCTGTAGGCGCATTTCTGGATGGCGGGAAGGCTCCGGCAGGCTATGAGGTGTTCGACGGGGTGGTGAGCCATCCCGGACGGCAGGTCTGTGTGATGCTGCCCTTCCAGGCCGCCATGAAAGCTCTAAAAGCTTGCGAACCAGGCGGCGCGGGGACCTAAAGTCAGCCGCGATCCGGTTTGCACAGCCTTGCCGGCGCCAATCGCCAGCGGGATGGCTGGCGCGGGCAGTTCCATTGTCACTTCTGTTTCTTCCAAATTGAAGGCGCAAAGAATCTTTTGGCGCCCCGCCTGACGGACAAAGGCCAGTCCCGGCCCGGGCAGAAGTTCGAGATCGCCCTGCACCAATGCGGGATGGGATTTGCGCATCGCCGCCAGCGCGCGCGTGAAAGCGAGTGCCGAGTGTGCGTCTTGCTCTTGTTCGCCAACCGCCAAGGCACGATGGGCGGGACCGAGCGGCAACCAGGGCTGGCCGGTGGAAAATCCCAGATGGGGTTGGGCCGCATCCCAAGGCATGGGGGTGCGGCAACCGTCGCGCCCCTTGAAGAGCGGATAATAGAGATCGCCCACCGGATCGCGCAGTTGATCGCGGCGCAAATCGACCTCCGGCAGACCCAATTCCTCGCCCTGATAGAGCAGCACGGTGCCGCGCAAGGAGAATAGCAGCGCCAGCATCGCCTTGGCGGCGCCGGCGCCGAAGCGCGTCGCGGTGCGGATCACATCGTGATTGGAAAAGGCCACACAGGGCCAGTGATCGGGAAATTGCGCCAGCGTTTCCAGATGGGCGCGAATCGCCGCCGCGCCGTCCGCCAGCAGCAGGGCAAAATTGTAGCCGGCATGCAGGCCCTTGTCCGAAGAAAGATAGCAACCGGAGCGCTCGAATTCTTCGGAGAACTCCCCGAAGACAAATGCATCGGGAAAATGCTCTACCCGGCGGCGGATCGTATCCAGCACGGCGCGGTTTTCCTCCAGATTGGAATCGTTCAGATGGCGCTGCATATTGGCGGCCGCGGACCATTCCGCCGGGCCGCGCGCCTTTGCCGGGATCGCCGGATTGTCGCGCAACGCGGTGTCGTGCAGAAAAGCGTTGGCGACATCCAGCCGGAAGCCATCCACGCCGCGTGCCAGCCACAAATCCAGCACTTTCAACGCCGCCTCGCGGGCGTCCGGATTCATCCAGTTGAGCTTGGGTTGCTGGCGCAGGAATTTGTGGTGGTAATATTGCCGCCGCGCCGGCTGATAAGCCCAGGCGGGCCCGCCGAACACCGACAGCCAATTGTTGGGCACGGTGCCGTCATCCTTCGGTGGAGCCCAGACATACCAGTCTTTTTTGGCAGGATCGCCGTCGCGGCTGGCGGCAAACCAGGGATGCTCATCGGAAGTATGCGCCAAGACCTCGTCCAGAATGACTTTCAGCCCGCGCCCATGCGCGGCCTGGGCCAGCGCGGCGAAATCCGCCAGCGTGCCGTAATCGGGATGGACGTTTTCATAGTCTGAAACGTCATAAGCCCAGTCGCGATTGGGCGAAGGATGGATGGGCGACAGCCAAATCGCGTCCACGCCCAGCGACTTGATGTAGTCGAGCTTACCGGTCAGGCCGAGAAAATCACCCTGCCCGTCGCCATTGCCGTCGCAGAAACTTCGGACATAGACCTGATAGATGACCGCGCCTTTCCACCAGGGAGAGGCGCCGGCCATCAATCACACCTCGCTGGCGCTGGTGATGACCTTGGCGGCGAGGCCGTATTTGACCGCGTCTTCCGCGCCCATCCAGAAATTGCGCTCGGTGTCGGCGACCACCTTTTCATAAGGCTGGCCGGTTTCCACCGAAATCTCCTTGATCAGGCGGGCGCGCATCTTGAGGATCTCTTCGGCCTCGATGGTGATGTCGCTGGCCTGGCCGCGCACCCCGCCCAAAGGCTGGTGCAGCAAAAAGCGGGTGAAGGGCAAGCAGTAACGGTTTTCCTTTTTGGCGCCCAGAAAGATATGCGCGCCGGCGGATGCCACCCAGCCAGTGCCGATCACTTTCACCCGGTTGCCGACAAAACGGATCATGTCATGGATGGTGTCGCCCGATTCCACATGGCCGCCCGGCGAATTGACGATGACGCGGATATCGCCTTCGCTTTCGGCATAGGCCAAAAGCTGTGCCGTGACCCGCTCGGCCATCTTCATGTCCACCTCGCCGAAGATCAGTACGGTGCGCGACTTGTAGAGCGCCTTGGCGATCTCGCTAGATTGCGGGTCCGGCCGCGGGGACTTGTCTTCTTCCTTTTCGTCATTTTCTTCGTCGGCGCGGCGCAAGGGCATGTCTCCGGATTCGAGGGGATTCGCTCATTCTAGCGATGATATAGGGTGGGGCAACCCGCTTACAAAAACTGAATAACCGCCCGCAAGGTGGGGCCAATTTCGGCATTTAGGACCAAATTGGCATAACCGTCCTGCGGGGTTTGGTCCCGGTTGAGGATCGCCAGCCCTGCCCCATTGCGTTTAGCCAGGAGTGGGAAGCCCGCCGCCGGATACACCGCAAGGGACGATCCCAGCACCAGCATCAGGTCGCAGGCCAGGGTCGCGGCCTGGGCGCGGGCCATCTCTTTTTCCGGCATCGGCTGGCCGAAGGAAATGGTCGCGGTCTTCACGATGCCGCCGCATTCCGAACAATCGGGGGCATCGCCATGCTTGTCGAAATGAGCGCGGATATCGGCGATCTCCACCCGCCGGTCACAGTCCAGACATTTGGCATAGCGGGTGTTGCCGTGCAGCTCGATCACTTTTTCGCCGGGTACGCCAGCGGCCTGATGCAGGGCGTCGATATTCTGGGTGATCACATGGCTGACCTTGCCCATCGCCACCAGTTCGGCCACCACACAATGACCGTCATTGGGCACGATCTGGTTCCAGGTCTCTTCCATTTCAAAACGCCGCTGCCAAGAGACGCGCCGCGCCCCGGGATCGGAAACATAATCCTGGAATTCCACCGGCATCATCTTGGTCCAGATGCCGCCTGGCGAGCGGAAATCCGGAATGCCGGATTCAGTAGACATGCCGGCGCCGGTAAAGATCACGGCTCGGCGTGACGCACGCAGCAGATTGGCGAGTGCGGCAACCTTTTCCGTCACTGGGCCTTGGGCATATGGGGTTTGACGGCCCCGCAATCGCTTTTCACAAAGTCGCCGGTAAAGCGAGTGGTCATGGCGTGCGCACGCCCTTCCATGCGGCCCTTGAAACTGTACGTGCCTTCATAGTGATCGGTGCCGCGCCAGCTCATTTGCGAACGGCCCACGCCTTCCATCCGGCCATGACAGGTGGTTTCCGCTGTCACGGAAGTCGCCGATTGATTGAGTATTTTGGTGGTGCAGTTTTCCGCGTGATTGTTCAGCGCCGGCGGTCTGTCGGCATTGACCTGCTCCTGGGTCATGCAGATCTCGGTCACAATGGGGGCACCGCCCATGCCCGGCATCTGCATGCCGCGTGCCTTCATCATCGCCATGGCTTCTGGCGGCATCTGGGGCATTTGCGGCATGTTCGGCATTTCCATGCTCGAGGTGATCTTCCACAAGCCCGGCCGGCCATGCCCGCTCCACGCGGCGGCGGGCGCAATTACAACGGCGCAGGCGATAAGACCGGAAAGCGTTTTACGGTTCATGTCATCCCCCATACTAGAATGTTTGAATCTGACAGCGTCACGATTTCTGTCAATCGCGATCAATTGACCGGGGGGACGAAGACGCGCACACCCCGGCAATCCTGGCCCACCCAATCGGCCTTGAAACTGCTGCTCATGCGGGTCTCATCGCCCCGAAAACGCCCCTTGAAATCGTAGCTGCCTTCGAAATGCTGATTGCTGGTCCAGACAATGGAGGTCCGCCCCACCCCTTCCAGCGGTCCATGGCAAATGCTTTCCACCAGCATGCGCGACCCCTTGGCGCTGACTGTGCGATGGATGCAATCCATATCCCGGCTGTTGAGATGCAAGGGCTGACGGCCCGCCGCTTCTTCCGCGGTCATGCAGATATGATGGGTAAAGGGCTGGCCGCTGACCGGCGGCTTGAGCTGCTGCTGCCGCGCCAAAGTCACCAAGGCCGGCGGCACATAGGGCATGCCGAATTGATAGACCGTTGTAACGCTCCACAGACCGGCCTTCCCGGCCGCCCAGGCACCGGGCGCATAGAGCAGCAAGCCGGCAAAAGAAACGGCAAAAAGACGGCGCATCTGTGCCTCCCGAAAGCGCGGCGAATTTGGCACGGGCTGCCAGGCTTGAAAAGCGCCCCGTGCCGTCTTTGGTGCTGGCGCAGCCTATCTCTTAGCGGCGCGCGCCACGCCTTCCTGGATCATTTTCTTGGCCTCCGTGGCATCGCCCCACCGGATGATCTTGACCCATTTTCCGGGTTCCAGATCCTTATAGTGGGCGAAGAAATGCTCGATCTGTTTGACGGTGATCTCCGGCAAATCGCTATAGTTGGTGACCGCATCGAACCTTTGGGAGATGTGGGACGACGGCACCGCCACGACCTTTTCGTCCATCCCGGCATTGTCTTCCATCAGGAGCACGCCCACGGGGCGCACGCTCATCACCGCGCCGGGCGCGATGGCGCGGGTGTTGGCGATCAGCACATCCACCGGATCGCCGTCGCCGGACAAAGTGTGCGGGATGAAACCGTAGTTCCCCGGATAGCGCATCGCCGTATAAAGGAAGCGGTCCACCACCAGCGCGCCCGAGGCCTTGTCGAGCTCATACTTGATGGGCTCGCCGCCGATCGGAACTTCGATAATGACATTGACGTCGTTGGGGGCATTTTTCCCGACCGGGATTTGATCGACGCGCATGGGCAAAATCCTTGCTGACTTGGCCGGGTGGTAATTTTATTGCCGCGGCAGGTCAATCGCGCTACCCAAATCCGGACGAAAAGCCGCAAGGCGCTTCAAACGGCGCGCTTTGGCCTTATTTGCTTAAGCGTATTTTCCCGTCTCTTGCCGGAGTTTTCATGCAGACCAAGGCCTATGCCGCCCAGTCGCCCACCGCGCCCTTTGGCCCTTATTCCATCCAGCGGCGCGAACCCGGCCCCAAAGATGTCGCCATCGAAATCTTGTTCTGCGGGGTCTGTCACAGCGACTTTCATACCGCCCGCGGCGAATGGAAGGGCACCCAATATCCCTGCGTGCCGGGGCACGAGATCATCGGCAGGGTGACCGCCGTCGGCAACGAAGTCAGCCGCTTCAAAAAGGACCAGATCGTTGGCGTCGGATGCATGGTGGACAGTTGCCGCACCTGCGCGCAGTGCCACGAAGGCTTGGAACAATATTGTGACGGGCCGGTCAGCTTCACCGGCACCTATAACGGACCGGTGGGCGGTGGGCCCAATACTTATGGCGGCTACAGTGCCGCCATCACGGTGGATCAGCATTTTGTGCTGAGAATCACGCATGCGCAGAAAGACCTGGCGGCGGCCGCGCCGCTGCTTTGCGCCGGCATCACCACCTGGTCCCCGCTCAAACATTGGGGCGCAGGGCCCGGCAAGAAGGTCGGCATTGTGGGCATCGGCGGCTTGGGCCATATGGGCATCAAGCTGAGCCATGCCCTTGGCGCGCAGACAGTGGCCTTCACCACCTCGCCCGGCAAGATCGCGGACGCCAAGGCGCTGGGGGCCCATGCGGTTGTGGTGTCCAAAGACGACGCCCAGATGAAAAAGCATCTGGGCAGCTTCGACATGATCCTCGACACCGTGGCGGCGTCGCACAATCTGGACGCCTTCACCACGCTTTTGAAACGCGATGGCACGCTGGTGCTGGTGGGCGGGGCGCCCACACCGCATCCCTCCCCCTCGGTGCATCCCCTGGCATTCAAGCGCCGCGCCATCGCCGGTTCGCTGATCGGCGGCATTCCCGAAACCCAGGAGATGCTGGACTTCTGCGCCAAGCACAGCATCACCTCGGATATTGAGGTGATCAAGATGCAGGATATCGAAGCAGCCTATGCGCGCATGCTCAAAAACGATGTAAAGTATCGCTTTGTTATCGACATGGCGTCGCTCAAGAACAGCTAGTCGGTCTTGGTCATGAGACATGGAACGCAACAAAAGGAGAGAGACATGACATTTACCCGCCGTCAGTTCGGTGAGGCCGCGAGTATAGCCGCCGCCGTCTCTGCAACCATGATCGGCCAGACCGCCATGGCGCAAACGCCGGCCGCCAAATCGGCGCCCTATGCCATCAAGCCCCTGCCTTTCGATCCGAAAAGCATCAAGGGACTGTCGGAAAAAATCATCGTCAGCCATCATGACAACAATTATGCGGGCGCCGTGAGGCGTTTGAACGCAATTGCGGCCCAACTGGCCGATACCGACTTTGCGAAGGCGCCGGTGTTCACCGTCAACGGGCTCAAACGCGAGGAGTTGATCGCGATGAACTCGATGATTCTGCACGAACTCTATTTCGACAGTCTGGGCGCCGGCGGCAATCCCGCAGGCGCGCTGGCGGATGCCATCGCCCGTGATTTTGGGAGCCTGGAGCGCTGGCGCGCCGAGTTCGCCGCCATGGGCCGGGCGGAAGGCGGCGGCTCCGGCTGGGTGCTGCTGACCTATTCACCGCGCGATAAGCGCCTGCTGAACCAATGGGCGGCCGATCACACCCATTCTGTCGCCGGCGGCCGCCCAATCCTGGCGTTGGATATGTACGAGCATGCGTATCACATGGACTATGGCGCAAGCGCCGCAGCCTATGTCGATGCTTTCATGGCCGCGATACGTTGGGACAACGTGGCGGGTTTGTTCAGTCGCTACAGCAGGGAAGCCTGAAGAATCAGGCAGCCCCCCTAGCTGTTGTTGTCGGTCTTGGCCTGCTGCTGGCTTTGGGACTGTTGCTGGGCCGCCGACGGCGCGTGATGGCGGCGGATCTTTTTCCTGGGAAAGACTTTGCGTTCGAGCACGGCGATCTTGCGCTTCAGGCGATTGACTTCATCGGCATTGGCGTCGGTCTTCTGATTGGCCAGTTGCGCGGTGGTCAGGGCATTGTTGCCAATCGTCACCGCATTGTTGCCCACGCCATAGGCTTCCTCGGCGCGTGTCTGCGCCAGACCCGCATGGCGGTCCGCCGCATCGGCGGCGCTATGCGCATTGCGCACCGATTCGCGCGTGGCGCAGCCGCCCACCATCACACCGACGGCGATCATTACCGCCGTCACTTTACCCACCGTTGATTTCATCTATCTCTCCCGTTTTTGCCCGCTCGCTTTTGAAAGGGCTTGAGGAAGAGGATGAACCGCCGCGTCGGTGGCTTTAATGTGGCGCGGTTGCGTCAAAGCTGCGCCACAAACAGGCAGCGAAAAGGCGGCGGTGTTTCGCAAAATCCGATTGGGACAAGGAACTTTGGGAACCTGCCAACCTAGCAATGGATGCGCAACCAGCACTTACCGTTTCGGAAATCTCGTAAAAACATAATCCTTTGCCGCCACCTTGGTGTGGCACGCGAGCCCACAACCGGCGCCCTTCCCCAGCGGCGTGAAGGTGTCGGTGGCGGCATCGTAGTTTAACTGCCCATATCCCCATCCGCCGGTGGCGGCAAATCTCTTGCTGTCCTTAACCATCAAATCGAGATCATGCAGAGTGTCCGGCACCAAGGCGGGAAAACCGTCCGGACTCTTTATCGCGTTCCAGTGAATCTTCACCATTTTGACGCCATCGGGAAATTTCTTACCCTCGGCGGGAAGGCCGGATTCATAAGCCGCGATCATCTCGGGATTGCCCACGATCACATCGATGATGTTTCCGCCCTGACTGACGGCGATCACCTGCCACTTTTCGTATCCCCTGAACTCGGAGAGAGCGAGCCCGTCGGGCACCCGAACACTGTATTTATCCTGCGCGGCAATGGCCACGCCGCCCAAGACGCCGAGGGATACCGCGATGGCGGCGATGGAAATATTTTTACGTCTGAATACTTTCGTGACGCGCAGCATGATACGGCTCCATACTTGAGCGAAGAGCTATCGTGCGCCAGGCACACAGGAAACAACTGCCGGGGGCTTTCGAGGGCTGACCGCGGACTTGAGGAGGGTGAAACGTCCCTCACAAATTCCATAACACAAACCAGAGCCTCTGTACTCTGTGTCATGAAAGTTGAACGGGTGCGATTGTTGTCGCATATTTGGGCAGCGAAAGCACGTTCAAGAAGTTGCCACGCGTATCATGTCAATCTGATACCTCTTGGGGGAACTTTTGGGCACGATGCCCGAGCAAGATTTTCTGCAGGATTCTTCATGAACGCCGCTGGAAAACAGTCTTGCTGTTGCGCGGGTGAACGGCGCCATCCGGCAACAAATGCTTGTATACCCTGTCGGGGAAACGACCTGCCGAACGTCTTACAAAAGCATCCGCCCATCGAAAGGAACCGTCATGTCTGACAAACCCGCCGCAAATACGGTCCGTTTCCACCGCGTGCTGACCGCCAAGCCTGAGAAGATTTACCGGGCATTCCTGGAAGCCGATGCCATGGCCAAATGGCTGCCGCCCTACGGCTTTACCTGCACGGTCGAGCATCTGGACGCCAAGGTGGGCGGCACTTTCCGCATGTCGTTCAAAAACTTCACCACCGGAAATTCTCATTCCTTTGGCGGGGAATATCTCGAACTCGTTCCCCACACGCTGATCCGTTACACCGACCGCTTCGACGATCCGGGCCTGCCCGGCGCCATGCTTGTGACCGTCAATTTCAAACAGGTTTCGGTGGGCACCGAGATCAACATCGAACAGTCCGGCATACCGGCGGCGATTCCACCGGAGGCTTGTTATCTGGGTTGGCAGCAATCCTTGCTGCAACTGGCGAAGCTGGTCGAACCGGAGATTCCGGGATAGGCGGACCCGTCTGGGTCAGTTGTGATACGGTGAAAACGATCAGACGTTCATGGGCGTCGAAAGCCGAAGTTCCAGGAACGGTGCAGCGCTTTCTGCCAGCGGTGCTTTTGCCGCTCGCTGATTTGCGAAAGTCCCAGGACGCATAACAGCGTCAGCGCACCGATTTCCAGACAGTGCAGCAACCCGGGCCCCGGACCGGGCAACACGGCGCCAAAAAAACTCAATAAAGGATAGTGAAAAAGATAAAGGGCAAAAGTCGTTCCCGCCGCGGCGCGGATCAGCGGCGCCCAGGATCCGAATGAGACGCGATCGGCGAAGGATGAAAATCCCAGAATATTGGCCGCCACCAAAAGACCCAGCAGATACTTCCAACCGGCAAGCTGGGACCAGCCAAGCCAACGGTCGGCCAGCAGAGTCTGGTCCAGGTACAGTCCCAAACGCGGACCTGCGCCGCTGAGGGACAGGGCCAGATAGGCGAGAATGGACCCCGCGAACAAAATGAAACCGAGTGCCGGAGAAAGGCGTGCCTGCAGCCGCCACACCCCCCAGCCCAGCAACCAAACAGGCAGGAGCAGAAGGATACGCGGCCCGATCAGCAGGGCCGTGCCGGCAAGCAGGACCGGGCGAATCCAGCCGCGCAGATAAAAAGCAACCCCGAACAGAAGATAATAAGCGAATTCGTAGCTCAGCGACCAATAGGGAAGATTGGAGCCCGGAATGACCGCCCAATGGCGCATCTCGTTGAGAAACAGCGCGGAGACCGCCACCTCCTTGAAGGTCGCGATGCCGCTTTTGGCCGGCGCGAAATAAGCGGAAGCGTCGGCCTGATGCCCGATAAAATCCAGCAACACGGTGATAAGAAGCCCCGGAATCGCCACCGACCAAAGCCGCGCCAGACGGGCGCGCAGATAAACGCTGAAAAGACGCTCCTTCTGTTCCGCGACAAAACCGATGACAAAACCGGAGAGAACAAAAAAACAGACAACCGCGTCATTCTGAATGGACGGGGACCAGCCCTGCCCCCCGCTCCATATCGCATTGGAGAACAGGTGGCCGATGAACACCGCCAGGGCGGAGCCAAAACGGAGCAAATCCAAGTAGAGCGATAAGGAACCGGATATGCCGCCGGATAAGGAGCCGTCAGCCGGCTTGGTGTCGCGGATCAGGAAATGGGGCATGAATGGCCAGGTTATAGCAGCCCCCAGCACCCGCCTGGCAAGCCATTCCAGCCGCGGTCCGTCGCGGCGCCGGCTATCCTTGGCCATCAAATCGAGATCGTGCAGAATGTCCGGCACAATGGGGAAAGCCGTCTGATGACTGCGCAATATTTTCTGCGGGATGCTTCATGAACGCCGCTGGAAAACAGTGTGGCACCTGCTCGCTCTGCTGCAAGGCCATGGTGATCCCGGAGCTTAACAAGCCAAAGGATGTTTGGTGCCAGCATTTTGCCCGGGGCCAGGGGTGCACCATCTATTCCGACCGGCCGCAGTCCTGCCGCAGCTTCACTTGCTATTGGCTGATCGACCCGGCGCTGGGGCCGGGATGGAAGCCGGACAAATGCAAGATGGTGCTGGACGCGCGGCAGGAATGGCTGGTGGTCCATGTCGATCCCGGCGCCACCGACCGGCCCTGGAGCCGGGAACCCTTTTATTCCTATCTGACGGAAATGGCGGCCAAGAATATCGGGCGCGGCGGCAGGGTGCTGGTGATGGAGCGCGGCCGCACCATCATCATTCTGCCGGATCGCAGCGTGGATCTGGGCGTGTTTGGACCGGGTGACAAGATCGCCGTCACCCGGGTGATGACGGCCACCGGCCCCAGTTGGGATGCAAAGGTGATTGCAGCACCGCCCGCGGGGGCCGCAGGCGCGTAGCGCCCGGCACAAGTGGCGTGCCGTCCAAACATGTCCCCGGAATTCAGGGGCATGCGGCTGCTAGGGCTGAGACGGTAGAGGTACGGTCGGGTAGAAACCGGCGGCAACAATCTTGCCGTTCGGACCCAGATAGATCGCAAAGCGTTTCGTGGCTGTCGCGGTACGCACTTCATAATCGTCCAGGCCCCTCGCATTGACGCCGATGAATTTGACAGACTTGGCTTCGCCCATCTCCCTCATATCCGTGTGAAAGAAATCAAAGTCGTCCTTCACGATCTGGGCAAGTTCTTCCGACATCTGCGCATAGTCGGGCTTGCCCGATGCGATTCCGGATAACAGGCCGCGCACGGCGGCTTCCCCGCCCGGCTGGGGCTGATCCCGGAATTTCAGTAGGCTGGCTTCGACGAAGGCGTCTTCGGCGCTTTGACTTTCGACCTCGGCTTTCAGCGCCGCATACTTGGCCGGATTGCTCGCCACGATTTCGCGCATCGCCGCCTGAAACGCCAGAGTTTCCTCAACCGCGAGATCGGGCTTCACGCCGGTGCCTTCAAAGTTGGTGTTGGTAATGGGATTCACCGTGCGTTGGTAGGGAATGCTGATCATGAACTTTGAAGGAAGCGGATGGCTGGCAGTGCCATTGGCACTACCTCCGGTTGCCTCGCCGATCAGGCGGGCTCTGTTTTGCGTCTGCAAGTCATAGAGGAATTTCTCGGCGGCCGAGTAGGTCCGCTTGCTCGTCAGCAGATAGACCGGCTTGCCCAGATAGGAGACTGGCACCGGCTGGGTGTAAATTTCCTTCGTTTGAAATTCGCTGGTGCCGGACTTGCGGGTGACTTCGCCATCGATGTGCACCGCCGTCTTGGGGTCGAAGAAGAAACTGCAGAGATAAATGACGCCGGCCGTACTGCCGCCGCGATTGTCGCGCATGTCAATGATCAGCGCATCCGTACCGGCAAGGTCCGCAATTGCCTGGGCCGCCGTCTGGCTGAAGGGACCAGCCGGATCTGGAAAATTCTGCATCTTGATGTAGCCGATATTGCCCTTAAGGCGATCGACGCGGCTGAAGCCCGCATACACGCGCTGTGGCGCGGGCGCGGTGGCAGCACTGGCCCGGGGGCGGGGCGCCGGAGGCGGATAGACGTGCAAATGCTTGTCATGGGTGACCGATTGCAGATCGCTGGTGAGCTTTTCCGCCAACGCTTCCGGCGTGGTGGTGGGGGCATATTCCCCAGCCATGAGCGCCGCGTCGAGCTTGGTCTTCGCATCAGCAGCGCGGTCTGGATAAATATAGTTGGCGGTCAGCAGTTCGCCCGCCTTTTCGATCACGGCGCGCTTTTCCGCTTGGCCGAACGCTTGAGTAGCGGCTGCAACAGGCGCGATCTGGGCCTGGCATGGAATGGTGATACTGATGGTGATATTGGCGGCAGCACACGCAATTGCTGCGAGGGTCCAAGTCTTCAAATTCCAGCCTCCGGCCGTTCCCGTCCTCGGCAAATGGCCACAATCGGCGCAGGGCGGACATGCATTCGTAGATTGATTGAGGAGTCGATATTGAGGGGTGGCGCTCCCACTTTGGCCGGTAGGACAACCCCATTGAACGTTTCAATGAAATCAAGGCAGTTTTTTGGCGCGCCCTGGGGGAGTCGAACCCCCCTTGCAGGAATGAAAATCCTGAGTCCTAACCGATAGACGAAGGGCGCTGCCGGAGGGCGGGGTTTAGCGGCCAAAAAGGCCTTTTGCAACCCAAAATCTGCGGATACGCCAAGGCCTTAGCGGCAGGGCCTTTAGTCCCTCTCCCCTTGAGGGAGAGGACGCAAAATCTTGCACTTAGCGGAGCGCATGCGGAGCTAAGCGCTTAGATTTTGCTGGTGAGAGGTGCGTTCAGCGCTCAACTCACCCCTCACCTGAAAAATCAATGGGTTGAGCGTCGCTGCGCTCCGCTAACCCAGTGATTTTTCTTCCTCTCCCTCAAGGGGAGAGGGGAAAAAGTACAAGCAGGTTAAACAAGCGGCGCCGCATCCTCGATCTCCAACTGGACCCGGATACGGCCGTTCCAATCGTCCTGGCGCAACCGTCCCACGGCATGGATAGGCCTGCCCCGCGCCGCCAAAAGCCCCGCGCCCAGAGGCGTTCCAGCGGCGCGGAACGCGATGGCGTCCAGCATGGTGCCGTCGCCGCCCTGCAGCCGCAATTTTACATGCGCCGCGCCCACCACATCGGCAAAGGCCACCCGAACGTCCGGCAGCCCCAAAAGCGGTTCGGCATTGCCCGCCCCAAAGGGACCCGCGGCCGCAATTTCTTGGGCCAAGGCGATATTGGCCCCCGCCGGTGAGGACACTGCGTCCAGGTACAAATCATTTGCCGCCGCGAGCGCCGGCCCCGTGCCGCTGAAACGGTCCTGGATGAAGCGGTGAAATCCGTCCACCTGCGATGCCATCAGCGAGAAACCCGCCGCCATGGCATGGCCGCCGCCATACTCGATCACCCGCGCCTGGGCAGCGGCGCGGATGATGCCGCCGATATCGATGCCGGGAATGGAGCGCGCCGAACCCTTGCCCATGCCGCTTTCCAGCCCGGCGACAAAGGCGGGCTTGGCGAAGCGTTCCTTCAGCCGTCCAGCCACGATGCCGACCACGCCCGGATGCCAACCCTCGCCCGTCACCAACAGAAACGGCGCGTTCTGCTGCGCCGCCGCCAGCGCCATGGCTTCTTCCAGAATGATTTTCTCGATCGCCTGGCGTTCCTTGTTGTGCAGATCCAGTTGGGCGGCGAACTCTGCCGCCTGGCCCGGATCGCGCGCCGTCAGCAAATCCACGCCCAAGGACGAACGGCCAACGCGCCCGCCGGCATTGATGCGCGGCCCAAATACAAAACCAAGGTGATAGGGCGTGAACGGCCCCTTGGCGCCGGCCACACCCGCCAGCGCTTGAAGGCCCGGGCGCGACAGCGTGCCGATCTGGCCCAATCCGAAACGGACAAAGGCGCGATTGAGGCCCTTGAGCGGCACCACATCGCAAATAGTCGCCAAGCCCACCAAATCCAAAAACAGCCGCAGGTCCGGCTCCGCCACGCCGCGTTCCTGATAAAAGCCGCTGTCGCGCAAATGCCGGTTCAACGCCACCAGAAACAGAAAGGTGACTCCGGCGGCGCACAGATGACCCAATCCCGATGTGTCGCCCGGCCCGTTGGGATTGACATGCGCGCACGCGGGCGGTGCGGCCTCGACCCGGTGATGATCCAGCACCACCACATCCAGGCCCAGTTTTTTGGCCTCTTCCAAAGCAGCGGTTGCCGCCGCGCCGCAATCCACCGTGATAAGCAGCGCGGCGCCCTCTGCATGCAGCGCCTTAATCGCCGCGGGACTCGGCCCATAGCCTTCTTTCATGCGGTCGGGAATATAGATGCGTGGCGGCGAACCCAACGCCGCCAGAAAATCCGACAGCAGCGCCGCCGACGTCGAGCCGTCCACGTCATAATCGCCGAACACCGCGATACGTTCGCCCGCGATAATCGCCGCCGCCGCGCGCGCGACCGCCGCATCCATATCCTTCAAGATCATCGGATCGGGCAGCAGGTTTTTCAGCTTGGGCGTCAGATAGTCCGCGGCTTCCGCGATGGAGATGCCGCGCAAGGCCAGAAGCCGCGCCAGAACGGGCGAAATTTCGCGCAGCAAGTCGCGCTCCAGCGCCGGGTCCACGGATTTGAGAAGCCAGCGCCGGCCCGAAAAGGAACGCGCAACACCGAACACCGCCGGTCCCGCCTCCTGCAAGGCCTCAACCACCTTCTTGGCGACGGATCAGGATCATGTCTGGTGTCAGGCTTCCATGGGAATCATGCAGGGCCGGGCGCGAACCTTGTCGGAAGCGGCGATCGCCTTCAAGGCGCGCTCCACGGCGGCTTGCGCGGTCTCATGGGTGATCATCACAATGGCGACGGGTTCGCCCGGCGCGCGGCCGCGCTGGATCATGCTTTCGATGGAAACGCCGGCTTCCGCCAGGCTGCCGGTGATCGCCGCCAGCACGCCGGGCACATCCAGAACTTCAAAGCGCAGATACCAGGCTGACACCGCTTCTTTGCCGTCAGCCGCCTCCAGCTTGGTCAGGCCGGCAGCGGGGCGGCCGAAAACAGGACTGGGCGCGCCGCCGGCGGCCTCGACAATATCGGCAATCACCGCGCTGGCGGTGGGTGCTTCGCCCGCGCCGCGGCCCGAAAAGAAGAAAGACCCCGCCTCGCCCGCATCCACCAAGACGCCGTTGGAGGCGCCGCCGACATTGGCCAGGGCCGAACGCACACGGACCATGGCGGGATGAACCCGCTGGTCCATCTTGCTTCCCACCCGGCGGGCGACACCCAAAAGCTTGATGCGGAATCCGAATTCCGACGCAAAGGCGATGTCTTCGGGCGTGATATGTTGGATGCCGTCCACCGCAACAGCGTCCAGGTCCGGCACCGCGCCGAAGGCGATGGCAGAGAGCAGCGCCAGCTTGTGCGCCGTATCGCCGCCGCCCACATCCAAGGTCGGATCGGCCTCGGCATAGCCCTTGGCTTGGGCTTCTTTCAGCACATCGGCAAAGGCGCGGCCCGACGATTCCATTTCGCTGAGGATGTAGTTGCAAGTGCCGTTGAGAATGCCCTTCACCGCCGTCACGCCATGGGCGATCAATCCTTCACGCAGCGCCTTGACGATGGGAATGCCGCCCGCCGCCGCCGCTTCGAATTTCAAGGTGACGCCGTTCTTTTCCGCCAACTGGGCCAACGCCAGACCATGCTTGGCCAGCAGCGCCTTATTGGCGGTCACCACATGCTTTTTGTTGGCCAGCGCGGTTTCGACCAATTGGCGCGCGATCCCTTCCTCGCCGCCGATCAGTTCGACCACCAGATCGGCATCGCCCCTGGCCAGCGATAGTGGATCGTTGGTCCAGCCGGTGACGTCAAAGCCGCGCGCCTTGTTTTTGTCGCGCGCCGAAACGGCAGCGATCACCAAGCCGCGGCCCGCACGCTGGGACAATTCATCCCGGCGCGCCGTCAGCGCCTTCACCACGCCGCCCCCGACCGTGCCGAGTCCGGCAATGGCGATCTTAAAAGATGCCGTCATTTTGCGGGGGCCAAATCTTTGGGCGCCATATTGGTGCCCATGGTGAGAAACTTTTTCACATTGCGCGCCGCTTGGCGGATGCGGTGCTCGTTTTCCACCAGCGCCACGCGCACATAACCCTCGCCATATTCGCCAAAGCCGATGCCGGGCGACACCGCCACTTTGGCGTGGATCAAAAGGTCCTTGGCGAATTCCATCGAACCCAGGGATTTGTATTTTTCCGGCACCGGCGCCCAGGCGAACATGGAGGCGGATGGCGCGGGAATCTCCCACCCCGCCGCCGCCATGCTTTTCACCAGCACGTCACGGCGCGATTTGTAAACCGCGCGGATTTCATCGGCCACATTTTGCGGCCCGTTCAGCGCCGCCGCGGCCGCCACCTGAATGGGCGTGAAGGCGCCATAGTCCAGATAGGATTTGATGCGCGCCAAGGCTCCGATCAGCTTTTCGTTGCCGGCGGCAAAGCCCATGCGCCAGCCCGGCATGGAATAGGTCTTGGACAAGGATTGAAATTCGATGGCGATGTCTTTGGCGCCTTCCACCTGCAAAATCGAAGGCGGCGGATTGGCGTCGTCGAAATAGATATCGGCATAAGCCAGATCGCTCAGCACCCAGATCTCATGCTTCTTGGCGAACTTGATGACCTCTTTGTAGAAATCCAGGCTGACCACCTGCGCCGTGGGATTGCTGGGATAATTCACCACCATCGCCAGAGGCGAAGGCACCGAATGGCGTGTCGCCACGCCGATCTTGCTGAGATATTCCTCCGGCGAGGTCGCGGGCACATGGCGGATGGCGGCGCCGGCGATCATGAAACCGAAGGCATGGATCGGATAAGCGGGATTGGGCACCAACACCACATCGCCCGGCGCGGTAATGGCCATGGCCAGATTGGCGAAGCCTTCCTTGGAGCCCAGCGCGGCGATCACCTCCTTGTCGGGATTGAGGTCCACCCCGAAGCGGCGCTTGTAATAGGCGACATGGGCCTTGCGCAGGCCCTTGATGCCGCGCGAAGCCGAATAGCGATGGGCGCGCGGATCGCGCGCGGTCTCGCACAATTTGTCGACGATGAAATCGGGTGTCGCCATGTCAGGATTGCCCATCCCGAAATCGATAATGTCCTCGCCGCGGGCGCGCGCCGCCGCCTTGAGGCGATTGACTTCCTCAAAGATGTAAGGCGGCAACCGCTTGATGCGGTAAAAATCGGTCTGCATGACACGGCAATCTTTGAAAACGCCTAAGAATCGGGGATTTGGTCCGGCTAGGCAATCCTTATTGGGTAAATTTTGGCGGATTTGAAGCGGGACCGTTATTCCGGGACCGCAGGGTCACTCGCCTAGCTGCCGCCCTGCCCTTCGCTTGCGCTCAGGGCGTTCGGCGGTCGCGCCTCATCCTAGAATAAATATCTCGGCCCGGCGGTTGCCGTCTTCGCCCTTGGGCATGGATTCATAGAAAACCGGCTGGCTGTCGCCGACCGCTTCAATCCGCACCTGCTCCGCCGGAATACCGGCGCGGATCAGGGCCTGGGCCACGGCATTGGCGCGCGCCTGAGACTTTTGGAAAATCACTTCCAGATGACGCTCCACCGGCATGTTGGGGGTGCGGCTGGAAGCATGACCCACCACCTTGACGGTGCCCGCGCCGCCGGTCGCCCGGAAGGCGGCCACGGCGTCACGCACCTTGGTGCGCGCAGCCGTCGAGAGGCTGGTGGTGTCGCCCGGGAAATAGACGATCGCGGCGGGCGGCACGCCGCCATTCATCGCCGCTGCCATGCCGGTTGGGGTGCCAGGCACCGCATCCAGATTGGCGACAACATCACCGGACGGATTGGAAAGACTGGTGCGGCCGGCCGCGACGGCAGGCACGGCCGGAATCCCGGTTCCGGCAGAGCCGGCTGCTGCCGCGGTCTGGCGGTAATGCGCCATGATCGGCGGCGCCACCCATTGCGCCACGGCGGGATTAAGCGGCGGCGCGGAAGACGGCTTAAAGCCCAACTCGGCATCGGAAGGATTCACCGCGGCCATGCGGCGCGCACCGGCGGTCGCCGGCACGGCAGGCACCGCCGGTTCTGCACCCGGCGGGGCAAGGGCCGTGCTGCGCGCTGCCGGAGATTCCACCACCGGCACAGAAGCCGCCGGTACGGGCGGCGTGGGAACAGCGCCAGATGCGGCAGGAGCAGCCGGGGCCGAGCCGGTGGAGGGCGGCGCATCATTGGCTGCGGGCGGGGCCACGGCGCTGGCCAGGGCCTGACGAGCGGCAACGGTATCGGTGGCGGTCGGCGGCGCAGCAGCCGCATCGGTGCCCGCGCGCAACGCGTCAGCACTGTATTGGGCCTGGGCGCCCGCCGCGGCGACCTGCTGGGCGGCATCGGCCTGGGCCGCGGCGCTGGGCGCCGCCGGGCGGGTGGGAATGCCCGCCAGATCGGGTGTGGTGGTGGCGGCGTCGGCCTCGGCCTGTTGCGGGCTTTCCGTGGGGAATTGGCTTTCCGGCGCCGCGTCTTCGCTCAAGAGTCCGGTGGGGTCGAGGTCGGACATGGTCTGGCAGCCGCCCGTGCCCATGCCGATAACGATTGCCAACACTGCCAAAGGACGCGCGTAATTCTTGGTCATGCCCAAATTGCCTTATCCCAGCAGCAGCAACGCCCTCGCACCTAGGCAAGCGGGCGCCAATTCAGCCTTCGGGATATACCGCGGCCAAAGCCCCCGCGCCAGCAAAAGAGCGGGTAAATGTCGTGAATGATTGCCAGATTTCTGCTTGCCCGTCCTGGTTCCGGCCCGCTTTGGCACAGCTTGCGGCGGTCCGCACGCCCGGGCTATCAGAGATTTCACCAAAGGCGATCCCCCGCCATGCCCGCACAAGGCCCTGCCACCCCGCCTGCGCCCGAATCGGCGACCTCGCCCGACAAGCTCAACACCCAGGAATTCGCCCGCAACATGTTGAGCGTGGGCCTGAAGAGCCAGCAACTGATGCTGGACTTTGCCGCCCGCATGAATGCCCGCGAGAATCCGGGGCCCATCGATCCGCTCAACATCTCCGGCGCCATGCTGGCGTTGGCCAAGGCGATGAGCAGCGACCGCGAAGCGGTGGCGGCGGCGCAAAGGGAATGGTGGAGCAATGTCATGACGCTGTGGGAAACAACCGCCCGCCGCATGCTGGGCGGCGAAGCTGCGGCGGTGGTGGAGCCCGCGCCCGGCGACCGCCGTTTCAAAGCCGAGGAATGGCGGGAAAATGAGATTTTCGATTTCATCAAGCAGAGCTATCTGCTCACCGCCAACGCCATGCAGGCGATGGTGGGCAGCCTCCACGGCCTGGACGAGAAAGAACGCAGCCGGGTGGCCTTCTATACCCGCCAATTCGCCGATGCGATGGCCCCCACCAATTTCCCGCTCACCAATCCGGACGTGCTCAAAGCCACCATCGCCTCCAATGGCGAAAATCTGGTCAAGGGGTTGGACAATCTGTTGGCCGATATCGAACGCGGCCAGGGCGAGCTTTCCATCCGCCAGTCGGCCGACGGCTTTGTGATCGGCGAGAATATCGCTACCGCCCCAGGCAAGGTGGTGTTCCGCAATGAGATCATGGAGTTGCTGCAATATTCTCCGACTACGGATGAAGTTTATGAACGGCCGCTGCTGATCTTTCCGCCCTGGATCAACAAATTCTACATCATCGACCTGCGCCCCGAGAACAGCTTCGTGCGCTGGCTGGTAGGCCAGGGCTATACCGTCTTCCTGGTCAGTTGGATCAATCCCGATGCCGACATGGCCCAGAAGGGCTTTGAGGACTATATGGAAGGCGGCATCTTCGCCGCCCTGGAGGCAGTGGAGAAGGCCACCGGGGCGCGCGCCCCCAACTGTGTCGGTTATTGCATCGGCGGCACGCTGCTGGCGGCCACCCTCGCCTATATGGCCGCCAAAGGAGATGACCGCATCCATTCCGCCACCTTCTGGGCGGCGCAGACCGATTTCAGCGAAGCGGGCGAATTGTCGGTGTTCGTGGACGAGGCCCAACTCGATGCGCTGAAGCAGAAGATGGACAGTCAAGGCGGCGTCCTACCCGGCTCCAAGATGGCGGGCGCCTTCAATATGCTGCGCGCCAACGATCTGATCTGGTCGTTTGTGATCAACAATTACCTTTTGGGCAAACAGCCCATGCCGTTCGACCTGCTCTATTGGAATTCCGACACGACGCGCATGCCGGAAAAGCTGCATCTGTCCTACTTACGCAATTGCTACAAGGAGAATGCGCTGGCGCGCGGCAAGATGGAGATGGCGGGCGTCAAACTGGACCTGTCGAAGGTGAAGGTGCCGGTCTATCTGCAATCGGCCAAGGAAGATCACATCGCCCCGGCCAATTCGGTGTTCAAGTCGGTCAACCTGTTCGGCGGCCCGGTGCGCTTCATCATCGCGGGCTCGGGCCATATCGCGGGGGTGATCAATCCGCCGGCGGCCAAGAAATATCAATATTGGGCCAATGAGAAAGGCGCGACCAACATCGAAGCCTGGAAAAAAGGGGCAACCGAAACCCCCGGCTCCTGGTGGCCGGATTGGGACCGCTGGCTGTCCAAACTATCGGGTCCGAAAGTCCCCGCGCGCCAACCGGGCGACGGCGACCTCAAGGTGCTGGGCGATGCGCCGGGAACATATGTGAAAGTGAAGGCGCAGTGAGCAGCAGGAGCTGAAAGCGATCTCGTTTTTAGTTACGATTATTGGCACAGTATTTGCCGGCCTGATTGTCGGCTTTTACTCTCTCTCTATTCATCGCAAGAGTTAACCTGTCACGCTCGGCCGAACAATGGCCGCAAGCGGCACCACTCGGCCGAGAATGACAAGAGGAGCTTAAAGCGACGGCTTGCGGGTAAAGCCCTTGTCGGCAGGCGGCTCGCTGTTGTGGAGGTCCACGGCGCTGACCTTGGCGCCCCGCGGTCCCTTGGTCGCATGGGACACAAAGGCTTCCACCGCCTTGGTGGACCCCGAAACCAAGGCTTCCACCGAGCCGTCCGACCGGTTGCGCACCCAACCGTCCAAATTCTGTTGTTGCGCCGCCATCACCAGGAAATCGCGAAAGCCCACGCCCTGGACAAAGCCATGCACCTGCACCCGCAGGGATGTAGTATCGTCGCTCACGCAAGTTCTCCGCACGCCCAAGACCATACCTAACATAGTCGGCTCTTTGCTTCAGACAAGATGGCGTTCTTTCCCCGCTCCCTATCCTTGGCCGTGTTCCGCGCCCATATCGAGAATGGGTTGACGGTCGCCATCGGCGTCGGCCTGACCGGGCTTGTCACCGGCTGGGGCCTGGACTTTGCCGCGGGCATCGCCGCGGCCAGCGGCGCGGTCTGCGTCTCCGTCAGCGACCGCACCGATCCCCTGCGCCAGAAAATCTGGATCATGGGCTTTGCTTTTCTCAGCGCATCCTTCTTTACCGCCCTGGCGGACTTCGCGCGCTTCGACAAAGCCGCCTTTGTGATCGCCACTGCCTTTGTCGGCCTGTGGACTGGGTTGATCTCGGCCTATGGCAAATGGGCGCTGAGCCTGGCCATGACCTGCGTGCTCGCCTTCGTCTTTGCGATGGGCGAAAGCCTTTTGACCCCGTCCCAGGCCGCCGATCATCTGCTTCTCACCATCTGCGGCGCCATGATCTACACGGTTTATGCGGTGACGGTGGCGTGGCTGTTCGACGATCGCGGCCGCCGCCTGTTGTTGGCGGAAGCGATGCATGCCTTCGCCGCTTATCTGAGGGCCAAAGCCGCGCTTTACAATCCCGACACCGAGGGGCCTGGCGCCTTCCGCGCCTTGATCGACGCCCATGCGGTGCTGGCCGACCGATTGCAAACCGCGCGCGACAGCCTGTTCGCGCGGCGCAGTCATCGCATGCAATTGAAGCGCATCGATACCCTGATCGCTTTGTTGGATGCGTTCGAAACCGTCTTGTCCTCCGATGCCGATCTGGACGCGCTGCGCGGGCCGCGCGCCCAACGCGAATTGATGTGGCGGCTCAACCGGTTTGTCGCGCAAATGGCGCAGGAGGTGGAACGGTTGACCTTGGCGCTCACGGTCCGGCGCGGCCATGCCACGCCGCTCCCGCAAGCCGAAGCGGCGCGGCAACTGCAAGACGCGGTGACGGGGCTGCGCGATGCCAATCCAGACGACGCAACCATCCACGCTTTCACCGCAACCGCCAACAAGCTGGTGCTGGCGGACAGCACGATCGCGGCGCTGGCCAAGACCCTGGACAAGGACAGCGAACCCAGCGGCCTGGCGCGCAAGCTGGATTTGGATATGTTCCGACAGGATGCGCCGCGCGGCCTGGGCGTGCTGGTCAACCAATTTCATTGGCATGCGCCCGCCTTGCGTTATGCCATTCGTCTGTCCCTGGCGATGACGGCGGGTCTGGCGCTGACCTTGATCTTTCCCCGCTTCGCGCACGCCAATTGGATCCTGCTGACCATCGCGCTGATCATGCGCGCCAATTTTAGCGTCACCAGCCAGCGCCGCTGGGACCGTGTGACCGGAACGCTGATCGGCTGCGTCTTGGCCGTGACCTTTCTCAACACCCTGCCCGCGCCGGCGCTGTTGCTGCTGATCGTGGTGGCGGTCGGCATCAGCCATGCGTACGGCCTGGTCGCCTATCGCATCACCGCCATCGGCGCCTCGATCTCCTCCTTGTTGCTGCTGCATTTCGTGGACCCGCTGGAGCATCCGCAATTCTTCGAGCGGATCGTGGACACGCTGATCGGGTCGGGCCTGTCCTGGGCCTTCAGCTATCTCTTGCCCAATTGGGAACGCAACGATCTGCCGGGTACCGTGCGCGGTCTGTTGGCGGCGGACGCCGCCTTCGCCGAGGCCGCCTTGCACCGGGGGCCCGTCACCCAGCGCTACCGGCTGGCGCGCAAAACGGCGCTGGACGCGGTGGCGCAGTTGTCGGGCGCGATCCGGCGGCTGGCAGATGAGCCCAACACCAACCGCCGGGCCTTGGCCTCGCTGGGCGAATTGCTGGGGGCGAACTATCTTCTGGCCTCGGAGCTTTCTTCCATGCCGGTGCTGATGAAATTGCGCGCCGCAGAACTGGACGCGCCCACCGCCGATGCCGCGATTGCCGCGACGCGCGCGCGGGTGAACGCGCTGCTGCAACCCGATGGTGAAAACGCCCCGGCGCAAGGCGCGCCGCCGGAGCGCGACAGCTTCGCCAACATGCATGGCAATGCGGCGATGGAGGTGCTGGCGCGGCGCTTGGACCATATCGAACATGCGGCGCGCAAGGTGGCGCGGCTGGCGGCGAGGCCGGTGATTGAAAATATTTGACCTCACTGTCATTCCCTTCCCTCGCACTCGCTTTCACTCGTGCTCGCCGGGGATGACATAATGGGTTACGCGCGCAAATCGTCCAACACCGCCTTGATGCGATGGAGGGCGGAGTGCAAGTCACGCTCGACCTCCCGCCGCCACAGCCGCAGGATCACATAGCCTTGTTCGTTGAGCAGCCGGTCGCGAACGATGGAAGTAGAGCAACGGCCCGGCTCGCCATCCTCCAAGCTGATCACCAGCCGCGCGTCATGCTCGACAAAATCCAGGGTGAAAGTGCGGAAGGGCGATTTGCGGCGGAAGCGAGCGCCGTCCAACCCGCGCAGCCGCGCCCATAACCGGCTTTCCCCCGTGTTGCGGGCGCGCAGTGGCGTTTTGCGCTGCATCAATGAAGGGCGGCGATCAGCTCGACCGCTTTGTCCAATTCACGCGCCAGGGCGGTGGCGCGCTTGGCGGCTTCACCGTCCTCGCCCCATTTTTCCGCCTGATAATTTTCGTCTATGCGCGACAATTGGAAAGCATGCGCGCCGCTGGTCTCACCCTGCCCCACCGCCAGCGCCAGCACCGCACTGCCGGTGATGGAGGCCACGACATGCAGACCGCCCAAGGTGAAAGAATCCAGCCCTTCAAACGCCCGGCGCAATGCCGTCATCGCTTCCGGCGGCTGATCCACATGGGTCAGCCCTTCTGCCACCGTCATCTGCACGCCATGTTGTTGCTGCACCCAGTCCAGCAGCGGGTCCCAGCCCTCGCGCTGCCGCGCCGCCAGATCCGGCGGCTGATGGGCGCGATAGCAAAGCAAATCATTTTCGCCAAAGCGCAGAATGGCGCCGATCACCGCTTCGCGATTGGCGGCTACCCCGTCAATCACCGTGTTGGCCAGCCGCAGCAGCGGCATGGCGGTGGCGATAATGTCCTCGCTTTGGCTTTGCCATTCGGCGGCGATGGCGGATGCCAATTTTTCGGTGGGCAGCACCAGGGTGTTGCGTGCCGGAGTCTTGACCGGCTTGCCGTCCAGCAGCACGCCAAAACCGCTCGCGACCGGCGCGACCGAAACCTGCTTGTAAAAACGCTTCATCGTTTCTTGCTATGCTTCTTGGGCGGAAAAGGATCGCGCTTGTCGTCGGGATCAAAGCCCAGCAAGCGCCAGCTTTTCGCCATATGCGGCGGCAGCGGCGCGGTCGCCTGCAGCCGTCCGCCATCGGGGCGGCCGATGTCGATGCTGCGGGCATGCAGATGCAGCTTGTCGGCGATCTCGCCCTTGGCCCGCGCGTCAGTGCCGCCATACTTGAAATCGCCCACGATGGGGGTGCCCAGGCTGGCCAGATGCACGCGGATCTGGTGGGTGCGGCCGGTGATGGGGCGCGCCGCCACCCAGGCGAACTCATTCCCCGCCGTGCCCATCACGGCATATTCGGTGAGGGCGAATTTGGCGTCATCCTCATCGCTGATCGCCATGCGTTCATCCTTGCCGCGCACGCCTTCCTTGGCCAGCGCGCCTTTGACCACGCCATGCTTTTGCTTCGGCACGCCGCGCGTCAGCGCCCAATAGACTTTCGATGTGTCGCGCAGCGCCAGGCTGGCCGACAGGCCCGAAGCCGCCAGCGCCGTGCGCGCGATCAGCAGCACGCCCGACGTGTCACGGTCCAGCCGGTGCACCAGCTTGGGCCTGGTGGGTTTTTCATATTGCAGGGAATCCAGCATGCCATCGACATGCTTGGTCAGGCCCGAACCGCCCTGGGTCGCCAGGCCCGGCGGCTTGTCGATCACGATCACCTGCTTGTCCATATAGAGAATACGGTCCGCCAGGCTTCCCATATCCTTGGACGCCAGCGGATGCTTGGTTTCCGCCATAGGCTTTTGCGGACGCAGGTCCTTGGCATGCACCACCTGCGGCGGCAGACGCATCGACTGGCCCGCCGCGACACGGTCGGCCGCCTTGGCGCGCCTGCCGTCCAGCCGCACCTCGCCCTTGCGCAGCAGTTTTTCCAGCAGCACATGCGTCACGTGCGGATAATGCCGCTTGAACCAGCGGTCTATGCGGATGCCGTCATCGTCGGGATCAATGGCGCGCTGCTCAGGCATAGACGCTTCTGACGATCCATAGTCCGGCGAACAAAGCCATGATGGAAAGCACCACCGAACCGATCACATAAGCGCCAGCCAGGACATATTCGCCCTTTTGCAGCAGCAAGGCGCTGTCCAGCGAAAAACTGGAAAAGGTGGTGTAGCCGCCCAGAATGCCGACGGTAAGAAAAGCGCGCAGTTCCGGCGACAGATTCAGTTTCAGGGCGCTGGCCTCCACGATCATGCCCATCAGCAATCCGCCGGTGATATTGACAGCAAAGATGCCCCAATTGAACACCGACCCGGCGGGCTGAATCGCAGCGGCGAGATAGTAGCGCGCCAGGGCGCCGATGCCGCCGCCCACGCCCACGGCCAATAGCATGCCCATCTAGCCCTCCCCCGTCCGTTTGCTGCGCAGCTTTGACCAATATTCCAGCCGCTTGGCAATCTCGCGCTCAAAGCCGGTGTCCTTGGGGGCATAGAATTGCTGCCGGTCCATGTCGTCGGGGAAGTAATTTTGGCCGGAGAAACCGCCTTCGGCGTCATGGTCGTACTGATAGCCCACACCATAGCCCAAATTCTTCATCAGCTTGGTGGGCGCATTGAGAATATGCGCCGGGGGCATCAGCGAACCATGCTCCTGCGCCGCCCGCCTGGCCGTGCCAAACGCCTTGTACACCGCGTTGGATTTGGGGGCACTGGCCAGATAGAGCACGCATTGCGCCAAGCCGATTTCCCCTTCCGGCGAGCCCAGAAAGTCGAACACATCCTTGGCGGCCAGCGCCTGATGCACCGCTTGCGGATCGGCCAGGCCGATATCCTCTATCGCGGTGCGCACCAAGCGGCGCGCGATGTAGAGCGGCTGTTCGCCGCCCGCCAGCATCCGCGCCAGCCAGTAGAGGGCCGCGTCCGGGTCCGACCCACGGATGGATTTATGCAGCGCCGAGATGATGTTGTAATGCTCTTCGCGGCTTTTGTCGTAGAGTGGCATGCGCCGCTGCACCGCGCCGACCAGCGCCGCCGAGTCCAGCGGCTTGGCCGCTTTGACGCTGGACAATTCCTCCACCAGATTGAGCAGATAGCGGCCATCGCCATCGGCCATGGCGCGCAAGGATGCGCGGGCATCGTCGGTCAGCTTGAGCGGTTCGCCATAATGGGCTTCGGCGCGGCGCATCAATTTCTCCAACGCCGCATCGTCCAGCCGCCGCAGCACCAGCACCTGGGCGCGTGACAGAAGCGCGCCATTCAATTCAAAGGACGGATTTTCGGTGGTGGCGCCCACCAGGATCACGGTGCCGTCCTCCACCACGGGGAGAAAACTGTCCTGTTGGCTGCGGTTAAAGCGGTGGATTTCGTCGATGAACAACAGTGTGCCCTGCCCCATCTTGCGGCGCGCCCGCGCCGCTTCGAAGGTCTTCTTCAGGTCGGCAACACCGGAGAACACCGCCGACAATTGCTCGAAATGCAGATTAAAGGCCGCGGACAGCAGCCGCGCGATGGTGGTTTTGCCGGTCCCCGGCGGTCCCCACAGAATGATGGAAGTCGGGCGGCCGTTGGCCACCATCCGGCCCAGCGGGCCTTCAGGGGATAAGAGGTGATCCTGCCCAACCACTTCGCCCAGCGCTTTGGGCCGCAGCCGGTCGGCCAGGGGCCGCGGCGCGTCGTTTGCCAAATCGCTGGATTCAAAAAGATCGCTCACCAGGACGGTTATAGCAAAAAAAAGGTCCGCAGGAGTTCCTGCGGACCTTTTTCAGCGAACCGGTGTCACAGATGCCACTTGACCCCGAAGGACAGGTTGTTGCTGGTGTTGCCGACGCCGGTCAGGCCACCCGCATTGACGTTATGGGCGTTCTGGTAGCGGTACTCGGCGAACAGGCTGGCCCATTCCGAGGCGCGGTATTCCACCCCGCCCAAGGCTTGCCAGCCCAATACGGTGGAGCCGCCATGGTTGCCCAGGCCATTGTCGATATTGGTGTTGACCGCGCCCAACCCTGCGCCGCCATAGATTTGAAAGGGGCTATCCATCGGCACATGGTAGATTACATTGGCCATGTAGGAACTGGATTGCAGCCGGGCATTGGTTACTGCGGAATATTCCGACTGATTGAACAAGCCGTCTGCTTCCAGCGAGAAATTGGGCAGGTTCCAACGCTCCAACGTGGTCCCGATGCGGGCGCCGACATGAAAGCCGGTATCCATCGAATTTTTCACGCCACCGACATTAAGGCCCGGCGCGAAAGTGGGGCCGCCCAGAATCGAAACATAGGAGTCGGCCTGGGCGCTAGCGGTTCCAAGCAGAAGCACGGCGGTACAAGCAACCAACAGATTTTTCATGATAGTCCCTTTGCATGGTGCCCCCCATGCATAAGGCCCTAACGCATCACCGCACCGCACGTCGCGTTACAAGCATGAAAAATCATCAGATTTGATCGCGGGCAATATGCGGTAACAACTTTTCAGATCGCGACACATTTTTGCCGCGTTGATGAGCGCGATGCCAAAAAATATGATGGTCCGGCAACGGACAAACTAGCCCGAGACAGACAGAGTCAGCCGCCGCCCGCCGCGGTCGACCACCATGTCCCAGCGATTGGCGCCATTCAGCACGCGCACCAATTCGCCCACCCGATTGACGGCCACGCCGTTGATGCTGCGCACGACATCGCCGGGCTGGAAACCGTAATTGGCGGCGATGCCGGTAGAGCTCACCGCCACAATGGCGACACCCTTGGCCATCACGTCCATTTGCAATTCCGTGGCGACGGCGGGAGAGAGATTGACCACCCGCGCGCCGGTCAGGGGATTGCGGCCGGCGATGGTGGCGGTCTCGCGCGGCGGATTTTCCGGCGGCAAGGCCAGGGTGACCGTGACATCGCGCGCGGTGCGTCCCGTTGCGACACGCATGCGCACAGTGTCGCCGGGGCGGTGGGTGGCGGTGCGATAGTTCAGCGACTGCATATCGTCCACCGCCACACCGTCCACCGATTGGATGACATCGCCGGATTTCACGCCCGCCCGTGATAAAGGCCCGCCGGGATAAACCTCCTTGATCAGCACCCCGCCGGGGCGCGGCAAACCGAGACTGGCGGCGATATCGCTGGTGACGGGCTGGCCGCTGGCGCCCACCCAGGCCAGTTGCACCCGGGCAGCGGTGCCGTTCTTAAGGCCGCCTTCCACGCCTTCCACAATCCGGCGCACCAGATTGGCGGGAATGGCGAAACCGATGCCCACGCTGCCGCCGCTGCGCGAATAGATCGCGGTGTTGATGCCGGCCAGCTTGCCGTCGGTGGTGACCAAGGCGCCGCCCGAATTGCCGGGATTGATGGCCGCGTCGGTCTGGATGAAAAACTGATAGTCGCTGGCGGCGACCTGGGTGCGCGCCAGGGCCGAGACGATGCCCATGGTCACGGTCTGACCGACGCCGAAGGGATCGCCCAGCGCCAAAACAAGATCGCCCACTTGCACTGCGTCGCTGTCGCCGAACGGCACCACCGGCAGACGCTCGTTGCGGGGCTCGATCTTGAGAACCGCCAGATCGGTGCGTGCATCGGCCAGCAATACCCGGGCCTTGAATTCGCGCTTGTCGGCCAGCGCAACAATGATGTCATTGCCGCCCGCCACCACATGATTGTTGGTGACGATCAAGCCATCGGCGCGCACGATCACGCCCGAGCCCAGCGATTGCTGCACGCGCTGGCGCATTTCGGGGCTGCCGAACAACTGGCTGAGCAAGGGATCGTTGAAGAAGGGGTTGACCTGCTGCACGATGCTGCGGGCATAGACATTGACCACGGCGGGGGCGATGCGCTTGACCACCGGCGCGAACGTCAATTGCACTTGCGCCATCGAGGCTGGCGCGGCAGGCAGGGCGCGCGGCGGCTGCGGCGCTACCCGCAGCGGCTCCGGCGCGGCGGGCTTGGGATCGACGGTGAGCGCCGGCACGGCATAGAGGACGGCTCCTACAAGCGCCGCCGCGCCCAGGGCGATGGATATCTTCTTCATGTCCAGCCTTCCGACAGCCTTACCAATCCTGCCGCAATCCTGCGATGCCCGATATTACCTGTTTCCGATCGCGCAGTTGCGATATTTCAACACCGTCGCCAGGACGTCAGGCTCGTTGCCCACCCTGCAGGTCGCCATGATAGCGCGCGCCATCGAGCTCATCTCATCCTTCATATGGCGCGCCTTGTACGCCTCGTTGTCCACGCAATAGCCGAGCCGCACGGCGTCATTATGGCCGGCGACATAGCGGTCAAAGGCGGGCCCGCCCACCGCATCCCGCGGGACCTGCGACGGCGGCAGGCCCATGGCATCGGCCTTCTGTTCCAAGGTCAGGTCTTTCACCGCCAGCAGCTTGGGCTGGGACGGGGCCTCGCAGCGGTCGCCGCTGCGCCCGCAAGCCGCCACCGCCAAAACAGGAAGCAATATCCAGTATTTGTGCATGGTTCTGACCTTTCGCAAGTTTCAAATCGAAGAGTAAAACGCGCAACAACGAAAAAGGGCGGCATTGCTGCCGCCCTTGTCTCATTCGCACTGCGGCTGGAATCAGGCCTCGGTGTCTTCCGCGACTTCCACCGGGCCGGAATCCTGGCCCTTGGCGTCCACGTCACGGTCGATGAATTCGATGATCGCCATCGGGGCATTGTCGCCGTGGCGGAAACCGGCCTTGAGAACGCGGGTATAACCGCCGGGGCGTCCCGCATAGCGCGGGCCGATCACGTCGAACAGCTTGGTGACCTGATCGGCATCCTTGATCTGGGCCAGGGCCTGGCGGCGGGCATGCAGATCCTTCGATCCGCGGCGCGACAGGGTCACCAGCTTTTCGATCACCGGACGAAGGTCCTTGGCCTTGGGCAAGGTGGTCTTGATCTGCTCATGCTTGATCAGCGCCGCGGTCATGTTGCCCCACATCGCCTTGCGGTGCGACGCAGTGCGGTTGAACTTGCGGCCTTGATTACCGTGACGCATTCCTTACTCCTGTCACCCCGGCCAGCGAGCCCGCATTTTTGCGGGCGAAGCGCGAGCCGGGGCCCATTTCTCAATTTGTTTGGTGGATCCCGGGTCTGCGGCG
>DATEMS010000050.1:0-6131 GCA_035275465.1 Rhizomicrobium sp. | reverse complement strand
GGCGCGATCTTGTGGTCAAGTCGGTGGAAAATCGCGGGCCCGACGGCGTCCTGCCACTGGCCGGCGTGGAGGATTTCGGCACCGCCTTCCAGCGGGCGCGCTTTCTTTCCCCCAGTGAGCGGGTGATGGTGCAGCAATGGCTGGAGGGCCTGCGCCTCCATGTCGCCGCCTTGATGGTGAAAGGCGTCTGTCATGTTGCGGGATCGCCCGAAAAGCCGGTGGCCGATACGGTGAGCCGTGCCGCTTCCGCGCTGGGCGTCACCGATGGCCCGGTGGTCAGCGAGATCGTGATGTATCAAGGCGTGCCGCATATCGTGGAAATTTCCGCGCGGCTTGGCGCAACCGCCTTCCTCGAAGCCGCGACCTGTCTGGCGCTGGGCGATGAGATTTCGCCGCGCGATCTTCAATTTTAAATAGGCAAAGACAGATTGGCCGCGGCGCCGAAGGGGCCGGCCTCGTGCCGCGCTTGATTGCGCGGCACTGCGGCGCTGGCTTAGCTTTTCTTGGCGAGCGATAACGAGCTTAGAAAAGCTTGCCCCTCTTCGAGCGAAGCGAGGGAGGCGTCGCTTTCGCAGGTCCGCTGGACCTGCTCACCGTCGCCGCTACGCTGTCGCTAAGCGACCGCGGGCCGCTCCTCGCCCAACAAAAACAGCGAAGGGCGGAATGCCCCCGCATTCCGCCCTCGCCTTGCCCACCAGAAATATTCTGTCCCTACGCCCCGGGGCGGACACCGTATTCTTACGGTCGTCCGGCTTCGGTTGGCGATGGGCGGGCCCTCTTTTGCAAGAGGCAACCCGCCCATACCATGGCTTAGCGGAACAGCGAGAGAATGGTCTGCGGCTGCTGATTGGCAATCGACAGAGCCTGAACGCCCAGCTGCTGCTTGACCTGCAACGACTGCAGCATGGCGCTTTCCGCGGCCATGTTGGCGTCGACCAGGTGGCCGATGCCCGCAGTCAGGGTATCGGACAGCTTCTGGGAGAAGGTCGCCTGGATCGAGAACTTCGCGGCGCCCGAAGACAACTTGGCCAGAGCCGAGTTGACGTTGGTCAGCGAGGTCTGGATGGTGGCCACCAAAGTGGAAGCCTTGGCCTGGGTCGAGATCGTGGCCGTGGACTTCAGGGTCACGATGGCGCCCGACAGCTTCATGTTCTGGGCGGCGGTCGTGATACGGCGGGTGCCGTCGGCCGAGGCCAGAGCAGTGATCTGGGTGGTCGAACCGTCAACCAGGTTGAAGCCGTTAAACACCGCGTTCTTCACGATCGTGGCGACCTGGTCGCGCAGAGCGGTGAAGTTGGCGTTCAGGGCGTTGCGGCTGGCGGTATCCAGCGAGGAGTCCGCAGCGGCAAGCGCCTTGGTCTTCAGCTGAATCAGCAAGTCCGAAATCGACTGGCCGGCCGAGAGGGCGACGTCGATGGCGGACGTACCGTTGTTGATCGAGTTCACGACGGCGGTATAGCCGGTAACCGAAGCGCGCTGATTCTGGGCGATCGCGAAAATCGCGCCATCATCGCGGGCCGTGGCAACCTTCAAGCCGCTGTTGATGTGGGATTGAGTCTGGGCCAACTGACCCTGAGTGGCAGACAGATACTGCAGCGCGATGAGGGCGCTGCTATTGGTATTGACGCTAAAAGACATGTGGTCTCTCCGTTCTGGTCATAGAGCATTGCTCTTCGGGCGTTTTGCCCGCATGGCTATTGGCAAGCCTCGTGCCGCTCGAACGTAGGATTTATTTAAACATCGATTTTGCGGGAGCTCGGAAAATGCTTCCCGGCCGCGACTGACACGGTGTCATCGTTGCTAGGCAAAACTTGCCTGCTTGCGGCAAAATTTGCCGGGTCGGTGGGCAAATAACTCCACTTTTCAGAAAAGATGCCGGCAAAAAATCCAGAAAATCCCTGGGTTTTTTTGGTTCATGCCGAAACAGTGCTTGGTAAATTTGTATTAATTGCCCCCCTCCGGTTTCAGCTTCCTCTCGGCTTCGCTTTGCTCGCCTCGATCGCTGAAACCACCTCCCCCTCCAAGCGTGCTTCGCACGCGAGGGGGAGGCCGGGCTAAGTTCGCTGCAAAGAAGGGGCGGCACCTAGGCGGAGCCGGAGTGCCTTAAAAACAAAAAGGGCGGCGCGTAAGCGCCGCCCTTTTCGCGGTAAGCCCCCTTGAAAGACGGATCAGCCGCGGAACAGCGACAGAATGGTCTGCGGCGCTTGGTTGGCGATCGCCAGCGCCTGGACGCCAAGCTGCTGCTTGACCTGCAGGGACTGTAACTTGGCGCTTTCCTGCGCCATGTTGGCATCGACCAGATTGCCGAGACCGGCGGTCAGAGTATCCGACAGTTTCTGGGTGAAGGTCGCCTGGATCGAGAACTTCGCGGCGCCCGACGACAGCTTGGCCAAAGCCGAGTTGACGTTGGTTAGCGAGGTCTGGATCACGGTGATCATCGCCGAAGCCTTGGCCTGGGTCGAAACCGTGGACGTGGTCTTCAGGGTGACGATGGCGCCCGACAGTTTCATATTCTGGGCCTGGGCGGTGATGCGGCGGGTGCCGTCAGCCGATGCCAGGGCCTGGACTTGAACCGTAGAACCGTCGACCAGGTTGAAGTTGTTGAACACGGCGTTCTTTACGATGGTGGAGATCTGGTCGCGCAGGGCGGTGAAGTTGGCATTCAAAGCCTGGCGGCTGGCGGTATCGAGCGAAGGATCGGCCGCGGCCAGCGCCTTCTGCTTCAACTGGATCAGCAGATCCGAAACCGACTGGCCGGCCGAAAGCGCGACGTCGATGGCGGAAGAGCCGTTGTTGAGGCTGTTGATAACGGACTGATAGCCGGCCAAAGCGCCGCGCTGGTTTTGGGCAATAGCGTAGATCGCGCCATCATCCTTCGCCGTCGCAACCTTGAGGCCGCTATTGATCGCACCCTGGGTCGCGTCGAGCTGACCCTGCGTGGCATTCAAATACTGCAGCGCGATCTGCGCGCCGGTGTTGGTGTTGACGCTGAAGGACATAGCTACTCTCCATCTAAATCTGGTGGCGTACCGCGAATTCTGCGGACCCTGGGCGAGGCCCGCAGGAGCTTTTGCAACGCCCGTGCCATGCGATTAACCGCATAAACTATTGATTTTGTTTGGAGAAATTTCCTAATTGGCATTAACCATTAGGCATGATCTGCCGCAGCGGGCACTTTCTGCCGTCTATTTTTACCCCCATCCGTCACAGCTCAGGTCGCCTCCGGCGACACTTCGCTGTAACACCTTCCCCCTCTTGCGGCTTCGCTGCGAGGGGGAAGGGATCTTTCGGATGCTGCGGGTCGCTCGGCGGAATGCCTCGCTCGAGATTCTTGGATGATTGAATTATCTCGAGCCCCGCATTCCGCGGGGCGACCCTCAACGCGCACCAGCTTTCTCCCCCCCCGCGAGCGAAGCGACGAGCGGGGGGAGATGGCGCAGCGAGGTGTTTGCGGAGCAAACCCGAGCTGCGTCAGAGGGGGGTGAAATAAAAAAGCCGGCGCTTGGCACCGGCTTTCTCAATTTGAGCTTTGAAGCCGGGTCAGCCGGCCAAGTTTAGCTGGCCTGCAAACCCTGCATGATCGTCCGATTGATCTCGATCAGCGGATCGAGCGAGGCCTTTTCGCGGGTGACACTGCGCGAATATTTGGCGACCCACAGCGACAGGGAGATGATCTTGGCGCGTACATCCTCTGTCAGGGTGTTGCGGTCATCCATACAGTCGGCGGCCAGGGTGCGCCACAGCCGGCGATTCCAGTCCACCGCTTCCACCAGCGGACCGCCCACGGCATTGGATTCCTTGGCATTGAGTAACGCGCCGGTGACTTGGCCGAACAGGCGATACTCCGTCACGCGGGGATCTTCAGTCGCGGCCTGGACGGCCTTGTAGGCTTTAAGGCTCATAATTCAGTCGCTCCTGTTCCAAGTCGAAAAGTTTGCGGCAGGCGATCAGCGCCTTGTAATAAGCGCCTTGCGCCACATCCCGGCTGATATCCACGCAAGCGCCCAGTATCTCAGGGGTGTTGATCGCGCCCATGAATTCGGTCATGCGCAGGGCAAATTCGTTGTAGGGCTCTTCGCTGGCTTCGCCGTCCAGATACATCATCATGATGGCGAGATAGATGCGCCGCGCCGGAGTGTTGGCGCCTTCGGGCTGCATGATGTCCTTTTCGCGCAACACACAGGCCTTGTTTTGAATCACCAGGCTGGTGCGCTTGTCGCCATTGGCCAGAACCGCGCCGTTCAGCACGAATTTCTCACCAGGCTTTAACGACAATTTTAGCGGCATAGCGCCCTTCCCTTTCGATTGGGGCAAGAATACGTCCGCGTCCGTTAACAAAAGGCTGATGCTTTTGACGGCAATTGTTTACGCCGCGTTAAGTATTCGCAGACCGCTCTAAACCTGGAAAAAGAAGGGCCTGCCGCGGGATTTCGGCTTCCAGCCCGCCGCCATGGCGCGACGGATATCGCCTTCCAGGGTGTGGGGATTGACCTCGGGCCGCTCGATCTTGCCGCCCTCGCGGAAGGGATATTCCAGGATGAGTTCCCGATGGTTCTCGTCGCTGCGCTCGACCGACAGGCGCAGGCCGGCATGATCGCCCTTGGGATCCCAGATTTGTTCGCTCTTCAGGCTCCAGCGCAACGGATAGCCTTCCACCACCAGCGAACCGCTCAATTCCCGCTTTTTCCGCTTGGTCATATCAAATCCTATAGCGCGAGAGATTTCGCGGCCAGGGCAGGAGCGCCTAGCGATGTGTACGAATAGTACATGAGCGACGGCGCGACGAACCCTGGACGCGAAAGATCCGCGCTATTCTTGCTGTTGTTGCTGTTGCTGCTGGTGATAGAGCCGCTCCGGCATCGACGCCGTCGGCGGCGGCGAACTCATGGGCCGCGCCACCTTGAGAAAGTCCTCATGACGCACTGGCGCCTGGGCCGGTTCCAGCGACACCGCGATCGACAATTCACTGTCGGCACCGCCCTTGTACGTGCCCCGGGTCGGCGGCACATCGGCATAGTCGCGGCCCACCGCGGCGCGAATATGGCGTTCTCCCGCCATGATATTGTTGGTGGGATCAAAGCCGATCCAGCCCATGGACGGCAGATAGGCTTCCACCCAGGCATGGGTGGCGTTGGCGGCGGAACGGTCGTGGCTGCCCTTGTGATAGAGATAGCCCGAGACATAGCGGCACGGCACACCCCAAACCCGCGCGATCGCGGTCATGATATGGGCGAAATCCTGGCAGACGCCCCGGCGCTGCTCCAGCGCCACTTCGATGGGCGAATTCACTTCCGTGACCCCCGGCTCATAGTCGAAGGAATCGTAGATGCCGCGTTGCAGGGTGCGCAGCGCCATGAGCGGATCGCCCACCGGCTTTTGCAGATCGGCGATCTTCATGAAGCTTTCCAATTCGCGCGAGGCCCGCGCGAAGCGCGACGGCCCCAGCATGTCGAAATGATCGTCGCTGAGGTTGAAGCTGTTGTAGCGGCTCCATTCCAGGGGATCGAGCTTGTCCGGCATGGGCCGCATCGATGCGATTTCCACCACCGCCTGGGCCTCGATGCGCAGCTCTTCATGTTCGCGCAATAGATTGAAGTGATAGACCGCGTTGCCCAGATGATCGGTATAGGCATAGAGCTGGGCGCGGGGATTGGTGGATATCTGGAACGAACGCAAGGTCTGCGGCCCTTCCGAGCGCGGCTGCATGCGCAGTTCCATCACCGATTCGCGGACCGGACCCGAATAGCGGAAGCGCGTGACGTGGCGAATGGAGTAGAACATCTACCGTATCTCCGCGGATTTATAACTCGAGCGCCGCATTCCGCGGCGCGACCATCCGCTGCCGACAGCTCCCTTCCCCCTTCGGCGCGAAGCGCCAGGAAGGGGGAAGGTGTCGCAGCGAGGTGTTTGCGGAACGCAAACCCGAGCTGCGACGGATGGGGGTAAACAAATCAAAGCACCGTCTCCGCGCCATAGGTGATGTAAGAGCTGTACAGCGCCTTGTGGATCTGCTCGCACTGCTTGGTGATGTCGGCGATGAAGGCCGCGACCCCGCCCGACATCAGCTCGTCCACCTGTCCGAAATCCACCGCCGCCTTGAGACGCCCGGCCAGGCGCTCCACCGCCGCGCG
>DATEMS010000049.1:0-14148 GCA_035275465.1 Rhizomicrobium sp. | reverse complement strand
CCTAGCAGGCTGTTGAAGAAGTCGCTTTTTTAGCGATGAAGGGGATTTCGTCACCGTTTTGGAGGCGGATTTTCCCTTCGAGATGGCCATTGGGCAGTAATTGAGCCCATCCATCCCCTGCGGCTTCGTCCATCTCGTTGTTGCCATGCCATTCGAACTCGATGGCGGCGGTGTTGCTGGAGCCATATATGGAGCCGGTGAGGCAGTCCAAGGCAAACTCACCGCCATCCTCATGGAACAGGACATAAGAGCGGGGCGTGGCCATGTCATAGCCTGGCGTCTTGACGACATGCCATTTGCCCCGGACGGTCATGATGGCGATGCCAAGAGCTTGGGCAGGCGGATCAGGTTGTAGGCCGCCAAGGTCAGGGTGAAGGCGGTATCCACACGAGCTCGGCCCCTAAACTTGACCTTGGCCAGTCCGGCAGACGCCTTGATCCAGCCGAACACTTCCTCGATGCGCTTGCGGCAACGCTGGCTGATTGTGTAGCCCGCATGCCGCAGGGTTCGCCCGTCGATGGCTGTGCGGCGCGGCTTGCCGGTGGTGCTCAAGTGCCCATCGATGGCGATGTGCGGCGTAACGGCCCGGCGGCGCAAATCCTGCACAAAGGCTGCCACGTCAAAGGCCTTATCGGCGCCCAGGGTGATCCTTTGTCTTCGTCGGCCTTTGTAGCGGTCGATCAGTTTAAGGGCCTCATCCCGTTCGGCTGTGCCGGTTGCTTGGCTCACCACCCCTCCAACCGCCAGCCCATGGCGGTTTTCCATCAGGGCGTGGCCCATATAACAGAGTTTGGCAGGCTGGCCGTCGCCCTTCTTGTAGAGCCGTGCCTCCGGATCGGTCGTGCTCTCGTGCGTTTGGTTCGAGCGCTTCTCTTTATGGAAGCTGCGCTCGGCGTTACGACCCGGCCCCTCATGATCGTTGTCGCTGCCATCCTTGCGACGGAAGCTTTTGAGCGACGCCCAGGCCTCGATCAGGGTGCCATCCACCGAAAAGTGCTCGCTCGACAGAAGCTGTTTTACCTGCGGTTGGGCTAGAAGCGCGTTCAGAAACTTTGCTGCAATCTCCCCTTCCAGTAGCCGGTCCCGGTTCTTGGAGAAGGTTGAATGGTCCCATACCGCATCGTCCACCCCCAGTCCTACAAACCAGCGGAACAGAAGATCGAACTCTATCCGCTCCATCATTTGCCGCTCCGAACGCACCCCGTAGAACGCCTGCAGCAGCATCGCCCGCAACAGCTTCTCCGGCGCGATCCCAGGACGGCCAAAGTCCGTGTAAAGCCGGGAAAAATCCTTCGACAGCTCCGCCAGCGCCGCATTCGCTATCTCTCGGATCGTCCGAAGCGGATGGTCGCGGCGAACCCGGGCCTCCAAATCCACGAAACTAAACAGGGAACCAGTTCGTTCGTCGCTGCCGCGCATCCCAGACCCTCTATCCCGCACACCAAGGGAATCACGATCTCTCCCAACCCGCCAGAAACTTTTTCAACAGCCTGCTAGAGCAAGTTACGTTCAAGCGTAATCGCTCTGACCTCATGCTTCGACAGGCTCAGCATGAGGATTAACTTATTTCCTCACCCTGAGCATGTCGAAGGGTGAGGGGGTACAATTCCGCGCAAGGACGCCAGTGTCAGCCGACCTGATCGCGGACCAGTTGGGCAAGGGGCCGGCGCAAGGAGCGGCTTTCAAGCTTGGCCTTGGGAAAGCCGATCCGTCCGATGAAGCGAAGGGAGGGCACGTCCCCGAGAATGGCCTCGGCGCGCCCGGCCAGTAGTTCGGCTTTGCGCCGCTCGGCCGCGCGGACCGTGAACGGTTCTTTCGCCCGCCCGTAATGGGCGAAGGCCAAGGTCGCAACGCAAGGCTGCAGCGCCAGTCCCAGCTTGGTGGCCGTCAGCCAGAAGCATTGTACCGCCTGGCCGGCGCGCAACAATTGGCTTGCCTCTTCGGCTTGGCCGGACGCGCGCTGCTTGAGCCGCAACGCAAAGTAGGCGGCACTGAATAGTCCGGGTAGGACGTCCATCTGCAGGCCGGCAAACATGGGTGAGCCCATGCGGTTCGCCATTTCGGTGCGCTGCCGTTTGGCCAAGGTCCAGCGCATGATCTTCAAAGTGAGCGCATCCAGGCCCAGGGCGCGGGACGGAATCGCATCGGGACTATAGGCCTGTTTCCAATCCAAAATATGATTGTGAATATCGAAGGTTTCGGGAATGCGCAGCCTTATGTCCGTCGCCAGCCGGGTCAGGCCCGCGACCTTGCGGCGGGAGGCCAGGCTTTCATGCCATTCGACGGAAAATTCCGGCCCCACCGCGTCCGATAAGGCACGCCTATCTTCGGCGGAGAGCGGGCGCAACCGATAGGGCCTGCGATCGACCGAGCGGCGCTGGATCTGGCCGGACAAAGGATGCTCGCGGGCCGTGGGATCCGGTGTTAGCTGCACCCTTATGCGATGCACATTGCCGGCAAGCCCCTGATACCGCCAATCCGCGCTTTTGCCATGGGATGACGCGGCGATGGCGACATTCTCCAGCAAGGTGCCGGCGGAAATCAGGGTGGGTTCGCCTTGCCGGTATTCATAGACATTTGCGGCCTCGATGCGCACGCAGACATCGAACTGATCCTCGCCATGCACTTCGAACGTCCATGGCTGGGCATTGTCGCCGCTGGGCGCCCAATGGGCGGCGTCTAGGATCTGCTCAACGCTCTGCGGTAGATGGGAATAATTCAGCACGGCTGCTCCCTAATTGTTTTTTCAGCGCCCGCTCGACGGCGTCGCCCTTCAAACGCTGTATCAGCCCATTGTTACCGCGCCGTGGCCCGGCCTTGAAAATGTTGAGATAGGAATCGAAGTGGTAGTGGAAAGGCGCCGGTTTCACCGAACCGCGTCCCAGCAGGAGCTTCACCGCCTGCGCCGCGGTAAAGGAGGCGCACAATTGCACGCCGATGATGGTCGAGGGTGCCTTACGCTTGGCAACATCCAGCCGCGTGGGGTCGACCAGGTAGGAACGGTGCATCCCGCTGGGCGCAAGTCCCATCAGAAAATTTATATACTGCCGCAATTCCGATTTGCCCTCGAAACGGAAATAGTCTTCGAACGCCATGCTGTCCGCGGTGAAGAGCAGAAACGCCACCCCCATGCCGACCGGCGCCGCGGTCATGGCCGGGATTCCCAGCGCGCGGCAACGGGCGAAGGTCTGGCGCCTTATGTCCAGCACGAAGAAATCGAAGCCGTCGATAAAAAGATCGGCGCCGCGCAGGAAGAAGTCGAGATTTTCCGCCGTCACGCCGGCGGCAAATTCCACGATCTCGACTTCGGGGTTTATGTCCTTGGCCATTCGCGCCAGGACTGCGACCTTGGGCTGGTCCAGGGTGGACATCATGGCGCCAACTTGCCGGTTGAAGTTGGCGACCTCGAACACATCCAGGTCGGCGATGCGGAATTTGGTGACGCCCAGCCGGACCAAGGTCAGCAGATGAACGCCGCCCACGCCGCCCATTCCCGCAATGGCAACGGTTTTGCCCCGCAGGGATTGCTGTTCCTTTTCGGTCAGCCAGCCGAGGTTGCGATCGAACGCCTCGGCATAGGAGAAGGGCGCGGCCATCGCGTGTCTTTCAAGGGCGATTGAAGGATTGTGAGGTCATAGGATTTAAAATTCCGCTGCCGCGCAAAGCGGCCGCCGCAGGATACACCAGGGCGGGGGCGGTATTAACCCTATTTCGCTATCGGCAATGAGAAGTGCCGGCCGGTCATGGCCAGGCGCCTTAGGCGCTCTTCTTGAGGGGCGCGGGCGCCTGGGTCAGAAGCGCCAGTCTTTCGCTGAGCTCGCCGCCATTGGTGATGACCTGCCAATAGTCGGGGTGCTCGAATTTGAGCTCCTCCAGCATGGTGGGCAGATAGCAATAGCAGGGCTGGCGAAAGCCGTGGTGGAACACCACCGGCCCGATGGATGTGAAGTGGATGCCCATCCGCGCCAGCATGCGCAGGAAGGTGCTCTCCATCACGGCGGTCCAATACACCACGCCCTGTTCGACACACTGGCGCAGCAGGAACTGAATGAGGCTCAGGCAGGGCAAGTTGGCTTGCCGCGTGCTCTCCAGCCGGGTTAGGGGACGCCCCGAGGCGATGACGCGCTGGTCGGTCCAGCGGCGGCGGAATTCCTTGGAAATGGCAAAGCGGGAAACTTCCACCGAATCCGGGATGCTGACGAATTTGGCCAAATCGATATTGTTCTCGCCAAGCAGCTGCGCGATGGGCAGGCCGTCGGGAGCGCAACTGGCGGGCTGGATAATTCTGACGGTGCCGATCGCCTGTTCGCTAGGGCGGTGAAACAGCACGCCCTGAATCGCGGCGGCGTCATACTGGTCGGTTTCCAGGCCGCCGCTATGCTCCTCGGCGTCCTCGAATTTGCGCTCCACGCAATAGACCTGATAGCGCAGCGCATGGGCGGCTTCGATGAGGGCGGGGCAATCGGCGACGCGCGTTTCGAAGAATACGTCATGGCGCGCCAGAAGGCTCAACTCGGTCTGCCAATTTTCGGTAGAACTTGCGAAGATTTCTCCCGGAAGCTCCCTGCCAATCGCGCCCATCACGCTACTCCCAATTCCCGCGCCGTTTTTTCGTTCGGCGTCTCGTTATCTCAGCTTAAAACGATTACTTTGGCGCTAACCCTCTATGCAAAATTGTCGGGAAATCACCGGTGGGCGGCTCCCGGCCCGGTGCATAAATTTGCTGCTTCCCGTCAATCAACCCAACAGCGGAACTCAAACATTTCCGTGTTTTTCCGGCGCTGTCAAACGGCTATTTGCGCAAACATGGTTAACTGAGATCGCGCGCTGCGCCGCAATCCCGACATAGAGGGTTCGCATTCCGGCCTCAGCCCTTTCCTTGCGGTAAATTCAGTCTCGCAGATCCGCTGGAATTGCGCCTGCGATCCGCATCCCCCCGTAAATATACCTACGATTTATTCACAGCCAGGTTGGGTGGGCGAAAGTACGAAGGTCGGTTGGAGCTGTGGACAAGACAAACAAAAACGGCGCCCAGAGGGGCGCCGTTTCTGCAATCGGATGAAGGTCGGCTTAGGCCTTCTTGGCCTTGCGGCGGCGGAGAGCGGCCGCACCAGCCAGACCAGCGCCGAACAGCGACAGGGTGACAGGTTCCGGGATCACCCGCAGGGTCGCATGGTTGTCGCCGCAGACTTGCCAACGGCCCGTGAAGCAGGTCGTCGAGTTGGCCGAACCCTGATAGGTCGCGTCGGCCAAGGCCAGCGTGAAGGCGTTGACGAAGGTGTCCTTGTCAAACAGGCTCGCAGACGCGCCGCCAACGATGTCAAGGAAGACCGTGGTGGTGGCCGCGCCGGTGAAGGTGGTCAAGTCGGTCGGAACGTGGATGCCCAGGGTGGTGGTGCCGAAGATGGTCTGGGGAGTCAGGGACAATTCCAGCGTGCCGCCGCCGAGGGTGATGGCATCAATGGCGTCCTGCTGTGAACCGCTACCATCGGTCAGGGCATTGCCCGCGAAGATATCGCTGCCGTAAGTATAGTATTTCAGCGAACCGCCAGAGAAGGCCAGGTCAAAACCACCAAGGGGCTCCAGGAAGCTCGGCGCCGTGGGAGTGATGCTGGTGAGCAAAAAGCCGTCGAACACGCCAACCAGATATTGGCCGCCCGCGCCATACGAATAGGTGATACCGCCGGGGCCATTGATCTGCGAGACATTAAAAATGCCGTGCAGGACATCGCCAGGCTTCGTGACCAAACCTTCATAGCTGTTCTCGGTGGTCTTGATCTGGCCACCGCCGGGAACCGTGAACGGGCCGGCAACCGCGGCGCTGGTTGCCAACAAGGTGGCGGCAGCCGCGAAAAGGGTAGATTTGACGATAGAAGGCATACGCATGTGAAATCTCCGAGTTAATCGTTGGCCGAAAATATGCAGAACACATGCCAACAAAAATTATATAATAACTTCAAATGTATAGCATTTTTTTGGGTTCTCGGGCCCTCGAATTTGTAAAGTCGAATTACACTTCTGGCCGGTTTGGCGGAGTATAAATTGTCAGTTCTGACAGGGGTATAGACCGAGGCCGGACATGAACTTGGAAGAGCAATTCGCTGGGCATTCCAGCCGCCTGGGCTCGCCGGATTGGCCGGCCGAGCGGTCTTTCAAGGCCGCCGTCAGGCGGTGTTTTGGCGGGCGCGTTCCGCGTCTTCCCTGGCGCGCCGACGCTCGATCAGCAGGACGCTGAAAATCGATGCCTCGTAAAGCACCACCAGCGGCACCGCCAGGGCGAGCATGGAGAAGGCATCCGGGGGGGTGAATATCGCGGCCACGGCGAAAAGACCGACGATAGCGTAGCGGCGCATCTCCCGCAGGGCCTTGGCGGTCACGATGCCCACCTTGGCCAACAGGGTTAACAGGATGGGAAGCTGGAAGGTGAGGCCGAAGGCGAAAATCAAGGTCATGACCAGATCCAGATAGTCGCTGACCTTGGCCTGGAGCTGGATGCCCATGGCATCGCCGGTACCCATGGTCTGAAAACCGGTGAAGAACTGGAGCGATAGCGGCAGCATCAAATAGTAGACGAAAGCCGCGCCCAGCAGGAACATCACCGGCGTTCCCGCCAGAAAGGGCCAGAACGCCTGCTTTTCATGGCGATAGAGACCCGGCGCGACAAAAATCCAGATCTGCGCCGCAATCAGCGGAAAGCCCAGGCAAAGCCCGCCAAAGGCGCCGATCTTGACGTAGGTGAAAAACACTTCGGTCAAGGCGGTGTAGATCAGATGATCGTTGACCTGCCCCGCCAGCGCCCGGTGCAGGGGCTGCGTCAGGAAGGTGAAAATGGGCTTGGCGAAAAAGAAGCAGATAACAAAGGAGATAAAGAAGGACAGCACGGCCCAGATCAGCCGCTTGCGCAGTTCCAGAAGATGCTCCATCAGCGGCGCCTTGGTGGCGTCGAGGGCGGCTTCGTCTTCGGGGGTGGGCGCTATCACGGACTTGTTCTCTTAGAAGCGGCGCTGTGCAAGCTGAATGCGCTGGGGTTTCCCATCACGGCTGCAGCATACCGCCGGTTCCGTTCCTGCCATGTCAGCTGCCGGGTTCGCAAACAAAATAGTGCGGTTCACTGCCGGCGAGCACTCAATCGAGACTCGGGATTTCGAAGATGCCAGCCCCGTCCGAGGCAACAGCGTACAAGCGCCCCAGGGCGAATGTCATTCCCGTTCCTATCACGGAGGCGGATAGAGTAAGTAGGTCGTCAAAATATACTTGTTTGAAGCAATGGGCGGCAATCCCGCGTGCGGAAATGTCCAATGCGGCGGGAATATCAGCAGTTTTCCCGTCTGCGGCGCAATGGATAGGCCCAGGTTCTGGAACACGGTTTGGCCGCCTTCGGGCTCGTTCAGATAGAGAAGTACCGCCATGAACCGCGCCGCGGACGCGCTGTTATAGACATCGACATGGGGCGGAAATTCGTCTCGGCCATTGGGAAGATATCGCTTAATGCGCATATTTTCGTAGAAATAACGCGCCGGCCAGAACTGCCGGACACCCAGTTCAGTTTGATAGCGATAGAAGACCACCGAGAGTTTTCGCGCGATCTCGTCATGCAGCTCAGGCCAGGTTTTGGAAACGTCCACCTGTGTGAAACTGAAGCTGCCGTCAGCCTGCTGGATTTTTTTGTCTGACGACGTTTCAAATCGCTCGATCAAACGGACACAGGCATCGGCGGGCCAGAAATTCTCATAGCTCCTGACATAAAAGGAGAGAGACGAAGACGTGGGATTTTGTTCCTTTTCCTGGGGCATGATTCTTCAAAGTTAAGGCATAAAATCCTTCATGGTTATGAAGGTCCCATGCGTCGCAAGACGCTTAAAGCCGTGGCTACAGACGTGAAATCTACCACAATTCCACCCCAATTATGTAAACATCATTGACAAATTGGCGGCTAAATTTTTTCCAAACCATTGAAATCAATGGCTGGCACGATTGTTGCGTACGGTTTGCCCAGGGAAAAATTTTAGGAGACATTCATGCGCAATTTGATGGTGGGCCTGCTCGCTGGTTCTGCGATGCTGGCTGCTGCTGGGGCGGCACAAGCAGCGCCCGTCGTGATGCTGGACGGTTTCGTTAAGGCTGGCGTCAATGATTACGGTACCTTGGGTTCGATCGGCGCGACTTCGCCGGGCATTCTGTATGACGCCACCGGTACCGGCGCTTACGGCATCAACGACTTTCTGACCCCCGGCGATCCTTTCGAGGGCTACTACGTCAAGGCGACCGGCTATTCCAACGGCGCGAATAATGACGGCGTCACCGGTTTCGGCACTTCGGCGCCCGTTTCTGTTGATGCCACGCACGCCACTTGGTCGGGCACTGATGGCACGCTCAATATCGCCAACGCCTACAGCCTCTCCACCATTGCCGGCCGTTCGGTGATCGCGGTCACCACCACCTTGACAAACATTTCGAACAGCACACTGACCAGCTTGGCTTTCGAGCGCATCCTGGATCCGGATGTGGACGTCAATGCGTTCGGTTCGTTTGTCACCTCGAATATTCTGTTCGGCACGGGCGAGGCCTGCGGCACCGGCAATTTCTCCGGTGAGACCATCTGCATTACCGAAAATGATCCCACCCACACCGGCGTCGCGAAAGTCACCGCGTCCTGGAGTACCGATCCTTACACCATCCTGTTGGGTGGCAATGACGGCAACGGCGACTATTCCATCGCCTTGGCCTTCGCCTTGGGCGATCTGGCCGCGGGTGCTTCCGACACCTTCAGCTACTTCTACGCGCTGGGCGCCGACCGGGGTACTGCCTCGGGTGGCGACGTGCCGGAACCCCTGACCATGTCGCTGTTCGGCGCCGGTCTTCTGGGCGCTGGTGTGCTGCGCCGCCGGATGAAGAAGGCCCAAGCCTGATTTTTCCGGAGTTGAAACAGCGAAAACGGCGCCTTCGGGCGCCGTTTTTGTTTTTGGCGGCGGGTGCCATACATTCTATCAGAGCGTCTGTTGCCGGTTTACCAACCAGGGCTAGGCTGCTGGTCCGGCCCGCAATTCTCGCCTAAGATTCAGTGGCCGCGCCGTTCGCCGGCAGGGTGGGGGATTTTGTGAACTACGGTCCCAAAAGCAGTTGCAAGACATGGACAAAGCTAATGCTGGCAGCCGCCCTGGGCGGTTTTCTGTTCGCTGGCGCCGCCGTCGCTGATAACCCGCCGCAAGCCGCCCCCGGGCAGGCCACTTCTGGCGAGGTGCAAAAACTGCTCGCCGGCGCGCAAGCGGCCATCAAAAGCGGAAACTACCGCCTGGCTCTGATCCAGTTACGGAATGCGGTGCGAATTGCGCCGTCCAGCGGCGAGGCCCGTATCCAACTTGGTCTCGTGATGTTCCAGACCGGCGATCCCGCCGGCGGAGAGAGCGAATTGCGCCAGGCCTGGAAGGCTGGCGCGCCAGAGAAGTCGGTATTGCCCTTGCTGTACGAGATCATGCTGGTTCGCCACGAAGAGCAAGAGCTGGTGGACCAGTTTCCCGACCCCGGCGCTGCCAACACCCCCACGACGCCCGATCTTTTGAGGGCACGGGCTCTTGCGCTGCAATATCTGGGTCGTTCGACCGAATCGCTGGATGCCATCGACCGCGCACTGAAGCTGCGGCGGGATGGACGGGGTCTGCTGGCCAGGGCCCGCGTCTCGTTGCAGCAAGGTGACGTAAATTCCGCCAAGCAATTTACGGACGAAGCGATGCAACGTTCGCCGGGCAACCTGGAAACCGCGATCTTCAGACTGAGTGTTCTCAGAGCCGTGAAAGATGGCGCCGGCGCCATGGCCTTGAGCAATCAGCTACTCGCTAAATTCCCCGATAGTCTTGAGGTTCAATTCGCCCATATCGAGCTGTTGCTGGACCAGAAACAGGACGCCAAGGCCAAAACGGAAGTCGATGCCCTTCTGGCCAAGCGGCCAAACCTGCCCATGGGGATCTATTACAAGGCCGTACTGGCGTCGCGCGCGGGCGATGCCAAGGGCGCCTGGGACCTCGCTCTGAACTTGCAGAAGGAAGCCCTCGAAACGTCTCCCAATATCGCGCTGATGGTGGCGCAAATTGCGGTCGATGCGGGCCGCGAGGAAGCGGCCGCCAATATTCTTGGCAAGGTGCTGGGAAAGGATCCGCGAAATCAGATAGCGCGGCTGCGGCTAGCCGCCATCTATCTTGACCAGAATAACGCAAACTCTGCCCTCAATGTTCTTGGCTCGCTCAAGGACTCTTCCGATCCCAATGTGATGCGGCTGTTGGCCCGCATCTACAAGGCGCTCGATCGCAACGATGATGCGGCGAAAACCCTCAAAAAACTTTCAACCATAGCTAGCTCGGACCCGCAAGAAATCCGCCGCAATGCCATTGCCGATATTCAGGCCGGCCGCATCGACAAGGCGATCCAGGATCTCTCGGCGGCGGTTGCGAAAGATCCGACCAATCCGGTTCTGGTGGCGCCACTCATCAGCGCCTATATGCGGATGCAGCGATTTGCGGAAGCATCGGCGGCGGCCGACAAGTTGGCGGCCGATCCCAAGCAGCGCGTAACGGCCATGTTGTTCCACGGCGATATTCTGGTACGCAAGCGCGATTTCGCCGGTGCCGAGGCGATTTTCAATGAGGCGATCAAGATCGAGCCCAACAACAGGAATGCATTACTCGCGCGTGCGGGCCTTTATTTTATCGTACAAAAATATGATCCCGCCGGCCGTGACCTTCACGCCGTTGTCTCGCGCAACCCGAAAGATGCCGCGGCCTTGCTGCTTCTTGCGGGTGTCGACGCGCACCGGGGACGTGATGCGGATGTGCGGTCCAATCTCGCAAAGGCGATGGCGGTGGCGCCTCAGGACGCCGGTCCCAGGATAACGTTGGCGCGATATCTTGCCGATCGCGGCGACCTCAAGGGTGGGCTGGAGCAGGCCAAAAACCTGGTCAAGTTGCAGCCGTCCAACCCGGCCGGAATCGAGCTTCAGGGCGCGCTACAGCTGAAGCTGGGGCAAAAAAGCGAGGCGGTGACAAGTTTTCGGCGCTTGACCTCCCTGCTTCCGACATCTGCGAGCCCGCAGGTCTCGCTGGGAAATGCGCTCTTTTTGTCGGGCGACCGCGCCGGCGCGATGAAAGCCATGAATGCGGCGGCCGCGCTGGCTCCAAAATCACGGGCGGTAAAAGCAAGTCAAATCAACCTGCAGCTCGTAATGGGCCAGGCGGACCAGGCCGTGTCGTCCGCGCAAGCGTTCCGCAAAGAAAATCCGGGGCCGGACAGCGATGCCTTGGCGGCAGACACGTTGCTGAGGACCAAACATGCCGACCAGGCCTTTGATGTCTTGGCCAAGAGCTTTGCAAGCAAGCCGACCCGCCCCCTGTTGTCCAGATATGTGCGCCTGGCGGTACTGCAGAACCAGGCCAAGCGCGCGGATGACGCCTTGGCCACATGGCTCCGAAAAAACCCCGCCGACAACAGCGCCCGACTCGAATTCGCCGATTTCTACCTGCGTCAGAAAGATAATGCGCGGGCCGTTACACTGTATGACGCAGTCTTAAAGCGCGAGCCCAACAATGTCCTGGCGATGAACAATTTGGGCAGTTTGCTTCAGTCCGGCGATCCGGGCCGGGCGACCGCCCTGCTCACCAAGGCGGTGCAATTGGCGCCGAACTCGCCGGATGTGAACGACAGCCTGGGATGGCTGAAAGTGCAGCAAAAAGACGCCGCTGGGGGGCTATCCTATCTGCGGCGGGCGCACGATCTTCGCCCCAAGGACGGCGAGATCACCTACCATCTGGTTGTCGCCTTGGACGCCAATTCCAAGCGCAATGAAGCGCGCGTCCTGCTCAAAAACCTGCTGGCAAGCGGGGCGGCATTTCCTGAAAAGCAGGCTGCGCTCAAACTTTCTTCGCAGTGGCACTGACAACCTGGAGGAGGCATGTGAGAAAAATATTTTCTTCCATTGCCTCGGTTTCATCCCTGCTATTCGCCATCGCGCTGGTCGCCAGTCCGGCGGTGACAGCCATGGCCCAGGAGCAGGCACGCACATTCCCTCCTGCGGATAACAGTTTGTGTCCCCAGGTGAAAAACCCGGATGCGCGGGGAGTATGTTGGAATGCGCAAGTTCAATATCGGCAGGGAAACGAGGTTGCCGGCCTGGCTTTGGTGAGGCAGGCCCTGGCCGTCTCGCCAAAAGAAGGCGTCCTTCATGTGTTGGTGGCATCGACGCAGTTCCGCCGCGGCGCGCTTGCTCAGGCGGAGCAGGAGCTGCGCCAGGCCCGCAAGGACGGCGCGCCGGACATCAAAGTTCTGCCAATGCTGTTCCAGGTCATGATCGCGCGGCATGAAGAATTCAGCCTGCTTGACGAATTTTCCGAACCCGCAATCGACGCCAAAGGCGATGTTGCATGCGAAACCCTTCGGGGCCGGGCCATGGCTTTACAGTCGGCCGGCCAGTTCGTGGAGGCGGCCGCGGCAATGGACCGTGCCCTGTCCTTGCGGCGCGACGCGGATGGATTGCTCATCAGGGCGGGGATCGCAACCCGGCTGAACGATGCGGCGCTCGCGGGCAAACTGGTTGACGAAGCCTTCCAGATCGCCCCGAAGGATCGTGCGGCCATGACGGCCAAGCTCAAAAGGCTGGAACAATCAAATGATATCGCCGGGGCGATGAGCCTCAGTGACCGGCTGCTCAAACTCGATCCCGCGAATATCGATGCCAGGGAAAGCAGGATTCGCATCTTTCTGAAGCAAAATCAGAATGCCAGAGCCCAGGCCGAGGTGAATGCCATTCTGGTCCGGACACCGAACGCGCCGCTCGGCATTTATTACAAGGCCGTGCTGATGTCGCGCGCGCACGACATACCGGGCGCGGCGCAAACGATGCAGGGATTGCGTCTGGACGTGGTAAGAGAGCGTCCGGATCTGGCGCTGCAAATGGCGCAGATCGTGCTCGACAATGGCAGTACCGAGGTAGCGACGGCGATCCTGGGGGCGGCGCTCGGCGCGGCGCCCGGTCTTCTGGACATCCGTCTGCGGCTTGCCGCTTTGCGCATGGTCCAGAACAGCCCGCAATCGGCCTTGGGTCTGCTGACGCCGGTTCAGGACGTACCGGATCCGCGGGTGCAGAAAATGCTGCGCGATGTTCGCGCGCGCATCGCCAAGGATCGCGCTTTCTGACATTTGCCGCCGCCGCTTTTCACGGCTCCGCGCCCCGGAAATAGGATAAAATCTGGCCCATGTCGGGCCGCGGCCGCTCAACGACGGCTTCCTTTGGCGTGCCGATATAGATGAAGCCCGCCATCCGCTCGCCCGGCTTCAGGCCGATCTTCTGCTTGACGGCCGGATGATAAGCGTACCATTCGGTCAGCCAATTGGCGACAAAGCCCAGCGCGTGGCTGGCGATCAGCATGTTCTGGCACACCGCGCCGGCCGACATCTCCTGCTCCCATACCGGGATCTTGATCAGCTCGCGGGCGCAGGAAACCACGCCGATCAACGCGGGCGCCGCCGTGACCCGTTCGCGCCATTCCTCGATCTGGCTGGGACTGGCCCCGTCTTGGGACAGGGCGTTCACCAATATATCCGCGAAACGGTCGCGGCCGTCTTTCTCGAACACGATAAAGCGCCAGGGAGACAGTTTGCCATGATCAGGCACGCGTGCGCCCGCCCGCAGAATATCGCCGAGCTGACTTTTCGACGGCCCCGGTTCGGTCATGCCGCGCGCCGGGCAGGACCGGCGGCTTAGCAGCACGTCCAGCGCCGTCGGTCCGATGCGGTTCAGCTTCTCCGTCTCCATGCGAACTCCAATCTTCCTAGTGTCGTGGTTTCGAAGTAGGTATCAGACGCATGATCCACGATCCAGGGCGCCGCCAAGGGGCATCAGGGCGCCGTCTTTTCATCCTGCAACGGCCGCACAGAATTGAGAGGGATGACATTGCCGGACAGCCGATTCTTCAAAAGGACGATGGGGCGGGCCGTGTAGTTCCGCACGAACGCCGTTGCGACGCCGGTATCGTTTGAAAAACTATTATCTTCCACGACGATGTCGCCGGTGGGGTTGGTTTCCTTTTCCGCGCCGATCGCAATCGCGGTTCCCTTGTTGCTGGAGCGCGGCCCCTTTTCGAGAATGTTGCCGGATATCAGGGC
>DATEMS010000048.1:0-4345 GCA_035275465.1 Rhizomicrobium sp. | reverse complement strand
GTGTAGGCGGTCTGGCGCAGCACAGGCATCACCGTGTCGGTGTCGGCGACAAGTTGGGATTGCACCAGATCATCATTGGTCTTGAATACGCCCACCACCGGCCACAAGCCGTCGGGCATAGTGATCTTGTCGCCGAGGCCTACGCCCACAAACTGGCCAGGCGCTTCCGCGCCAACGACCATTTCATGCTTGCCGGGCTGAAACATGCGCCCGGCGATGATGCGCAATTCCGGCCTCAGCGAAAGCCCCTCCGGCCCAAAACTGCGAAGCTGGATATAACCGCGTCCGCCTGTGTCCCGCCGCCGCACCACCAGATAGGTTATGATCTCGGGATCGGCGATGGCGCGGCCTTTGGCATCGCGGGCGATGCCGGGCGCGTCCTTGATGATCTGGGCTTCAGCGCGGCTGATAGTCCCGTCGCCTTCCTGCCGTGCGTTAGCGGGCAGGATGATGGCACGGTCGGGGCTGCCGGCCCGCTGCCAAGTGTGACGCAGGCCGACCGTCATGGACAACATGGAGAGCAGGGTGGCGACCACGCAAGCGACGCCCACCACCACCACCATCGCCGGCCAGATTCGTTGCCTGAGGCTGGCAAGATTGAGCCAGACGGCGGCAAGGCAGGCGCGCAGGAAAATCATGTGCGTCCCGCCAAAATGGCGGCCACGTCCATCCGCCTCAGTTTCAGGGCCGGCAGGATGACGCTGAGGAACGCCAGCAGGATGACGGCAAGAAGCGCCTGGGAAATGACGGCGGGCGACAAATAGGGTTCGGGCAGAGAGAGGGTGGGCAAGAGCTTGGGTATGCGCACGGCAATCAGCGCGGCTAGGCCAAGTCCCAGCCCCGCGCCCAGGATTTCGGGGACCAAGGCTTCGGCGAATAGCAAAGCGATCACTTTTGAATCGGAATAGCCGATGGTCTTCAGCACCGCGAATTCGCTCAGGCGCTCGCGTACCGATTGGGCCATGCCATGGGCGGTGAGCAGCAGGATCATGAACAACCCCACCGCCGCCACCCGCCGCGTCACCATAGTGACATTGACGATTTCCGTGCCGTCGTCGCTGCGCATCGTCCGCTCGGATATGCTGTCGGTCGGAATGGCGGAATTGGCGAAGCGCGCGTCAATGGCGATGGCGGTGTCCTCGGCGGCTGCCGGGTCCTTCACCACCGCCTGGAACCAGCCCGCTTTGGGCTGATCGGCGGCGGGCCGTGACATCTTGTAATACTGGTAGCTGCCGAAGCTGAAGCCGCCCGACCAATAGGGCGTGTCGTCCAGCACATCCAGCACCTGGAACCGCCAGGCCTGGCCGCCATCGGCGCGCGGTATCGCGGAGCTGACAATAGAGAAAATATCGCCCTTCTTTAGGCCCCGTTTGGCAGCCATTTTGCGGCTTAGAAAAACCCCGTCAGGCTTGGTCCGCCACTGTGCCCACTGAGCCGCCGTGATCGGCGCATTGGGCCAGCCAGCTTCATTGTCCACCGCCATGACACAGGCGCGAGTCTTGGGATTGCGGTAATAGCCGCACACCCCGCCGCCAGCCGAGACCGCCGCCACATTGGGCATACCGGCGATCTGTTGGCCCATGGAGTCGGTGAGATTATCGGCGAAACGCGCCCCGATGACGACGACACTGCGGTTGATCACATCCACCATGCGCTGGAAAGCGGCGTCGGTGCCCATCATCACGCCGAACAGCGTGAAGGCCGCTGTCACGGACAAGAGCGTGAGAATGGTCCGCAGCTTCCGCCGCGCCAATGCCGCCCATATGAGGGGGAAATATTTCACGCGTAGGCCATGACGCGCCCGGCCAGAGCGATAGCCAATCTGCCTATGCGTTCTCTCATAAGCCCCCCAGAATAGTCATTTGGGGTTCTAATTTGGGCAAAATAGGGGCACGGGCTTTTGCGCCCGTCGCAACGAGAATATGGGACAGGAGTATATCCCCGTTCGGGACTATTTTACCTCGACAAGTTCGATCGCCTCGCGGCTTGGGCCTTCAATCATAATGGCGCGCGTGGCGCCCAGCCGGTAAGGCCCGGCCAAAAACGTGACGCCTTCGCCTTTGAGTTTCGACACCCAGGCGTCGAGATTGCTGACGCTCAAACCGACGTGATCCATGAGACGTCCGCGTGTGTCGACAAGTGGCGTTTCGGTCTGACGCATGTACCAAATCATGGCAACGTCGCCAAAAATCACGCCAGCGAGAGGCGTGCGGAACAGGCCTTCCCGTTCCAGCGCGGGCCAGGAACGATCTGCGCCCCGCGCAACCTTGCAATCGGACTGGGTGTGCGCCACGGCACCGGGAACAACACGCGCTTGCGCATTCAGATGCGACTGATACCAAAGTTGTGCGCAGAAGGGATATTCCTGAAACATGTGCACATGGTTGAATCTTTCGCTGGGATAATTTCCCGCATATTCGACCAACGCATTATCCGGGCCGCGCAAATAGGAAAATCCTGCGCCGCCCAGAGGCTTGATTCCCGCGGCTTTCGCCTCCGCGATTTGCGCCTTCGTCAGCCCAAGGCTCCCCCCAGTCCCCGGCCAGGTGTCGCTGTTCACCAGGACAGAGCCGCCCTCGTCGGTCGTGTATAACGGCGCGAGATTCAGGTCGGAACGCGCTTTGTAGATTTCTAGATTCTTGCGTACATCGACGACATTCCAGCCGAAATGCCAGAATGCGGTCGCCTGGGGATCCGCCGGGGGAGGCGCTGAAACCTTATTGAAAAGGATAAGCACGTCGTTCGGTGAAGATATGGCCGAGAATCCGGCCCAGACGGTTTTTGACGTGCTGGGAAATTGCTTGAGATAAAATGCAATCGCCGTTTCAGGATCGGTCGCATTCAAATGCAGGTGGTGAAACCCCGGGGCGGGCAATGTCGCTGTTTGGTCGGCGGCAAATCCCCTGCCATGGAAAAGGCACGTTAAAACCATCACTGCGAGGAATGGACTTTTTCTCATTTGCCCTAACTTTATAGCCCGGTGAAACATATTCGCAGCGAGCATGGCCCCACAAGAGCTCGTACACTGGGAGTTTCCGGCCCCACGCCGAACTTGGCAAAGCCTGTATTGCCGACAAATTGACGGCTGCGCAAAGCGGGCATTCGCCTGTGCCTGCTTTTGACCGAAGCGGATATCGCTGATCTCGGCCTAAGGCGGTGATGCCTCATTGCCAAAGTTCAAGCTGCTGGCGTAGAAAGTTCCCAAGCGGGAGCAAAACCGAAACCACGGAGATTTCCGGATGCGGAAATTGCCCATCCTTTTTTGCTTCCTTGCCGCCGCCCCCGTGGCGGGGGCTCAACCAGCGCCGCCGACCGCGCTCGAGCCAGTCGTGCCGCAATGGGCCCAAATCGAGACTGTGGAAGTTCATGCCTCGCCGGGCCCCGCTCTATGGCGCGTGACCAAGGGCGATTCCGAGGTGTGGATTTTGGGCATGATAGGCGCACTGCCCAAAGGCGTCACCTGGAACCAGCAAACACTTTCCGAACTTCTGCAAGGCAGCCGCGCCGTTGTGATGCCGCCGCGCCCCAAGATCGACATACTGGATGTGGGCTGGTTCCTGCTGGGTCATTGCTGCAGCCTTTTCCGTTTGGACAGCGGCAAGCTGGACGATTTTCTGCCGCCGCCGATGCAACTGAAGCTGGCGGCAATGGTGCAAAGCGTTGGCGGAAATTTAAAGGACTATCAAGGCGACGAGCCGCTGGGCGCCGCCAACCGTCTGAACCGCGATTTCACCAAGAAATACGAACTGAACGGCGAAAGACCGATGGAGGCGGTGGCCAAGCTGGCCAATGCCAAGAATGTGGAGCTGCAGCCGGCTTTCCGCTTCGATCCCGTGCTCATCGTCCGGGAAGCGATCAAGTTGACACCGGAGCAGCAGCGCCCCTGCCTAGACGCAGCGGCGGAAGATGCCGCGCGTATGGCCGAACATGGCCGCGCCATGGCCGAGGCTTGGGTGGTCGGCAACATCAAAGGCCTTAAGGAACATTTCGCCGAGCCGCGCATGCAGGACTGTCTTGCCGCCGCCGTGCATGCCTACGGTGCGATTGATCAAAACCGCGTCCCGGCCTTTGTGGCCGCCATCGATGCGGCCTTGGAAAAGCCGGGCAAAACCGTCGCGGTGGTGGGCATGGGACCGCTGCTGCGCAAAGGCGGTGTGCTGGAGCAGCTTAAGGCGCAACACCTCGTCATCGAGGGACCGGTGGACTAGGGTCCGTACTCAATTAGAAAGTTATGCCCTAAGTGTCATGGCCCGCGAATGCGGGCCACCCAGGTGACGCAGACTCTTCTGCAAGACTTGCGTGCGCTTCAACTGGGTGGCCCACACTCCGGTGGGCCATGACAAGT
>DATEMS010000047.1:0-79440 GCA_035275465.1 Rhizomicrobium sp. | reverse complement strand
TGGCAATGCTTGGGACGTTTGGTGCCAAGCCCGCCCTTTGGCGGGCGAATAGGAATGACAAGCGCCCGCGCGCGACAGCGACTTAAGCGGGCCCGCGTCAGCACAATATGCGCCGCTACGACCATGATCCCTTGCGCACCCAGCGTTGCGCCATGGGGCGGCGGATATCGAAGAAGGAGGCGCCTTTCTTCTTGGCCAGTTTGGCGGCTTTGGTCAAAGCGGCTTTCTCGCTTGCCGCGTCGGTGATCACCGCTTCTAAAAGATCGCCCGACGCCTTGAAAAGCCTGACTTCAAACTCCGGCAAATCTCTCCCCCAACAACGGCGCTCCCGCCCTATAACGCTCCGGCCCAAGTTCCGTGCCAGCGGCGAGCCAGAATGGCCGTAAAAAGGGGACGAATCTGCAGCTCTTGCAGAACATCCACACCCTTGAGGGTATCGGCCAATGCATTGGTAATCAGACGACGGAAGTCTGCAAGCCACTCATTTTGATGACGAAATCTCTTCTAGCAGACAAATCTAGCCTATGCGGCGCTGCGCCAATATGGCAGCGAGGCCAGGGATATCATGCCGCCAAAACCCTCCCGGCGTTAGCTCTTCCAGGCGCCCGGCTTGATCGCGATCCCGACATATTTCCCCTCGCCTGCCACAACACCATAGCTCACGTCCCGGTCGCGCACGAAATGGGCAAAGGCCAAATTGTCCTGAATATCATCGGACAGAAAAAGACCGCCCGGCCTTAGCGCATTCCAAATGATGGGATAGGCAAATTCCCGCCCGCGATAGGACTTGTCGGAATCATAATGGGCGATATCCACGCCATCGGGGAATTGCGCCACCGCGCGCTTGAGGCCATTGCGGTCCGGTTCGCGGATAAGGGTCCAATTGCGCCTTAGCCGGTCAGGCACCGCGATTCCGACATAGGGCTCGTTCCCCGCGCCGGGATAGGGCCTGTCCACGCTCACCAGGCTTCCGCCGCCGTTCCATTCCATCGCCGCCAGAAAAGCCAGGCTGGACCAGCCATAGGCCACGCCGGTTTCCACCACGGACCGCGCGCCGGTCAGCCGGGCGATGGCATAGATCAATTCGATATGCCCGCCGCCGCCCATTTTGATCTTGGACTGCGCCGCCCGCTGGCCAGCCTCCTGCAATATCCTGGCATCCATTCTGGGCAACTCATCCTGCGGGGCCGACGTCAATCCCAAATGCGCCAGCAGGTCGTTCAGCGGCTGCGCCCGATTGCGCGCCCACAAATGCGCTTCGGCCCGGTCATTTTCCGAATCGAGGTCCGATTGGAAATATTTCAGCGCCCGGCGGCTAAAATGCGCCCAATGCGAGGGATGCTGAAGATAATAGACGGCGCTTCGAAGCTTGGGCATGGCCATTCAGAAGGCAGTTGACGGTTGGGATCGACCCAATCCTAACCGTCAAACGCGTCAGCTCCGTGTGATATCGCTGTGATAAGCAGGCGTCCGCCCCTTTGCGCGGGGGAAAAATCCGCAATCCGCCTGACTTCCGCCGGGGTTGGAGACCGACAGAGACTATCAATCCAACGTCCTTCTGAACCGCAACAGCGCGATCGTCCCCGCCGTCAAGGTAAACAGCGCCAGCGGCCACAGATCGCCCGCGATATTGGCGAAATCGTTGCCCTTGAGCAGAATGCCCCGCGCGATCCGCAAAAAATGCGTCGCGGGCAGGATCTCGCCGATCGCTTGCGCCCATCCCGGCATGCCGGCAAAGGGAAAAGCGAACCCCGACAGCAGGATCGCCGGCAACAGGAAGAACACCGTCATCTGCATCGCCTGAAGCTGGCTTTGCGCGATGGTGGAAAATGTATAGCCCACCGCCAGATTGGCGATAATGAACAGCGTCAACGCCCCGCCCAACAGCGCCAGCGAACCGATCACCGGCACGCCGAAGACATATTTGGCCAGCGTCAGCACGATGCCGCTCTGGATCAGTCCCACCACCACATAGGGCGCGATCTTGCCCACCATGATTTCCAGCGGCGTCACCGGCATGGCCAAAAGATTCTCATAGGTGCCCCGCTCGCGCTCGCGCGTCAGCGCCATGCAGGTCATCAACACCAGCGTCATGGTCAGAATGATCGCCAGCAGCCCCGGCACGATGGAATATTGCGTGTTGGATTCCGGGTTGTAGAGCAGATGCACCACCGGATTGAACGGCGGCCCGCTTTGCGTACGCGCCGCCAAGGGCCCCACCAGATCGTCACGCAGCGCCGTGCTGGCCAGCGCACGAAAGGCTTGAATCGCAAAGCCGCTGGAGGCGGGGTCGGTCGCATCCACCTCCATCAACAAATCGGGCTGCGCCCCGCGCACGATATCGCGGCTGAAATTGACCGGTATCTCCACCACGAACAGCACCTTGCCGTCCTGCAACAGCTTGCGCGCCTCAGATGGCGAACGTGTCTCGGCCACCAGTTCGAAATAGCTGGAGTTGCGCAGGGCCGCGACAATGGAACGTGAAAATGTGCCCGGATCGGCGATGGCGACCGCGGTGGGCAGCGCCTTGGGATTGAAGTTGATGGCGAAGCCGAACAGGGTCAGTTGCATCAAGGGCACGCCGATGATCATGGCCAGGGTCAGCCGGTCCCGCCGGATCTGCAGCACTTCTTTGACCAGAATGGCCCATACCCGCGCCAAAGAAAAACGACGATGCAAAAAATGCGTCATCCCGCCTTCTCCTGAAGCTGGATGAAGACGTCCTCCAAGCTGGGCGCGGCCTCATGCACGGCAATGCCGGGGCGGCCATGATAGGGCGCCACCGCCTTGGCCAAGGCCTCGCGGTCGCGCCCGCTCACATGCAATGCCGCGCCGAAAAACCCCGCATAGTCCACGCCTGGCCTGTCCTGCACTTCGCTTTCCAAGGCGCGCACATCTTTGCCTTCCAGCACAAAGGTGGAAAGCCGCGAGCGCGCGATCACCTCGCCCACGGTGCCGGTGGCGACCAGCCTGCCTTTCATAATGTAAACGATGCGGTCGCACCGCTCGGCCTCGTCCATATAGTGGGTGGAAACCAGCACCGTGAGCCCCAAATCGCTCAAGGCATGGATCTGCTCCCAGAAATCGCGCCGTGCCTTGGGATCCACCCCGGCGGTGGGTTCATCCAGCAACAGCAATTTCGGGTCGTGCAGCAGGCAAGCCGCCAGCGCCAGGCGCTGTTTCCAACCGCCGGACAAATGCGCCGCCAATTGATGCTGGCGTTCCGCCAGGCCCAGCCGTTCCAGAGTCTGATCCACGCGGGCGCCGTCCACCTGATAAAGCCGCGCCACGAATTCCAGATTCTCGCGGATGGACAGGTCTTCCCAAAAACTGAAACGCTGGGTCATATAGCCGACCTGGCGCTTGATCGCCTCGGCCTGTGTGCGGATGTCCAATCCCAGACACGTGCCGCTGCCATCATCGGCCGTCAGAAGACCGCACAACATGCGGATGGTGGTGGTCTTGCCCGAACCATTGGGACCCAGAAAGCCCCACACCTGGCCCTTGGGCACCGCGATGTCGATGTGATCCACCGCGACTTTGCCGCCAAAGCGCTTGGTTAGGCCTTTAACGTCAATCGCCAATTCACCGTTCATCCCTCCGCCGTTCATAACGGGCGCACTTCCAACGGCTGGCCGGGATGGATGGGCAATCCTTGCGGCAACCGCGCTTCCGCCTTGAACACCAGCTTTTCGCGATTGCCCACACTGAAAATCACCGGCTGGGTGAATTCCTCCCGCGCGGCGATGAAGGTGACGGTGGCTTGCATCGACTTGCAGCCATCGCAGGTGATGCGCACCTTTTGACCCAGCCGGACCCGCGCCAGCTGGGTCTCCGGCACAAAGAAACGCGCAAACACATTCTTGGGCGGCAGAATGGAGATCGCCGGCGTCGCAGCGGGAATATACTCGCCCTCGCGGAAATAGATGTCCTGCACCCGCCCTTCGGTTTGGGCGATCACCTGTCTTTGGCTCAGACCATAAGCGGCACCGGAAAGACTTGCTTGCATCTGCGCGATCTGGGCCCTGAGTTCCCCCACCCGCGCCTGGGATTGGCGGAAATTCGACTGCGCCAGATCGCGCTGGGTCGGCGTGCCGGCATTGTCACGCGCCAAGCGGTTCTGCCGATCCAGGGTGATGCGGGCATAGTCCCGATTGGCGATTTCCTGCCGCAAATTGGCGCGCGCCTGATCCAGTTGCGCGCGCGCCTGCTCGGTACCCGCCTGCTCGCGGGTGGAATCCAGCACAAACAACAGCTCACCACGCTGTACTTGGCTACCGCGCTCCACCTTCATCTGGGTAACCCATCCTGATTGCGGCGCGCTGATGAAAGCGGCATCGCCCTCGCCATAACCCAGCCAGGGCTCGTCCTGGACGGCGGGCTTGCAGGCGGCCAGCATAAGAGCAATCAGAACAGCAGTTTTTCTCATGGCGCTTTCAACCCCGTCAGCAAGGTTTCCAGATGGGTTTCGATCAAGGCTTGATGGTCGTAAGGCGTCTCATCGAAACGCGCGAAGGTGGTGCGCCACAACACAATCATCAGCACCGGCGCTACGCACAGCCGCGCCGCATGCTCCGGATCCACGGCGCGAAATTCGCCGCGCTCCACCCCGCGCCGGATGATGAAGGTAAAAATACCAAGCCCGCGCGCGATGATCTCGCGCCGCCAGAATTGCGCCAGCTTGGGGAAGTTGGCGGCTTCCGCCATGACCATGCGCGGCAACACCACCCGGTCGCTGGTTTGCGCGAAATGCCCCATGGTGTTGAGCACCAGCTTGAGCAGTTCGGCGCTCGACCCTGAAAAATTTTCCAACTGCGCCTTCACCGCATCCATCTGCGCGCCGATCGACCCTTGCGCCAAGGCCTCGAACAAAGCCTGCTTGCTGTCGAAATAAAGATAGATGGTGCCCTTGGTGATGCCGGCGCTCTTGGCAACGTCATCCAGCTTGGTGGCGGCAAAACCCTTTTGCGCGAATTGGCCAAGCGCCGCTTCCAGAATCTCTGCGGTGCGCGCTTCTTTGCGGCGTTGCCAGCGTTTGGCCATTCCAAATTAATAACCCATTGGTCATTAATTTGGAATGGCCTTATAAGCTATTGATAAATATCAATATTAAAACCATTGGCTAGACGCCTTTCCCGATCTCATCCAACTGCTTGCGGAGCGCCATGCGATCGAGGCCCCGTATCGGCAAATTGGCGAAAATGTCGATGCGCCGCTGCAAGGTGAGAAATACCTCCCGAAAAGCCTTGGCGATCTGCGCGTCCGTCCCTTCCACCGCCGCGGGATCGGGCACGCCCCAATGCGCCGTCATCGGCTGGCCCGGCCAGACCGGACACACTTCACTCGCCGCATTGTCGCAAACCGTGAAAACGAAATCCAACTGCGGCGCATCGGCCCGCGCGAACTCTTCCCAGCTTTTGGACTTCAGGCCCGCGATGGGAAAATGCAGTCTTTCCAACAGCGCCAGGGCTTGAGGATGCACCGCGCCTTTGGGCTGCGATCCGGCGGAGTAGGCCGCAAACTTTCCCTCTCCCACTTTGTTCAGGATTGCTTCCGCCAAAATCGAACGCGCGGAATTTCCGGTGCAAAGGAAAAGCACGTTATAGACGCAATCGGTCACCTCGCCCTCCCTATCAAAAAATATACCCAGAATCCGATCTCTGTTGGATGGAACCGAGTATGGATATTGCGCGCGGATCGTCGCGCTTGAGCTTGAAGGCGTTAAACGACAGATTTTTTAACCCCGGCATCGCCTCGGTGATGACCACTTCGTCCTCCTCCACCATGCCGACATCCACATTGCGGTCGGGCAAAATAACAGTCGTGTGCTTGCCGACCGAGACAAGCACCTGACCCATGACCCCGGGCGTGGCGAGGGCTTGGCGCGACCACGCCTTCAACGTGGCGTAAAAAGGCTCGCGCCGCCACGCGCCCGGCCGGGCAGGATCGACAAATACCCCCAGCCGCAAACCGTCCGGGGACACCACTATCACCATGCGCGATTTCGACGGCCGCCATTGTTCGCGCAGCCGGGGATTGGTCAGGAAGTAACAATTGAAAAGCCGGCATTGCCTGGGCCGGCTGTCATAGATGCGGCAACCGCTGCCTTCATCGCATTGCTCGCACATCATACCTGCGGGTTTGCGGATTTCCTGAACCCCCAGCAATTTGCAGCAAAGCGTGCAAGCACCGCAATTGCGCCGGGAAGCGGATGCGACCGGGATTTTATATTCATTCGACATTTCCACGATTATCGTATTATCATTTCCGTGACGCAATAATGACATTTCTCCGTTTGTGGAAATATTTTACGGCCATCCGCAGAGGCCGGGTTGACGTGGGTGCCGCCCTTCTGGAATTGTGGAAGCCTGGAAAAATTGTGAGCCGCACCCCGGCTTGCGGCCCGCCAAAATCAAACCCAAAGGCCTGCTGCTGATGGCGTCCAAGCTTTCCAATTCCGTCGAAGCCCTCTCCGCTCTGGCGCATGAGGGGCGGCTTTCCGTCTTTCGCCTGCTGGTGCGCGCCGGCGGCGATGGTGTTTCCGCCGGCGATATCGCCAGAAAACTCCATGTTCTGCCGAACACCCTGTCCGCCAGCTTGACGGTGCTGGTCAATGCCGGGTTGATCCATGCGCGCCGCGAGGGACGATCCGTCTTCTATTCCGCCGACTATGAACGCATGAGCAAATTGCTGGGCTTTCTGATGGAGGATTGCTGCAACGGCGACGCCACGATCTGCCAGCCCCTTGTCGCCATCGCCAAACGTTCTGCGTGCTGCTGAATGATCGCCATCTATCACAATCCCGCTTGCGGCACCTCGCGCAACACGCTGGGGCTGATCGAAAATAGCGGCGCCGAACCTACCGTCATCGAATATCTGAAGACCCCGCCAAGCCGGGCCGAGCTGATGTCGCTGCTCGAACGCATGGGCATGTCGCCGCGCCAGCTTCTGCGCGAAAAAGGCACGCCTTATCATGAGTTGGGGCTGGACGATCCCGCCAAAAGCGACAGTGAACTTCTGGACGCCATGCTCGCTCACCCTATCCTGATCAACCGTCCCATTGTGGTGACTCCCCTGGGCGTGAAACTTTGCCGTCCTTCGGAAGTGGTGCTGGACATTCTGCCCGATCCCCAGCGCGGCGCCTTCACCAAGGAAGACGGCGAACAGGTGGTGGACGTAAACGGCAAGCGGCTGGTGTGATGACATTTTCCAGCCACCTGGCCCGCCGTCTGGCCGCGGAATTTCTCGGCACCTTGCTTTTGCTGACCACGGTGGTGGGTTCCGGCATCATGGCCGAACAGTTGGCGGGCGGAAACATGGCCGTCGCCCTTCTGGCCAACGCGCTGGCGACGGGCGCGGTACTGGTGGTGCTGATCACGATTTTTGGACCATTGTCCGGCGCGCATTTCAATCCCTGCGTCACGCTATATGCCCTGCTCCACCGCCAGGCCGATTCGCCCACCGCCGCGCTTTATGTGGCGGCGCAAGGCGCGGCGGCGATTCTGGGCGTGTGGCTGGCGCATGCCATGTTCGGCCAAGCCTTGCTGCAAGCCTCCGGCCATTTGCGCGACGGCCCGGCGCAATGGCTGTCCGAATTCATCGCCACCTTTGGATTGCTTCTGACCATTGCGGGCGGCCTTCGATTTTCACCGCCCGCCATTCCCATGCTGGTCGGGCTTTACATAACCGGCGCTTATTGGTTCACCGCTTCCACCAGCTTCGCCAATCCCGCCGTGACATTGGCGCGGACCTTGACCGACACCTTCTCAGGCATTGCGCCAGCCTCCGCGCCCGGCTTTATCGCAGCCCAAGTACTGGCAACGATCCTGGCGTCACGGCTTCTGCCATGGCTGTTCGCAGATACGCCGCGCTGAGTCGTCCCACTGGCGTGGGTATGCCCAAAAAAGGCCGTAAAAACAGCGTTTTTAACGCTTAAGAACCGTTCATGTCCGGTTCATCCCGGCTTTGCGATCCTTTAGTCGCCGGAAAATCTTCCGGCAGTGGAGATGATCATGAAGACCCTGATGTCCCGCACCGCTTTGGCGCTTGGCGCCGTTGCCGGCCTGTCGCTGCTCGGCGGCTGCGCCTATGACGGTCATGACGGCCATTACCGCGGCGGTTCTTATGGCAGCTACTATAGCGGTTACTACGATCCCGATTACTATTATTACGGCCATAACCGCGTTTATATTCCACATAACGACTATCGTGGCGCCTATCGCGGCGCTTATCATTATGGTCGTGACGGCAATCGCGGCGGATGGAATCGTAGAGATCGCGATGGCGGCCAGGACCGCAACCACGACCGCAGCGACAACCGAAACGATAGTCGCGGCAACGACAACCGTGCCGCCATCAATCCCGGCGGCAACCGCGACGGCGGCTATGACCGCAGCGCCGATCGCGCGCAAAATCCCGGCAATTATCTGCCCAATGGTGACCGCATCACCCGCGGCAATGCTTGGCAGCTAAACCGTTCCGAGACGCGCAGTGCCGCGCCCACACAGTCCGCCGAACCCCAAGCCAACAGCAACAATGGCGGCTGGCGCGGACGCGGCCGTAATTCTGACAGCAACTGATTTGCATCTTCTTGCGGTTGCGTGCGCCAAGCGCGCAACCGGTCATGCCTGCCCAAGCGTAAAACCTTCCACCCCGGCATTTCGGCAAACCTGAGTATTTGTCAGAAAAACCCCTGGACATTGCTATCGTGCTATGCACGGTAGCTTGCCAGATATAACTCGCAACCCGGGAGCCCCGCGCATGTCCTCCGCCATTTCGCTGCGTCAGGTCACAAAACACTATCGCCGGGGCAAGGAATCCGTCGAAGTCCTGCACGGCTTAAGCCTGGAAATCCCGGAAGGCGAGTTCGTCTCGCTGATGGGTCCCTCGGGCTCGGGCAAGACCACCATCCTCAATCTGGTGGGCGGATTGGACCGCGCCAATTCCGGCGAGGTCGTCGTGGGCGGCGAGCATCTGGAAAAACTGTCCGGCGGCCAGCTCACCAAATGGCGCGGCAGCCATATCGGTTTTATTTTTCAGTTCTACAATCTGATGCCCATGCTGTCGGCTTCGGGCAATGTCGAACTGCCCTTGCTGCTCACCAATCTGTCCAAATCCGAACGCCGCCGCCGCGTCGAGGTGGCGCTGGAAATTGTGGGCCTGAAGGACCGCGCATCGCACAAACCGGGCGAAATGTCGGGCGGCCAGCAACAGCGTGTCGGCATCGCGCGCGCCATCGTTGCCGATCCGCCGATCCTGCTCTGCGACGAACCCACTGGCGATCTGGACCGCGCCTCGGCGGATGAAATCCTGTCCCTGCTGCAACAGCTCAATCGCCAGCACAAAAAAACCATCGTGATGGTCACCCACGATCCCAAGGCCGCAGACCATGCCAGCCGCCAGTTGGAAATGGACAAGGGCCAGTTGATCGAACGTGTCCTGGCGGCGGCATAGGGGCGGCCCAGATGAAATATCTTCCCCTCGTCTGGGCCGCGATCATGCGCAAGCCCACCCGCGCCATCCTCACTTTTCTGTCAGTGATGGTGGCTTTCACCCTGTTCGGGCTGACCATTGGCATGAACGCCACCTTCGACAAAATGCAGGAACAGGCGCGCGCAGACCGTATCTGGTCTTGGGCCCGTTTCGCCACCGGCAACAGCACTTTGCCGGTGGCGCTGGCGCGCCAGATCGAAGCGCTTCCCGGCGTTTCCGGGGTGGGCACGGCGGCGGCCCTAGGCGGCTATCATGCAGATCCTAAGAATCGCGCCTTTGCCTGGATGATGGACGACAAGGTTCGCACCGTGATGACCGACTGGCCGATAACCGCGCAGCAATGGGACCTGCTCAAGAATAACCGCCAGGGCCTGATTATCAGTAAAATAGCGGCGGAGCGTTGGAAGCTGAAACCCGGCGACAGCTTCACCATGATCGCTCCCCGGACCAAGAAGGCCGACGGCAGCACCAGCTGGGTTTTCCATATTCTCAGCGTGGCCGACGACATTTCCTACTTCACCGACGGCTTCATGATGGGCAATTACGATTATTTGGACAAAGCACGTCCCTTGGCGCAGCAGGGCAAGGCAGGCCAATTCTTCATCCAGTCGGGCAATCCCGACCGCGCCGCCGAGGTGGCGCAGAAGATTGATGCCACCTTCGCCAATTCCGCCGTTCCCCTGCAATCCACCACCGAAAAAGCGGCGCTGGATGTCGCTGCCAATACCGGCATAGACATCGCCGCCGCGGATCGCGAGATCGCGCTTGCCGGCATGTTCATGGTGCTTTTTCTCACTGCCAACAGCATCGCCCAGGCGGTGCGTGAACGTTTTGCGGAATTCGCCACCCTCAAGACCGTCGGCTTTACCGATACCGGCGTGATCCTTCTGGTATTCGCCGAAGCCGCCCTGCCCTGTCTGATCGGCGCGGTTCTGGGCGTGGGACTGGCCGCTCTGGTTTCCAGCCTGATCCCCAAACTGATGTCCGGCAACGGCATTCCCATCCCCACAGTGTCCGCCATGGTCGTGTTCTGGGCGATGCTGGCTGCCGCGCTGGTGGCATTGGTCAGCTCGGCGCTTCCGGCCCTGCGTCTCAAACAAATGGATATCGCAACCGCCCTTTCTGGGCGAACATAAAGCCGGGACGTTAGACCATGCTGCGCCAAATCCTGATCGTTTCCGCCTTGAACTTCAAAAGCCTCAAGAGCCGCTTCTGGCAATCCATGGTGATTGTTGTGGGCCTTGGCGCCACCATCGGCGTCCTGCTGTCTATGATGTCACTGACCGAAGGCATGCAGAAGTCCTATGCCCATGCCGGCGATCCGGGCCGCGCTATCGTAGTGTCGAAAGGAGCCGACTACGAAAGCCAAAGCACCATCACCCGCGCCATGGCGCCCCTGATTATCGACGCGCCGGGCATCGCCAAGGACAAGGACGGCAAGCCCATGGCCGATCGCGGCCTCAATATGGGTCTGCCCATCCTGCGCGCCAACGGCACCAAGGGCTACACCACCATGCGCGGTTTCGGATCCTATGGCGCAGCGCTCAGGCCGGAATTCCAGTTGGTGAAAGGCCGCATGTTCGAGCCCGGCAAGCGCGAGATGATCGTGGGGGTGAGTGCTCAGACGCTGTTCCAGAATATGCAGATCGGCGACTCCGTCATCCTGCCGGACGGCGCATGGCCCATCGTGGGCGTCTATACCACGGGCGATATTTTGGATGGTCAGGTGATCGGCGATACCGAGACCATGCTGACCGCGCTTCGCCGCGCCACCTACAACACCATCCTGGTCCGGTTGGCGTCGCAGGAGTCCTTCGACGCCTTCAAAAAGGCGCTCACCACCAATCCCGCTTTGTCGGTGACGGTGGAACGCCATTCCGACTGGTATGCCAAATTCAGCAGCCAATCCACCCGCTTTCTCGTTCTGATGGCCTATGTGGTTGGCATCATTATGGCGATCGGCGCCCTGTTCGGCTGCCTCAACACCATGTACGCCGCCGTCAGTACCCGCGCGCGCGAGATCGCGACCCTGCGGGCGCTGGGCTACGGTGCCTTTCCCGTGTCCGTGTCGGTGATCCTGGAAGCGGTCACCCTGGCGGCCATCGGCGCCCTGGCGGGGGCGGCCATTGCCTGGCTGCTCAATGACGGTAAGAGCAGCACCTGGGGCTGGAATATTTTCACCCTCACCGTCTCGCCATCTCTGATAGGGTTTGGCATCTTCTGGGCTGTGGGCGTGGCGCTATTGGGCGGGTTGTTCCCCTCCATTCGCGCGGCGCGGCGCCCGGTGGTTGAAGCCCTGAGAGCGACATGAACCGGGAAGCCAGGTGAGTCGGGACATCGAAAAATCCGCGCTGCTGGATTCGCTTAAGATTCAGCGCGCGCCGGTCAGCCATCACCGGCCCGGTTGGATGTGGCCCGCCATCGGCGGCGCCGGCGTGATTGTCATCGCCGCCGGTGCCTGGTTCTTTTGGCCCGATAACCGCATTCCCGTTCATATCGTGACGGCAACAGCGCAAGGCAACGCGGAAGGCGGCGCCGGCGTGGGGCTGGACGCATCCGGCTATGTGGTGGCGCGGCGCAAAGCCACGCTCTCGGCAAAAATCCTGGGAAAAATTTCGGAAGTGAATTTTGAGGAAGGTCAGGCGGTCAAGGCAGGCGACATTGTCGCGCGGCTGGATGACTCCAATTATCTGGCGGCGCTGCATCAGGCCCAGGCCTTGGCGCGTCAGGCCAAGGCCGCGCTAGACAATGCCGCGCCCACCTATGCCCGCTATCAGGCGCTGAAGACCCAGGGCGCAATCTCCACCGACGCGGTGCAGAACCAGCGCACCCTGTTTGACAATGCCCGCACCCAGCATGACGTGGCGTTGGCGCAAGTGGCCTATGCCCAAAGCAATCTGCGCGACACGCTGGTGCGCGCGCCCTTCAGCGGCATCGTCACCGTCAAGGTGGCGCAGGTGGGCGAAGTGGTGGCGCCCTCGGCGGCGGGCGGCGGCGACACCCGCACCGGCATTGTCACCATTGTGGATATGGATTCGCTGGAGGTCCAGGTGGATGTCAGCGAGAACTACATTGACCGGGTCCAGATCGGCGGCGCGGCCACCATCCATCTCAACGCCTATCCCGATTGGGACATTCCCGGTTCGGTGATCGCCATCATCCCCACCGCCGACCAGAGCAAAGGTACCGTGGCGGTGCGTGTCCGCATCAAGACCAAGGATCCGCGCATCCTGCCGAACATGGCGGCGCGGGTCGGTTTCATGACCGCGCCGGAAAAAGGCGCCGGGCCGGTGGTTTCGCGCGTCAGCGTGCCGCCCAATGCGGTGTTGGGCAGCGGACGCACCGGCAGCGTATTTGTGATTGCCGCCGACGACAAAATCGAACGGCGCGAAGTGGCGCTCGGCCCCGCAAGCCAACAATCGGTGACGATTCTGTCGGGGATTTCAGCCGGGGAGCGTCTGGCCGGCGATAATCTCGACAAGCTGCACGACGGGGACCGGATTAAGCCTGTGGAATAATCAGTTCCAGGATCCGCTGCTGCTGCCGTCGCCATTTACCATTTTTATTAACTAACAGCCTCGCGCTGTTGGGTTTTTGCCTCTGGCCTGTCTCCAACAGCTCAAAACCGCAAAAAACCTTATAACCTGAAAAGGTTATATCGGTACGTAAAGCCTTGTTTACAGTTTCACCGACAATTCGTCACGAAAATGTAAACTAGGATTACATGCCCAAAAATTTACCAAGCGTTTCAACCCGTCCCGAATTGGCACGAAAAATGCTGAAGAGGGACTCTGGCCTGGGTGGAGTTCTTTGCCTCTAGGGAATGGCATCGCACTTGGGCGGATGGAGTGAGCAGCGTGACCGAGCGATACAAAAGAACAGGAAGCGTCTTGGAAGAATCCGCGCGTGGAGCGCAGCGGGGGCTTTTCGTGATTTTGGGCACCGCTTTGCTTTGGGTTCTGGCCATCTGGGCCGGCTACCACCTCTTTCAATAACGCAGGCGACGCGCGCCCAAGCGCGTCAGCCGCTACTTGCGCTTTAAGCAGCAGCCCCGGCTGGACGCAGGCGCAAGGCTGCGCCAGTCTGCCGCCATGGCGCGGCTCTCCATCCGAATCTATCTGGACGAACACCGGCACGCGCTGGGGCCGGGCATGATGGAGCTGCTGGACGGCGTTGCCGAACATGGCTCCATCCGCAAATCCGCGGCGGCGATGGGCATGAGCTACCGCAAGGCCTGGCTCTTGATCCGCAACATGCAGGAAAGCTTCGGGGGCGAGATTGTCACCACCAGCATCGGCGGCAATGCCGGCGGCGGCGCGCGCCTGACCGAGCTGGGAAAGACCCTGCTGGACAGCTATCGCCGGATCGAAAGCGGCGCGGCCCGCGCGGCGCAGGCGGAGATCAAAACGCTGCTTGCCCTGGCCAAACGCCGCGGCAAGGCCAAATAGCTTAAATTTCCATCAAGCTGTTGGGAAAGCGGTTCTTGGGCGCGCCCGTGGCGGGAAAATGCCGCGCCAAGGCCGCGCCGCAGATTTCGATGGCCGTGATGAAGCCGTCCGCCTCGCGGCCCGATTTCATCCCCTCCACCACCGCGGCGACGCTGTCGTTCCAAGGCCCCTCGCCCACCGCTTTGTGAATGCTCTCATGCGCCACCAATTCCACCCGCCGGTCGGTGAGACAGGCGAAAATCAACACATGCGGTTCGGCCGCCGACAGCCGCGCCCCTGCCGCCACAAAATGCCGGCGCGCCGCCTGACGCACGCGATGCGCTTTGAGCGGCCCCGGCGTCAGCCGCCGCCGCACACTGGGAAGCGCCACGATGACGGCGACGCACAAAAACACCGCCGCCTGCAACAGCGCATAGCTGGAGAGCGCGTATAGGATCAAACTTTCCATGCCATGGGCCATGCCGCGGGCGCTGTCGTCCGTCCAACTGGATGTCAGCGCCAGCCGGTGCAATCCCGCCAACACCATCGCGGGCGGCACGGCGAAAGCAGCAACCGCCGCCCACAGCAGCGGCACCTCCCGATAGCGCGACACCTCATCCGCCAGCACGCAAAAAATCTCGCCCGAGGTTTTGCTCTCGGCGTCCGCGATCGCCGCACCGATGCGCGCCTTGTCGGCTTCCTTCAGCATCACCAACTCCCCGACGAACCGCCGCCGCCAAATCCACCGCCGCCGGACCAGCCGCCACCGCCAAAACCGCCGCGGTGGCGGCCCCCGCCATGGCCCATGAAAATAAGCGGCAGCAATCCCCAGCCGCCGAACATCCGCAAAATGAAAAAGATAATGACAAGCGCGGCGATCAACCCGATCCCGCCGCCATTGTCATCGCCGCTCTGCTGCAATTGCTGCCGGGCGGCGGCGGCGCGTTTCTCGGCTTCCGACAAATCCAGCGACAATTGCTCGATCAAGGCATCGGCGCCGGCGCGTACGCCGCCGTCGAAATCCCGGTTGCGAAATTTCGGCAGGACTTGCGTCTGAATGATCACCGAAGACAAGGCATCGGTGACGATGGGCTCCAGCCCATAGCCCACCTCGATACGGGTGCGCCGCTCATGGGGCGCGACGATAAACAGGATGCCGTTGTTCATCGCCTTCTGGCCGATGCCCCAGGCGCGGCCCAGTTGATAGCCGTAATCGGAAATCTCATAGCCCTGCAGCGAAGACAGCGTCACCACCACCAGCTGGCGCGCGGTTTTTTTCTCCAGCGCTTCCAGCTTTTGGGTGAGATCGGCCTGGGTGGCAGGCGACAGGATATGGGCGTCGTCCACCACCCGCCCGCTGAGTTGAGGAAAGTTGGGCCGCGCCGCAGAATTCGGCGCCGCCCAAACCTTCCCATCAAAAAAGGCAGGAGTCAGAAGGACGAAGAACGCGAGTAAGGCCGTAGCCAGCCGCGCCATTTAGGCCGAATGCTTCATTTAAGGTTTCGTACCCGGCTGCGCGGCTTGGGGCGCGGGCGGCGGCGCACCCTGCTGGGCGCCCGGAAACACCGACGGCGCGGACTGGGCCGCGGCGCTGGCGGCAAACGGCGTCGCCTGCTTGTACGAGCGATAGAAAGTCGCCGCCCACAGCGAACCGGGAATGGTCACCAACTCGGTGTTGTAGTCCTGTACCGCGGCATTGTAGTCGCGCCGCGCGATATCGATGCGGTTCTCGGTGCCTTCCAGTTGCGATTGCAGCGCCAGAAAGTTCTGGTTGGACTTCAGGTCGGGGTAATTCTCGCTGATCATCATCAAGCGGCCCAGCACACCGGACAATCTGTCCTGTGCCGCCTGAAATTCGGCGAATTTTGCGGGATCGGTGATGGTGGAGGCATCCACCCGGACTTGGGTGGCCGAAGCGCGCGCCTGGGTCACCGCCGTCAGCACCGTTTGCTCCTGCTTGGCATAAGCCGCCACGGTATTGGCCAGATTGGGAATCAGATCGGCGCGCCGCTGATAGGCGGCCTGCACATCGGCCCAACGGGCTTTCACGGTCTGATCCTTGGTGGGAATGGTGTTGACGCCGCAACCCGCCATCACAAGCGCCAGGCCGAATGCGGCGGCCAGTTTGGGCAACTGTTTCCAAATTGACATGAACCCTCCTTCAAAGCCCCCGGATAACCTTTGGGGGCAAAATACCCGCGCTGAAAGATGGGGTTTCCACCGGGAACCGCAAGCGGCCGACCCCAAAATATTGCGGTTGATTTTTGCCGGATAGGCGAAAAAGCCGGATTCAGCCTCCCAGGCGAACGCGCCGGACTTGGTGCGCCTTCGATCCGACACGTGCGACGCGCGGCCAGAGATTATTGAAAAAAACGAACACCGCCGCCACGAACCAACCATATGTGCCACTTGCAATGAGGCCGTAAACGAAGCTGGTCACGTCGAGAAGCCGGAATCCGGGAAAAATTTCCGTCAGCAGGGCGTGGCCTTTCAGATCGGGAAACAAAATCCATAGAGCGGTGCAAAGGACAAAAATAACCTGGAACAGCATGCAGGTTGCAAACATGGCTGGCATGTAGGCCAGCGGTTGAGATTTGGTCATGGCGCTATCTTCCTTTCGGCAAAAGAAAAATCATTGCTTGGGATGATGGGCCCCGTGATCGTCCGGGGCGGCTGCGGCGGGCGCGCTGTCCGGGCTGCCCCGCATCATGCCGCCGTGCATTCCATGCATATTGGCCATCATTGTCGCCATCTGCTCATGCATCTTCTGCATGCGCGCCTTTATGGCCGGATCATGGATGTCCTTCATCATCGCACTCATGTCGGTCATCATCGCGCCCATATCCTGGCGTATCGCGGCCGCGTTACCCATCATGGGACAGGTCATGCCGGCGCCAGGCGCAGGCTTGGTGTCGGCATGGGCGAGGCCCGGCAGCGTCATCAGCACGCAGGCCAGAAAAAGATTGCGCAGTAGAGCCATGCCATTTTTCCTCAGTCAGGTCTCGTGGCGCTACCGTCGCACGGTTGCCTTGCGCTGAATTTGACCTGAATCAAAAAGACGGCGGCGCCAATTTGGCATCCTTGGCGCGCGAAGATGCCGAAAAATCCGTTGAGAATCTTGCCTGAAGCAGCATTGCCCAGCCCTGGCCCCAAGGATTAACAGCCTCGGGCGGGAAGGTCGCCGAAAGCGGCACGCTTGGCGATGGCATCGATCATGTCCGTCACGGCCCCGCCGTGATCCGCACCATCCGCTCCGGCACCAGATATTGACGCGCCGCCGCTGCCACGTCCTCCCGCGTCACCTTCGCCAGGATATCCCCATATGTTCGCGCCCGGTTGAATTTCGGCGAATCGTCCCAGCCATTGGCCAGCACACCCAGCCAATAGTCATTGGTCTGACCGACACGGCGATGGCTTTCAACAGCAGGCGTCAGACTGCGCTGAAACGCGTCGGCGCCAATCTTCCCGGCCCTTAACTCACCCACGATCCGGTCCACCGCGTCATAGAACAATTGCACCTTGTCCGGCGGCATGGTGGCGCTGGCCGCGATAGTGCCATAGTCGAAGGCGGATGAAGAAGATTGGTTGACCTGCACCAAATAGCTGAGACCTGTGCCCCGCAACGCTTCGATCAATTTGTCCCGCAGCACCGCGCTTAAAATTCGCAATGCCGCATCGTCATTCAAGTCGACGAAAAAGCCGGGCGCGGCCCAGGCCACGCTGGCCATCGCTTGTGCGGAGCGGACAGACGTCTTGAGTGCGACAGTCTCGGCGGCCCCTGACGGAAAGGCCACATTGTTGTCCGGCGTCAACGCCAGTTCATATTTTTTTCGCATGGGAAGCGCGCCCAGCGTCGCCGCCACCAACCGCGTTGCATCCTCCACTGTCGTGTCGCCGGTGATCACAACCTCCACAGGGGCATCGTTCAGCATGGGCCGGGCTAACTGCAAAAGCTCGTCCATCGTGGCGGCCTGCACATCCTGCGGCGAAGGCGTGGCCCAACGCTTATCCCCATTGTGCCATATCTCGGACGCTTGTTGTCCCATCTTGCCTGCCGGCGTGGCGTTGTCCGACGACAGCCGCCGCACCGCCTGTTGCTTAAAGCGATCGAAATCCCGGCCGCGAAACCCCGGATCTTTGAGATAGGCGGCAAAAATCTGGAGCTGAGTTTCCAGATCGCGGCTGGTGGTGCTGCCGATGAAACTGAAAGCGCCGTCATTGACGGCGAAGTTCGCGCCATAGCTTTTCCCCGGCAAGGCTAAGACCATCTCGTTGGCGGACAAGGCTCCCAATCCGCTGGGCACCAGCCCGGCCAGAATCCAAGCCGCGGCGGGACGATCCTTGGGCAAACCCAAACGGCCATATCCCAGCTTGACCGAGACCAGCACTTGGTTGGCCCGCAGCTTGGAGGGCCGAACCAGCAAGCGGACATTGTTGGAAAAACTGACAGCCGTAACGCCCAGATCGGGCGCCCCGCCGGTTTCCACCACCCTGCCCGGCGAACCGAAACGAGTATAGGGCCATTTGACCGCTTGGACGGTTGGCGGCGCCGCATCCTCCGCCGGGCCGTTCTGCGCCCGATAAGCATCCAGCAACGCCGCCTCTGCATTCGCGATCGGCGCGCGGCTGGAAACAAAAATCAACGGATCGCCGCCGAACATCTCGTCCATGGCTGCCGCAATGATCGCGGGCGTCAGCCCGGCAAAATCCTCGTCGGCGGCCGTGCGCGCCTGGGCGGGGCTGACATTGATATCCTCCACCCCGCCGTCCGACGCCAGCGCCGTGGCGATAGCAGGTGTGGTCCGAGTGGCTACTTCCCTGCCGGCCCAACTGGTTTTCTGCGCCAAAACCACAGAGTCGATTTCCGCTTGCGAGAAAGGCGCACGCGACGTACGCAGCGTCTGTGTCAAACCCGCAACCGCTTTTTGCCAATTGCCGCCTTCATAGCCCGCCGACAGCGTAAAAATTTCCGCGGCGCGGCGCGCTTCGCGCCGCCCTGCCTGCGGCGCGACAAAAGGACGATCGGGCAAGGCTGCTATTGCCGCCAGCCGCCGGCTGAGCAACTGCATGACCACGCCGTTCACATGCATGCGCTTCCAGCCCGCGCGGTCCACCGGATGCAGCAGCGGCGGCCTTACCCACGCCATCACGACACGCGCGGGCGCCGCACCCTCCACATGAACACGCGCTTCCAAGCCCCGGCCCAGGGGCACCTGGAACACCGGATCTTCGCCGCGCGCGCCCACCCCGTGCCAGTCCGAAAAACGCGCGGCGATTTCCGCCGCCATCGGACCGGCATCCACATCGCCCACCACGGTCAGTACCGCGCGCTCGGGACGGTAAAAGGCCCTGTAAAAGCGCTGCAATTGTTCAGCCTGGGGATGTTGGACAATGTCGGATACGCTTCCCGCCATGGCGCTGGCACGCGGGTCCTGCAACTGAAACTCCAATTCCCGCGCCAAAGACTGGAAGGCTGGTGTTCCCCGCAAGGCGGATTCCGACATCACCACGCCGGCTTCGGTTTCCACCGCGGGGGAATCGAAATTCAGATTTCCGGCAATATCCCGCAGAATGGCCAGCGCCTCTCCCGTGCTTTTGGCGTCGGCGCCGGGCAGGTCAAAACGATAGATGGTCTGATACTGCCCGGTGGTGGCATTGACGTCGGCGCCGAAACGCAGGCCCAACCGCTCCAGACTGCGCATGATTTCGCCATCGGGATAATTTTCCGATCCGCGGAAAGCCATATGCTCGACAAAATGGGCAAAACCGCGCTGATCGGCGGCCTCATGAACCGCCCCCACCCCCATGCTGAGGCGCACGGATAGCGCGCCCGCCGGCACGCGGTTGGACATGATGACATAGCGCATGCCGTTGGGCAGAACAGCCTGCCGCAGCGCGGGATCGGATGGCACATCGTTGCGCGGCCAGTCCGTGGCCGATGCGGGCCACGCCCAGCACAGCAATAGGGCAAAGGCCAGGCCTTTGCGCCAACGCCCTATATCCCGAACCCGGTCCTCCGCCATGCCGTCAGAATCCAACAGCGGCCGGACAAGCGCAAGCGCGGGGAATGAAGTTTTGTCACCGCCGACGCCGATGAACGTCCCGGCATGGCACGGTCAAAGCGCTTATTCCGGCAGCTTGCCCGCCGCGGCATTGCGAAAGGACACCAGCTGCTCGCGCTTTTCGCACCATAGCGAAAGCCGTACGCTCTTTAAGCTATCGCGCAAGGTCAAACGCCCAACCGCCTTCAACTCCGGATGATCTTGCAGCACATGCGGCAGCCGGTAATAGGGAATGCGGCTGTTGAGATGATGAATGTGATGGATGCCGATATTGCCGCTGAACCAGCGCAGCAGGCCCGGCAGGTCGTAATAGGAACTGCCCATCATCGCCGCCTCGTGATGCGACCAACTGCCGGTGCGGGCCCAGGCCACGCCCTCGAACTGATGCTGCACATAGAACAGCCACACGCCCATCGACGCCGCCAGCAGCATGATCGGCAGATGCACCATCACAAAGGGCCCCACGCCCACAAGCCAAATCATGCCCACCATGGTCAGTAAAATCGCGGCATTGGTCGCCATGGTGCTGATCCAGGGCCGCCAGCCGTCACGCATCTGATGAAAGGGCAGCCGATGCTGCAGAAAGAACATATAGGCGGGACCGATCACGAACATTACCGGCGCGCTGCGATACACGCGATACAGCAAACGTCCCAGCCATGGCTTGCCGCGATATTCCTCCACCGTCAGGATATCGATATCGCCAATGCCCCTGCGGTCGAGGTTGCTGGAGGTGGCATGGTGGATGGCGTGATTACGCTTCCAATAATCATAGGGGGTCAGGGTAAGAACCCCCAGCACCCGGCCCAGCCAGCTATTGGCCGCGCGATGGCGAAAGAAAGCGCCATGGCCACAGTCATGTTGGATGATGAACAACCGCACCATGAAGCCGGCCGCCGGGACCGCTAAGAAAAGCGTCAGCCAATAGCCCACGCCCAGCGACCACCACATCAGCGCCCACAGAATCGCCAAGGGAATCGCGGTCACCGCCACTTCAAACAGGGCACGCCGCACATCGGGGACGCAGTAACGCAATAGAATACGGGATAGGTCTGACGGGCGCATTGTACCGGTGTGCAAATGACGCGGCTGGGTAACACCTTGGTCGGGCAATTTCCATAGCCGGGCCGCGGAAAAACGTTAATTCCGTGGCGCCTGTGCGTTACGCACCGTAGATTGCCTGACAGGAGCCCCCTTTGCCTTGGCATCGGCCAAAAGCGGCCCGCAATTGGCGTCCTTGGCCAGCCCGGGATCGATGAAAGCCAGAATCGCCGCCAAAGGATTAAGCAGGCCTAGCGCCGCGCCCAAACCGCCCTGCGCCAACACCGGTCCCGCCTCCACGCCCAGCGCCGGATGGGCCCAGGCCCCCTTCACCGTGATGGGCGCGCGCACCCGCATCAGCTGGAAATTTTTCGGCTTTCCTTGCAGGCGCATATCCAGTGTTTCGTCGCGCAGATTGATGCGTCCGGTCCCATCCACCCGCACCGGATCGGTGTCAATCACGATGTGCTGGCTGGTCAAAACCCCATCCTTGGCGCCGAAGCTGGCAACCGCACAACGCAAATTTGTGTTGGAATTGTCGCCCGCCAGATTGAGGCTCAGCGCCGTCAGCACGTCTATGCCCGTCCATTCCGCCAGGCTGTGACGCATGCCGCCGCTGGGCACCACGGCGGTAAAGCTGCCATTTGCGTTCGACGCGGTGTCATGGACCGACTTGCCGGTTCCGGTCAGGACCGCGCGGGCTTCCAACATGCCAAAGATGGGTTTGTCGCTGCTCTTGATGAAATTCTCGGCTCGGATGTCGGTGATGCGCGCGTCCACCGAACTGGTGGGAATAGCCTTGCGCGCATCGATCCTGATCGCGCCGCTGAGCTTGCCTTGGACAAAGCCGAAGGCCAGCGGCTTGAGGTTCAGTACACCGCCCTGCAGGCTGATATGGGTATCCAGGCTGCGCAGCGGAAAATCGCGCGACTGGATGGCGGTCGCGCTATAGTCCACTTCCGCATTGGTCTGGCGCAGCCGCTCGGTGTGCAGCACCGTTTCGGGCAACAGATAGCGGCCGGCGGCCGGCATACGCTTTCCCCCGCCGATCAAAGGACCCAAATCCTTGAAATCCAGAACCCGCGAAGTCACCCGGCCCTTTAAAGACGGGATATCGCCTGAGGCATCCACCGACAAATTGCCGTGCAGATCGCTGCTCCCCACCATGGCGGCGATATCGGTGAGCCGATAAAAGCCGCCGTCCCGCGTCACCGACAGGCTCATGCGGTAGGGCGGCGTGTTGGGCAAAACCAGTCCCGTCAAAAAATACAAATCGGACAAGGTCGGGCCGCTGACCTGGATCCCGGCGGTAAACCGGTCCAGATGAAAAGGCTGGGTGATAGCGCCGTTGACCAGGGCGCGCGTTTCACCGGCGCGCACATCGGCGGTGAAAGTATAAGGCCTGCTTTGATCCACATTCAACAGCGGTCCGCCTTTGATGTCGGCCAGGAACTTGCTTTTGTTCAAGTTGCCTGCCCCCGTCAGGGTGAAAGCCGCCCGCCCGCCCCCGGCATTTTCCTCGGAGGTGACCGTGCCGGTAAAATGGAGCTTGCGCACCGCATCGTTGATTTGCACATGGCCGTCGCGGATCAGAAAGCGCCGGATAGGCGGAAGCTGGAATGCCGCATTGGGATTGCGGCCGCCGCTGTCCCAATTGGTGCGGCCCGAAGCATCGCGCACCAATAGAATGTCGGGCCGGTCGATCTGGACCAGGGGCACGATCAACTTGCCCAACAGCAGCGGCATCAGCCTGAGTTCAACACGGAAACGATCCGCCTTTGCCGCTTGCGGTTCCTGCACCCAATCGGGATTTCCAACATAGACGCCATGGGCATCGATACCGGGCTGCCAAGTAAACAATTTTACCGCAAGCTTGCCGTCGATCCGCACCTGCCGCCCGGTCTGGTGCGACAGATAGCGGCCGATGGGCCCGCGCATCTGGTTCCAGTCCAGGAAATAAAGCGTCACGATGGCGGCGAACAGAAACGCCGCCAGGGTGATGCCGCTCCATTTGAAGAAACCAGCCCAGGTGAAGCGGAAATCGCGGAAATCCGAAACGATACGCTCGCGCAGCGCCGCGCGCATCCATGTCAATCCTGGCTTGTGCGACTCTCCGGTAACGGCCATGCCTATCAATGCCTTAACGGTGACCCTCCTTTGGCTAACGTCCGAGGCGCACCGTGGTTTGCGCCTAGTGTCGTGGTTTTGAAGTTCGCCCTATCATCAGTATCGAGCCCTTGGCGAACTTCGAAACCAAAACGACACTAGGAATCAATAAGTTGGCTAGCGTCCTCACGATTCCGAAATTCGCCAAAACCCGATATCGTGATCGTGCGAATTTCGGAATCGGGGCACTAGATGAAACTTTCTTCAGGCCTGTTACGTTGGGGGAACCACAGGGAACCCATCCTTGATTCTATTTCACAAGCCATGAGAACGCCGTGGGCCGCCGCCTGACCGTCTGGATGCTGTTCAAGGAAGGCGTCGAAGCCTTTGTCGATGACAACGCCCTGACGCGCGGTGCGGCTATTTCCTTTTATGCCGTCACCGCCATCGCGCCGGTTCTGTTTATCGCCACCGCGATCGCCGCGCTGGGCCTGGGCCAGGATGCCGCCAGCAGCGCGGTGCATGATCAGTTGACCCGGATCATGACATCGGAAAGCGCCGATATGGTGCAGCTCGCCATCCTGCATGTCAGAAGCGGCGACCATACCCTGGCCAGCAGCCTGATCGGCGTCATCGCCCTGATCGTCACCGCATCTGGATTCTTCACCGAAATAGAGGACGCGCTGAATGTGGTCTGGAAGGCGCCCCGCCATGAATCTTATTTTTATCAACTGCTGCGCGGCCGGGTGTTGAGCCTTACCCTGGTCATCGGGCTGGGGGTGTTGTTGCTGGCCTCCATGGTCATGGCCACGGGGATCCGCCTGTTGGGCGAAGTGCTGGACCGTTACACCGACATATATGACGCCACAATCCCGGCGATCAATTTCGGGATCGGCTTCCTGACCGTCGCTCTTCTGTTTGCCGCCATCTACAAGGTGCTGCCCAACAGGAAATTGTTGTGGCGGGACGTGTTGGTGGCAAGCTTCGGCACCGCGCTTTTGTTCGAGGCGGGGCAGAGTTTGATCGGTTATTACCTGGTCAATTTCGTCACTGCCAATATTTATGGCGCGGCGGGCGGCATTATCGTGCTTCTGATATGGGTCTATTTCTCGGCACAGATTTTCTTGCTGGGCGCCGAATTCACCAAGGTCTGGGCCAGCCATTACGGCAGCCTGAGGCGCCCGCCCGATCCGGAAAATACCGGACCAAAAAATTAAAGCGTGTTGGCGTCTTCCGCTGCGGGGGCCGGTTCAAAGGCTTGCGCCGCGTTGCTGGCCAGCTTGATCTCGTCCGCCGTCATCTCGCCGCGCAAGGTGGCCAGCCGTTCCTTGGCGGAAGCATCACCCGCCATCGCCGCGATACTGTACCATTTGAAGGCCTGCAGCGGATCCTGCGGCACGCCGGCGCCACGCTCATACATCACGGCGAGATTAAAAACCGAATCCACATAGCCATGCTTGGCGGCCCTGGCGAACCATTCCACCGCCTTGGCTTCATCCTTTTCGACGCCCTGGCCATTGGCATAGGCGATGGCAAGATTGTGCATCGCCTTCAGATTGCCCTTGTCCGCGGCGCGCTGAAACCATTGCACGGCCGCCGCCGGATCGGCCTTGACGCGGTCGCCATGCAGGTACTGAACGCCCAAAAGATATTGGGCGACAGGATTGCCTTCCCGCGCCGCCGACAGACTCCAAAGATACGCGGCATTGGCGTCTCCCGCGGAGCCCTGCCCGCGCAGATACGCCAATGCCAGCCGTGCCTGGGCGCGGGGATTGCCCGCGTCGGCCAAGGCTTTTGTACGGCTCATGATGGTATCGGCTGCTTGCCGACGCGCAACGCCGTCAATCTGACGCGCGATAGCGGTGGGACCGGAACGCCGGTCCAGGAAAAGTCCCAAGCAAAGGAACAAGATCACCAACGACAAAGCGCCACCCGCCAGCCAGCGCACGCGCCCGGCATTGTTCAAACGCGTCTGCGGTTCCACCGTCGTAAAAGCGCCGTCATAGGTGTTTCGCAACAGACTGGGGGTTTCCGCCTGGGTCTTGTTTTCGGGCACGGGCCTATCACCGGAAAGAGTATCGTCGCAAGTCTTGCCTTCAGAAATCAGGATCTGCCCCGCAGGCCCCTCATCTGGCGGAGCGGCCGGCGCCTTGGTGTCTTGCGCGAGTGGCATCAAAGGGAGTTCTTGTTGCCACGCTTCCCGAAACGGCTGTGGCCCCGGCGGCTCGCTCGCCAAGGGCGGCTCTTCCACCAACAGGTTCACCGACACTGCCGCTGATACTTCCGCTGGCGCTTCCGGGGCGGCGTCCGGTTGGTGCATGGCATTGGGCGCCAAAACCGGCGCGGCAGACGGCTCGGCCGGCAATGTCGGCGGCAAGAGAGGCGCCGGTTGCGGCGCCACCATCGCAGCCTGCGCAACCGCCGGTAATCCCTCGCTTGCCGTTCCCTGTGCCGCCAGTCTTTCCTCCAACTGCGCGATAACGCGGGCCTGTTCCCGGGCCGTGGTCTCAGCTTTGGCTTCCAGGGCGTTCAAGGTGCGTTCAAAGACTCTAAGGCGGCGCTCGAGCCATGCGTCGGGTGTGAAAACGGACGGCTCAAGCTCCGCCTTAGAGGCTGATCCGGGTTCCAATACCGTGATTGGACGGGGAGGTTCCGGAATGGTTTGAGCAACAGCCTTGGGCTGGACCTGGTGCTGGGCTTGGTCACGCATCAGAGCCCCCATCAATTCGGCCTTGCTGCTGAAGTGGTTGCGAAAGACGGAACCGTCCACGCCGGCTTCACGGCATAGGGACGCCAGCGAAAAATCCTGGTTCCCGTTCAGCACAAAGGCCTGAGCGGTACCCAACAACCGCCCCCGCATGCCCTCATCCGGACAGGTTTCGCTACGCACCACGTCTGTCATGGTTACAGGCTAGCGCGACACCCGTTACCACCCGGTTCCAGAATCGGCACAATTTGAAATTATTTTGCCGCAGTTCCATTGCCGCGGCGGCATCCGCACCAGCGCCGGTTTTTCATTGGGCGTTACCCGCATAGGTAAAGGTCCATTGGACGGTGATCGGCTTCCACCAGTCCGGCACGCCGCCCGTCTTGTCGGTCTGGCGTATCATGCCGCGCGAACTGGGAGGCGAAACGATATAAGTGAGATGGTAAATGCCCGGGCCCGCCATGTCGGCGCTGGCGGCATAGTGCGGGCCGCTTTTGGCGGCGACAGGATAAAGCAAACCCGCCTTCTTGAAGGTGGGCGCACCGTCCTTGGTCAGGGCATAGCTGATCGACAAATAGGGAATGAACGCGTTTTCGCTAAAACCATGCACACCATCTTTAGCGACATGGACATCCGCTACCAGAAACACCGCATCGGCGCTGCGGCTCATGCCGGCGGGCAGCCGGTCCAGTTCCAAACCAGTCATGGTCTTGGCCGCGATCGCAACGCCATCGCGCAAGACAGGCTCGCCGATAGAAGCGGCCTGAACCGGTGCGGCGGCAAGAAGTATAGCGGAAGAAATTCCCAGGGAACGCATCGCGCCTCTATAGAAGCGATTCATTCTCCAGTATAGGCAAATGCAACGCCCTCTCCTGGGTGAGGGAAGAGATTTACCCGCCGCCTGCGGTCAATCCGGCTTCAAAGCCTTGGTGAGAAAGCTGGTCATGTTCTTGACCAGTTCCTCGCGCTGGCGGCCGCAGCGATGGCTTTCGCGTCCGGCTTGGTGCAAGGCGCCTACAATCGCTGGCCCGATAATGTCGGCGTCATAAGAGGTGCAAGCGCTGCCGCCGTCGGCGGCGCTGCGGATCATGCCGGCCCATTCGGCGCCCCATTGCGCCAGCAAAGGCCGCGTGGCGACGCTGTCGGCGTCGATCATCCGCTCATCCGCCATGGCGGCGCGCAGCACACCCGGATTACGATCGGCATAGTCATAGATCGCGGTCAAGGTAGTGGCGATGCGCGTTTCCAGATTGGCGCCTTGCAAGCGATGGGCGCGCACATGATCGTCCAGCTCCAGCCGCGCATCCTCGACAAAAGACAGAAAACAGGCGCGCTTGTCGGGATAGTGGAGATAGAAAGTGCCATGCCCCAATCCCGCTTCGCGCGCGATATCCTGCGGCCTTGTGGCGTCGTATCCGCGCTCGACGAACAATTTGCGTGCGGCCTGTTTCAACCGCACAAGACTCTCCGGCTTGCGGCGCCCAATACGCGCGCGCTCCATGACAACGACTTGACCAGACACTTGTACCCCCACCGATGCAAAACTTCAGCCCGCCAACGCCCACCGTCAATCGCACAAACTCTGCAAGCCCATACAGCGCGCGTTTACTCCGACATTAGCTGTAGCGGAGAGTGCCACAAGATGGATGTACGTGTTGAGGACAACGGGTGCTCTCGTTTGGAACACCCCTATCGCACCCGGGAGACCGCCGTCTTCCAACCGTCATAAAGGCGGTCGCGAGCCTGCTTCTTCATCACCGGTTTGAAGCGGCGATCCAACGCCCAGCACGCGGCAATGTCTTTCTCGTTCTCGAACAATCCGGCGCCAAGTCCCGCCAGATAGGCCGCGCCCAGCGCGGTGGTTTCGGTAACACGCGGTCGTTCTACGACAAAGCCAGTTAAATCGGCCAAACGCTGGCAAAACCAGTCATTGGCGACCATGCCGCCATCCACTTTCAGCCTCTTCAGCCGTTTCAGGCCCGCCGACCGCATGTCCCGGCGTATGGCTTCCAGCAAATCACGCGTCTGGTAGCAAACAGCATCCAGCGCGGCGCGCACGATTTCGCACCTGCCGCTGTCACGCGTCAGACCCACGATCGCGCCGCGCGCGCGCGGATCCCAATAAGGCGCGCCCAATCCGGTGAAGGCAGGCACGACATAGAGCCCATCCGCCACTTTGGCGCGCTTGGCCATCGCCTCACTTTCAGCGGCGGTCGCCAACAATCCCAAGCCATCGCGCAGCCATTGTATCACCGCGCCCGCGATGAAGATGCTGCCTTCGATGGCATAGTGCTTGCGCGCCAGTGTAGTGGCCAATAACCGGTTTTTCGAGTGCGGGACCCCTTTTCCGGTGTTCACTAAGACGAAACACCCCGTTCCATAGGTGGACTTCACATCGCCGGGCGAAAAACAGGCCTGACCGAAACTCGCTGCCTGCTGATCGCCCGCCACGCCCAAAATCGGGATCGGCGCACCCAGCAACAAGGGATCGGTGACGCCGAAATCGCCGCGGCTTTCGCGTATTTGAGGCAAGATGGCGCGCGGAATCCCGAACAGTTTCAGCAGTTCGGCGTCCCAATCGCGTGTCTTGAGATTCCACAGCATGGTTCGGGACGCATTTGTGACATCGCTGGCATGCACCCTGCCCTTGGTGAGATTGAAGATCAGCCAGCTGTCGATGGTGCCGAAGGCAATGTTTTTTTTAAAACGCCCGCCCCGGTCTTTGAGTCCCTTCACATTCTTGAGCAGCCATTCCAGCTTGGTCGCCGAGAAATAAGGATCGAGCAAAAGACCGGTCTTGGCCGCGATCTTAGGCTCCCATCCTCGGCGTTTGAGCGTAGCGCAACGCTGCGCCCCACGGCGGTCTTGCCAGACAATGGCGTTGTGCAGTGGCTCTCCCGATCCTTTGTCCCAGATCAGGGACGTCTCGCGCTGATTGGTAATGCCTATGGCGGCAACCCTATCCGCCTCTATTCCCTTGAGCACCACGCGGCAGCATTCCAGCGCCGCCTGCCATATCTCGCGCGGATCATGTTCGACCCAGCCATTGGCGGGAAAAATCTGGCGCAGCGCCACGGCGTGACTGCGCAGAGGGCGCGCGGCCTCATCAAACAGAATGGCGCGGGTTGAGGTCGTGCCCTGATCGATCGCCAGCAGATGGGCTTTGCGCATCATCGCAAGGCACACCTTTTGGGTGGCACACGCAAGACTAAAGCGGCGCGGCCTGGCGTGCCGTCACGCTCCCGCCAACGCGGGACATATGCGACGGATAGATGGCGAAAGAGAGGGACAGAAACAGGAGCGCCGCCGCCAATCCGGTGGCAACCAACGCCAGGAGAATGGTGAGATCCTTGCCGCGCCGGCGCGCGCTGTCTTGGCGCGAAAGCCAGCGCTTGGCGGCAAGCTTGTCCCGGGGCGGCAGGCCAAAGGGATGCGGCGCCGAGATCAGCCGGAGAACCGAATCCCGTCCCAGCGACTCGAAGACCGCTTCCAGCCTCTCCTCCTCTGGGCGGCGACCATCCCCCGCCAGCAGAGCCGGCCGCGGGCCCACCGGGACCAGCCGCAGATTTTCGGTCAATTCCACAATCCCCCCCCTTGCCTAACCTTGGCCCCGGCAAGTTCGGGAACTTTAGGCAAGAGCGTTCGCCGACTCACCCCTACGCTGCATTTATGAACATCTTTTCCGGCCTATCCGGCTTAGCGACCAAATATTCGTCTTGCCTTAAAATTCGGCGTCAGGACATATTTTCAGTGAAATTTTGATAGTTTGTCATTATTATTTTGTCGCAAAGTGTCGCAAATTTATCATGTCCGACCCGCCATCCCTGGACCTCAGGCGTTGTTGGGAGACAGAGCCGATTGGCAGGGAATAAGGCTTGCATGCCGCTAAAGCGATCACCGGCCGGGAAACAGGCCGGCAAGGTGGCAGATGGCTATGTGGCCAGTGATGGGGTGAGGCAATAGGATTGGGCAGCGAATTTGGCGATGACGTACCGCCGCCGGCCGAGCGGCGTCCGGCGCGGCGCAAGCGGGTTCTGCTGGCGGGCATCGTCGCCTATGCCGATGGCGCGCGCAGTTTCGATTGCACCATCCGCAACGTATCGCAGACCGGCGCGCGCATCGTGATGGGCAAGAACCAGCAATTCCCCACCGACTTCTATTTGATCAATGTTCGAGACCGCATCGCCTATGATGCAAAAGTGATCTGGAACGACGGTTCCGAAGTGGGCGTCACTTTCAAGAAAACCTACCCTTTGTCGGAACTCACCGAACCCAAACTGAGCTTCCTCAAACGGCTTTGGCTTTCCAAGGCCGCCCGCTAATAGCGGCCGATCAGGCCATTTTTCCGCGAATTGAGAACGGCTAAGGAACGGAAGTTTCACATTTAAGCGCCTGTTAACACACCCCTGTTAGTAACCGTAGCAGGCCAATTCAGCGGCCTATGCAGAATGCATTTGGGGCAATCACGTGGGGCTTACCGCACACGATATGAGCGACATGGGCCGCCTGGCTCAGCTCGCCATGAATCCACAATCCGGCGCCAGCCGCGAGGAGATATACCTCGCCGTCGCCTCTCTTTATCGCATTCAGGGCGCGGGGCTCAACGAGCGCGAACGCGAGTTGATGCGCGAAATTCTGCGCCGCCTCACCCATGATGTGGAAATGGCGATCCGCATTGCGCTGGCCCAGCGCTTGGCGGAAGACACCACCGCGCCGCATGACATGATCCTGCTTTTGGTGGACGACTCCATCGAAGTCGCTCGCCCCCTGATCCTGAATTCTCCCCTCCTCACCGAAACCGACGTGCTCAGGCTGATCGCCGAGGCCGGCATCGCGCATCAGGAGGCTGTGGCGGCGCGGCCGCATATCGGAATTCCCGTCACCGACGCGCTCGCCAAGTCCAATCACGAATCCGTGCTGACCGCCTTGGTGCGCAACGCCACTGCCAAGATTTCCGACGCCAGCTACGCGACGCTGGTGGAAAAATCGCGCGCCTTGACCGGCTTGCAGGAACCGCTCGTCCACCGTCCGGACCTGCCCCCGCAACTGGCCAACAAGATGTGCGAGTGGGTTTGCGACGCGCTCAAGACCTTCATCCAGGATACCTACAAGATCGCGCCCAAGACCGTCGATGCGGCGCTCGCCTCCGCCGCACAAGTGATCAATAGCCAGCCTGCCGGTCCGCACGATCCGCCGCCCGACAGCGCGGCAAAATTGGTGGAAAAACTCGCCAGCAGCGGCCAGCTCAAAGCCGGCTTCCTGATGCGGGTCCTTAGCCAAGGCCAGGTGGATCTGTTCGATCTGGCTTTCGCGCGGCTGTTGGAGATTCCGCTGACATCCTTCCGCACCAGCTTCTATACCAGCGGGGCGCGCATCGTGGCCCTGTCCTGCCGCGCCGTCGGTATCGACCGCGCCGTGTTCACCACCGTGTACAACCTGTCGCGCCAGGCGCGCAGCATGTCCGCAAGTCTGAGCAATTCCGACATCGTGACGGTGGATTCGATCTTCAACAGCTTCACCCGCCAGACCGCGATGGAAGAGCTGCGCGGCGCGATACCATCCGCCTAGCGCCCCCTCCTTTTTGGGCCTTGCCGTGTTAGTCTGTCACGGTTTTTAGGGCGTCCCGATGACCAAACTGCATTTCACGGCCGTGCCGCAAGCCGAAGATTCGCTGGCCAGCTTGCGTGCCCGCTATGGCGATGCCGGGCCGGAGGCGGCGGATATTGTGGTGGCGCTGGGCGGCGACGGCTTCATGTTGCAAACCCTGCATGCCTTCATCGGCAAGGACAGGCCGATCTATGGCATGAACCGCGGCACTGTCGGCTTCTTGATGAACGAGTATCATCAGGGCGATCTGTTGGAGCGGCTGGCGGCGGCGGAAAGGGCGGTGATCCACCCCCTCAAAATGGTGGCCCATACCCAGGCCGGCACCAAGGAGGCGCATGCCTTCAACGAAGTCTCGCTGCTGCGCGAAACCCGCCAGGCCGCCAAGATTCGCATTCTGGTGGATGAGAGACCCCGCATTTCCGAGCTGATCTGCGATGGCGTGCTGGTGGCGACGCCTGCCGGTTCCACGGCCTACAATCTGTCCGCCCATGGCCCTATCCTGCCGATCGACGCCGATCTTTTGGCGCTGACCCCGATCTCGGCCTTCCGTCCCCGCCGCTGGCGCGGGGCGCTTCTGCCCCACCGCGCCCAGGTGCGGTTCGAGATTCTAGAAAGCGGCAAGCGTCCGGTTAGCGCGGTGGCCGACGATTCGGAAGTGCGCGACGTGGTGGCCGTGGACGTGGCCGAGGACCGGACCATTTCCATGACCATGCTCTACGATGCCGGCCATAGCCTGGACGAGCGCATTCTGGCGGAACAGTTTTCTGATTGACCCCCATCCGTCGCAGCTCAGGTCGGCTCCGCCGACACTTCGCTGCGACACCTTCCCCCTTCCTGTGCTGCGCACGAAGGGGGAAGGAAGCTGGCGAATGTTGAGGGTCGCGCCGCGATATGCGGCGCTCGAGAAGGGCCGTAGGGGCAGAATGTTGCCCCCATTCACCAACGCTTAAGCCCCATTAAGCTATATGACGCCTGTAGAAAGTCCCGGCCGGAGCCGGGTGTTGGGGCATGGGCGATTATCGTTTCGACCGTCTGAAAGTGCTGGTGGTGGACGACAATGTCCATATGCGCAAGCTCGTCACCACGATTCTTCAGGCCTTCGGCGTGGTACAAATCATGGAAGCCGATAGCGGCGACCGCGCCTGGGCTTCCTTGCGCGACACCAATCCCGATGTGGTGGTGCTGGACTGGGTGATGGAAGGCATGTCGGGCCTGGACCTGATCCGCATGATCCGCACCAACCCGCAGGCGCCCAATCCCTTTGTGCCGGTGATCATGCTGACCGGACACACGTCGCTGGATCATGTGCGCCAAGCGCGCGATGCCGGGGTCAATGAATTCATCGTCAAGCCGGTTTCGGTCAAGACCATGATGTCGCGCCTGGTGGCGGTGATCGAACAGCCCCGTCCCTATGTGCGTACCGGCGGTTTCTTCGGTCCCTGCCGCCGCCGCCGCAGCGCCGATGAATATCACGGCCCCGAGCGCCGTAGCGAAACAGCCAAGAAGCAGGCAGCGGAGTAGCCCATGGCGCGCCAAAAACCCATCGAGCTTTTCATGCCGCCCAATATGCTGAAGGCCAAAGTCGGCGGCGGCAAAGGCGGCGTTGACATGGCCGCCATCCAGCGCGCCGAACAGGCAATGGATGCGCTGAAAGGCGAATTCGACGATTGGATCGCCACGGATGTAAAAGCGCTGATCGCCGCCCGCGCCCGCTATGCCGCCACCCCGGATGATGAGGCCCGCGCCGCGCTGCTGCGCACCGCCCATGACATCAAGGGCCAGGCCCCCACCTTCAATTTCCCCCTGATCGCGCGGGTGGCATCGTCGCTGACGCGCATGATCGGGGATTTGCCGCCGGGGGCTGCCATCCCGCTCCAGCTGGTGGACGCCCATGTCAACGCCATTCAAGTGATCCACAAACAGGGCCTGAAGGACACTGGCGACAAGATCGCCCAGGCACTCTGCGCGGAATTGGATGCGCGGGTGGACGAAGTGCTGACGGCAAAAGCGCAATCCGGAAAATCGGGATCGATTTTCCGGTAAATTGCGCGACAAACCAAAATTCTAGAGTGTGATCCGGTTTCAGGGAAACCGGATCACACTCTAAGACTTAGTCTCGTTGGACTGAGACAAGACGCTCAGCAGTCCAGGTCCGAAACTCATCGCCGAACTGGGCGTGGCGCTGTCCAATCCGAACAGGCCGCCGAACATCGCATGGCCGCGCGGCTGCCAATTCATCACACTCGCCAGCAGCGACTGAATCTGGGCGTCCTGGGCCGAGGCCACGCGCACAAGCGCGCTTTCCGGCGTCAGCGGGGCCTGTGGCGGCGCAACAGCGTCGGGCGCCTGGCGCAGGGTGTCGGTGCTGCCCGGCTGGCGCAGCGCCCAATCGTAAACCTCGCGCACCGATTTGGCGGTGCCGTCGGCATGGAAGAAAACGTTTTTGTTGGCGGCGGCGGCCTGCGGGAATTGCGCCACGGCGCTGGCGGACGGATCGCTCTGCGCCAGCTTGATCAGTTTGGAGGCCGCATCCGGTCCCAGGAAATGGGCGGCGTAAAGCTCGCCGCCGCATATGTCGCGGCCCAGATTGGCGCGCAACACGCTTTGGCTGCTTTTGGCGTGCTCGCCCGCCATCAGCGCGCAGACTTCCGGATTCTTGCGCAAGGCCAGGATCGTGTCCTTGGCTTCGGCTTGGGCGCGATAACGGCCATTGGGCCCTTTGGTGATCGCGGCGGCCAGATCGCCCAAACCATACTGGGCGCCATGCTCCTTCACCAATCCCAGCCAGGTCTGATCGATAAATTGAAACAGTCCGGTGGCGGAGGAAGAGCTGGATTGGGCGTTGGGCTTGAGGCTGGACTCGCGCATAGCGGTGCCCAGCAGATAGTGGAAATCCGATCCGGTCGCGGCGGCGGCGTTCTTTAGTGCGGCGACGATCCGCTCGGCTCCGGGCCGTTCAGTTCCGAGTGCGCCTTCGACCTGCATGCGGCCTTTTTTGCGCGCTTATGGTTAAGCATTGCTTACCGCCCGCAAAAGCGGCGCTTGGGCGGGGTCTTTCCAGGGAACCGGGTCGCTGTGACCCCATGCCGGCCCCGGCCAGGCGGGATCGCCCTGGCGCCGCCCGATCACATGAATGTGCAGTTGCGGCACCCGATTGCCCAAGGCGCCGACGTTAAGCTTTTCCACCCCCGGCAAAGCGCGGATCAGGCCGGACAATTTGACGATTTCCGCCATCAGCTGAACTTGATCCTCGCCGCTCAAATCGCAAATTTCGATGGCGCCCGCGCGGCGCGGCACCAGCAGGCCCCAATGATAGCGGCTGTCATTGTAAAGAAAGACGCGGGCGAGCGGCCAATCCGCCAACTTATGAGTCAGCGATTGGATCGCCGGGTCCACCGTGAAATCGGCCATCATGTGCTCCGGGAAAATCGTTGCGGATCGAAATCGGGGATCACCGCGCCCTTGCCCATCACCAGATCCGCCATCTCCTGGGCGATGGCCGGCGCGAACAGGATGCCGTTGCGATATTGCCCGCCTGCCGCAAACACACCGTCCATGCCGCAAGGCCCCAGCAGCGGCAAACCATCCGGGCTTTTGGGCCGAAGACCCGCCCAATGATCCGCCAGCGCCCAATCTTTCAGGGACGGCATTACCCGCTGCGCCGCCGCGCGCAATTGGTCGCGCGCTTGATGCGTGGGGCTGGTGTCGAAGCCTTCGTCCTGTACGGTGGCGCCGATCAACAACTGTCCCGCGTCTCCCAGATGCGGACGCGGCACGCAATAGACGCCCGCGCCCCACACCACCGGTCCGGGCAAGGCCGCGCCCGGCGGCGGCACCAGCGCGATCACCTCGCCCTTGACCGGCACGATGGGGATATTCAGCAAACCGCTCCAGGCACCCGCCGCGATCACCACCGCATCGGCTTGGTAGCGGCCATAGGGCGTGAGCACCCGCGGACCGGGCTCGATCGCCACCGCCGCTTCATTGGCATGCAAAACCCCGCCCGCTTTCAGAAAGGCGATAGCCAGGGCTTCACCCAGGGCGCGGTTATCGATATGCGCCTCGCGCGGCGACCACAGCCCGCCGACGCTGGTCCCGCCCAACAGCGGCACCAAGGCACGCGCCTCTTTCGCATCCAGAACACGCAATTCGCCGTCCGCCCGGGCGCGCATCACTTCCAGCTCGGCGGCGTCGGCGGCCAACAGCAGCGCCCCAACCCGGTTGAGGAACACGCCTTGGCCGCTGGCGGCTTCCAGCTCGGCGGCAAAGCCGGGCCAAAGAGCATTGGCCCGAAGCGCCAGCGCCCGTTCGGCATCGGCGGCTTCCTCCAGTTCGGCGGTGACCGCCAACATGCCCGCCGCCGCCCAGGTAGCGCCTGCCGCCGGCTGGCTCCGCTCCAGGACCGTGACGGCAGAGCCGGCCTGCAACAGCCGCCAGCCGATCCCCAATCCCGCTACGCCCGCGCCAATGATGACAATGTTCACGGAGCTCCCTCCCCTGCCAAAACAAGCCTTGTTATAACAATAGGATAATGGGAGAGGCTAAAGTTGAATGGCAGGAACGAGGCAGCGGAATTCGGCCCAATGACAAGAAAAACATGCACGGTGGTCATGTGCTTCTATAGCCGTTGAAACCGGCAGGCGCACCCGTCTGGATTGCTCTCGCCGCCTCGCTCTTGTCATGGCTGGGCAGCGCCACCGTCCCCCTCACCCGAGCCCACAAGGGAGAGGGCCTTCTTTCCTTCTCCCCTTGTGGGAGAAGGTGGCGAGGTGCGTAAGCACCGAGCCGGATGAGGGGTGTAACGAACACCGCCCTCGAACGTATTATGGGAGTAGTTCCGGCATGAGGTTTGAGATGGAAAAGGCCCCTCTTCAAAAAGCATCATTCGGCGCGGGCTGCTTCTGGGGCGTTGAGGACTTCTTCCGCCAGGTTCCAGGGGTCAGCGATGCGGTCTCAGGCTATGCTGGCGGCACCACCAACAACCCGACCTACAAGCAGATCTGCAATGGCGACACCTACCATGCCGAGGTGGTCGAGGTGACGTTCGATCCGGCCCAGCTGCCCTATCGCACCCTGGTCGCGCTGTTCTTCCGCATGCACAATCCCACCCAGAGGAACCGCCAGGGGCCGGATTTCGGCACCCAGTATCGCTCGGTGATCTTCACCCATGGCGAAGACCAGGCGCGTATCGCGGCCGAAGAAAAGGCCAAGGTGGAGGCATCGGGCAAGTGGCAGCAGCCGGTGGTCACCCAGATCGAGCCCGCGCCCACCTTCTGGAAGGCCGAGGACTATCACCAGCGCTATTTTCAAAAGCATGGCGGCTCATGCCATGTGAGCTATGCGGAGCTGCAGACAGAGGACGCCCGGTAAATAGCTAAGGCAAAATCCGCTGGGTAATTATCCAGCGGTCCGTCCGGCTTTGCGGCGCCATTTTTTCATCGACACCGCTGGTAACCGAGACGCATTCGGTACGAGTAGCAAGGCCCGTCTCCAAGTCCATCTGATAACGGCAATCCAATGTATTTTCGATTTTCAGATGTGCCAGATCCTCTGGAGTGGGCTTGCGCATCCCCGTCGGCTGATGCGCGGTCAGAGCAAGTAAAACCTCGCGCGTGCTCCGGCTTGCCGATTCTGGGTCGAGTTCCTGGCGGTAATGGATCACGGCCTGTTTGCGGTCCTTGTCGACGCTCTCCAGTTCCAAGGACTGATTGGTCACGATCGGACCCCCACCCAGAGGATTGCGAACCTCAGAGGTCGCCCTATTAGGCTCGGTAAGGTTCAGTACGGCATTCTGGGGTACCGCAGCCATGCCCTGCTCTTTCAGAAGGCTGGCCCCCTGCTCGGGCGTCATCCCCTGAAAAGTCTTGCGCGTGTCTTCAAGTGCCATATTGCCCTGGCCGGCCGGTCCCTTGACCGCCGCCGCCAGCACTGAATTTATGTAAGCCTGCCAATTTAAAATCCTAACGGGTGTCAGTGCGTCATCAGTTTCATATGTCAGATCGCCAGTCTCGGCAGCAGCTTTCTGAAGCACGGCCTGAGCTACTGGGTCAAGGTCGTCGGGCGCATCTGTCCCGGTCAGAACCTGATGGACACGGTAGCCAGCATTTAAGGGCGCAATATCCTGACGATAGCGAAATATCACAGTCTTTCCGGCCATCACTCCGGTGCCTTGTCCACTCCGGCTGCGAGCAATCGTGAATTCCATCTTGGCGGCAGAAGGCAATTTGAGCGCGGTTTCGTAGTCGGCAGCCCATGCCTGCCCCCTCATCGCAACGATCATGGAAAAAGCCGCTATGCTGTTACGCGCGCGCCCCAAAGTAGCCCCCTTACTTCCCCACCGCGCCCCGCACCACAAAACGCCACCGTCACCGAATTGCCGCTCCACAGATGCAAGGTCACCGGCACCTTGCCGCCGATCTTCATCTTGGGCTCGGTGCACACTAACTGGCCAGTCCGCCTTCCATATGGAAATAGACCATCGCTGTCAGGATCGCCACGATCCAGAAGGCGATATTCCAGTTGCGGCCGATCGCGCTGCCGGGAGTTTCAATCTCGGCCTCGAAGTCGGCCGCCTTGATCCTGATCCCCTCCAGGCCACCGCGCTGCCACAGCAACGCCAGCAAAACCACGCCCGTCAACAGCGCGGCCAGAAAAATCGCCGCCAGAATTTGATAGAGATTCCACGTCCAGGGCGCTTGAAAGGCGCGCAGCGTCATCCACGCCATCTGGCAGCCGACCAGCAGCCAGACCAGCCAGAAGATGCGCCCCTGCATCATGGCCAACTCTTAGAGCGCGCGGCGAAGACGTATCATTTTCCGCTGGCGCCTTTGACAGTGAAAGCCACGGCCACGGCGGTGCCGTCGGACAGATTGAGGATCACCGGCACCTTGGCCCCGATCTTCACCTTGGGCTCGGTGCACATCAGGTGATAGCCACCCGGCGCAAACGCTATTTTCCCCGCGGCGGGCACGTTCACCTTGTCCACCATCTCCATGCTGCTCATGCCGCCTTTGCTGCTGGATTTGTGAATCATCAGCATGCCGCAGGCATCCGAGAGCGCGCCGGTGATGGCGACATCGCGCCGGTTGTTGTTCTGGGCGGTGAAATAGCCGCCCGCGGGCAGCTTGCCCGGCAGCGCCCGGAACCAGGCATCGGTAACATCAAAAGGCGCGGCCTGCGCCCCCACACTCATGGCCAGCAACAGCACAATACTAAGCGATCTCACGTTCCTGCCTTTCCTCGTTCAAGCGCATGGTCACCAATACCACAATCATGGCGGCGAAGCTGGTCAAGGTGCCGGGCAGCCAGATGATCAGCCCGCCATAATGTTGATCGTTCAGCGCCGTCATGTCCAGCACACGGCCGCAAATGGTATAGACCGGATAGATGTCGCGTTCCGTCAGCGACAGGATGGAACCCAAGACCATCTGGGGCAATTCGATCACCAGGATCAGGAGCGCGCGCATCAGATGCGACAGCCGCGCGGGCGGCTTGGCGCGGGAATCCAGGATCAGGGCCCAGAACATCACGCCATTGACGGCCATGGTCCAGTTCATGAATTCATACAGATTGGCGTCCAGCATCACCCGGGTGTGAAGGCTGGGAATCAGCCAGAAATAGAGCAGCCCCACGAACAAGAACGGCGCCATCACAGGATGCTGCAAGAACGACATCACGGCCTGAACCGGGCGCGCCGTCACCAAGGGTTTGAGAAAATCGGGCATGCCGGCAAATAAGACCGGCCCGCTCATGCCCAGCGCGATCAGGAAGGCGCCGAAATGATGCAGCACAAAATGCGCCGCCCGGTGCACAAAGAACATGTGCTGGGCGTAATAATCGATGCCGGTTTGCAGCACGATCCAGAAACTGGCCAGGCCCAGCACAAAACAGGCCAGCCGCCATAGCGGCGGATGCCGGTCTTTCGGCAACAGCTTCAATCCATGGAAAAACCAGGCCAAGGTGAGCGCCGTCGCCAGATAGATCGGCCAGGAAAATTCCCAGGGCAGCCAGAAGGGCAGATAGGCAGGATAGAGACGGCAGACCAGATAGAGACCTGCGCCCAGCAGCAAGAGCGCCGCATACCATAACCAGGCGCGCATCAGGATCGGTCCATCAGACGCGAAAGATCGTCCTGCCCATCACGCAGCAAGCCCTCGCGCACCCCTGCTCGGTCGGCTTCGTCGCGGTTCTGACTGAGCTTCCATTTGCCGGCCAGCGCCTCAATTCTCAACTCAAACCCGACGATGGCGCGCAACATTCCCTCGATGTAGCTGGCCGGCGCATCCTCAATCTTCCAGGGCTGATCCCTGCCCGCTTCATGCTCGGCGCTCAACGCCCCGACATTGGCGCGCAACCATTCGGCATCCTCAATCCAATGGATTGTGCCCCTGGCATGCACGGTGATGTAGTTCCAGGTCGGCACCGCTTTGCCGGTCGCAGCCTTGCCGGGATACCAGTTGGGCGAGACATAGGCATGCGGCCCCAGGAAAACCGCCAGCGCCTCGCCCACGCCCCCCTTCCACACCGGATTGGCGCGGGCGACATGACCGCGCAACACATTACCTTCGAGCAACATCGGCAGGTGATTGGCATCCAACCCCTGCGTCACCAGCGTGGCAAAGCCGATCCGCCGCATGGCATCGTGCAGCACTTCGGGCCGGTCTTCGCGGAAATGGTCTGGGATATACATGGGGCGCGATCTTATGCGCCTAGGACGGTATCGCCCAGCGTGATAAGGACGCGGCCCATGCGCACCGCAATCCTGATTTTCGCAATGCTGGCCCTGTCCGGCTGCTCGAAGCCAAGCTGGCACATGACCGATATTTCCGGCGCCATGCCCAAGCTGGAATTCCGCATGACCTCCGGCGGCAAACCGGTCACGGCCGAAGCCTTTCGCGGCAAGGTGGTGGCGCTCTTTTTCGGCTATAGCCACTGCCCCGATGTTTGCCCCGCCACCCTGGCCAACCTGACCGACATGCTGGCCAAGGTGAACAGCCCTGATGTGGCGATTTTGTTCGTCACCGTGGACCCGGAGCGCGACAGCGATCACGTGATGGCCGATTACGCGCGCGCCTTCTCGCCGCAAGTGGTGGGCCTGCGCAGCACGGCCAATCAACTCGCCGCCCTCGCCCGTACCTATCGCGTTGCCTATGACGTGAAAAAAGGGCCGCCCTATGAGGTGACCCATTCCAATGCGGTGTTTTTCTTCGACCGCAAAGGCCGCGCCCGCCTGGTCACCACGGACACCAGTAACGCCAATGCAATGGCCGAAGATGTGAAGCGGTTGCTCAACTAACTCTGCATGTCATCCCCGGCCGAGCGCCACTTCTCGGTGCAGCCGATTGTTGGGAGAGACCAAGTGGCAAAAGAACGTCTTTATCAGCATTGCCGCGCAGCCCATGCAGATGGATATGGCTCAAAATCCGATGGATGATCTGTCTGATACGGCTCACGGCCTAGGAATTTATTATAGATTGTCATCGCCTCATAGTGACTGCCGGCTTTGAAGACGTGAACCATGTGCGCTTTAGGGCCTAGCATTTCCCTGAAGCTGTCTCCATCAGGCCCAGCCAAACAACAACTGGGTAGAGAAGAGCCATCCTCGTCGAAATCCTCCCAAATTTCATGAAGCAGCTTAACCGTGTCGATCATGAAAAATCATAGCATGCCGCGCGGCAAGAAGCAGGAGCGAGGAGGTAAGCGGTGGCTTCAATAACGCTTTCGTCATGGCCCGGCTTGTCCGGGCCATCCATAACCCTGTCACCGTATGGATGGCCCGCATAAAGCGGGCCATGACGAATGGGAACTAAATATGCAGCGCCGCGCCATCGGCCGCGATCACCGCTTCGTGCATCATCTCCGACAGGGTCGGATGCGGGAAGATGGTGTGCGCCAGTTCCTGGTCGGTCAGCTCACCGGTTTTGGCAATCACATAACCTTGAATAAGCTCGGTGACTTCCGCGCCGATCATATGCGCGCCCAAAAGCTCGCCGGTGGTGGCGTCGAACACGGTCTTGACCAACCCATCGGCCTCGCCCAGCGCGATGGCCTTGCCGTTGCCGATGAAGGGGAACTTGCCTACCTTGATCTTGCGGCCTGTCTCCTTGGCCTTGGCTTCCGTCAGGCCAACGGACGCGACCTGCGGCCAGCAATAGGTGCAACCCGGCACGTTCGATGTATTGAGCGGATGCACGCCTTTCACACCTGCGATCTTCTCGGCCACGATCACGCCTTCATGCATCGCCTTATGCGCCAGCCAAGGCGCGCCGACCAGATCGCCGATCGCCCATACCCCATCCACGCCGGTCTCGCCATATTTCCCGGCGACCACATGGGTGCGATCCACTTTGATGCCCGCCGCTTCCAAGCCCAGATTTTCGACATTGCCGACAATGCCCATGGCCAGGATCACCCGGTCCACCGTCACCTGTTCGGTCTTGCCCGCCTTGTCCTTCAAGGTGCAGGTGACATTATCCGCGCCGCGCTTGAGTTCGGTCACCGTGGTGCCGGTCTTCAGCTTCATGCCCTGCTTGGTGAAGGCCTTGGCGGCGAAGGCCGAGATTTCCTCGTCTTCCACCGGCAGCACGCGGTCCAGCACTTCCACCACCGTCACGTCTGCGCCCAGCGTACGATAGAAACTGGCGAACTCGATGCCGATGGCGCCCGATCCGACAACCAACAGCGACTTGGGGAAGCTGTCGGGCACCATCGCCTCGCGATAGGTCCAGACCAGCTTGCCGTCGGGCTCCAAACCGGAGAGCGTACGCGCCCGCGCGCCCGTTGCCAGCACGATGTTCTTGGCCGTGTAATCGGCGGCCTTGCCGTCCTTGGTGACAGACAACTTTCCTTTGCCCGCCAGCTTGGCTTCGCCGGGAATGACGGTGATCTTGTGCTTCTTCATCAGGAAGCCGACGCCGTCGGACAATTGTTTGGACACGGCGCGGCTGCGCGCCACGATCTTGGCGATGTCGAACTTGAAATTGTCGGCACTGAAACCGAACTCACCCAACCGGTGCATCAGATGCCATATCTCGCTGGAGCGCAGCAGCGCCTTGGTGGGGATGCAGCCCCAGTTCAGGCAGATGCCGCCCATGCGGTCGCGCTCGACCACCGCGGTCTTCAGGCCCAATTGGGCGCAGCGTATGGCGCAGACATAGCCGCCCGGCCCGCCGCCCACCACGATCACGTCAAATGCATTGTCGGCCATGACGCGCCCCTTACAGCAGCATCGAGGCTGGTTCCTCGATGAACTGTTTGAGGGTGGCCAGGAACTTAGCGCCGGTGCCGCCGTCCACCACCCGGTGATCCGCCGACATGGTGACCGTCATCACCGTGGCGACTTCGATCTTGCCGTTCACGACAATGGCGCGCTCTTCGCCCGCGCCCACCGCGATAATGCAGCTTTGCGGCGGGTTGATGATGGAGGTGAAATTCTTGATGCCGTACATGCCCAGATTGGAGACCGAGAAGCCGCCGCCCTCATACTGATTGGGTTTGAGTTTCTTTTCCTTGGCCAAGGCGGCCAGGGTCTTGACCTCGTTGCTGATCTCCACCAGCCCCTTGGTCTGGGCCTTGAAGACGATGGGTGTGATCAGGCCGAAATCCAGCGCCACCGCCACGCCGACATCGGCGTCCTTGTGGCGCAGGATGGCGGTGTCGGTCCAGGAGGCGTTCACATCCGGATGCTTCATCAAGGCCATGGCCGAGGCCTTCATGATGAAGTCGTTGACCGACAATTTATAGGCCGGGACCTTATCTTTACCCTTGGGCGCGGCGGCGTTCATCTTTTCGCGCACCGCCATCAGGGCATTCAGATTGCAATCGATGGTCAGGTAGTAATGCGGGATCAGCGTCTTGGCGCTGGTCAGGCGCTTGGCGATAGCCTTGCGCATATTGTCATGCGGGGTTTCTTCATAGGAACCCGCCGGATAGAGCAGCCGCGCATCGGGCAGCGGCGCCACGCCGGGACTTGTTGACGCGCCACCTGCGGTGGTGCTGGTGGCGGCGCCAGCGGGTTTCGCACCCGGTTTGGCATTTTCCACGTCCGACTTAACAATGCGCCCGCGCGGACCCGAGCCGGCCAGTGCGGAAATATCAATGCCTTTGGTCGCGGCGATGCGCTTGGCCAGCGGCGAAGCAAAGATGCGCGCGCCATCCACCTTGGCGGCGGGTACGGGAGCCGCAGGAATAGCAGCTTTGGGCGCGGGCGCACCGGCCTCGGCTTTCACCGCCGCCTTGATGTCTTTCATGGCGCCCGCGATATCCACATCGCCCAGTTTTTCGCCGTCATCCAGCAACACCGCGATGGGGGCGTTGACCTTGACGCCTTCGCTGCCTTCGGGGACCAGGATCTTGCCGATCTTGCCCTCGTCCACCGCTTCGAATTCCATGGTGGCCTTGTCGGTCTCGATCTCGGCCAGGATGGTGCCGGACTTGACGGTGTCGCCTTCCTTCACAAGCCACTTGGCGAGCTTGCCCTCTTCCATGGTGGGCGATAGTGCCGGCATGAGAATGTTGGTGGCCATGTGCTTAAGCCTTGTAACAGACGGCTTTGACGGCCTGAATCAGGTCCTCAACCGTCGGCAGCGCCAGCTTTTCCAGATTGGCGGCATAGGGCATGGGCACATCCTTGCCCGAGACCTTGGTCGGCGGGGCATCGAGATAATCGAAGGCCTCCAACGCCACGCGCGCACAAATCTCCGAGCCCACCGAACAGACCGGCCAGCCCTGCTCCATGGTGACGATGCGGTTGGTCTTCTTCACGCTCTCCAGCACCGTGTCCATATCCAGCGGACGCAGGGTGCGAAGATCGATCACCTCGGCGTCGATACCCTCCTCTGCCAGCTTCTCGGCGGCTTCCAGCGCCTGGCCGACCGTGATCGAGTAAGCCACGATGGTGACGTCCGCACCGGCGCGGCAGATGCGCGCCTTGCCGATCGGCAGCACGAAATCGTCCAGCTTGGGAACCGGGAACGACCGGCCATAAACGATCTCATTTTCCAGGAAGATCACCGGATTGGGATCGCGGATGGCGGCTTTCAGCAAGCCCTTGGCGTCGGCGGCAAAATAGGGCGCGACGACTTTCATGCCCGGCACACTGGCATACCAGGCGCTGTAATCCTGGCTGTGCTGGGCGGCGACGCGGGCGGCCGCGCCATTGGGGCCGCGGAACACGATGGGGCAGCTCATCTGGCCGCCGGACATGTAGCGGGTCTTGGCGGCGGAGTTGATCAGCTGATCCATCGCCTGCATGGCGAAGTTCCAGGTCATGAATTCGACGATGGGTTTGAGACCGTCAAAGGCCGCACCGATGCCAAGCCCGGTGAAACCATGTTCGGTAATCGGCGTGTCGATCACCCGGCGGGCACCGAATTCCTCCAGCAACCCTTGGGAAATTTTATAGGCGCCCTGATATTCGGCGACTTCTTCGCCCATCAGGAATACTAGATCGTCGCGGCGCATTTCTTCCGCCATGGCGTCGCGCAGCGCGTCGCGCACCGTCTGATTGACGAATTGCGTGCCTTCGGGGACTTCCGGATCGGCGGCGACTTCCACCCCCTCACCCGCAGCGCTTCGCGCTGCGCCCTCTCCCCCTTGGGGGGAGAGGGGACGTGAGGCGGCGCTCTTTCCATCCGCACCGCTTTGGGTGAGGGGGACCTGCGGCGCTTTAGCTTTCACCGGCGCGGCGCCCGGCGCTTCGCCATCGGCCAGCAGGAGCGCGATAGGCGAATTGACTTTCACGCCTTCGGTGCCTTCGGCCACCAGAATCTGGCCGATCTTGCCTTCGTCCACGGCCTCGAATTCCATGGTGGCCTTGTCGGTCTCGATCTCGGCCAGGATGGTGCCGGACTTGACGGTATCGCCCTCCTTGACCAGCCATTTGGACAGCTTGCCCTCTTCCATGGTGGGCGACAGCGCGGGCATCAGGATTTGGGTGCTCATCAGGCGTATATGTCCGTATAAAGTTCAGCCAGGCCAGGTTCCGGACTCTCGGTGGCGAATTCGGCGGCGGCGACCACCACCCGCTTCACCTCGGCATCCATCTGCTTCAGATCTTCCTCATTCACCAAGCCGCGCTCGATCAGCTTCTTGCCGAAATTCTCGATCGGATCGCGCTTCTCGCGCATCTCGGTCAGTTCTTCCTTGCTGCGGTATTTGGCCGGGTCCGACATGGAATGGCCGCGATAGCGGTAGGTCTTCATCTCCAGGATGATCGGGCCTTTGCCGCCGCGGCAGAATTCGAACGCTTCCAGGCCTGCGGCCTGCACCGCCTCCACGTCCATGCCGTCCACACTCATGCCGGGAATGCCGAAGGAGGCGCCACGCTTGGAAAAGTCCGCCACCGCGGACGACCGCGCCACGCTGGTGCCCATGGCATACTGGTTGTTCTCGATCACATAGACGACCGGCAGCTTCCACAGCTCGGCCATGTTGAAGCTTTCATAGACCTGACCCTGATTGGCGGCGCCGTCGCCGAAATAGGTCAGGCAGACCGCATCATTGCCGCGATATTTGTTGGCGAAAGCCAGGCCGGTGCCGATCGGCACCTGGGCGCCGACAATGCCGTGGCCGCCATAGAATTTCTTCTCGGACGAGAACATGTGCATCGAGCCGCCCTTGCCCCGCGACAGGCCGGTGGAACGCCCCGTCAGTTCGGCCATCACCGCCTTGGGATCGACGTCCTGGGCCAGCATATGGCCGTGGTCGCGATAGGCGGTGATCTGCTGGTCGCCCTGCTTGGCGGCACCCATCAGGCCCACCACCACCGCTTCCTGGCCGATATAGAGATGGCAGAAGCCGCCGATCAGGCCCATGCCGTAAAGCTGCCCCGCCCGTTCTTCGAATCGGCGGATCAGCAGCATGTCGTGGTAGAGTTTCTTCAGGGATTCAGAATTGCTTTTTGCAGCATCGGGCATGTTTTGGGAGCGCCGTTTTCTTGGTTTTGGTCAAGCTGGAAAGCCTTGTGGCAAGCCCAAAGCGACTTGGCAAGGACATTGTTATTTTATTGCGCTGCACTTCTGAACAGTGTTCGCAAAGCCTGAAATCTTGTTGCCGTTCCGGCCCCTAGAACGAAAGCTTCGTGAGGCGCGAAGGCCGCCCGGCGCAAAGAAATGCGTGCCCGCCGACAGGACACGCCCCATCAAAGTTGGAAAAGGATCAGTGACGGTTGCGCGAAATCGCGACCTGATTGGGGGCGCCGTCCATCAGCTGGACCCGCGCCAACTCTTCCACCAAGTCGGGATCGGCGTCCGGCCCCATCAGGGCGATGCGATGCTCCAACCGCGCGCGGTTGGATTGCAGCTGGGCCAGTTTTTGCTGCTGGATGCCCAATTGGGACTGGGTATCTTCCAGCGCCAGAATGCCCCGATTGCCCCAGATGGCATAGGTCCCGAAGTAGCTCACCACCCCCAGCGAGATCGCCGGAACAATCAGAACGGTGAAAAAGCGGGTGACCGAACGCTTGATTCGCATGTCCCCAACGAATCACACACTGATTCGCCCCGTCAAGGAAAAATGGGTAAAGGATTCAAGGAACTTAACCGGCCAAGACGTTAAGCCGGACCTCAAAATCCGCTACACTGGCGCCATGCAAAGGCTGACGGCAGTGCTGTGGTTTGTGGCGGCCTTTTTGGGCGGCGCAGCATTGTTCCTGGTGATGCGGCCCGCACCGGTATTGAACGCCATGGTGATTGAACTGACGGGCGGCAACCTGTTCGACCGCTGCCGCGAGGCGGGGGCTTGCGGTAAAGCGGGCCAGCCACGCCCCCTGCCGGTCGGCCGGCCGCCGCAACTTCCGGCCGACATAGATCGCGGCTGAGCGGACTTAGGCTCTCAGGATCGAACGTCCCGCATAGAAAGCCGCGTCGCCCAACTGCTCTTCGATCCGCAGCAACTGGTTGTATTTGGCCAGCCGGTCGGAGCGCGCCAGCGAGCCGGTCTTGATCTGCCCGCAATTGGTGGCGACCGCCAGATCGGCGATGGTGGAATCTTCCGTCTCGCCCGAGCGGTGGCTCATCACCGCTTTGTAGGCGGCGCGGTGCGCCATATCCACGGTCTCCAGCGTCTCGGTCAGCGAACCGATCTGATTGACCTTGATCAGGATGGCGTTGGCGGTCGCCTTGTCGATGCCCTGTTTCAGCCGCTTCACATTGGTGACGAACAGATCGTCGCCCACCAGGTTCACGGTCTTGCCCACCGCATCGGTTAGGCCCTTCCAGCCCGCCCAATCGTCTTCCGCCATGCCGTCTTCAATCGACACGATGGGATAGCGCTTGCACAGATCGGCGTAGACTTTGACCATCTGGTCCGGCGTCAGGCTCTTGCCCTCGCCTTCCAGCTCATATTTGCCGTCCTTGAAGAATTCGGTGGAAGCCGGATCCAGGGCAAAGAATATCTCTTCACCCAATTTGTAGCCCGCCTTCTCGACCGCCTTGGCGCAATAGCGCAGCGCCTCGTCGGGCGATTTCAGGTTGGGGGCGAAGCCGCCCTCGTCGCCGACATTGGTGTTGTGGCCGTCATCGTGAAGGGACTTCTTCAGGGTGTGAAAAATTTCCGCGCCCATGCGCAGCGCCTCGCGGAAGCTGGACGCCCCCACCGGCATGATCATGAATTCCTGGAAGTCGATGGGGTTGTCGGCATGCACCCCGCCATTGATGATGTTCATCATCGGCACCGGCAATGTGTTGGCCTTGGGCCCGCCGACATAGCGGTAGAGCGGCAGGTTCGCCGCATCCGCCGCCGCCTTGGCCACCGCCAAGGACACGCCCAAAATCGCATTGGCGCCCAGCCGCGCCTTGTTGGGGGTGCCGTCCAGCGCAATCATCGCCCGGTCGATCTTGATCTGCTCTTCGGCATCCAGCCCGGCCAGAGCATCGAAGATTTCGCCATTCACGGCAGCGACGGCCTTCTCCACGCCTTTGCCCTTGTAGCGGTTGCCGCCATCGCGCAGTTCCACCGCCTCATGGGCGCCGGTCGAAGCGCCCGAGGGCACCGCGGCGCGCCCAAAGCTGCCGTCCTCCAGCCGCACATCCACCTCCACAGTGGGGTTGCCCCGGGAATCCAAAATCTCGCGGCCGGTAATGTCGAGGATGGCGGTCATGACGGGAACTCCTTATACTGGCTCCGGGTTCTAGAGGCGCGCGCCGCCCGCTTCAAGCTGGATTGGATGGAGTGAATCAAAATGATGCTTTCCACGCCTGCTATCCTGTTGACCGCCATCGCCACCTTGCTGGCGGTCCTGATCAGCGTCGCCTTCGCCATCGGCGTGGCGCGGGCCCGCCGCCGGACGAAGATAGACGCCCCGGCCATGACGGGGGCGCCCGAACTGGATCGCGCACTGCGCATCCAGGGCAATACGGTCGAACAGTTCGTCATCTTCGTGCCGTCGCTGTGGCTGGCGGCGCTCTATTTTCAGGGCTGGGCGCCGCCCATTCTGGGCCTGATCTGGTGCGCGGGCCGCATCACGTATGGCTTTGTCTATGGCACCGCGAAACAGCGGTTCCCGGGTTTCGCGCCCACCATCTTCCCCACCCTGATCCTGGTCGTGCTGGCGTTCATCGGCATCGTGCAAGCGTGGATGGCGGTTTGAAGTAGCGTCCTCACCCTGAGCTTGTCGAAGGGTGGGGAGCACCCTCATGCTTCGCCCTTCGCAAGCTCAGGAGGCTCAGCATGAAGATTACCGCTTCACCACCGCATCGATCTCCACCAACTGCTCTAGCAGTGCCGGAAAATCCTTGAGCTTGACCATGTTGGGCCCGTCGCTGGGCGCATGATCGGGGTCCTGATGCACTTCCAGGAAGACACACGCCACACCAGCCGCAACGGCGGCGCGCGCCAGATACGGCACCATGGTGCGGTCGCCGCCGCTCTTGTCGCCTGCCGCGCCCGGCTGTTGCACAGAGTGCGTCGCGTCGAACACCACCGGCGCGCCGAACCCCGCCATGATCGGCAGCGCCCGCATGTCCGACACCAGGGTGTTGTAGCCGAAGCTCACGCCGCGCTCGGTCACCAGCACATTGGCATTGCCCGCCCCGGTGATCTTGGCGATCACATTCTTCATGTCCCAGGGCGATAAAAACTGACCCTTTTTCACATTGATGGCCTTGCCGGTATGGGCGGCCGCCACCAGCAGATCGGTCTGGCGCGACAGAAAGGCGGGGATCTGCAGCACATCCACCGCTTGGGCCACCGCGGCGCATTGGTCGCGCTCATGCACATCGGTCAAAACCGGCAGGCCGAAAGACTTTCGGATATCGGCGAAGATGGGCAGCGCATTTTCCAGCCCGATACCGCGCGCCGTGGCGGCGGAGGTGCGGTTGGCCTTGTCGAAGCTGGTTTTATAGATCAATCCCACGCCCAGTTTGCCGCAGGCCTCTTTCAAAGCCCCCGCCATGTCGAAGGCATGGCCGCGGCTTTCCAACTGACAGGGTCCGGCGATAATGGCGAGCTTTTTGGCATTGCCGATTTCGACATCACCCAATGTGACGGTGCTGTTGGGGCTCATGCTGCCCTTGTAAATCAGGGCCGCAGGCGGAGCAAATCGCCTATGGGGTAACAACCCAAGCTAAACCAACCGGCTCTTTCGCACCGCCGCCGCGATGAAGGACGTGAACAGCGGATGCGGCTCCAGGGGGCGCGACTTCAATTCGGGATGAAACTGCACCCCGATGAACCAGGGATGCGCCGGAATTTCCATGATCTCCGGCAGCCGCCCGTCCGGCGACCAGCCCGACACAGTCATGCCATGCTTGGCCAGGTCCTTGGCATAGTTGGTATTCACTTCATAGCGGTGGCGGTGGCGCTCGCTGATCTGGGTGGCGCCATAAACCTCCGCCACGCGTGAACCCGGCGTCAGCGTCGCGGGATAGGCGCCCAGCCGCATGGTGCCGCCCATATCGCCATCGGCGACACGGCTCTCGATCTGGTTTCCTTTCACCCATTCGGTCATCAATCCGATCACCGGATGCGCCGGCTTGCCGATCTCGGTGGTGCCCGCGCCTTCCAGCCCCGCCAGATCGCGCGCCGCCTCGATCACCGCCATGTGCAAGCCATAGCAAATGCCGAAGAACGGCACTTCGCGTTCGCGGGCGAATTTCACCGCGCCGATCTTGCCTTCGGTGCCACGCTCGCCGAAGCCGCCCGGCACCAAGATGCCATGGACATTTTCCAGAAAGACGGCGGCATCCTCGCGCTCGAACACTTCGCTGTCGATCCAGTCCAGATGCACCTTCACATTGTTGGCCAGCCCGCCATGGGCCAGCGCCTCGGACAGCGACTTGTAGCTGTCCTTGACCTGCATATATTTGCCGACGACCGCGATGCGCACCTCGCCTTCGGGATTCTTCACCCGCTCCACCACATTGCGCCAGCGCGAAAGATCGGGCTCCGGCGCATTCTCGATGCCGAATACTTTGAGCAATTGCGTATCCAGCCCCACATCGTGATAGGCCAGCGGCACGCGATAGATGGTGTCCAGATCCATCGCCGGGATCACCCGCTCCGCCGCCAGGTTGCAGAATAGTCCGATCTTGCGGCGGTCATCGTCGGGAATGGGGTGTGAGGCGCGGCAGAGCAGGATATCGGGCTGAATGCCGATAGCGCGCAGTTCTTTCACACTGTGCTGGGTGGGTTTGGTCTTGAGTTCGCCCGCCGCCTCGATGAACGGCACCAAGGTCAGATGGATAAAGGCAGTCTGTCCCCGGCCCAGATCATTGTGCAGTTGGCGGATCGCTTCGAAGAAAGGCAAGCCTTCGATGTCGCCCACCGTGCCGCCGATTTCCACCAGCAGAAAATCCAGTCCGTCGGTGTCGGCCAGGACGAATTCCTTGATCATGTCGGTGACATGCGGGATCACCTGCACGGTGCGGCCCAGATAGCCGCCCTTGCGTTCCTTCTCGATCACCTGGGAATAGATGCGCCCCGAGGTGACATTGTCGGACTTGCGCGCCGACACGCCGGTGAAGCGCTCATAATGGCCCAGGTCCAGATCGGTCTCCGCTCCGTCATCGGTGACATAGACCTCGCCATGCTGAAACGGGCTCATCGTGCCCGGATCGACATTCAAATAGGGGTCCAGCTTGCGCAGGCGGACTTTGTAGCCGCGCGCTTGCAGCAACGCGCCGAGAGCGGCGGACGCCAGACCTTTTCCCAGGGAAGAGACCACGCCGCCGGTGATGAAAATTAACCGGGCCATGGGAGGCCAACATGTCGAAAAGACAGCGGCGGCTCAAGCGCAAAACGAAAAATATTTCGCGCCGCTAACAACTATGCGTCTTGCGCGGGGAGAATCGTGCCGGTTGCCGCACGGCCGCTCGCCCAAGCTCGCGGCGTTCGTCACTTTCGCAGGTCCATCTGGACCTGCTCACACGCTGCGCGTGCCGCGCCTCACTTATTGAGGCTTGGGTACAGACGGACCAGCAGGCGCCACAGGCGCGGGCGCCGGTTTGGCCGGCGCGCTGGCCGCCGGAACCGAATCGAGGATCGAGGTCTGATCGCGGCCTTTCAAAGCCAGAATGTTCAGACCGATGCAGGTCAGGAAAAACAGCAGCGCCAAAATAGAGGTGGTGCGGGTCAAAGTGTCCGCCGCGCCGCGCGCCGTGAACAGTCCGCCCATGCTGCTGCCGCCGCCCATGCCCAACGCGCCACCCTCGGAACGCTGCAACAGCACAAAGCAGATGAGCGCGACCGCGATGATCAGCTCGGCGACAAGCAACATGGTCTGCATGGCTTTTCCCTTATTCGGGCCGGGTCTTATAGCATTGTCCTGAAAATGGGAAGGCGGACCGGCATCTCCCGGCAACTCCTTGCTAACGTGAGGGATTTTGCGGCTTGAGCAGGGACTCAAGATGCAAAAGACCCGCGTTAGCTGGCCAGAGCCTGGGCCTGGGTGCGCGCCCGGATCAAGGTCACCGTGGCGTCGATCTCCGAGATTTGCTCGGCGGGAGATTTCTCGGGATAAAAGACATGATGCAGGCTGAGCGCGGCATGGCCCAGCAGATGCATCGAGGCGTTGCGGTCCACGCCCACCGCCAGGCCTTCGGCGGACGCCAGAACCGATTGGCACCATTCCACCGCCGCCTCGAATTCGCTGTCGCGGCTGCGCGCATCTATGGACTTGGCCAAAAGCTGCAGCTTGATCAGGTCGGGAGGCGCCTTGTCCGCGACCAGCGGTTGTTCCTGCAACAGCCGCCACAGGATGCAAATCTGGAAGGAATCGCGGCGCAGCTTTTCGGTCATCAGCTTCTCGCGTGCCGCTTTCAGATCCGCGTCCAACCGGCGGGCGATCTCGTCGGCGCTAAGCTTGTCCTTGGCCTTCATCTTCAACGAATTGGGCGGCTCGAACAATTCGACATTGGAGGGGCGGGCGCTATCGCGGCGGCGATCGGGTCCCACATAGTCGGTGGTGATCACGAAACCCTTGCGGCGGTCGATATGGGTCTCGATGCGGGCTCCCAGCAAGGCGGTGGAAAAGGGGCGCAGCAGCATGTCGTCGGCGCCGCTGGATACCACCCGGTTGATCAGCGCGGTGTTTTTTTCCCAAGCCGTGACAATGATCACAAGAAAGGGATTGTAGCCGGTGGCGCCTTGGCGAATTTGCTGGATGGCGGCGCAAAGATCGTCGGCCATGCCTTGGGCCTCGCAGATCGCGATATCCGGCGGATTTTTCTGCACCGCCATGAGAAAGTCTTCGAGGCTGGACACCGTTTCGGTCTTGCGGAAGCCCAGCGCATACATGGCCGCGCGCGTCGCGGTGCGGTTGCCCGGTACCGGATCGTAGATCAGTACATCAACACTGTCGTAGGACAGCTTCGTCATTACCCACCGCAGGCTTTTTGTTATTGCGGCGAGAATGCGACTCTTTGCGTTAAGAAAGGGTCAGGCGGTGTGGTTAAGCCCTTCTTACCGCCGCTATGATGCCCAGGAAATCCGCGGCTTTCAGGCTGGCGCCGCCAACCAAAGCGCCGCCGACCTCCGGCAGATTGAGAATCTCGGCGGCGTTGCCGGGGTTCACCGATCCGCCATACAGGATCGCCATGTCTTGGGCGGGCGGTCCCAGCTTGGCCACCAGACAACTGCGGATATGGGCATGCATCGCGGCGATGTCGGCGCTGGTGGGCGTCTTGCCCGTGCCGATGGCCCAGACCGGTTCATAGGCGATCACCGTATTGGACGCCAGGGCGCCGTCCGGCACGCTGCTCCGCAACTGACCCTGGCACACATGCGGCGCTTGCCCGGTCTCACGCTCGGCCAGGCTTTCGCCGATGCAAATGATCGCCTTCAGGCCCGCGCGCCAGGCGGCGGCGGCTTTTGCGGCGACATCGGCGTCGGTTTCCTTGTGATACTGGCGGCGTTCGGAATGACCCACGATCACATAAGTGGCCCCCGCATCCTTGAGCATCTCGGCGGACACATCGCCGGTGAAGGCGCCCTTGGATTGGACATGGCAATCCTGGCCGCCCAAGGCAAAGGCGCTTTTCACCGCCCAGGCGGCCTGGGCGATCAGGGTGGCGGGCGGACAGACCAATACGTCACAAGAGGCAGGCTGCGCGGCCAACCCATCCTTGAGAGCGGTCAGTTCGCCCAAACCGGACGCCAACCCGTTCATCTTCCAATTTCCGGCCACCAAAGGACGCATCCCAACCCCCGCTTAGACTTTCGATAAGACCTTGTAATTCCCGCATTCCGGCGGCAAAACCCGCTGCAAGCGCGGCTTGCCGGGGACCCGCCCCCTCCCTATCATCCGCCGCCCCTGGACGCCACGCCTCAAGCCACGGATTTCCGCTCATGATTCAATGGATGCACGCGCTTTCCAAGTCCTGGATCGCCATTCTTTTGATGGGCGGCCTGGCCTTGAGTTTTGTGGTCTGGGGCATCGCCGACGTGTTCACGGGCGGCGCCACCACCGCGGTGGCCTCTGTGGGCGGCACCGACATCAGCCCGGCGGAATTCCAGCGCTCCTACCGCAATTATTTGCGCAACCAGGGCCGGGAAACCGGCAGCGAGATCACGCCCGAAATGGCGGAAAAGATGGGGCTGTCCCGCATGGTGCTGGAAAGCCTGATCGACCGCACCGCTCTCAACAATGAGGCTCATCGGTTGAAGCTCATCACGTCCGACGCCACGCTGGTGCAGGCCGTGCGCAGCATGGCGCCGTTCCGCGGTACGTTGGGCCAATTCGACCGCATGACCTTCATGCAGGCGATCGGCAATGCCGGCTATACCGAAGCGCAATTCCTCAACGAATTGCGCAACGACATGACGCGCGCGCAATTGCTCCAGGCGGTGGCAGCCAACTTCACCGTTCCGGTGACCTATGCCCAGGCCTTCTTCCAGCATGCCAACGAAAAGCGCGCGGTGGCGTATGTGATCCTGGCGCCGGAACAGGCGGGCGAGATCCCCGCACCCAGCGACACGGTGCTGGCGGCCTATCTCAAGAGCCATAGCGGCCGCTATTCCACCCCGGAATATCGCGACGCCCAGTATGCCGCCATCGCGCCCGACGATGTGATGGGGTCCGTCGCCGTCACCGACGAGCAGATTCAGCGCAGCTACGACGCCGCCAAAAGCACTTATATCATCGCCGAAAAACGCGATGTGCAGCAGATCGAATTCAAGACCGAAGCCGAGGCCCGGGCGGCCCACGCCAAGATCGCGTCGGGCGCCCGCTACGAGGACATCGCTGCGGAGCGCGGCCTCAAGCCGGAACAGATTTCGCTGGGCACCCTGACCCAGGAAGAGTTTCCCGATGCCGACCGCGCCAAAGCCATCTTCGCGCTGCCGCTGAATGAAGTCAGCCAGCCTATCAAGACCGGCTTTGGCGGTTTCGTCCTGGCGCGGGTGACCAAGATCACGCCCGGCTCTTCCAAGGCGTTGGCCGATGTCAAAGAGGACATCCGCAAAGACCTGGCCAATAAGCTGGCCGCCAACAAGCTGGTGGACGCGGTCAATCTTTTCACCGATGCGCGCTCCAGCGGCGACGAGCTGGCCGAGGCCGCCAAAAAGGCCGGCATGAAGCTGGTGCGCGTCACCGCCGTGGACGCCACCGGCCTGACGCCGGACGGCGGCAAGGCCGATGTGCCCGCCGACCCCGATTTCCTGCCCGCCTTGTTTCGGGGTGAAGTCGGCGAGGACGTCGAGCCTTTCCCCACCAAGCTGGGGGCCTATTACGCCATCCATGTCAACGGCACGACTCCGCCCAAAGCCAAGACGCTGGAGCAGGTACGCGCCCAGGTGCTGGCGGACTGGACCGGCGAGCAGCGCGCCAAGGCGCTGGCCGCCAAGGCGCAAAGCCTTGCCGACCAAGCCGTCAAGGAGAAATCGCTCGACAGCGTCGCCAGGCAATTGAACGTATCGATCCAGCACAGCCCAGCCCTGAGCCGCACCGTCAACGACACCATGTTCAGCGCCGCCATGGCGGAGAAACTGTTCTCCGCGAGCGCCGGCGGCGTGGCATTCGGACCGCAAGGCCTGTCGGGCAATTATGTGATCGCCCGCATCACCGGCATCGCCCATCCCATGTTTAGTCCCCAGGACCCCGACTTCCAGGGCGGTATCGCGCGCTTCTCGCAATCGGTGGCACAGGATTTCACCAATGCCTTGGCCGCCGCAGCGCGCGAGCGCCAGAAAGTGAGGGTCAATCAGCAGGCGGTTGCGTCCCTCACCGGCAGCGGCCAGTGATGACGGTATGATCGAACCGGAATTTGAGGCTTTCGCCGCGGGCTATGCCGCGGGCCGTCCCCAGCTGCTTTACACGCGGCTGGTGGCCGATATGGAAACGCCGGTTTCGGCCTTTCTCAAACTGGGTTTCGCCAAGGACGGCACACCGCGCGACAACGCCTTTCTGCTGGAAAGCGTGCAAGGCGGTGAGGCGCGCGGACGTTATTCCATTATCGGCCTGCAGCCGGACTTGATCTGGCGCTGTCGGGGCGGTGTGGCCGAGATCAATCGCTCCGCGCTCAGCAAAGCCGACAACTTCACGCCCGAAACGGCAAAACCGCTGGAAAGCCTGCGGGCGCTGACGCGCGAGACGCGCCTGGATGTGCCCGCCGGATTGCCGCCCATGGCCACCGGCCTGTTCGGCTATCTGGGCTATGACATGGCGCGCCAGGTGGAGCATTTGCCCCATCCGCCGCCCGACACGCTGGGCTTGCCGGATGCCATCCTGCTGCGCCCCACCATCACCGCCATCTTCGACAGCGTGAAGGACGAGATCATTCTGATCACGCCGGTCTGGCTGGACAAAAATGTGGACGCGAAAACCGCTTATGCCCGCGGCACCGCGCGGCTGGACCAAGCGGTGGCCGAGCTGGAGCGCCCTGCCCCGCCCAGCACAGAAGTGCCGGCCAATCTGCCAACCGGCGTGCCGATCCAGTCCAACATGACCAAGGACGAATATTTTGCGGTTGTTGCCCGCGCCAAGGAATACATCATGGCGGGCGATGTGTTTCAGGTGGTGCCCAGCCAGCGCTTCCGCCGCCCCTTTGGCTTGCCGCCCTTCTCGCTCTATCGCGCCTTGCGGCGGCTGAACCCTTCGCCTTACCTTTATTATCTGGCGATGCCGGGATTTCAGATCGTGGGCTCCAGTCCCGAAGTGCTGGTGCGCTTGCGCGGCGGCAAGGTCACCATCCGTCCCATCGCGGGCACCCGTCCGCGCGGCAAGACACCGCAAGACGATAAGGCGCTGGCCGACGATCTGATGGCCGATCCCAAGGAACGGGCCGAACATCTGATGCTGGTGGATCTGGGCCGCAACGATGTCGGCCGCGTCGCCAAGACCGGCACGGTCACCGTCACCGGCAGTTTCTTCATCGAACGCTACAGCCATGTGATGCATCTGGTCTCCAATGTCGAAGGCGATATCCGTGACGGGCTCGACGCGGTGGATGCGCTGGCGGCGGGCCTGCCGGCGGGCACGCTGACGGGGGCGCCGAAAATCCGCGCCATGGAGATCATCGACGAATTCGAAAAGGAAAAACGCGGCGCGGCCTATGCGGGCGCGGTGGGTTATTTCGCTGCTGACGGCTCGATGGATACCTGCATTGTGCTGCGCACCGCGCTGGTGAAAGACGGAATCATGTATGTCCAGGCAGGCGGCGGTGTGGTCGCCGACAGCCAGGCGGAAGCCGAGTATCAAGAGACCATCAACAAATCCAAGGCCCTGCTCGCCGCCGCCGAGGAAGCCGTGCGTTTCGCCACGGCGCCGAAACGCGGCCGATAATCAGCACCGCCAAGAAGGGCCCATGATCACCATCCGCGATTACCAAGAGTGCGACTGCGAAACGCTGGCGCAGATTTTCATCCGCGCGGTGCGCCAGATCGCGCGCCGGGATTATTCGCCGGCGCAGATCGCGGCCTGGGCGCCGGACATCGACGATATGGCGGCATTCGCCGCCCGCCGCGGCGACAAACCGACCTTTGTCGCGGAATATGACGGGCAGATGGCGGGCTTCACCGATCTGGACAGCGAAGGCCATATCGACATGTTCTATGTCAGCCCGGACTTTCAGCGGCGCGGCGTGGGCAGCGCCATGCTGCGCTTCATCACCGCCCGGGCGCAGAGCGAACGGGTCAAGCGGCTCTATAGCGAAGTCAGCATCACCGCGCGCCCGGTGTTCGAGCGCCATGGCTTCAAGGTGCTGGCCTATCAGACAGTGCAGACCAACGGCCAGGCCTTGGGCAATTACCGGATGGAAAAGCTGCTTTAGCGCACCGCGAATTGCGCGGTGCGCTCCGCCTCCGCCGCCCAGAAGGGACAGTAGCTCTTTTTCTCCATTCCACCGTTCAGGGTCCCGGAGCCGACTTCTGTCCGAATGGCGCGCCACGCAACCCATCATAAACCTTATCGAAAATTTCCAAGGCGCGCAGATTCGGAACACCGCCGGTGGAAATTGTTTCGCCTAGATACTGAACATTCGTGTCGCCCCCTTTGAAGGCGGGCCAATGCGGAAGACCAGGACCATTCGGGTCACCGCCATTGGCGAAATTCACCCAATAGCTTGACATTGCATTAGCCAGATTGCGATCGGCAGCCGTCCAATTCCATTGCTCCTGATCCAGATGGTCAAACACGTACCAGAGCTCGGCAAAATGGCTCGCTCCCCAATTCTGATAGACAGACCCTTGCGGAAAAGGAGGATTTTTCGTGAAGTGATAGTAATAGACATTGCTACGCCCCTTGAGTGCCCCTAGCCGCGCCCAGGCCCACATATCCCAGCCGAAGCGCAGATCGCGCTCAAATCCGAGCCGCGCCTCGCGGGCTTGCTGGTCCGTGGCGTGCGGGTAAGCCGCCGGCAATTCCGAAGGAAGGCGGCCAAATTGCTTTTCTATATCGGTTTCAAACGAACTTGCCTTGACACTATCGAGGTGGGCTATCATTGAGCCGGCTTCGTTGGCATTGGAGCCAACCAGTATCGGCACATCGTTCTGCGCGCCCGCCGCAAATACATCATAGGGTGAAAGCGGCAGCACAAAGGGCTCAATTACGGCATGCGAAATTGTGGCCGCCTTGCCGCGCAAAAGTGCACTCGCCGGAAGGGCACGCAATTCTGCGAGTGAGCGCGCGCCCAAGGACGTTGCATAAGCGATGCCTTCCTTCTCGGCGTTCGCCAGATAATATTGAGGACCCAGCTGCAACGGCTCGAACAGACCGCCGCTCTCCCCTATCGCCCGCTGAAAAAGCCCCTTGGCGCGCGGCGATACCATAAGCATGCTGACCGCGTTTGCGCCCGCCGACTGACCCACAATCGTTACGCGCGCGGCATCTCCTCCAAAGGACCCTATATTCCGCTTGACCCATTGCAGCGCAGCGATCTGATCCAGCAGACCATAATTTCCCGACGAATGGTTTGGCGATTCCTTTGTGAGTTCCGGATGTGCAAGGAAGCCAAATGGCCCGACGCGGTAGCCGAAGGTGACGACGATAACGCCCTTACCCGCCAGCTTATCGCCCCAATAGAGCGGCATCGAAGCCGAACCGCTGGAAAAGGCGCCGCCATAGATTTTGACCAGAACCGCCAACTTCTTGTCCTTGGTATCGGCGGGTTTCCAGATATTCAAATAAAGACAGTCTTCACTTATGACGGGCGGTGTTTCGCCGGGCATCGACACGCCCGTCTGCATGCAGGCCGGAGCGAAAGTCTCGGCTTTGCGCACGCCGCGCCATGCGGCCGCAGCTTGGGGCGGACGCCAGCGCAAAGCCCCCGTTGGCGGCGCGGCGAACGGAACGCCTTTATAGACCGTCACACCTTCGGATGTGACGCCTTCCACCCAACCGCTGTCGGTTAACGCGATTTCCGCGGCGGCAGGGCATGAGAACAGTGTAAGCACAGCAAAAATAACGCCCTTTAGCCGCATCATGGCCTCCCTTTGGCGCGGCAAGAAATGCCGCAAAGAATTGGGTCAGAGTAGATTTATTTGCTGGCGTAGTCCTGATCGCGCTGAGTAATTACGATCCCCCGGTGACGGTCAATCTGACAAGTTTCTACGCCAACCGCATGCCGCTCAACTAACGCACCGCAACCACCGTCGCGCGCTCCGCCTTCATCCTTATCGCCACATCCAGCGGCACCAGGGTCACGCCATGATCCTGGGCCAGCCATGCTTTCAGCAATCTGAGCGTGGCATCCTTGGGGTGCCCGATGGCGATGGCCACGCCGTTGCGTTTGGCCATGCGCGCCAGCATCTCAAGCTGGGCGGCGACGGCGGCGGGCCCCGGATCGTCATCCAGGAAAATATCGCGCTCGGCCGTCATCACGCCTTGCGCGCGCGCGGTTCTCCCCACCGCGCTGGTGGGACCGGTGCGGGAATCGAAAAAGAACAGACGCCGCGCCTTCAGCGTGGCCATCACCGGCGCCAGCGCCGCCGCGTCGGCGGTAAAGCGGCTGCCTTCATGATTGTTGATGCCGACAAGTCCCTGCACCCGCGCCAGGTTCCAGCCCAGGATGCGCGCGATCTCATCCCCCGCCATCCCGGTCTTGAGCGCCATGGGTCCCGGATTGCTGGGTCCCAAGGCCTGCATCGGCACATGCGCCAGGATCAGATGTCCCTTGCGGCTGGCGGCTTGCGCCAGAAAGGACGTGGACTCGGCATAAGGCAAAAACGACAGCGCCACGTCCTTGGGCAGGGCCATCGCTTTGTCGGTGCCGGCGATATCCTCGCCCAGATCGTCAATGCAGATGGCGATCACCGGTCTTTGTCCCCGCAAGGCCGGCGCCACGCCAACCTTTTGGACCTGGATGGCATCCACCAGCCAGTCCGGCATGGGCTGGGCCGTCAGGGGATACAGCACCTGCGGCGCATGGCGGCTTGGCGCAAAACCTTCCGACAGGGCGAAATGGGCGGTGTCCTGGCTCGGGCCGCCGCTCACCCCGGCTTGCGCCGCCATGCCGGGGACGACCGCATCCATGAATTTGGGCAAACCCGCCAAGGCCGCATCGCCGCACAGAGCCAAGCCGGCGCCGAACAGAATAACGCAGGCGATGTCGGGCAGACGCCGAATCAGTGATTCGCGAATCATGCCTCACTATTTGCGCGCATGATTCGCCGTGTCAAACCCGGGCAGGCTTGACGATGCGTGATGCTACGGCAGCGATTGGCGCAATTCGCCGTAGTGCGCCGAAGGGTCAAAGCCGCCGCCCACCATCAGCATCAAGGCGATGCGTTGCTGGGCGGCGCCCGCCACCACCGAGGCCAGCGCCTGGCGCGCCTGCAGCAAGGTCGCCTCGGCCGTTAGCATGGGAAGCTGGGTCTGCAAGCCGCCGCGATAGCGGTCCTCGGCGATGCGGAAGGCGCGCTGGGCGCTCTCCACCGCATCCTGCTGTTGCACGCGCTGGGCTTCCTGGCTGGCAACCTGAGTCATGGCATCGGCCACCTGCTTGATGGCCGCCAGCACGGCGGCGTTGTAGTCGGCGACCGCCAGATCCAGATCGGCGGTGGCGCGAGCATACTGCGCGCGCAATTTTCCGGCGTCGAAAATCGGCAGATGCAGCGCGGGCCCCACCCCCAAGGTGAGGGAGTCGCCACGCAGCAGATTGGAAAACCCGATGGCCTGAAATCCCGCCACCGCCGCCAGATTGATGTCGGGATAAAAATCGGCCTGTGCCGCTGCGCGCCCCTCCATCGCCGCCAGCACCCGCGCCTTGGCGGCCAGAATGTCAGGCCGCCGCGCCAGAAGATCGGCGGGCAGTTGCCGCGGCAAAGGCAGCGCGGCGTTCAGATTGGGATGGGGACGGGTGATGGTCTGATACAGGTCCCCGCCCCGCCCCGCCAGGGCCGCGATGGCATGCAAATCCATTTCGCGCGCCGCGGCGAAGCGCAATTGATCGGCCTTGGCGATGGACAAAAGCGCCTTGGCCTGCTCCAGCGCGCTGGCATTCTCCAAACCGGCATTCAGGCGGCCCTGGGTGATTTTCACGATTTCTTCGCGCTGGGCGACGGTGGCATCGGCGATATCGCCATATTGATAATTGAGAAACAGATTGACATAGGCCTGGGCAAAGGCCCCCGACAGCGCCAGATGCGCGCCCTCCGCGTCCAGCGCCGCGGCTTGCGCGGTGTGGCGCGCTTTCTCGATCAGCGCCGCTTGGCGGCCCCAGAAATCCAGATTCCAGTTCATGGCGGCGGTGATATTTCCGAACCATTGATAGCTGCCGCCATAGGGCGGGGGGATGATGGAATTTTGGCTGAACAAAGTGCGCTGCTGGCTGGCGTCCAAATCCAGGCGCGGCAGATTTTGCGCGCGGCTCACCGTCCATTCCGCTTGTGCCGCCCTCAGCCGCGCCATCGCCGCCGCCAGGGTGGGATTGTCCGCCATCACCAGACCCGCCAGCCGGTCCACTTGCGGGTCCTGGAACGCCTTCCACCATTGCTGCGGCGCCTGGGGCGCGGCCGCGCCGGTCAAGCCCAGATCGTTCTGGTCCAGCGCCGCCACTTGCGGCGTGGTGGGCGGGGCGTCCACGCAAGCCGTGAGCAACAGGGCCGTCAAAAGCGCCGGCGCCCGTCTCATGATATTTCTTGTTATAATCAGGCGAACCACGCGAAACGCCATGCCCTCTTTTGTCTATGTCCTGGCCGCAAAAACACCCCGGGGACGGGTCCTGACCTATGTGGGCTGGACCCTGGACCTGGAGCGGCGGCTGGCCCAGCACAATGATACGCGAGTCGGCCCAAAACGCGTCGGCGCCAAAACCACCCGCGGCCGGGTCTGGACCCTGGTCTATGCCGAAAAGCACCGCACCCGCAAAGGCGCCATGCGGCGGGAGTTCGTGCTGAAGAATGACAAGAAATTCCGGGCGGCGCTGCGAAACCGATAGGCTATAGTCCGCGCGGATTTTGTTGGGGCATGCGATGATTTTCGAACAGATCGCCACCGGCGGCTGCCAATCCTATCTGCTGGGCTGCGAGGAAGCGCGCTCCGCCATCCTGATCGATCCCAATATCGCGCAGATGGACCGCTATCTGGGTTTCGCCGCCAAGGACGGGGTGCGCATCCGCTATGTGCTGGACACCCACACCCATGCCGATCATTTCTCGGCGGCCAAGGAATTGGGCAAGACGCTGGGCGTGCCGGTGGTGGCCAGCAAACTCTCGCCCGCGCCTTATGCCGATTTCCGGCTGGACGATGGCGAGATCCTGCGGGTGGGCGCTATGCGGCTGCGCGCGCTGCACACGCCCGGCCATACCCGCGACAGCATGTGCATTGTGGCGGAAGACCGTATCTTCACCGGCGACACGTTGCTGATCGGCGGCACCGGGCGCACCGATCTTCCCACCGGCGACCCCGATCAATTGTATGACAGCCTGTTTGACCGGCTGTTGAAACAAGACCCGGCTTTGCTGGTCTATCCGGCGCACGACTATAAGGGCCGCAGCCATTCCAGCATCGGCGAGGAGATCGTTTCCAATCCGCGGCTGCAAAAGCGCGAGCGCGCCGACTTCATCGCCATGATGCGGCAGCTCAATCTGGACGCCCCCACCCATCTGACCGAGGCGCTGCGCACCAATATGAGCGGCGGCAAGACGGTGGCGCAGCTTTTGTCGGAGGCTTCCGCCCACATCCCCTTTGTCTCCATGGCCGAATTGGCGGAGCGTGTGGGCCGCAACGATCTGGGGCTTATTCTGTTGGATGTGCGGGAAAAGGAGGCCTTTGCGTCAGGTCATATTCCCGGGGCCCAGCATCTGCCGCGCGGACAACTGGAATTGCGGGTGAACAAGGAACTGCCTGATCCCACCCGCCGCATTCTGGTGGCGTGCGAGTTCGGGCATATTTCCACCCTGGCCGCCGCCACCTTGCGCGAACTGGGTTACGTCCATGCCGCCGCCCTGGACGGCGGCATCAAGGCGTGGCGCGAAAGCGGCTTGCCACTCAGCACATTTTGAGGACGCGGACGCCATGAAATTGATCGAAGGGCGGGAATGCGGCGGCTGCACCGTCTGTTGCGTGACGCCAAAGATCGACCAGCCCGAAATGCAGAAACAGTCCTGTGTGGCCTGTAAGCATTGCCTGGGCGGCGGCTGCGCCATTTATGACACCCGCCCGCCGGTCTGCCGCAGTTTTTATTGCGCCTGGCGCACGCAAGCGATTTTCGACGAAAGCTGGCGGCCCGACAAATCGGGCGTGATGCCCATGGTCGAGACCGAAGGCATTCCGGAGCAATTCAAGCTACGCATCGGCATAGGGCTGATGCTGGTGGGCAATCCCAACCGGATCGTGCGGCAGAAATGGTTCCAGGATTTTCTCCGGACCGGCATCATGAATTCAGTACCCATGTTCCTCTCCCTGCCGGGCCCGCGCGGCCGCGACCCGACGTCCGTGTTCCTCAACAATGAGCAGATGCTGAATGCCATCCGGCGCAATGCCATCAAGGACGAACTGGAGACGGTCCTGCGCATCATGAAAGGCTGGGACTTCAAGCCGGTAACGTTCGCGCACAGCGGCAATGACGTGAGCGCGCCGGAATAGCCACCGCCCCCAAGCCCCGGATGAGGATTTTCTTTATTCTGCCGGTGACGGTGCTTTAACGGCAGGACGCCCCTTATCGCCAGGATTGCTTGAGTTCTTCCAAAGGCTGTTGGGAAACCTGGATGGCGCCGCTGCGCGGGCGGTCGATATCCAGGATCATCACCATGGCAAGCGTCAATAACAGCATGACCGCGCTGGTGGCGATGCGCTGCGGCTTGCCCTTGGCCGCCGAGGCATAGCCCAGCATCGCCGCCGACAACAGAGCATAAAGCAACAAAACATCCAGCACCCGGTCCGGCACGTGAGCGGAGCGCATCGCGGCACGTGTCGCGGCCAGATCGAAACTCTGATTCATCGCGTCTATCAGGGGGCGCGACAGTTGCGAGTCGGTGCGCACCACTTGCCCGGTCGCGGCCCATAATTTCCGCTGCAGCTCATCCGTCCGCGCGTCCACTTGCGGGGTGGCGGCCTCCGACCAGGCCAGGCGGACGTTGAGATAGTCACGCAGCAAGCCGCTGATCTCCACCTTGTGCGCCGGCTCCGCCAACTGCGCTCTTAGCCAGGTCGTGCCCAAGGCATTGGCCTCCTGCACCACCAATTCGCGCCGCGCCTCATAGCGGTTCAAGGCCAGTGAAAAAGTGAAGCCCATCAACAACGCCAGCAGACCCAGGATCGCGGTCAGGAGGTGGTCGTGACTATCGCCGCCGCCCTCACCCCGCCGTTTGAGCAGCCAGCGATGGCCGTGATAGCCAGCTTCCGCGGCGGCAAGCAAAGCCAGCAAGATCGCGAAGGCGATAAGTCCCAAAGGAAAGGGATCAAGCCATGCCATCGCGCGTCTCCCTAGAGGAAGAACAGAACTACTCAGCCGCGATTTGGTTGCGCTTGTCGAAGGTGGACCAAACGCCCTGCTCGCCGTCCCAAGACCCGCGCGAGGCGCCCTTGGAATATTCGGTGGCACGCTGCTCGAAGAAGTTGGCGTGCTCTACGCCATTGAGGATTTCCACCAGCCAGGGCAAGGGATGCGCCTTGAGCTGACGATAACCGCTCTCTGTGGCTTCGAAATTGCCGAACACCGGCTCCAGCCTCAGCTGGGTCAGTCGCCAGTCCGCGATATAACGGACATAGGATTTGATTTCCTTGGCGGTCATGCCCTGAACCTCGCCCAGGCTAAAGGCCAGATCGACAAAGCCTTCTTCCAGCCCGACCATGGTATGGGCGACGTCGCGGATATCGTCGCGCACCTGCTTGGTGACGCAGCCCGTCTCATCGGCCCAGGCGTGATAGAGCTTGGTGATGCCTTCGCAGTGCAGGCTTTCGTCGCGCACCGACCAGGAGACGATCTGGCCCATGCCGTTCATCTTGTTGAAACGGGGGAAGTTCATCAGCATGGCGAAGCTGGCGAACAGCGACATGCCTTCGGTGAAGGCGCCGAACATAGCAAGCGTGCGCGCCACGTCGGCGCAGGTCCCCACCCCGAAGGTGTGCATGTAGTCGGCCTTGGCCTTCATCTCGCGATAATCGCGGAAAGCCTCGAATTCGGTCTGCGGCATGCCCAGCGTCTTGAGCAGCAGCGCATAAGCGTCGATATGCACCGTCTCCATATTGGTGAAGGCGGCCATCATCATCTGCACTTCCAGCGGCTGGAAGATGGGGATGTAGCGCTTGAGATAATTGTCGCCCACTTCCACGTCCGACTGGGTGAAGAAGCGGAAAATCTGGGTCAGCAGGCTTTTTTCGGCTGCCGTTAGGTGGCCCGACTGCCAGTCGCGAATGTCGGAGCCCAGCGGCACTTCCTCGCCCATCCAGTGGGTCTGCTGCTGGCGCTTCCAGCAGTCATAGGCCCAGGGATAGCGGGTGATGTCATAGGTGCCGGTGGCATTCAGAAGGCCGACCGTGCCTTTGCCGATGAGTGTGCGCGGATCGACCGATCCCAGATTCTTCACTGACATGCGAGACACTCTTCATAGTCGGTGCGAGGCGCAGAAGTGACGCCCTTTTCTTTCTTCTCCAACTGGCCGGCAAAACCGGCGCGGCTGATGGATTTGGAGCGGCAGTAATAAAGGCTCTTGATACCGCGCTCCCACGCCGTCCAGTGCAGCATGTGCAGGTCCCACTTGTCGATGTCGGCTGGCAAAAATAGATTCAGCGACTGGCTCTGACAAATGTAAGGCGTGCGGTCGGCCGCCAGCTCGATGATCCAGCGCTGGTCGATCTCGAAGGCGGTGCGATAGACCGCCTTCTCTTCCTCGCTCAAACAATCCAGATGCTGGACAGAGCCTTCCTGCTCGACAATCGACTGCCAAGTCGCGTCGGTGTTCTGACCCTTGGTCTCCAGCAATTCCTGCAAGTAGGGATTGCGGACCGAGAAGGCGCCCGACAGGGTCTTGTGGGTGTAAACATTGGCCGGGATGGGCTCGACGCAGGCCGACGCGCCGCCGCAGATAATGCTGATCGAGGCGGTCGGCGCGATGGCGATCTTGTGGCTGAAACGGGCCTTCATGCCCTTTTCCTGCGCGTCCAGGCAGGCGCCCCGCTCTTCGGCCAGATGATAAGAGGCCGCATCCGCTTCCCGGCGTATCTTCTTGAAGATGCGCAGATTCCACGACTTGGCCATGGCGCTTTCCAGCGGGATGTTTTTCATCTGCAGGAAGGAATGAAAGCCCATCACGCCCAGGCCCACCGAGCGCTCGCGCAGGGCGCTGTATTTGGCCCGGTGCATGGAATCCGGCGCCTCCTCGATGAAGCTGGTCAACACATTGTCCAGCATCCTGAGCACATCCTCGACAAAACCTTCGGCCTCGGCCCACTGGTCCCAGGTTTCGATGTTCAGGGATGATAGGCAGCAGACCGCCGTGCGTTCCTTGCCGTCATGGTCGGCGCCGGTCGGCAGGGTGATTTCGCTGCACAGATTGGAGGTATTGACCTTCAGCCCCAACTCGCGCTGGTGCTTGGGCAGCGCCCGGTTCACCGCGTCAATGTTCAGGATATAGGGCTCGCCGGTCTGCAGCCGGGTTTCCAGGATGCGCTGCCACAGCTCGCGGGCATTGACCTCGCGCAACACCTGCTGGTCCTTGGGGCTGCGCAAACCGAACATCTTGCCCTGCTTCACGCAGTCCATGAATTCGTCGGTAATGTTAATGCCGTGATGCAGGTTCAACCCTTTGCGGTTGAAGTCGCCGGAAGCCTTGCGAATCTCCAGAAACTCCTCGATCTCCGGATGGGTGATGTCGAGATAGACGGCGGCTGAACCGCGCCGCAGCGAACCCTGGCTGATCGCAAGCGTCAGCCCGTCCATCACATGGATGAAGGGGATAATGCCGCTGGTCTTGCCGGTCTTCACTTTTTCCCCGATGGAGCGGACCTTGCCCCAATAGGTGCCGATGCCGCCGCCATTGCTGGCCAGCGCCACATTCTCGTTCCAGGTGCCGACAATGCCGTCCAGAGAGTCCGATACATCATTGAGGAAACAGGAGATCGGCAAACCGCGCTTGGTGCCGCCATTGGACAGGATGGGCGTGGCCGGCATGAACCACAGCCGGCTCATATAGTCGTAAAGCCGCTGGGCGTGACCTACATCATCGGCATAGGCGCATGAGACGCGGGCGAACATGTCCTGAAAACTTTCGCCGGGCATCAGATAACGGTCGGTGAGGGTCGCCTTGCCGAACGGGGTCAGCAACGCGTCACGGGCGCGGTCCAAAGTGAGATCGGCGGGCTTGGGACGCGGCGCCAAAGGATAAGGCAGCGGCGGCTGGGGCGCCGACTGGAACAGGTCTTGAACAATGCGCGGGATGATTTGGGGGGCGATCTCGGGTTCGGGCTTGGGCTTGACCACCGGCGTTTCGGTGACGGTGCGCGTCACCACCACCGAACGCTCGATCACCCGTTCCGGCGGCGTCTGGGCGACCACTTGGCCGTCATTGTCGAAATCGCCTTCCAGAACAAGTTTACCGAGTGCCGACATATGCGTTCCCCTTTGTGGTTCGGGGAATCGGGAGGCTTTGGCAGCAAGAGTATCCCGCAGCCCTACAGCCCCTCTGGGACGCCCCGCCCCATGCGCTCAAATCCCGTTCGCGGCAGGTCTCCTGGCTCGCGGCCCTCTTTCCGGCGCCTTCCCAGGACAAATCCCAGTGGCGGGTGCCAAAAATCAGCCGTTTACAGTTGCGGGGCAGCCCCGGATTCCGGCCCCACCAGGCCGCTCCGAAGTTCCCTTGAATCCCCTATCCAGAGCATTCGAGTGACCGTGAACGACTATATCTAGGGGCCTATTCGCGGAATCCGTCAAGCCGGAAAACTTTCACACAGGCGTCATTTTTCGCTTGGGGACAAAAGTGTGAAGGAGCGCGAATCTCCCTGGCCCGTCAGAAACGCTCCGACGCCGAACGCCCTGTGGACAAGTTCTTCTGTGAGTGAATCCGTATCGCCGATCACCGCTCCATCCACAAGTACGACGACGCGGGTCGGATAGCGCGCCGCCAATGTCAGATCGTGCAGCGAGGCGATCACCAAAGTTCCACCGCGCGCGAAATCCGAAAGAAGCTGCATGGATTGCATGGCGTGGCGCGGATCAAGCCCGGTGATCGGCTCATCCACGATCAGGATTTGCGGTTCGCTGACGATGGCCCGTGCCAGCATGGCGCGGGCGAATTCGCCGCCCGACAAGGTGGTGGCGGCCTGGTCGCACTTGTCCGCCAGATCGCAGCGTTCCAGCGCGCGCGCGATGGCGGGCTGAAAATGTTCGGGCAACCCGCCCGTGGCGGGAAGCCTGGGCGTCAGGCCCAGCGCCACCAGACGCTTCACCGATATGGGCCATTCCAGCTGCGGATTTTGCGGCAGATAGGCGCGCCGCGCCGCCAGTTGGCGAGTGGAAAGCGCTCGTAAAGATTTGCTGTCCAGCACCACCTGTCCGCTGTCCGGTTTCAACAAGCCGGCCAGCACAGACAACAGGCTCGACTTGCCCGCGCCATTGGGGCCCAGCACGGCAATGAATTCACCGGCATGGGCCTGGAGCGAAACATCGCGAAGAATGGTGCGGCCTCCGCGTGTCAGCGAAACATTCTCGGCCGCCAGCAAAGTCATGGCGCCACCTTTTTGATACGCACCACCAGCCAAAAGAAGAAGGGGGTGCCCAGCAGGCTGGTGAACACGCCCAGGCGCAATTCGGGATTGGTGTGCACCAGACGCGCGGCGATGTCGGCGCATAAAAGAAGCAGCGCGCCGGCAAAAGCCGCAGGCAGCAAAACGCGGCGCGGCGCATAGCCGACAAAGGGGCGCACCAGATGCGGCGCCACCAATCCGACAAACCCGATCGCCCCCGCCACAGAGGTGATCGCCCCCACGCTGAGCGCCGTCCCAGCCACCACCAGCGCCGCCAGCCGTGAAAGATCGACGCCTAGGCTTTGGGCCTGTGCTTCGCCCAAGGACAGCGCATCCAAAGACCGTCCCGTGACCGCCAGAAGACCGGCGCCCAGAACCACAAAGGGAATGATCAGCGTGACCTGCGCCCAGCTCTTGTCGGCCAGCGAGCCCAGCAGCCAGGACATGATTTCGTAAGCCGCATAGGGATTGGGCGCAAAGTTCAGCGCCAGCGCGATGCCCGCCGCCGTCAGGCTGGACACCGCGGCGCCCGCCAGCACCAGCGCCACCGTGCCATTGCGGCCCAGCGCGAATGTGAGCGCACACGCCGTCAGAGCACCGACCATGCCCAGAAGAGGACCGGTGACCGGCGAAAGCGCGGCAAGCCCGAAATAGATCGCGATCACCGCGCCCAGCGCCGCACCGCTGGACACGCCCAGCAGCGCAGGTTCGGCCAGAGGATTGCGCGTGAATCCTTGAAGCACCGCGCCGGAAAGCCCTAGCACGGAACCCACGATCAAGGCCAGCACGGTGCGCGGCAAGCGGATCTCCATCACGATCAGCGAGGCCAGCGTGTCTTGGGAGGAAAACACCTCTTGCAGCGAGGCCGGCGGCAGCCATACCCGTCCCACCAATAGCGAGGCGGCACTGGCCAAGATCAACAACAGCACCAGCGTGAAGTTCAACCGGCTCATGGCGTCACATCCACCAACGCGGCCTGCAGGCGTTTGGCGGCGCGCGCGGTGTTCGGCACGCCGCAGCCATAAAGGGAGTCATAGCTGACGCGGCGTCCCTGATAGCGGCGCATCAAGGCGGCCTGAAAGCTCTGATGATCGCGCAGGCTGACCATGCCGTCATAGGTGTTGGCATAGACCAGGGCATCGGGATTCTTCACCAGCAGACTTTCGACGTCATAAAAGCCGAAACTGCCGCGCTCGGCATTGCGAACACCGATGGCGGTGAGAACAGCGTCAAACAACCCGCCGGTGCCCGGCACATAGCCGCCCTCGCCCCATTGCACCACGCTCATCCCATGTTTGGGACGCTTGGCCGCAATATCGCGCAAATCGGCGTCCATGCGCGCAATCAGCGCCTCGCCGCGCGCCTCCTCGCCTACCGCCTTGGCGGTCAGGCGGACCGCTTTGCGGATGTTGGCGAAATTTTCCGCCAGCGGAAGCTCCACCACTTTGGCGCCGCTGCGTGCCAGCAAGGGCTTGAGTGCCGGCGCGGTGAAACTGTCGGTCAGGATCAGATCGGGCCGCGCCGCCAAAATCTCCTCGGCGCTGCCGTAATTGACGCGCAGGTTTTTGGCCCCAGGCCACCAGCGGAGCGCCGCCGGCTCCTGCGCCAAAAACGTGACCGAGACGATACGCAACGGCGCCACCAAATCCATCAAGAGCTGGTCGGTACAGATCTTGAGCGACATGATGCGCTGGGGCTTGGAAGACGCGGCTGCCGCCTGCCCCGGTAACAGGAGCAAGACGGCAGCCGCGAGAACCCCAGCTTTCATGCTTTTTCTCTGGTCGCTCCGGCTATCGCCGACGCTCCTATAAGTTCACCTTGATCCCGCCATAAGCGCCGATGCCGGGGCGCAGAAAGCCGTCGGGACTCTGATAGTCGGTATCGGTGGCGTTCTCAATCCGGCCGAACAGGCTCCATTTGTCGGTCAGCCGGTAGCTGGCCGCCAAATCCAGGGTGACATAATCGGGCATCTTGTGGCGCGGAATGGAGAAATCGCGATTGCCATCGATCTGCGGTCCGACATAGAGCAGGCTGGCATTCAGACTGAGATCATCCGTCGCCTGCCAGTCGCCGCTGACACTGGCCTTATGGCGCGGCCGGCGCAGCAGCGCCTGCTTGGTCGCCGCGTTCAGCGCATCGGTATAGGTGTAATCGGCGCGCAGGGTGAGCGTATCCAGCACCTTCCAAGCGATGAAACTTTCCACGCCACTGGTTCGCGCCCGCCCGATATTATCCAGTTGGAAGCTGGGCGCCGGACCCGACACGATCAGGTTCTTGATGTTGTTCTGAAACCAGGTGACCCCGCCCGTCACCGCGCCATCCAGAAAGGATTGCTCCACACCCACATCATAACCGAAGCTGGTTTCCGGCTTCAGATTCACATTGCCGCCAAAGGTGCCGTAAAGCTGTTGCAAGGCGGGCGCCTTGAAGCCGCTGCCCACACTGGCTTTCAGCTTGGTGCCGGTGTCTTCGATCACCCAGGCCGGCGCGATCCGCCAAGTGGTTTTGTCGCCGAAGCGGCTATTATCGTCATAGCGGATCGAGGCGCTGCTATAGAGGCCAAAGCCGAAATCCGATTGCAGCTCGGCATAACCGGCATTGGTGGTGATGCCGCGCGACAGGGTGGAGGGAAAGCCGAAGGAGAGACCCGGATGCAACGCATCGCGTGCCGTCTCCGCGCCCAGCACGACCGTCTGGCCATCCGTCACCGCGATATTGCCCTGCCAGTCCAGCTTGATGCGGTCGCCGATGGCGCGGCTGTCGCCATTGTCGGGATCCTGGGTGGCGGTAATGGTGCTGCCATAAGCCACGCCCAGAGTCTGATCCAGCCGCCCGTCCCACAAAACCAGATGCGCGGTGGCGCGCGACTGATACTGGACGGACGAGATACGCGTGCGGGTGGGCGACGGGAAAGATGCGAAGGTGACGAAGTTGAAGGCGTCACCCGTGATCTTGCCCAGGCTATTCAGATAACGGCCCGTGAAGCCCAGATCGAAATTGTCCGTCACATCATAGCCCAGCTTGGCCGTGGCGGTGACATTGTCGTAAAAATCGTCGTTGCGGCGCTGGCCCGGCGGCAACAGATTGAGCGGTGTGACCGGCGTGGAGGCGGAATGGAAATGCTGCAAGGTCGCGGCATAGTGGAAATCGCCTGCTGAACCCGAAACCGATGCGCGCTGGTTGAAGGTGTCGAAACTGCCGCCTTCCACATCGGCGGTGATTTTCATCGGCCCCTCGCCCGCTTTGGTAAGGATGTTGACCACCCCGCCAATGGCGTCGGAGCCATACAGCGCGCCTTGCGGCCCGCGCAGCACTTCCACTTTGGCGATGTCGCCGGCCAGCAGCTTGGAGATATCCGCCGCGCCGCTGGGGGTGGAAGGATCGGCGATGTCAATGCCGTCCAGCAGCAGCTTGGTATGATTGGGATTGGCGCCGCGCAGGAACAGCGAGGTCTGGCCGCCCGCGCCGCCGGTCTGCACGATGTTCAGTCCCGGCACGTCTCGCAGCACGTCGGGCAGCGAACGCTGCTGGCGCTTTTCGATCGTGGCGGCGGTGATCACCGTCACGCTGCTGGCGATTTGCGCCACCGGCGTGGGAATGCGCGTGGCGCTCACCACCACGCTCTCATCCTCCAGAGGCAAGGGCGCCGCCCAGACCGGCGCGGTCAGAGCGACAAGGGCGGCGGAAGTCAAAAGAAAAGATTTCATCAAACGTCTCCTGGCTCAGGAGGCGCCCTGCGGTATTCCAATAAGGGTTTTTCGGCCCCGCATGACGACTCCAACTTTGTCGCCTGCGGTTTCTCCCGCTGCACCCCGCCATCCCCGGCAGGCTACAAGACGACGGCGCAAGGCAGGTTTCCTGGCTAGCCGGATCAGCGCTTTGGCCTATCTTCCCAAAACCCCTTTTGAACCAGGGTCTCAGTGACTTTTTGAAGAGGCGGTCGCCCATACGCTGTCGCTATGGGCCACGCCAAACGCCTCTTTGGCCAAAACTCACCGGCGACAGTTGCGGGGGCAGCCGCGGCTTTTTTGATTGGGCGGTCCGGCTCTCGCCTAACGCCCTCTCCCGCGTTCCCTACACCTTGCACCTGGGCGGCTTATGGTGCCGCCGCGCCGCGCCGTCAAGCCGCATTCTAAAGACCGCCCCACCTGACAGCCGTAGCCACCTTGGGCTAGTCTCCGCTACCCCATTTCAAAGGAGTGCTCCATGCCCCTGGCCATCAACGAAACCGCGCCCGATTTCACCGCCGACTCCACAGAAGGCAAGCTGCATTTCTATGACTGGGCCGGCGACAATTGGGTTCTGTTCTTCTCCCATCCCAAGGACTTCACACCGGTCTGCACCACCGAATTGGGCGCGGTCGCCAAGCTCAAGGGCGAATTCGACAAGCGCGGCGTCAAGGTGCTGGGCCTGTCGGTGGACCCGGTGGACAATCACGACAAATGGGCCGCCGACATTCTGGAAACCCAGGGCATGGGTCCGAACTTCCCCATGATCGGCGACACCGATCTCAAAGTTTCCAAGCTTTACGGCATGCTGCCCGCCGATGCGCCCGGCACCTCCGAGAACCGCACGCCCGCCGACAATGCCACGGTGCGCAATGTCTTCATCATCGGCCCCGACAAAAAGATCAAGCTGCTGCTGGTATACCCGATGACCACCGGCCGCAACTTCGCCGAGATATTGCGTGTCATCGACTCCATGCAGCTCACCGCCAAGCACAAGGTGGCAACCCCTGCCGATTGGAAACAGGGCGGCGATGTGATCATCACCGCTGCGGTCACCAATGACGACGCCGCCAGCCTGTTCCCCGGCTATAAGACGCACAAGCCTTACTTGCGGACCACGCCGCAGCCCAAATAGCGCCGCGCGTTAATCCGGCAGGAAAACCATCACCGCCGGCGCACCCACCGCCAGAAATTTCCCGGTGAATTTCGGCACGCCATGGGCGTCCAAGCGGAAAGTGGTGAGATTGTCGGCGCGCTGGTTCATGGAATAGAGAAACTTGCCGGTGGGATCCAACGTCAGGCTACGCGGAATGGTGCCTTCGGTGTGGGTGTTGGCGATGCGCTTGACGCTCCCGTCCGTGCCCACCGAGAAGATGGCGATGGAGTCATGATTGCGGTTGGCGGCATAAAGATGCTTGCCGCTCTTATCGATCAGGATTTCCGAGGTGGTGTTGGCGCCTTGGTAGCCGTCCGGCAGCGTGGAAATCGAAGCGCCTTTGGGCGTGAGCTTGCCGTCCGCAAAGCCATAGACCTGCAGGCGGGAATTCTGTTCCTGAAGCTGGTACAGGGTTTTTCCGTCCGGCGAGAAGGCAAAATGGCGCGGCGCCGCCCCGGCCAGCGACTTGGTGACCGACACTTCCTTCAGCTTGCCGGTGATCTGATCCAGCCGCCAGACAAAGATCTGATCGCGTCCCGCATCGGCGCCCAGCACATATTGGCCGCTGGGATCGGGCAGGATCATATGCCCGTGGCTGCCGTGCGGCTCCTTGCTGCCCGCCATGCCCACCGGCCGGTCGGAAGCCTGATAGACCCCCATCGGTCCGACGGGTTTCACGACATCGGTAATCTCCCCCAAGCTGCCATCGACATTGATGTGGATCACACTGAAGGAGCCGCCGGTATAGTTCGCCACCAACAAGAATCGGCCCGACGGATGAATGCTGACATGGCAAGGAATAGGACCGCCCGCATCCACCACATTGATCTGCTTGAGCGCACCGCTCTTCCTGTCCACCGCGAAAGCGGTGACGGCGCCGTTTTTATCGGGGCCATGGCTGGCCACTTCATTCACGGCATAAAGAAACCTGTGGTCGGCCGACAAAGCGATCCAGGACGGCGACAGGGTCTTGGCTACCAGTTTAAGATTGGAGGGCGCGCCCGTCGCCCCGTCTATGTCCGCCAGATAAATGCCTTGGCCATTGTTGCCGGCGGAACGCGGCTCGGCGGGATCGGGCGTATAGGTGCCGATATAGGCGCGCGCGGCATGGGCGGTGGTGGCGGAGCCCAAAAGTGCGGCCAGCGCGGTCACGGCCATGGCGGTGCGAAATGTCATGCTTCTCTCCCTCTTTGCGATGGGCGCAAAGCTCGCCCTTTATTCTTCTCAATCGAGCATCGCGTAATGACGCAGATTTATCATACCTTGTAGGGGCTTGATTTGGCACTATATTTTTGAACCAACGACGCCGATTTGGCATTCCATTGTGATTTTGCGCGATACTGCATGCATGGCGACTAAGAAAACCTCGCATTCCTCGTCCGGCTCCAAAAAAGGATGTATAAAGCCGCATTGAGCCGCTGAGTGCTTGAGGCAATGCGATGAGCATCAGGCGAATTTTTAGCACACTCGCTGCAGCTGGTTTGGTAGCGACCGGCACTCCCGCAGTGGCCTTTGTTGTTCCATCGCCGCCAGGCTCCGTACAAGCGCTCATGGATTGCTTTGATGAGCGGCTATTCAGCGCTCAGAGTGCGAATGTGCCACCGGCAATTGCCGCTAGCTTCAGAGGACAAGGCGCGAAGTTGGCATTCCGAACATGCCGCGACGCTGATAGGAACATACATTACTATCTGCGTGAACCGCGTCCCAATCGGAATGGCGTATGCCGTACATTCGAGAAAGAGGTATTTCTCGGCTCCGCTTCGGATCGCGTGCTCGTCCATCTGCTCTATGACAGCAATGCACCCAATTGGTACTTTATGTTGAGTGGTTGGAGCAGTCTGCAACCACCGAAGTGGACGGCTATGCGCTATCCAGCGAGGTCTCAGGTTTTGGGATTCATTGCTGAATCTGACTGTCCGCCCGGTGATGACCCTCGGTATATGCCGTTGGGGAATGTCACCGATGGCACACTGCGATCCTTTCAGCAGATGTGGGAACGAATCTCTGCTTCACCCGAAATCCTCCAGGCCGCGTTGGAGAGGCTGCCCGTGTCCCGTGTGACGGGTATCGAACGGTTCGATACGCCAGAACGCAAGCGCGCCTTCAAAGAGCGGACCATCACGCGCGTACTCAAGGAGAAGCCCCAGCTTCAAGGAATGACCTGTCACGAAGGCGGATGCGCGGCATGGTTTGACCATTGGACCGTTGAGTTCGATGTGGGGCCAAATGGCATCGTCCTTACCGGGCTCAGAGCGGTTATGAGTACCTAAATGGCGATTCCACGAAGCCGTACCTTACGGAATAGCGATGTGGACTCCTTGCCCTTGTCACGAAGAGATATGTCCCAGCGAAAGGCCAGAATGCCACCCATCACCAGATTCGGCATCGCCGGGAATAATCTGCTCCACAGCTAGAGCATGGCCCCAAGATTGTTGGCCCAATGCGCGCTGACGGCTGGCCAGAGGCTCCCGCTGCGCGAGCGGAGCCAGCCGCAAACCAGCCCCAGCAGAAAGACGGAGGTGACAACAACCGCATCGATCGGCATTGAAAGGAGTATCCATCCGGGAATATGGATCGCCAGAAATAGCGCTGCCGATACGATGATTGCGATGGGCGTGGAAAGACATTCTGCCAGCCGTGTCTGGACCACGCCGCGCAAGAGCAACTCTTCCACGAAGACGCCCACGACACTCCAAAGATATCCGCTAACAGATAGCGTTCGCAGACCATCGACAGCCCCGCCGATGAGTTGCACCCGCAGGAGATTCCAAGCCAAGATCACCACAAAGGCAATGACCGAAACGGCGACGATCCTGGCTGAAAGCGGTGTCAGACCCAGCCAGTCCAGTGGCCGGCGCGGCTTTTGCCACCAGACCCAAATTGCGGCGGCGAAACACCAGATGGCGGTGCGAAACCAGGGGCGCGCCTCCGCAGACAGCCCCTCAAGCCTCCATACGAAGATCACACATCCAGCCCAAACGATCCCGAAGATGGCGACAAACAAAGCCAGGTCGCCGAGCGGCGCCCCCGTGATAGAACGCGTCTCCTTGTGACGGGACTCGTCTTGCGCCGGCGCCGGGGCGCCGAACAGCGTGTGCTTTTTGATCATCCCCGACTTAAGCCTCGGCCGCGCAGCAAGGCAACAATCCGGTTTGGGCCGCCCCGTCGACAAACTTGGCCCTAATCTTGCCGCCAGCGGAACAGGAGGCCCCGCAATGTGGCCTGTCCCTGGTTTTGAAGACACTCGGTTAGGTGTTTTTATGGAGCCGGGTGTCTTCAAAACCAGGGACAGGCCAGACAGGTCGCGCCGAGAAGCAGATTTTGTCAGAAAAACCTTCGGGGGGATCAAGATGAATTTTATGGCACGTTTGGCGCTGGGTGCGTTCGCGGTTGCAGCATTGACCGCACCGGTTTGGGCGCAAGGCGGCGCCAATGTCCTTGGCGCCAGCGTTTCGCGCCTGTTGCGCGATACCGGCGTCTATAATGTCTCGAAAACGGGCAGGGCGCCCAGCTTCGTGGCCGATCCGTCCTGGCCTCAACCGCTGCCAAACCGTTGGATTTTCGGACAGGTCGCCGGTTTGCATGTCGACCGGCACAATCACATCTGGGTCTATAACCGTGCCCGCACCTCCACCAACGAGGAAGTCGGATCCGAAGCCGCGCTGCCCGGCGTCACCAATGCCGAAGGTGTGCCGATCAACGGCCTGGGTTTCCCGCGCCCCTTCGGCACCATGTCCGACTGCTGCAATGCAGCGCCCGCCGTGATGGAATTCGATGCGAGCGGAAAGTTGCTGCGGTCCTGGGGCGGACCGTCCGATCGCGGTTTCATCGGTGGCAAATGCAAGGCCGAAGACGGGTGCATCTGGCCCAACGGCGAACACGGCATCTATGTCGACCAGCAGGACAATGTCTGGATCACCGGCAATGCCAACCCGCCGGCCGCGCCGGGCGCGGCGCCTGCCGCCGGCCGTGGTGCACCGGCCGGTCCGCCGCCCTGGCGGACCAACAAGGAAGGCGGCGACGGTTTTCTGCTCAAATTCGATCGCGATGGCAATTTCAAGTTGCGGGTCGGCGGCACGCCGCGCGGTCCCAACAGCAATGACACGGACGGCGGCATCAACGGCACACCCTTGCTCTATCGCGCCACCGACATGGTGCGCGATCCCCGCACCAACCGGCTTTATATTGCCGACGGCTATGGCAACCGCCATGTTCTGGTGATCGAGGCCGATACCGGCAAGTTCATCGGCTCCTTCGGCGCCTATGGCAACAATCCGATCGATGACGCGGCGGCGGTAGCGGCCGGGCCTTTCAGCCGCGACTATGCCAAGGGCAACAGGAAGCCCGCCTTCTTTCGTCCGCCGGTGCATTGCGTGAAGCTGGCCGAGGACGGCAAGCTCTATGTCTGCGACCGCGGCAACAACCGCATCCAGGTCTTCGACACGCACAGTCCCGACCTGGGCAGGCCCTGCACCAATCCGGGCGGCGAAGCCGGCCGTTGCGGCTTTGTCGCCGAGCAGTTCCTCAGCGAGAAGACCAATACCGGCATCCCCGGCACGGCGGTCTCGGTGAGCTTCTCCAGCGACCGGGCGCAAAGCTGCCTGTATGTGGGCGACAATTCCAACATGACCATCTACATCCTCAACCGCAGCAATCTGCAGGAGCTGGGGCGGCTGGGCCGCAGCGGCAAGCAGATCGGCCAGTTCCACTGGCTGCATACGGTGGCGACGGACGGCCACGGCAATATCTATACCGCCGAAGTCGATACCGGAAAACGCATCCAGAAATTCCTGCGCTATGGCCTGTCCGGTTGCAGCGGCACCGGCTTCACCACCATCGGCCCGGTTCCGTAAGCGGCATCAAGGCATGCCATCTGGGGGATGCATGAAATCGGGATATGCTGCCTTGCTGTTGCTGGGCGTTGTGCTGGCCACGGCCGCCTTCGCGCAGGACGCACCGCCGCGCAATATCCGCCCGCCCAATGTACCGGTGGCCCGGGGCTCCGATGCGGGGCCGGGCCCTGCCTGCGATCAGCTCACCAATTACGGCCAGGTGCCGCAG
>DATEMS010000046.1:0-64946 GCA_035275465.1 Rhizomicrobium sp. | reverse complement strand
CGGCTGACCGCTCTCGTCAACGCCTACAACAACACCCCCAGAAAATGCCTTGACTGGAATAGCCCAGCAGAGGTCTTTCTAAGCCAACTGTTGCACTTCGAACGAGAATCCACCTTCCCGCTTTCGCGGGAATGACAATTTAGCGTTTAAAACCAGCTTGGCGAAAATCCGGGAAAACCAAGCTGTAGCACCTCGCGCGCCGCGATCAGGCCGATCCCGGCGCCGATCAAAACATCGCTGAGGAAATGCGCGGTCAAAAGCGCGCGCGTCACCGCCAAAAAAGCGGCGATGCCGAACCATACCGGCCACCACATCGGCCACACGCAGGTGAAGATCACCGCCACGCAGCAGATGGTCAGGGCATGGCCGCTGGGAAAGCTGTTGTAATCGGTATTGAAGGCCAGCGGCATGAAGCCGTAGAGCCCCATCTCCATATCGTCGCGCGGGCGGCGGCGGCCCAGCACCAGCTTGATGACATGCAGCACGGCGCTGCCCATGGTCAGGCTGGCGATGAAGGCCAGGCTGTAATTGATCAACTGCGCCACTTCCTCCGCCAGAACATGGAAATGGCGCATGCCCGCGGCCACAATTAAAGCCAGGACAGCCGCCGCCAGCCAGTGTCCCGCCTTGGCATAATGGGTGATGGAATCCAGCGCCTTATGCACGCGGGCATTGACATGGTCGTAGATGAAATGGGCCAGCCAGCGGTCGATCGCCAGCGCCATCAGGCCGATCAGAATGGAAACAAAGCCCGCCCACAAAAGCATGGGTGTTGGGTGCCCTGCCGGGCCGGGTCTGTCAACGGTTTAGCGTCCGCCAGCCCCCGCGCGAAAGGCGATTCAGCGCTTGAGCGCCCTCCAACCAATGTCGCGGCGGCAAAAAGCCCCTTCCCAATGGATCTTATCCACGGCGGCATAGGCGCGGGCCTGGGCTTCCGCCACGGTTTTGCCCAAGGCGGTGACATTCAACACCCGGCCGCCCATGGCGAGGATCGCCTCGCCGCGTTTTTCGGTGCCCGCATGAAAGATGGTGACGCCTGGAAGCTTGGCGGCTTCTTCCAAGCCGGTGATCGCATGGCCCTTCTCATAATTGCCGGGATAGCCTTTGGAGGCCATCACCACCGTCAACGCCACCTCGTCGCTCCATTGCAGCGGGGTGAGCTTGCCTTCGCGCGCCGCCAGCAGCGCGGTCAGCAGATCGCTTTTGAGGCGCGGCATCAGCACCTGGCATTCCGGATCGCCGAAGCGGGCATTATATTCCACCAGTTTGGGACCTTCTTTGGTGATCATCAGCCCCAGATACATCACCCCCAGATAGGGCCGGCCCTTTGCCGCCATCGCTGCGACGGTGGGCTTGATAAATTGCTCCATCGCCACCTGTTCCAGGGCAGGCGGCAAGACCGGTGCGGGCGAATAGGCGCCCATGCCGCCGGTATTGGGGCCGGTGTCGCCGTCGCCCACGCGCTTGTGATCCTGCGCCCCGCCCAGCGCGATCACATTCTTGCCGTCGCTGAGAGCGAAGAAGCTGGCCTCTTCACCTTCCATGAATTCCTCGACCACGATGGCGTGGCCGCTCATCCCAAAGCCACCTTCGAACATGAAGTCGATGGCCTTGTCGCTTTCGGTTTTGTTGGCCGCAATGATCACGCCTTTTCCGGCGGCCAGGCCGTCCGCCTTAATCACCACCGGATAACCCAGACTGTCGGCAAAGCTTTTGGCGGGATCGGGGGCGGTGAAGCGCTGATAGCGGGCGGTGGGAATGCCCGCCTCCACGCACAAATCTTTGACAAAGCCCTTGGAGCCTTCCAGCACGGCGGCGGCTTTGCTGGGGCCCAGGCTCTTGATGCCGGCGGTTTCGAACATATCCCAAAGACCGGCCACCAATTGGGGATCCGCCCCGATCACCGCAAAATCGATTCGGTTTTCGACGGCGAATTTTGTCAGGGCGGCGAAGTCCGTGGCGGGGATCGGTACGCAGTCCGCCACCTGCGCGATGCCGGCATTGCCGGGGGCGCAGGTAAGCTTTGTCAGCAGCGGGCTTTTGGCAAGCGCCCAAGCCAGGGCATGCTCGCGCCCCCCGGAACCCACCAACAAAACCCGCACGGCAGCCTCGCCATTTTTCGCCGTCACCCTGTATCATACCGCCATGTCCGAAACAGCAACTCATAGCAATTTGGCCAACCTGCCCGAATTTTCGGTCACAGAATTGTCCGCCGCCCTCAAGCGCGCGGTCGAGGAGCAGTTCGCCTTTGTGCGGGTGCGGGGTGAGATTTCGGGCCTGAAATTCCATTCCTCGGGGCATGTCTATTTCGACCTGAAAGACGACAAATCGGTGCTGAATGCGGTGATCTGGCGCGGCAATGTTGCGCGCCTGCGGGTGCGTCCCGAGGCCGGGATGGAAGTGATCTGCACCGGCAAATTGTCCACCTATGCCGGATCTTCGCGCTACCAGATCGTCGTCGAACAGGTCGAATTGGCGGGTCTGGGCGCGCTGATGGCGCTGTTGGAAGAGCGGCGCAAGAAGCTCGCCGCCGAGGGTCTGTTCGACGATGCCCGCAAGAAGAAGCTTCCGTTTCTGCCGGAGGTGATCGGGGTGGTGACATCGCCCACCGGCGCGGTGATCCGCGACATCATGCACCGGTTGGACGCGCGGTTCCCCCGCCGGGTGCTGCTCTGGCCGGTGGCGGTGCAGGGCGAAAGAGCCGCCGGCGAAATCGCCGCCGCCATCGCCGGTTTCAATGCGTTTGGCGGACATTTGCACGAAAATCTGCCTAGGCCAGACCTGATCATCGTGGCGCGGGGCGGCGGTTCGATGGAAGATTTGATGGCCTTCAACGACGAAGCGGTGGTGCGCGCCGCCGCGGCCAGCGTCATCCCGCTGATCTCGGCGGTGGGCCATGAGACAGACACCACCCTGATCGATTTTGCCGCCGATATACGCGCGCCCACGCCAACCGCGGCGGCGGAGATGGCGGTGCCGGTGCGCGCCGAACTGTTGTCGCAGATTTTGGATTTCGAGCGGCGGAGCTTGCGCTGTTTTGGCAAGGGGATGGAGGACCGCCGCCGCCATCTGGCGCAACTGATCCGGGTGCTGCCGCGCGCCGAAAGCCTGTTCGCCACCCCGCGCCAACGCCTGGATATGGCGTCGGACAAGCTGCAGCATGGCCTGCTGCGCAATCGGCAGATACACGAAGTGCGGTTTAACCGGACGGCGGCGCGGCTGCGCGCCCAGATACTGGAAGACCGGATAAAGATTTGCGCCGAACGCAGCGCGGCGTTGGCCGAACGGGCGCGGCGGGCCGAGACGGCGCGGCTGGCACAGGCGCGCCGGCGCCTGGACGGGCTGGCGCGGGAATTGGAATTGATCTCCTATCGCAAGGTCCTGGAACGCGGTTTTGCGCTGGTCCGGGGCGAGGATGGCACGGTGCGCCGCCGGGCGGCCGCGGTCCAAAACGGCGAATCCTTAACACTCACCTTCCAGGACGGCGACGCCAAAGTGGTGGCCGGCGAGGGCGGTGAAAAGCCGAAAACCGCCAAACGGAAATCCGGCACGGATCAGGGCTCGCTTTTTTGAGAGCGGATTGGGTAAGCTGCACGCATGAATGTGATGGAACGGGAGTCCGGTGAAGCTAAGCTTCACTATCTGGACGGCGAATATGAAGTGGTGACGCCGGGCGGCTATGTCGTCTGCGCGGTGACGGGCGCGCATATTCCTCTGGATGCCTTGCGCTATTGGAGCGTGGATTTGCAGGAAGCCTATGCCAGTCCCGCCGCGGCCACGGCGCGGGCGCAGGAAAAGGGCCTTGCGCCCAAATGATGCGCCGCCGGTTTTTTATCGGCGCGTCGCTTTGCATGTCCGTTTCCCCCGCTTGGGCGCAAGAAAACCCCATACGCTTCTCCCTCAGCGGCGCGATGCTGCAGGGCAGTCTGGTGACGGGCAGTGCCCCGCCCGGCTCGCAGGTGGCGCTGGATGGCCGCCCGCTCAAGGTCATGTCCGACGGCCGTTTCGCCTTCGGCTTTGCGCCCGACCAGGCCAAAGCCTCGCTGGTGACGGTGCGTTATCCCGAAGGCGGCGGCGACAGCCGTTCCTTCACGCCCGCGCCGCGCCACTATGACATTCAACGCGTGGACGGGTTGCCGCAGAATATGGTGACCCCGCCGCCTGAGGTCGCCGCGCGCATCGCCCGCGAAGCCGAAGAGATCTATCTGGCGCGGCTGACCGACAGCGACGGCGGCGATTTTCTCTCCGGTTTCGATTGGCCGGCGCCGGGCATCCAAAGCGGGGTATTTGGCAGCCGGCGCATCGATAACGGCGTGCCCATGGCGCCGCATTATGGCGTGGATATGGCCGCGCCCACGGGCACACCCATATGCGCGCCCGCAGACGGAACGGTGCTGATCAGCGATGATCATTATCTGAGCGGCGGTTTCACCCTGATGGATCACGGCCAGGGCGTCTCCACCGCCTATCTGCATCAAAGCGCGCGGCTGGTGAAAGCGGGGGATGCGGTCAAGCGCGGCCAGCGCATCGGGTTGATCGGGGCGACGGGGCGCGCCACGGGCCCACATCTGCATTGGGCGATGAACTGGTTTCAAGTCCGGCTGGACCCGTCGCTGTCCACCCGCAAGCCGAAACCGGAGCCGCTTTAGGTATTGTCCTCATGTATATGAAATTCAAATTTGGGCCTGTGGCCAGCGTAGCGGTCGTGGTCTTGTCCACGGCGAGCCTTAGCGTGCCAGCGGCGGACGCTGAAACCTCGAGAGCGACCATTGATGGCATCGCGGCTTATAACAATGGCATCTACAATCTGGCCTTTCGATTGTTGAAGTCTGCGGCTGATCTGGGTGACTCTGACGCACAGGTCAATTTGGGTTATATGTACGCCCGCGGTCAGGGCACCAAAGCTGATCAAGCCGAGGCTATGAGACTGTATCGCCTGTCTGCAGATAGCGGAAACGGCGAAGGCATGAATGCTATTGCTTACAAATATACCTACGGTACAGGTGTTCCCGTCGACATGAAGATGGCTGTGCGTTGGTATTGTCGCGCCATAGCGCAAGGCAACCCTCGCGCTCTTAACAATTTGGGACTTCTCTATGCACAAGGCGCGGGGGTTGCATTCGATATGGATGAGGCACTCGATCTATGGCGGCAGTCCGCAGAACGGGGTCATGCGAACGCAATGCTCAATCTCGGCATGTCTCTCCTGCAAATGCCTGGAACGCCCCAGAAGCAAGCCGAAGGCAAAGCCTGGATGCTTCGCGCCGCCCAACTCGGCCAACCAGGTGCGATAGGTTGGCTGAAATCAAACGGCTACAAACAAGCGCTCCCCGAGCCGATTGATACGACGGGCAGGATGGCGCTCGCACCGCCAAAGGCTGCGGGTGGTAAGGCGAAGGCGTGTGCCATATCGTAATGACCCGGCGCGTCGCTATTGTCGGACGCCAAGCGAGCTCTGAGGCATTCCCGCGAGGGAGGGGAAACCAAATGACTTAGGGCTTGCCCACATAACACTTGCCATCGACGCTTTCGAATTTGACATGCGGCGTGGCGGCGAAAAATTCGTCAAAGGCCTGGCGAACCTCCGGCCATTTGCCCGCCCCAATCAGCGGCTTCTTGAAGTAATCATCGCCGATCAACACGCCGCCATCCTTCAACTGTGGCCACCAGGCTTTCAAGTCCGCCATTACGGATAGATAGTCATGGCCGGCATCGATGTGCAGCACATCGGGACGGATGTTTTTTGCTTTGAGCAATTGAAAACCGTTGATGGAATCCAGCGCCAGCGGCACAACATAATCTTGCAGACCTTCGTTGCAGATATTGGCGGCGAATTTGCGATAGAGCCGGGGGTAGCCGAATTCGAAATCCAGGTCGGGGATAAATTTCTCCCGCAGATAATGTTCGGATGAGCCCAGCCAAGTGTCTATCGCGATCACCACCGCGTCCAGCTTCAGACGCTGCATTTCCTTGGCCAGGGTGACGACGGACGCCCCTTTCCACACCCCCACCTCGATCACGATCCTGGGGCGCTTTTCGGCGACCGCCTGCGTCAGATAGGGGTGCTGGGAATGCCAGCCCTGCAGATCGGTGGGAAAGCGGCTTGCCGGAAAATCCTGCAACGGATCACGGCCGAAGAAGAGTTGGTTCAAAATGTCCTGGCGGGTGCTCACGATGCGCCCCGCATCAGCTTGGCGTCGCGCGGCGTCGGCCAGCGATTGTGAATCCACAGCCATTGGCCGGGGTCCTCGCGTATCAGTTCCTCGATGCGCGCGGTGATCCGCCTGGTGAGCGCCACGATGTCTTTTTCTTCGTCGCCGCTGGGCTCAAATTCCAACGGCGAATAAAGCGTGACATGAAACCGCGATCCGGGCAGCCGGCGGTTGGATGCCATGATGATAGTGGCCTTGAGCTTGAGCGCCAGCGCTGCGGGCGCGGGCGTGGTCATGGCGTCATGCCCGAAAAAGGGAATGGCGATGCCTTCGCGCAACTTCTGATCCGCCAATATGCAAAGCGCCCGGTTGCCGCGCAGTTGCATCAGCATGTTGCGGGCGGCATTGTGCTTGGCGATCAGGGTGGGCGGGCCATGGATGCGGCGCTGGCGCGCCACCCAGCCGGCGACATAGGGATTGTTGGGCGGACGGACCACGGTGGCGGACTGGACCCCCATTTCATGCGCCAAGACCGGCATCATTTCCCAATTGGCGAAATGCGCCGAAATGAACATCAGTGGCCGGTCCTTGTAATCGTCCGGCGTCAGGCCGCCCAGAAGCGTATAGCCGATACGCGGGTCCTCGCCCTTGGTCGAGAATTTGTCCAAATGTGGATATTCGCCCACCACGCGGCCCAGATTGTCCCACATGATGCCGCGAATCTCGTGGCGCTCGTCCTCGGTCTTTTCCGGGAAAGCCAGAGCCAGATTGGCGCGCGCGATCCGGTCGGGCGGCAATAGCGGAAAGATATTGCGCCCGATCCAGCCGCCCAGGCGCGACGCCGCTTTCAAGCCGATGACGCGGAACAGCGCCATGAAGCCAAAGAAGATCGCCGCTTCCGCGCCATAGCGCAGTTTCTGGCCAAAGCTTAAGGTCTGGTCCGTCATCACCGTTTGGGCTAGGGCCTGGGCGCGAGCCTGTCAAGCAACGCGTCCAACCCCGCACCGTCCTCGAAAATAGCGATAGCCTTGAGAACGCCTATGCCTTCGCGTTGCGTCACCGTCAGGCGGACGAAATCCTTTTCGGTGGTGACAAGCACTGCTTCGCCGGCGGCGGCCTTGAGCTTGTGGATGTCCTCTTCGGAATAAGGATGATGATCGGCGAAAAAACAATGGCCGGTGACCAGCGCCCCACCTTCCTGCAAGGCGGTGACGAATTTCTCCGGCCGCCCGATTCCGGCAAAGGCGAACACGCGCTGCCCGCAAACGGCGTCTGCCTCGGTTTTAAGATGGGCCCTGAGCAGCGGGCCGCGAAAATCTTCCAGCTCTTGCATACCTTCGCCAACCAGGACCACCGCATCGGCGCGCGCCAAGCCTTGCCGCACCGGTTCGCGCAAGGGTCCCGCCGGGATCTGGAAGCCATTGCCGAAACCAGTTTCGGCATCCACCACCACCAGTGACAGGTTTTTGCGCAAGGAAAAATTCTGATGTCCGTCATCCATCACCAGGATGGTGGCGCCTTTTTCCTTCGCCAGTTTTGCGCCCGCCGCCCGGTCGCGGGCGACAATGGTGGGCGCGGTGCGGGCGAGCAGCAACGCCTCGTCGCCCATGACGTGCGCCTTGTGATCGCGCGATACCAAGGCGGGACCGCCTTCGCTGCCGCCATAACCGCGGGTGAGAAAATAAGGACGATGGCCCTTGGCGCGCAGAACTTGGGCGATGGCGATGGCGATCGGGGTCTTGCCGCTGCCGCCCACGGTCAAATTGCCGACACAGATGACGGGAATGCCCGGATCGTAAGGTTTGGCACGGCGCGCCTTGAATGCCACGCTGGCGCCATGCAAAAGGCCCAAGGGCGCCAGCGCCAAAGCCAGCGCCGCGTTTTTTCTTCGCCAAAAATCAGGCGCGCGCATCGAGCATGGTCTTTAGCGCCGCAACGGTGCGCGCGACCGCGCCCGCCAGGCTTGCCGCGCCGCGGGCCGCCGCCTCGCCCGCATCCTGGGCGGCATGGGGATCGCGCAACAGGCGTTCTGCTTCCCGCGCGATATCGGCGCTGCTGGCGACCCGCCCAAAACCTTGGGCATTAAAGATCGCATCGAAGGCCTGCGGCGCATTGTGGGTGTGCGGTCCGGCCAAAACCGCGCAATGTAAGACCGCCGGTTCCATCGCGTTATGCCCGCCCAAGGGCACCAGGGTGCCGCCCAGGAAACAAAAGGGCGCCAGGCGGTAGAACAGCCCCAATTCTCCCATCGTATCGGCAATATAGATCGCGGTTTGCGGACCAATCGGTTCGCCGGTGGAGCGGCGCCGGAAGGCGCGTGAGCCGCACAGCATCTCCAGATCGGCGCCGCGTGCCGTATGGCGCGGCACCAGAATGGTCAGCAGATCGGGAAATTGCGCCCGCAACAGATCATGGGCGGGCAACACGGTTTCGTCTTCGCCGGGATGAGTCTGCGCCGCCAAAAACACCGGGCGCTTGCCGATGGCGCTGCGCAAGGCCGCCAAGGCTTCTTCGTCCGCGCCCAATGGCGGGGCGTCGGCTTTCAAGCTGCCCATGACCTGAACATTGCGCCCGCCAAGCGTTCGAAAACGCGCCGCGATGTCCTGATCCTGGGCCAGCACCATGTCGAACGCCGCCAGGATCGCCGCGCCGCTCTTTCTGGCCCAGCCCCAGCGTTCCGCCGAGCGCGCCGAAATGCGGGCATTGATCAGGGCCAGCTTTACGCCGCGGGCCGCCGCCGCCGTGATCAGGTTTGGCCACAGATCGGATTCCACGAACAATCCGGCATCGGGCTTCCAATAATCCAGAAAGCGCGTCGCCGCGCCGGGCGTGTCCAGCGGCACAAATTGATGCAAAGCCCCCTTGGGCAGTCTTTGGCCCATCATCGCCGCGCTGGTAACGGTGCCGCTGGTGACCAGCACCGAGGCATTTTCCTGCAATTTTTCGATCAGCGGCAAAGCCGAGAGGCTTTCGCCCACGCTGGCGCCGTGAATCCAGATCACGCGCCCGGGGGGGCGGGCCAGGCCGGCCACGCCCAGCCGTTCATTCAGCCGCGTCCAATCTTCCTTGCCGCGCGCCGCGCGCTGGCGAAGCAACAGCGGCGCGGCGGGCGCCAAGGCGCCCGTCAAAAGCCGCCAACCCAGAAGACCCAAGGGCGCGCGCATCATCCGCGCCCCTCTTCGAGATTGTGGCGGTAGAGATTGGCATAGAGCCCGTCCGCCGCCATCAGTTCGGCATGGGTTCCCGCCTGCGCCACGCGGCCGCGTTCCAGCACATAGATGCGGTCCGCATCCACCACGGTGGTGAGGCGATGGGCGATAACGATGGTGGTGCGCCCTTTCATCAGCCGCGTCAAGGCTTCCTGCACCTGGCGCTCGGATTCGCTATCCAGCGCGCTGGTCGCTTCATCCAGCAGCAGAATCGGCGCATTGCGCAGCATGGCGCGGGCGATCGCGATGCGCTGGCGCTGGCCGCCAGATAATTTCAGCCCGCCTTCGCCCACCTTGGTGTCATAGCCTTCCGGCAAGGCCTGGATGAAATCATGGGCCGCGGCGTTCTTCGCTGCTGTCTTGATCTCGCCCAGGGACGCGCCCGGTTTGCCCAGGGCGATATTGTCGGCGATGCTTTCGTCGAACAGCACCGCTTCCTGGGAGACCACCGCGATGGCGGCGCGCAAACTGTCCAGCGTTACGGCCCGGATATCCTGCCCGTCTATGAGGATCGCGCCACTGTCGGCGTCGTAGAAACGCAGCACCAGATTGAAAATCGTGCTCTTGCCGGCGCCCGACGGGCCCACCAGCGCCACCTTTTGACCGGCGGGGATATCGAGATTGACTTGCGACAGAATAGATCCCGCATCGGTGTGATAGGCAAAGTCCACCGCCCGGAATGTCACCGCGCCGCCTTTCGCCGCCAAGGGTTTCGCGCCCTCGCGGTTGACGATCCTGGGCCGCGCGTCAATGGCCGCGAACAAGCGCTGGGCGGCGGCGATACCGGCGGAGGCGGTGGGCCATAGCTGAGAGAGATTGCGCAAGGGCTGTTGCGCCAAGAGCAGGGCGGTGAGAAACCCGGCGAAAGCGTTGAGGGTCAAGGTGCCGTGCAAACTTTGCCAGCCTGCGACGAACAGCACCAGACCCACCACCGCGCCCAGGAACAGATCGGTGATCGGCGCCGCGGCGGCGCGCAGCCGCGCTGCTTTCAGCAAGGTGCTCAGCCGCGATTTCAGCCGCGCCTCCACCCGGGCGATGGCATGGGATTCCAGCCCGTAAGCCTTGATGATGCGCCGCCCGTCCATGGCTTCCGATAACACCACCGACAAATCTCCGGTCTCGCGCATGCCGCGGGTGGCGGCGCGATGCATGGAGCCGCCAAGCCTTTCCATCGCCCAGGCGACGCCCGGCAGGATGATCAAGGCCAGGACGCCCAGTTGCCAATCGCTGATCAGCACATAGGCCAGAAAAACCACCAGCTGCACGGACTCCAAAAAAATTGCGGCGATGCATTGGGTCAAGCCATCGCGCATCAGGGTGGCGTCATAGAGAAAGTTGGAAACGAACTGGCCGGAATGGACGGCATTGAGATCGGCCAGATCGCGCCGGATCAAACGGGAGAACATGTCACGCTGGGCAGCGGCCACGGTTCTTTCGCCCACCGAGTCCAATGTCATGCGGCCGAAGAACAAGGTGACGGCCCTAAGGCCCACCACCCCGGCCACCGCCAGCGATAGGGGCAGCAGCAATTCGGACTGGTGGCGCAGGAAGATCAGCTTGATCTCCCAATTGACCATCAACGGCACCAAACCGCCGATGGCGCTGGTGAGCAACATGCAGAAGATGGCCAGGAGCAGAAGACCCCATTGGCCGCCGACATAGTCGCGCAGCAGGCGGCGGATGACCGCGCTGGTATTGCCCGGCCGCGAAGGGTCGGAGGGCGCGCTGATGGACGCGGAACTCATGCCTGCGTCCTGTAGCATGCCGGGCCGTAAGGGGCAAAAAGCTTTGGCGCCGGAAAGACTTAGTGGTGGTCTTCCTGGTCGGGGTCCATCAGGCGATGGATATGGACCACGAAATAGCGAATCTGGGCCTTGTCGACCGTCGCCTGCGCCTTGGCGCGCCAAGCCCGCTTGGCCTCGGCGAAATTGGGATACATGCCGACAAAATCCAGCTTGCCGAGGTCCTTGAAGGTCACCTCATCGGTGCGTTCCAGCTCGCCGCCGAACACGAAATGCAAAAGCTGCTTGGATTCGGCCATGACGGCTCCGCTCTCATGTCGTGGTTGCGCTGCATCATTGAAGCGCAATCGCCGGGTGCGACTAAGTTCTCTTATTGTCGCAGGAGCGCAATGATGCCCGCATGCAAGCCGGGATTGGCCGCGACGATGTTGGCCTGCAAGGTATTGGGCCGATTGTAGGTCAGGAGCGTCCCGCTGGCGTCGGTCAACCGGCCGCCCGCTTCGTGCAGAATGACGTCGGCGGCCGCCAAGTCCCAATCCCGCTTGGGGGTGAGGCTGACACTGGCGTCGGCGCTACCGTCCGCCACCAGCACAAGACGGTAGGCGACCGAATTGCGGTTTTGTACATGCATCGGCGGCCAAGGCGCCTGGGTGAACTGGGTGCGGTCCCCCAGCATGGCGCACCCTTCCAGCCGCGATTGGTTCCCCACGCGGATAGGAATGCCGTTGCGGTGCGCGCCTGCGCCGGCGCGGGCGGAATAGAGTTCCTCGCTGATGGGATTATAGACCACGCCACAAACGGGGCGCCCCTGGGCCACAATGGCGGCGCAGATGGTGAAATGCGGCCGGTTCTTGAGAAAGGCGATGGTGCCGTCAATCGGGTCAATGACAAACACTTCGCGCTTGTCCAGCCGCGCCGGATCGTCGGTGTTTTCCTCCGACAGCCAGCCATAGCTGGGCCGGGCCGCAGTCAAGACATCGCAGAGATGCTTGTTCACCGCCAGATCGGCTTCGGTGACGGGGCTGCCGCCATCCTTGCTCCAGCGCTTATAATCTCCACCGTAGAACTTGCGCGCGATCTTGCCGGCTTCGTAAACCGTGTCTTCCAAAAGCTTCAGGTCATCATGCGCCGGCAAGGGTCATGCCTTCGATACGGACGGTCGGCGCATTGACGCCATGGCGGAATTCCAGATCGCAGGCGGGGACAAGGCGGGCGAACATGTCCTTGAGATTTCCCGCGATGGTGACTTCCGACACCGGAAACGCAATTTCGCCATTCTCGATCCAGAAACCGGCGGCGCCCCGGCTATAATCGCCGGTCACGCTGTTGACGCCCATGCCCATCAATTCGGTGACATAAAAACCTTGTTTGATGTCGGCGATCAGATCCTTGACCGATTGTTTGCCCGCTTCCAGATAAAGGTTGGTGGAGGAAGGCGAGGGCGGGCCGCCCGTGCCGCGCGCCGCATGGCCGGTGGTTGCCAGCCCCAACTGGCGCGCGCTGGCGCAATCGAGCAGCCAACTGGTCAGCCGGCCGTTTTCGATCAGGGCGCGGCGGCTATTGGCCACGCCTTCGCCATCGAATGGCTTGGAGCGCAGGCCGCGAATGCGGTGGGGATCGTCGATGATCGTGATGCCGGGCGCGAAGATGTCCGATCCCATGCGATCCTTGAGGAAGGACACGCCGCGCGCGATCGCCGCGCCCGAAATCGCGCCGGCAAAATGGCCCAGCAGGCCGGCGGCTTCATCGGGATGAAACACCACCGGCACGCTTTGGGATTTCATCGCGCGGGGACCCAGGCGCTTGACGGCTTTCTCGCCCGCGTGACGCCCGATCTCTTGCGGGTCGCGCAGATCGGACGCATGGCGCGCGCTTGCCTGATCATAGTCGCGTTCCATGCCGGTGCCGGTGCCCGCCAGAACCGCCACGCCCACACTGTGGCTGGTGGCGGCATAGCGGCCGTAAAAGCCGGTGCTGGTGGCCAGCGCGACCGCGCTGCGCGAAAAAGATGCGCCGCCGCCTTCGGAATTGGTGACGCCGGGAACCGCCAAAGCCGCGCCTTCCACGCCGCGGGCCCGTTCGATCAAGACCTCCGCGCTGGGTTCGGCGGCGTCCTCCAGATCGAGCCGGGGAATGGATGCCGCGAGCCGTTCCTTGGGCGCTAGCCCAGCGAATTTGTCCTCCGGCGCCAACCGCGCCATGGCGACGGCGCGCGCAGGCAAGCCCGCAAGCGCATCGGCGGAAAAATCGGTCGAGGACACAAAGGCGACCTTCTGGCCCACGAAAACCCGCAGTCCCAGATCGTAATTCTCCGCCCGCTCCACATCTTCCAGCTTGCCCAACCGGTAGGAGACGCTGGAGGAGACGCCTTCGACAAAAAGCGCGTCGGCGGCATCGGCGCCTGCTTTTTTCGCGGCCTCGAGCAGGCCGCCCAGAATGGCTTGGGGATCGCGCTTGGGAGTGGTCATGCCCTTTTCCGATGCCGCACCTGAGGCATCGCGTCAAGGTTTGACCGTGGAAATGTGGTTGCCCGGAACGTATCGTGGTCGGGGTACTATGGGGCAGGTGCTGCTGTCGCCCCGGTATCGGGCATTTTGGCCGGCGTGGAAGCTTCGGTGATGTATAGCCGCTGTTCATCGAAGGCGATGTAGATACGCAGCTTTTTGAGAATATTCATGCCGATCAGCAGGTCCGGCCGGTCGTCAATATCGTCAACCCTTTTGGCACGGTTTCTGATCCGCACCGAATTGTTGGGATCCTTCGTGCCGATCATATCCTCCACGATAACAATGTGCGGATTCTTGACCGCCACGCCATCGAAGTCGAGGGTGGAAAATATCCGTCCGTAAGCCTCCAAGCCTCGGTTTTTGAGCGGCACATTGCCCGGTGTTTCGGGACTCACGTCGAACCGCCCGGCGGCCTCCGCCATCATGACGGTGTTGGTTGCCCCGGTATCGATTATCGCCATCATCTTCCGGCCGTCCACCGTCACCGGCAGGCGAATGTGATTTTTACGGAAGGTCATGGGCACCACCGCCAGCGCGGCATGCGGCCAATAGACGACACGGCCTGGACAATGATCCGCCGAGAAAAAATTCATTTTATAGGCGCTGAAATCGATCTCGGTGTCATAATGCCCCATCAAATCGGGCGCCAAGAGACCGACATAACGCGTGCCCTTGCCGAAATCGGGATTGGCCTGGATTTGCAAATATATATTTTCGCCGGTTAGCCGGCCCAGGGTGAATTTGTCCAATCGCACCATTTTGGTCGAGGCATTGCCATACATGTCCAGCATCTTCACGCCGGAATCGCGCAAGGTCAGGCCCAGTTCCTGGGCGGCGTCGCGGCTGATATGGGAAACGCCGCCGCCGGTGTGGAGCAGGAAGAGCTTGGGAGTGCCGTTAATGGAAACCGGCACCAAGGCGCGGTTGGGACCTGCCACCAGATCGACCGAATTGACCATTTTCAGCGGACCGCATTCCTCCGCCTGCGCCATGCCATTCTGAAACAGGATCGCCAATATCAGCGATCCCAGGATCGATCCCACCCGCATGTCAGCCCCCGCCATTTTGGGAAAATCTAGCGCTGGGCTTTGCCGTCCGCCAGATCAGCACCACTGACAAGCCGTCAATTCATTTCCAGATCGGCTTGCCACTGCCAGGCAATCCCAATCGTGACCATTTGTCAGTCACGCGCCGGATTACCTCTTCGTCCATCGCGATTTTGCGGCCCCATTCGCGATTGGTTTCCGGCGGCAGCTTGTTGGTGGCGTCCAGTCCGATCTTGGAGCCCAGACCGGATTCGGGTGAAGCGAAGTCCAGATAATCGATCGGGGTGTTCTCGATGATGGTGACATCGCGCGCCGGGTCCATGCGGGTGGAGACCGCCCACATCACGTCCTTCCAGTCGCGGGCATTGATGTCGTCATCCACCACAATCACCCATTTGGTGTACATGAACTGACGCAGATAGGACCATACCGCCATCATCACCCGCTTGGCATGGCCAGGATAGGCCTTCTTCATGCTCACCACCGCGATGCGATAGGAACAGCCTTCCGGCGGCAGCCAGAAGTCCACGATTTCGGGAAATTGCTGTTTGAGCAGCGGAATGAAAACCTCGTTCAGGGCCTCGCCCAGGATGGAAGGCTCGTCCGGCGGCCGCGCCGTGTAGGTGGACAGATAAATAGGGTCGCGCCGCATGGTGATGGCGGTGACGGTGAAGACGGGGAATTGCTCCACCGAATTGTAATAGCCGGTGTGATCGCCATAGGGGCCTTCGTCACGATAGTCACTGAGAGAAACTTCGCCCTCGATCACGATCTCGGCCTCCGCAGGCACCTTCAGGGGCTGCGACACGCAATCGGCCAGCTCCATCCGCTGGCCACGCAGCAATCCGGCGAACTGATATTCCGACAAGGTTTCGGGCACCGGGGTCACCGCCGCCAGGATGATGCCGGGATCGGCTCCGATCACCGCCGCGGCCGGAAGCGGCGCGGTCTTTTCCACCCCCCAGCGGGCGTGATGCTGCGCTCCGCCGCGATGCTTGAGCCAGCGCATGATGGTCTGGTTCTTGTTCAAGACCTGCATGCGATAGATGCCCAGATTGTAATTGTCCTCGCGCGCGTCGCTGGGACCCTTGGTCACCACCAGCGGCCAGGTGATCAAAGGCGCCGGTTCGCCCGGCCAGCAGGTCTGGATCGGCAGCTTGGAGAGATCGATGTCGTCGTCCTTCAGCACGATCTCCTGGCAGGCGGGCCTGCTCATGGTCTTGGGCTTCATCGCCAGAATGGTTTTGACCAGCGGCAGAAGTTCGGCGGCTTCGCCAAAGCTGCGCGGCGGCTGGGGCTGGCGGAGTTGGGCCAGCAGTTCACCCACTTCGCGCAGATCCGTTCCGGTCGTGCGATCTACTCCGCCCATGGTCACACCCATGGCGACGCGCTTGACCGTGCCGAATAGATTGACCAGCACCGGCATGTCGCTGGGGCTGCCGTCGGCCTTTATGGGTTTTTCAAACAGGACGGCCGGTCCGCCTTGGGCGATCAGGCGGGTCTGAATCTCGGTCATCTCCAGCACGGTGGAGACCGGTTCTTTCACCCGCACCAAGTCGCCGTCTTTTTCCAGACGGGCGAGAAAATCGCGTAAGGATCGGTAGGGCATGGCCCCGTCTTAGCGCGTTGTCCGCGGCCGCGTCTATTGCGGCGGCTTGAGGGCATATTCGGGCGTCTTGGCGCGCGTCCTGGCATAGAGGAAATAGACCCCCATGCCGATCAGGCCCCAAACCGCAAACCGGATCCAGGTATCCAGGGGCAGGCCGGCCATCATGCCGAAACACACCAGCATGCCCCCGATCGGCACCACCGGCACCCAGGGGGTGCGGAAGGGACGATGGACATGGGGATGGGTCTTGCGCAGCAGGATCACCGCGCCGCAGACCAGGACAAAAGCGGCCAGCGTGCCGATGGCCACCAGTTCGATCAAAAGATCGTGCGGCAGGAAGGCGCTGAGCAGCATGGCGACGCCGCCAATCATCAGCGTGGATAGATACGGCGTCTGGAATTTGGGATGCACCTTGCCGAAGATGGGCGGCAGCATGCCGTCGCGCGACATGGCGTAGAAGATGCGCGACTGGCCCAGCAAAAGTCCCAGCACCACGGTCCCCAGACCCAGCACGGCGCCGAAATTCACCAAAGGGACCAGCCAAGCCAGGCCGCCGCCGGTGGCCTGCACCGCCACCGCCACCGGCTGGGGCACGTTCAGGTTGGTGTAGTGCGTGACGCCGGTCATCACGATGCACATCAGCACATACAGCACGGTGCAGATCGCCAGCGATCCCAGAATGCCTATCGGCATGGTGCGCTGCGGATTCTTGGCTTCCTGCGCCGCCACCGAAACACAGTCAAAACCGATATAGGCGAAGAACACCACGCCCGAGGCGCGCAGGATGCCGCTCCAGCCATAGCTGCCGAACGCGCCGGTATTTTCCGGAATGAAGGGCGTGAGATTTTCGGCCCGCACATATTGCATGCCGAACAGGATCACCAACAGGACTACCGCAAGCTTCATCATCACCATGGCGCCGTTGAAATTGGTGGTGGCGCGGATGCCGATCATCAGAAGGATGGTGAGGAATCCGATCAGCAGCACGGCGGGAAGATTGACGACGGCGCCGGACAGGCTGAGCACATGATCGGCGCTCATATGGATGGGGGAGGAGGAATATGCGATCGGGATATGGATGCCGGCATGGGCCATCAATCCGTTGAAATAACCCGACCAGCCCACCGCCACTGCCGACGCGGCGGCAAGATATTCCAGGATCAAGTCCCAGCCGATGATCCAGGCCAGGAACTTGCCGAAGGTGGCGAAAGTGTAGCTATAGGCGCTGCCCGCCACCGGGATCATGGAGGAGAATTCGGCATAGCACAGTCCGGCCAGGAAACAGCCAAAGCCCGCGAAGATGTAGGACAAGGTCACCGCCGGACCGGCATAGTTGGCGGCGGCTTGGCCGGTGGAGACGAAGATGCCGGCTCCAATGATGATGCCGATGCCGATGCCGATCAGCTGCAAGGGGCCCAAAGCGCGGCGCAGTTGCGGTTCCGCGGTGAAGGCGTTGTTTTCCGTGACGGCCATGCATGCCCCCGATAGCTTCCAGATGACTTTGGCAGAGCGCAGCCGATCCGCCTAGCGCTTTTGGCCTAGGCCAAGCGATAAACGCCGGTGTCCCGAATCTCCCGGTCTTCCAGATCGCGGCTGGTGGAAACGCTGTAGCGGGCCAGATTTTCCATCTGTGTCTTGGGGAAATAATTGCGCCCCGGATCGCCCAGCAGCGCCGGCACGCGCAAAGGCGTGAGCCAGGCCAGCAGCCGTTCGGCCAAGGGCCGTTCGTAAAAAAGATCGCCTACTAAAATCACGTCCCAAACATTTGCGGTGCCGATCAGATCGTCCTGGGTTACCGCGATGTCACGAGAATGGGCCTGATGATTGCTTTGGCGATTGGCTTGGGCATTGAGACGGATGGCGGCACAGGCGAAGGCGTCTATGTCGGCGGCCAGCACCGCGGCGGCACCGGCTTGAGACGCCGCCAATGCCACCAGGCCTGAGCCCGAACCGATATCCAGCACCCGCTTGCCGCTTACGGTGTCGGGATTGTCCAGGACATAGCGCGCCAAGGCCTGTCCGCCGGCCCAGGCAAAGGCCCAATAGGGCGGCGGCACGCCTTGTTCGGCCAGTTCGTCCTCGGTGGCGCGCCACAGCGGCACCACTTCGGTGGCCAGATAGAGTTTGATCTCCGGCACCAAGGGCGGGGCCGTCAGCGCGGCATTGGCGAGGATGAAATTTTCCGGCGTCATGCGTTAAAGATCGCCAACAGGCCCAGTCCGAGCAGCACCGCGCCGCTGATGCGTTCGCGCCACACCGCATGATGGGCGCCTGCTTTGTGTCCGCCGCGCGCCGCCAGCCAGCCATAGCCGGTCAGGATCAGGCTTTCGCCAATGAAAGTCACCACGAACATCAGAAAATATTGCGGCACCAGGGGATGGCTGGTGTCGAGAAATTGCGGCACCAGGGCGCCAAAGAACAACAGCGCCTTGGGATTGCCCAACTGAGTCAGCGTTGCCTGCACAAACGGATTGGCGCGCAGCTTGCGCGTTTGCGATGCAAGCGCGGGGCGAAAACTGCGCCACAATTCGCTGGCGCCCAGCCAGATCAGATAGGCCGCGCCCAAGAGCCGGATGCCCTGAAAAACCAGCGGTGAGGCGGTGACCAGCGCGCCCAGCCCGGTGATGCAGATCACATACCAGATGGTGTTGCCGGTTTGCGTGCCGGCGATGGCCGCCAGCGCGGCGCGCAAGCCGCCTTTGAAGCCATAGGCGCTGATCATCATCACGGTGGGGCCGGGCGTCAGCGAAAATACCAGTTCCGCGCCGATAAACAGCAGCAGCCGGTCCCATGTCATGATGCCCAGAAACATGGCGCTAGTGTCGTGGTTTCGAAGTTCGCACTATCATCGATATCAGGCTCCTAGCGAACTTCGAAACTGAAACGACACTAGCTTGGGGCGGTGACGTGGGGTTTGCAAGAATGCCGGCCCGGGCGCAAACTGATGCCAACACAGAGAAACCGCAGGCAAAAGACGATGGGTGACGGGCCGCGCGCCTTCGGCAGCTTTGCCGAATTCTATCCCTTCTATCTCAGCGAGCATGCGGGCCGCACCACCCGCAGGCTGCATTTCATCGGCACCGGCCTGGGGCTGTTGTGTCTGTTGCAGTGGCTGTTCACCGGCAATGTCTGGTGGCTGCCGGCCGCGCTTGTGTGCGGCTACGGTTTTGCCTGGTTCGCCCATTTGCGGATCGAAAAGAACAAGCCCGCCACCTTCCGCCATCCGCTCTATAGTTTCCTGGGCGATTGCCGGATGTTCTGGGAAATCCTGACCGGGCGGATGGCGTTTTAGCCAAACCAGCTCGCCAGCAGAAACGCCAGCGCGATCAGCGCGCCGGTTTCGCGGTTGGCGCGGAACAGGGTGAGGCAATTGTCCGCATTGTCGATGTTGAGGGCTTTGACCTGCCACAAAAGATGCGCCCCCGCCGCCAGCATCACAAAGGCAAAGGGCCAGCCGGCATGTTCGGTGAAGCCCGCCGCCAGGATCAGGGTAAAGGCCACAACATAAAAACGCAGGACCCATTTGCCTGTGTCATCGCCGAACAGACGCGCGGTGGATTTGACGCCGATCAGTTCGTCGTCATCCTTGTCCTGATGGGCGTAGATGGTGTCGTAACCCAAGGTCCAAAAGATCAACCCGGCATAGAGCATGACAATGCCGATATCCAAGCGCCCGGTCTGGGCGGCAAAGCCCAGCAGTGCGCCCCAGTTGAAGGTGAGCCCCAGCCAGGCTTGCGGCCACCAGGTGATGCGCTTCATGAAGGGATAGGCGGCGACCAGCAGCAATGAGGCCGCTCCCAGCGCCACCGCGAACCAGTTGAACTGCAGCAGCACCGCCAGTCCCACCAGGCATTGCGCGATCAAAAAGAGGATGGCGCCCTTGGTGCTGATTGCGCCAGAAGGCAGAGGGCGGCCGCTTGTGCGCGCCACTTGGGCATCGATGTCGCGGTCGATAATATCGTTGAAGGTGCAGCCCGCGCCGCGCATCACCAGCGCGCCGATGCCGCACAGCGCCACATAATAAAGGTCGCGCCATTCCAGGAAGCGCCGCTCGTCGGCGGCGGCGCCCAACAACAGGCCGAACACGCAAGGCCAGAACAGCAGCCAGGTGCCGATCGGCCGGTCCAGCCGCGCCAACTGCAGCCAGGGGCGCAAGGAATGCGGCGCATGCGCGACCCAGTTGGCGGCGACGGCATCGGCGGGGGCTTGCGAAGTTGTGGTCATGCGGCTCAATTGTGGCATGGCGGAAGACTTAGAAGAAGCGGGCGGCAAAACCCGGCTTTATGTGGCCGGCGATCTGGGTGTTGGCATGGCGGTGGCGCTGGATGAGGGCCAAGCGCACTATCTTTTACATGTCCTGCGCGCCAAGACCGGGAACCGGCTGTTGTTGTTCAACGGCCGTGACGGCGAATGGCTGGCGGAAATTACCGCGGCGTCCAAGCGCGGCGTGACGGTGACGGGCCTGAAGCAGACAAAAGCCCAGGCGGCGGGGCCGGACATCTGGCTGGCTTTCGCGCCGGTGAAAAAAACGCCCGCCGATTATCTGGTGCAGAAGGCGGCCGAGTTGGGCGCAAGCCTGCTGCAACCGGTCTTCACCCGCCGCACCATTGTCAGCCGGATCAATCAGGAGCGTATGGCAGCCAATGCCATTGAGGCTGCGGAACAATCCGGGCGGCTGAGCGTGCCGCAAATTCGCGAAGGCGTGACCTTTGACAAATTGCTGGCCGACTGGCCGAAGGAGCGGCGGCTGTTGTTCTGCGATGAGGGCGGTGAGGCCAAGGCGATGACCCAGGCGGCGCGGGAAAGCCGGGGCGCGCCGTCCGCTATTCTCACCGGACCGGAAGGCGGGTTCGATCCGGCGGAGCGCACCCAATTGCGTGCGCTGCCGTTTGTCGTTCCGGTGACGCTGGGCCCGCGCATCCTGCGCGCCGACACGGCCGCGCTGGCGGCGCTGGCGATCTGGCAGTCTGTCTGCGGGGATTGGGTTTAGCCTGCGGCCTCGATCAAGGCACGATAGGCGAAACATTGCACCCCGATGGTTGTTCCATAAAACAGGACCAGGACCGCGATAAACAGGGGAAAACTTATATACCATATAGTGATACAGGGCCTTGCGCCTGTCTCTCCCCCTCCTTAAGTACCGGCCCGAGGGTGTTTCATGTCCATTCCGCAGTCCGCCAGCGGTCCGATCCAAAGCCGCGACGATCTTGTTCGTCACCTGTCCCGGGGCTGCCGTCCCTCGGTGGACTGGCGCATCGGCACCGAGCACGAAAAATTCGTCTATGACCTCAAGACCCACAAGCCGGTGGCTTATGAGGGCAAGCCCGGCATCCGTCAGTTGCTGGAAGGCATGCAGCGTTTCGGCTGGCAGCCGGTCCGCGAGGGCGAACATATTATCGGTCTTATGGGAACGGGGCCCCAGAACGGCGCCTCGCTGAGCCTGGAGCCGGGCGGTCAGTTCGAACTGTCGGGCGCGCCGCTGAGAACCGTGCATGAGACTTGCGCCGAGGTGAACACCCATCTGGAACAGACGCGCGAAGTGGCGAGCGAGATCGGCGTCGGCATGCTGGGCTTTGGATTTGCCCCCAACTGGACGTTGGCGAAGACGCCGGTGATGCCCAAAGGCCGCTATAAGATCATGCGTGACTATATGCCCAAGGTGGGCGGCTATGGGCTCGACATGATGTTCCGCACCTGCACGGTGCAGGTGAATTTGGATTTTGCTTCCGAAGCCGACATGGTGAAGAAGTTCCGTGTCGGCCTGGCGCTGCAGCCTATCACCACCGCGCTGTTCGCCAATTCGCCGTTCCGCGAGGGGCGGCCCAGCGGGTTTCTGTCCTACCGCGCGCAAGTATGGACCGATGTGGACAATGCCCGGTCCGGCATGCTGCCCTGGGTTTTCGAGGACGGCATGTCGTTTGAGCGCTATGTGGATTATGCGTTGGATGTGCCGATGTATTTCCTCTATCGCGACGGCAAATATATCGACATGGCGGGCAAGAGCTTCCGCAAATTCCTGGCCCGCGAAATTCCGGACGTGGCGCACCTCACGCCGATGCTGAGTGACTGGGCCGATCATCTCACCACCATTTTCCCGGAAGTGCGGCTGAAAAGTTTCTTGGAGATGCGCGGCACCGATGGCGGGGCGTGGCGGCGCATCTGCGGCATGCCGGCGCTATGGGTCGGGATTTTATATGACAGCGTGGCGCTGGATGCGGCCTGGGACCTGGTCAAGGACTGGACGGCGGAAGAACGCCAGGCGCTGCGCGACGGCGTGGGCAAGCAAGGGTTCAAAGTGCCATTCCGCAAGACCACGGTGCACGAACTGGCGCACCGGATGCTGGAAATCTCGGCGGCGGGCCTGAAGCGCCGCGCCGAATTGGACAGCGGCGGCATGAGCGAGGACGGCTTTCTTAATCCCCTGCGCGAATTGGTGAGCCGCGGCTATACCCGTTCCGAAGAGATGCTGAAGAACTATTACGGCGTGTGGGGCAGGGACCTGACGCCGCTGTTTACCGAGTATAATTTTCTCTGACGCTCTCCCAATTTGTCATTCCCGGCGAGGCTCCGGCAGGGGAATGAATTCCTTGTCGTCGCCGGGGATCAGGCCGAACTTGCCGTCCTTCCAGTCCTGTTTGGCGCGCTCGATGCGCTCCTTGGAGGACGAAACGAAATTCCACCAGATATGGCGCTCACCGTCCAACGGCGCACCGCCCAGCAGCATCACCCGCGCCGGGGCATCGGCGAAAAGCAGGGCTTCCTCGCCGCTCTCCAGCGCCAGCATGGCGCCGGGACCATGAACTTCTACGCCATGGCTGCCGCCGGTCTGGATTTCGCCTTCGATCACGAACAGCGCGCGTTCTTCATGCTCGGCGGCATATTCCAATGCGCCGCCCGGCGCAAAACGCGCATCGGCATAAAAGATGGGGGAGAAGGTTTTGACCGGCGAGGTCAGGCCGAAGCCCGAACCCGCGATCATGCGCAGAGTCACGTCACGCTCTTCGCGTTCCGGCAGATCGGCGGCGGCGAAATGCTGGAAGGCGGGCGGGGTTTCCTCATCGGACTTAGGCAGGCCGACCCAGCTCTGAATGCCGTGCATGCGATGGCCCGCGGCCCGCGCCGCATTGCCGGTGCGTTCGCTGTGCGCGATACCGCGTCCCGCCGTCATCCAGTTGACGTCGCCGGGCTGAATTTCCAGCAAAGAGCCCAGCGTGTCGCGATGGACCATGGAACCGTCAAACAGATAGGTGACGGTGGCCAGCCCGATATGGGGATGAGGCCGTACATCCAGTCCTTTGCCCGGCGGAAAATCCACCGGCCCGAAATAATCGAAAAATACGAACGGCCCGATGCTGCGCCGCGCCATCTGCGGCAACAGGCGGGTGACATAAAATCCGCTGCCCAGATCGTGCGTTTTTGCGGTGATGGGGATCATGGGGAGAGCCTAGCGACATCGATGCAAAAGCTCTAGTCTCACCAAAATTTTTTGGGGAGATGCCGGTGCTGCGCAAGATATTGAAATTCATTCCCTTGGCCGCGTTTCTCGCTTTGCCGGCCATGGCGAAGGATGACGCCCTGCAGATGGTCTCGATAGATGTCGAGGCCGGCGGCGGCACATTGTTCGTCACGCCGGAAGGAAAATCGTTGTTGATCGACACCGGCAATCCCGAAGTCAGCACCCTGACCGGCGACACGCCCAGTTCCGCGCGCATCGAGAAGGCCGCGCGGGCGTTGGGCGTCAAGAAGATCGATTATCTGATCACCACGCACTATCACGGCGACCATATCGGCGGGCTGGAAGGCCTGCTGGCGCGCATGCCGATCGGCACTTATATCGATCATGGTCCCAACCGCGAAACCATCGCGCAGGGCGGCGGGGAGATCGACGTCAACAATCCGCCGCCCGGCTCCACCGCCTTTAATTACCGCAACTACAAAAGGCTGATCGGCAAGAGCAAGTATATCGCGGCCAAGGCGGGCGATGTGTTCCGCATCGGCAGCATGACCGTCACCATCGTGATGGCCGACTCCCAGCCGCTTCCCAAGCCGCTGCCGGGCGCGGGCGGCGACAATCCGTTCTGTGCCGGTGTCGAAAATGTGCAGGCCAAAAGCCCGGATGAAAATGCCAGCTCCACCGCGTCTCTCATCAGCTATGGCAAGGCCAAGATCGCGGTGTTCGGCGATCTGACCTGGAACATGGAGAATAAGCTTTTCTGCCCCATCGACCGGGTCGGCAAGGTGGATGTCTATCTGGTCACCCATCACGGCACCGCCTCGTCGGGCAGTCCGGCTGCGGTCAATGCCATGGCGCCTGTCGTGGCCATTATGGGCAATTCCGCGCGCAAGGGCGATAATCCGGAGCGCGCCAAGACGATCACCGCCAGCCCGCGCCTGCAGGCGATGTGGCGCCTGCATCTGTCCACCGTCAATCCGCAGATTGCCGGCGATCCTCAGATGATCGCCAATCCCGATGCCGACCAGACCAAGGACAAATTCCATGCCTTGCGGTTGCGCATCAAGAAGGACGGCGAAGTCACGGTGATCAACGAGCGCAATGGGTTCAACAAGAGCTATCGGGCGAAATGACGCGCAGAAGGCGTGGCAGTCAGGCCAGGTCCGGCAGCACGAATTTTCCGTCTACATCCTTGGCGATGGGCCGCGCCCATTTGATGGCGCCGCAAGGCAGCGCGGCATAGAGGTGCGGGAAATCCTCGTTGCGGGATTCGGAATATTCCCATTTCAGCGCCGCGCCCAGGGCGGCCGTCTCCACCGCCACCAGCATCAGATCGTCTTGGCCCGCATAATAGCGCCGCAGCGTCTGCGGCAATTGCGCGGCCGTGGAGAAATGCAGAAAGCCATCGGCTCTATCATGCGCCGAGCCGTGATAGTCGCCGCTGGCGGATTCCCATTCGGCGCGGGGCACGATCTTGAAAATCAGCAATTCAAAAAATCCTCAGGGTGAGGAGGGTATGCGTCCACCGTCGCATCACGCCGCCGTACCGCCCACCGTCAGCCCATCCAATCGCAGTGTCGGCTGGCCTACGCCCACCGGCACGCTCTGGCCGTTCTTGCCGCAGGTGCCGATGCCTGTATCCAGTTTCATGTCATTGCCGATCATGGAGACCCGCGTCAGCGATTCCGGGCCCGAGCCGATCAAGGTTGCGCCCTTGATGGCATGGCCCAGCTTGCCGTCCTCGACGAGGTAGGCCTCGGTGCAGGAAAAAACGAACTTGCCATTGGTGATGTCCACCTGGCCGCCGCCGAAATTGGTGGCGTAGATACCCTTTTTCACGCTGGCCAGAATTTCGGCCGGGTCTTTGTCGCCGCCCAGCATATAGGTGTTGGTCATGCGCGGCATCACAGCCGAGGCGTAAGACTGGCGCCGCCCATTGCCGGTGGGAGCCACGCCCATCAGCCGCGCATTCTGCCGGTCCTGCATATAGCCTTTGAGGATGCCGTCCTCGATCAACACGGTGCGATGGGTGGGTGTGCCTTCATCGTCGATGGACAGTGAGCCGCGCCGCCCGTCCATCGTGCCGTCATCCACCACCGTGACGCCGGGCGCGGCGACGCGCTCGCCCAAAAGTCCGGCAAAGGCCGATGTCTTCTTGCGGTTGAAATCGCCTTCCAGCCCATGGCCGATGGCTTCATGCAGCAGAATGCCGGGCCAGCCCGGGCCCAGCACCACGGTCATTTCTCCGGCAGGGGCGGGAATAGATGTCAGATTGACCAAGGCCTGGCGCAAGGCTTCATCAATCGCGCCCTGCCAATAATCGGGTTCGAGATAGGTTTCATAGCCGCTGCGGCCGCCGCCGCCGAAGCTGCCGCTTTCCTGACGGCCATTTTCTTCCACCACCATCGAAACATTGAGCCGGACCAGGGGGCGGATATCGGCATACTGCTCGCCGCCGGCGCGGATGATCTCGATGCGCTGCCATTCTCCCGACAGGCTGGCCGAGACCTGGCGCACGCGGCTGTCCTTGGCACGGGCATAGGCGTTCATCTCTTCCAGCAGCTTCACCTTCTTTTCGAAGCCCGCCGTCTGGAGGGGATCGATGTCGGGATAGAGCTTGACGTTGCTGCGGGGCGGGGCGGCGGCCACGCCGGAATAACCCTGCGCCACCGCCCGCACGGTCTTGGCGGCGCGCGCAATCGCCTCTTCGGAGATTTCGGATGCATGGGCATAGCCGGTTGCTTCCCCCGCCACGGCGCGCAATCCGAAGCCCTGGCTGGTGTCGAAGGTGGCGGCTTTGAGCCGGCCATCGTCAAAGCTGAATGATTCGGACTGGCAATATTCCAGGTACAGCTCCCCGTCGTCCGAGCCTTTGAGCGCCTGATCCACCGTCTGCTGGACCCGTCCCCGGTCCATGCCGGTTCGGGCGAAGAAAAGATCGTGGTCGGCCATGGCTATCTCCGGGTGCATGTTGCGCGGCAAAAAGCCCCGCACCGCCCTTAGATATCGGGGCTGGCGGCGGTTCCGGCAAGCGGTGTTCAAGCTAGAGCCGCAGCCCCATCGTCCATGCCCTTGGGCCGGGCATGGGCCGTGCCATAAGGTCGCAATGACTTTAAGGGCTTAACCCCTCTAAATCCCTGCCAAGAATCCGAAAAAAGGGCGGGGATTCCGCCGCCCTGCATTTGCGAGGTCGCTATCCATGTTTTTGCGGAAATCCGGCATCGGTGCGGCTGCGGCTGCCCTTATGGCCTTTGCGGCGTATCCGGCAGTGGCGCTGCCCGTGAATTGGGGCAAGAGCTTTCAGGAAGCCGCCTCGCCAGTAATGGAGCAGATCGAGGATTTCCACCGCCTGCTGTTCTGGATCATCGTACTGGTCTGCCTGTTCGTGCTGGCGCTATTGGTGTGGATCGTCGTCAAATATCGCGCCGCCGCCAATCCGGTGCCGTCCAAGGTGCACCACAACACCCTGTTGGAAGTCGCCTGGACCCTGATCCCCGTGATCATCCTGGTTTTCATCGCGGTGCCGTCTTTCCGCCTGTTGTACTTCCAGGAAACGCTCCCCAAGGCCGACATTCAGATCAAGGCGATCGGCAAGCAGTGGTTCTGGACCTATCAATATCCGGGCTCCGCCGCGGGCTTCACCTTTGACAGTCTGGGTCTCTCCGACGCCGATGCCGCCAAAGCCGGCAAGCCGCGTCTGTTGGGCGTGGACAATGCCATCTATGTGCCCGTCAACAAGATCGTGGAAGTGGAGACCGCCGGCGCCGACGTGATCCATTCTTTCGCGCTGCCGGAAATGGGCGTGAAGATGGATGCGGTGCCGGGCCGTCTCAACAAGACCTGGTTCAAGGCGACCAGGACCGGCGTGTTCTACGGCCAGTGCTCCGAATTGTGCGGCGCGCGCCACGCCTATATGCCGATTGAGTTGCATGTGGTGAGCGACGGCGAATATGCCGCCTGGCTGGCCAATGCCAAGAAAGAGTTCGCCGCTATCGACAACGGCGCCACCCGCGTCGCGTCGAAATAGGAAACAGCGCCATGACCACCACCTTCGACGCCCCCCACGACGACAGTCATCACGGCGATCACGCCCACCATCCCACCGGCTGGCGGCGTTTCGTCTATTCCACCAACCATAAGGACATCGGCTCGATGTACCTTATCTTCGCGGTGGTGGCGGGCGTCATCGGCGGCCTCTTCTCCATGATGATGCGCGCTGAGCTGATGTTCCCCGGCTTGCAGATCCTGGACCCGCACGAATTCAACGTCTTCGTCACCGGCCACGGGTTGATCATGGTGTTCTTCATGATCATGCCCGCCATGATCGGCGGCTTCGGCAACTGGCTGGTGCCTTTGATGATCGGGGCGCCCGACATGGCCTTCCCGCGCATGAACAATATTTCCTTCTGGCTGCTCCCCTTCAGCTTCGCGCTTCTGGTGATGAGCATGTTCGTGGAAGGCGATTCCGGCGGCTTGGGCGTGGGCGGCGGCTGGACCGTCTATGCCCCGCTATCCACCTATGGCTCGCCCGGACCGGCGATGGATCTGGCGATCTTCTCGCTGCATATCGCGGGCGCCTCCTCGATCCTGGGTGCCATCAATTTCATCACCACCATCTTCAACATGCGCGCCCCCGGCATGACGCTGCACAAGATGCCGCTGTTCGTCTGGTCGATCCTGGTGACCGTGTTCCTGCTGCTCTTGTCGCTGCCGGTGCTGGCGGGCGCCATCACCATGCTGCTCACCGACCGTCACTTCAACACCACCTTTTTCAATCCGTCGGGCGGCGGCGATCCGATCCTGTATCAGCATCTGTTCTGGTTCTTCGGTCATCCGGAGGTGTACATCTTGATTTTGCCGGGCTTCGGCATGATCAGCCACATCATCGGCTGCTTCTCCAAGCGTCCGATCTTCGGCTATCTGGGCATGGCCTATGCGATGGTCGCCATCGGCTTTATCGGCTTTTTGGTCTGGGCGCACCATATGTACACGGTGGGTCTGTCCGTCGACACCAAGGCCTATTTCGTGTTCGCCACCATGGTCATTGCGGTGCCCACCGGCATCAAGGTGTTCAGCTGGATCGCGACCATGTGGGGCGGCTCCATCGCGTTCAGGACGCCGATGCTGTGGGCGATCGGTTTTGTTTTCCTCTTCACCGTAGGCGGCGTCACCGGCGTGGTGCTGGCCAATGCCGGCGTCGACGTGGTGTTGCAGGATACTTATTACGTGGTGGCGCATTTCCACTATGTGCTGAGCCTGGGCGCGGTGTTCGCGATCTTCGCGGGCTTCTATTTCTGGTTCCCGAAGATCACCGGCTACATGTACAACGAGTTCCTGGGCAAGCTGCATTTCTGGGTCACCTTTGTCGGCGTGAATCTGGCCTTTTTCCCCATGCACTTTCTGGGGCTGCAAGGCATGCCGCGCCGCTATGTGGACTATCCGGACGCCTTTGCCGGCTGGAACTATGTCGCCTCGATCGGCGCCTTCATCGCCGGCTTCGGCGTGGTCGTGTTCCTGCTCATGTGTCTGGAAGCCTTCCTGAAGAAGCGCAAGGCCGGCGACAATCCCTGGGGTGTTGGCGCCACCACGCTGGAATGGACGCTGTCCTCGCCGCCGCCTTTCCACCAGTTCAACGAGCTGCCCAAGATCCGCTAAATGTCGCTTTCTCTGGCCTATCCCCGTGTCACGACCGTCGGCGATTTTCTCGCGCTGCTGAAGCCGCGCGTGATGTCGCTGGTGGTCTTCACGGGGCTGGCCGGAATCGTGGCCGCGCCGGGACACCTGCATCCGCTCACCGCCTTTACCGCGCTGCTCTGCATCGCGGTGGCGGCGGGCGCATCGGGCTGTCTCAACATGGCCTATGACAGCGACATCGATGCCCTGATGAGCCGCACCGCCACCCGTCCCATCCCCATGGGATATGTGGCGCGGGAAGACGCCTTGGCCTTTGGCTGGGCGCTTGCCATCGGCGCGGTCGCCACCATGGGCCTGTTCGTGAATTTCCTGGCGGCGGGACTTTTGGCGTTCACCGTCTTCTTTTATGTCGTGGTCTATACGCTCTGGCTCAAGCGCCGCACGCCACAGAACATCGTGATCGGCGGTCTGTCGGGCGCACTGCCGCCGGCTATCGGCTGGGCGGCGGTGACAGGCGATCTGTCCGTGGCGCCGCTGCTCCTGGTGGCGATCATCTTCATGTGGACGCCGCCGCATTTCTGGGCGCTGTCCTTGTGGCGCAGCGATGACTATGCCCGCGCGGGTGTGCCGATGCTGCCGGTGGTCAAGGGCAAGGCGTATACGCGCCTGCAGATTCTGCTCTATACGGTGATTTTGGCGCCGCTGGGCGTCGCGCCGGCCGCGCTGGGTATCGGCGGGGCCTTGTATCTCGCCGCCGCAGGTCTCATCGGCGCCTGGTTCCTGGCGGAAGCGGTGCTGGTCTATCGCGAGACGGACGCGGTCAAGGAGCCGGCCGCCCACCGTTTGTTTGGCGTGTCCTTGTTGTACATGACGGCGCTGTTTGCCGCCTTGATCGTCGAGAAACTGGCCGGCGTTCCGGCGCTGACCCTTTCTTTGGCGCTATGAGGGATCGGGAGCAATGGGCCAAGGAACGCCGCAAACGCAATATCGCACTGGCCCTGGCGCTGGGCGCGGTCGCAATTCTGTTTTTTCTGATGTCCATCGTGCAATGGCACGAGAATTTTGGCCACTAAAGGGGCTTTGACCATGAGCAGCGATGTGAAGCACGACTACCATCTGGTCGATCCCAGCCCCTGGCCGGTGGTCGGTTCGATCTTCGCCTTCATGATGATGGTCGGCGCCGTGTTCTGGATGAATAAGGATTACACCGGCTTTTGGGGCCTGCCGGTCAATGGCACGCCTTATATATGCCTGATCGGCTTGGCCGGCGTGCTCTACACCATGGCGGCCTGGTGGCGGGACGTGATCAAGGAATCGGTGGTTCTGGGCAACCATACCCCGGTGGTGAAGCTGCATCTGCGTTACGGCATGTTGCTCTTCATCGCCTCGGAAGTGATGTTCTTCGTCGCCTGGTTCTGGGCCTATTTCAATTCCGCCCTGTTCTTCAACGATGTCGCCATCGGCTCCTGGCCGCCGGCAGGGATTGTCACGCTCGATCCCTGGCATTTCCCGCTGCTCAACACCCTGATCCTGCTGACGTCCGGCACCACGGTGACTTGGGCGCACCATGCCATCCAGACTGGCGATAAAAAGGGCGCGGTGCAGGGACTGGCTTTGACCGTCGTGCTGGGCCTTTGCTTCACCGCGGTGCAGGCCTATGAGTATGCCCATGCGCCCTTTACCTTTGGCTTTAATAATCTGGCGCTGCAGCCCTTCAGCGATGCCGCGCATGCCGATCTGGCCACGGGCGCGGGCAATTTCGACGCCATTTATGGTTCCACCTTCTTCATGGCCACCGGTTTCCACGGTTTCCATGTCATCGTCGGCACCATCTTCCTGATCGTTTGCCTGTTCCGCGCCATGGCGGGCCAGTTCACCCCCACCCGTCATTTCGGGTTCGAGGCGGCCGCCTGGTACTGGCATTTCGTCGATGTGGTGTGGTTGTTTCTGTTCGCCTGCATTTACGTCTGGGGCGAGGGAGCTGTTTCCGCCGGCTAGCCTTTTGTTCCCCGGCGTCGTCGCCCGTGCTCACGTGCGTTAAGCACGCTCCGCGCGGGCTCCTGGCCGGATGAACAAAATGCTGCGCCTGGAGCGGTAATGTGATGACGCCTCCCCACACTCTTCGGGCCATCTTTTTCGGCCTTTGTCCGCGCTGCGGGAGCGGTGCGTTGTTTGACGGCTATATCGCGCTGAAGAAACAATGCCCGGCCTGCGCGCTGGATTACGCCATGTTCGATGCCGGCGACGGGCCCATGGTGTTCGGCATCCTGATCGTGGGCGCCATCGTGTGCGGACTGGCGCTGTGGGTGGAGTTCACCTTCCTGCCGCCGCTTTGGGTGCATGCCGTGCTGTGGCTGCCGCTGATCTGCCTGCTGACCGGGATTTTCCTGCGCCTGTCCAAGTCGGCGCTGTTGGTGCTGCAATATAAGCACAAGGCGGGCGAGGGACGCATGGAATGACCTTCCGTCCCTATCCCGGTCTCACCATAGCCTGCATCTTGCTGTTCGCGGGTCTGTGCGGATTGGGCGTGTGGCAACTGGAGCGGTTGCAATGGAAACGGGCGCTGATCGCCCAGGTAAATTCCCATCTGGCCGCTCCGCCGCTGCCGCTGGACGCCGTCCTGGCGATGAAAAGCAAGGATGCGCAGTATCGCCATGTCACGCTGACCGGCCGGTTCGATCATGCGCGCGAGGCTTATGTTTTCACCACGGACGCCGGTACAGGGGGCTATCATATCCTGACGCCGTTCCAGACCGATGACGGCAAAGTGCTGATGGTGGACCGGGGTGCGGTGCCTAAGGAAAGGCGCGATCCCGCCACGCGCGCTGCCGGCAATGTCGCGGGCGCTGTGCGCATCACCGGCGTGTGGCGCACGCCCGATCCTGCCGGCAGCTTCACGCCCCCGCCCGATGCGGCCCGCCGCATCTGGTATGCCCGTGACCTGCCGGGGATTGCCGCAGCCTATCATCTGGTCCTGGCCGCCCCGGTGGTGGTGGAAGCCGACGCCGCCCCGAATCCCGGCGGCTGGCCGCGTGGCGGGCAGACCCAGGTCAGCTTCCGCAATCAGCATCTGTCCTATGCGGTGACCTGGTTCGGGCTGGCGCTCTGCCTGCTAGGTGTTTGGTTTGCTTACCATATTTCCAGAGGCCGGATCGGCTTCAAATAGCTGGCCGTTAGGGTGGTTTGGGCGGGGCCGGAGCCCTATAACCCCCGGCCATGCAATTTATTTCCACAAGGGGGCAGGCGGCCCCCGCCTCCTTTTCCGATGTGCTGCTGGCGGGTTTGGCGCCCGATGGCGGCCTGTATCTTCCACAAAGCTGGCCCAAGGCCGGCAGCGGGTTCAAAGGCCTGCGCTATCAGGACGCCGCCGTCCAAATTCTGTCGCACTTCACCCAGGGTTCGTTCAGCGACGACGAACTGCGCCAGGCGGTCGAGGCGGCTTACGCCGATTTCGACGCCCCCGATATCGCGCCTTTGGTGGAGATCGGCGAGGGGCGTTATCTGCTGGAGCTGTTTCACGGCCCCACCCTGGCCTTCAAGGACATCGCGCTTCAGGTGTTGGGGCAATTGTTCAGCCGCGCTTTGGCCAAGCGCGGCGGGCGCGCCACCATTGTGGCGGCGACCTCGGGCGATACCGGATCGGCGGCGATCGCGGCCTTGGGCGGACTTCCCAACATCAACGTCTTTGTGATGCATCCGCGCGGGCGCGTCAGCGATGTGCAGCGGCTGCAGATGACTACCAGCGCCCATGCCAATGTGCACAATATCGCGCTGGAAGGCAGCTTCGACGACGCGCAGTCCATCGTAAAGACGTTGTTCGCCGATACGGCATTCGCCCATGAGATTAGCCTGACGGCGGTCAATTCGATCAATTTCGCCCGCATCGCGGCGCAATGCGTTTATTATTTCACCGCCACCGCGCAACTGGGGCAGCCCGTCAGTTTCGTGGTGCCCACCGGCAATTTCGGCGATATCTTCGCAGGCGAAGCCGCCGCCCGCATGGGGTTGGACATCGCCCGGCTGGTGATTGCCACCAATGCCAACGATATCATGGCGCGCGCCCTGAATGACGGTGTCTATGCCAGCGGCACGGCCCATGCCACGCTGAGCCCGTCCATGGATATCCAGGTGGCGTCCAATTTCGAGCGCGCGCTGTTCGAGGCGTCGGGACGCGATGCCGACTGGACGAGTGCCGCGATGAGCGATTTCGCGCGCGACCGCAAGCTTGTCTTGCCGGCGCCCGTGTTGGCGCAGCTGCGTTCACGCTACAGCGCCTTTGCCAGCGACGATTCGCAAACGCGCGCCGCCATCGCCGCCCTGCACAAGATCACCGGCCGCATCATCGATCCGCACACCGCGGTGGGCGCCGCGGCCGCGATGAAAATGCCTAAGCCGCTGTCCCCGGTGGTGATCCTTTCCACCGCCCATGCGGCCAAATTTCCGCAAGCGGTCCGCGAAGCGATCGGCCAGGCGCCGCCCGAGCCCCAGCGTCTTTCGGGGCTCAAAAACCTCCCCGAAAGGCTGGAGATTTTCGCCAATGACCCGGCTTTGATAAAGCGGTTCATCTTCTCTAGACTGACGTCATGACCCTGGAAATATCGAAACTTTCCAATGGCTTGACGGTTGTCAGCGATCCGATGCCGGGCCTAGAAAGCGCCGCTGTCGGCATCTGGGTCAATACCGGCAGCCGCAACGAGACGCCCGAGCAGATGGGAATCTCCCACATGCTGGAGCATATGGCGTTCAAAGGCACCGCCCGGCGCAGCGCGCGCGCCATCGCCGAGGAAATCGAAGCGGTGGGCGGTGTGCTCAACGCCTATACCGGCCGCGAACAGACCGCTTTTCATGCCCGTATCCTGAAAGACGACGTGCCGCTGGCGCTGGATATGCTTGGCGACATCCTCACCAACCCGGCCTTCGAGGTGTCCGAACTGGACCGTGAGCGCCAGGTGGTGTTGCAGGAATTGGGACAAGCACGCGATACGCCGGACGATATCGTCTTCGATCACTTGCAGGCGGCCATTTTCCAGGATCAACCGCTGGGCTGGTCCATTCTGGGCGAAGAAGCGACGGTCAACGCCTTCAGCCGCGACATGCTGAAGGCCACCATGGCATCCCAGTACCGGCTGGAAGGCATGACGTTGATCGCCTCCGGCGCGGTGAGCCATTCTCAGCTATTGGCGCTGGCCGAGGAGAAATGCGCGCGTCTCAATCCCGGCGCGGTGCCGGCCATGGCGCCGTCGCACTATGCCGGCGGCGATTTCCGCAGCCTGGATGATTTGGAACAGGCGCATGTGGCCTATGCCTTTCCCGGTCTGTCCAACCGCGATCCGGATTATTTCGTGGCGCAGATCTATGCCACCGCCCTGGGGGGCGGCACCTCCTCGCGCCTGTTTCAGGAAGCGCGGGAAAAACGCGGTCTTTGCTATTCGATTTACGCCTTCTCCAACGGTTTTCAGGATTCCGGTTTTCTGGGAATCTATGCGGGCACCGGCGCAAGCGAGGCGGCGGATATTTCCGCCGTTATCGCGGGCGAGATGGAAGCCATCGCCGGCAATCTGACCGAAGCCGAAGTGTCGCGCGCGCGCGCGCAACTCAAAGTCTCGTTGTTGATGGGCATGGAGCGGCCGGGCACGCGTTCCGAGCAGATTGCCGGGCAGTTGTTCGCCCTGGGCCGGGTGCAATCGGCGGCCGAAATCGTGGCCCAGTTGGATGCCATCGATGCGGCGTGCGTGAAACGCTATGCGGCACAGGTCATGCAAAAGGGATGCCCCACCATGGCGGCGGTCGGCCCGGTGGCAAAGCTGGAATCGCATGCCCGGTTCGCGCAGCGTTTCGGCCGTTCGTCTGCGCTGTTACCGGATGCGGCGGAATAATGGTCAAAGCCGCTTTCGCCAAGACCAGTCCTATCGCCTTTATGCGTGGGCTCACCTTTCCCGGCGGCCAGCAGCCGGTGATCCGGGGCGATGGCGTCTATCTGCGCTATCCCCGCATGGCGGATTTTCCCGCATGGGCCGGCTTGCGCGCCGAAAGCCGTCAATTCCTCAAGCCTTGGGAACCGGTTTGGGCCGATGACGAACTGACCCGCGGCGCCTTCCGCCGCCGCATCAAGCGCTATCAGAAAGAAACCCGTTCCGACTCCGCCTATGTCTTTTTCGTCCTGCGCGAAACGGACGATCAGTTGCTGGGAGGCTGCACCCTGTCCAATGTCCGGCGCGGCGTGACCCAATGCTGCACCTTGGGCTATTGGATCGGCGCCAAATTCGCCAACCAGGGTTATATGACGCGTGCGGTGAAAGTGTTGCTCCCTTTCATCTTCCGCACCCTGGGACTGCACCGTATCGAGGCGGCCTGCCTGACCGACAATGACGCTTCCAGGAAACTTTTGATGAGAACCGGCTTCCGCCAGGAAGGCTTGGCCCGGCGCTATCTCTTGATCAATGGCGAATGGGCGGATCACCTCCTATTTGCTTTGCTCAAGGAAGAAGCCCAGCTAGGCTAAACCGCTTTACGGCGATAGAGACACATGCACGGATTTCGCCGCATCGCCTTGATTTGTTTCGCGCTGGTCTTGGCGTTGTGCGGGGCCTTGTGCGGGGCGCTTCCTGCCATGGCGCAGCCGGCGCGCGCGCAGGATAAAGCCAATCAAGACAAGGCCAATCAGGTCAATTTCGGCAAGACCGACAATGTGCTGGATCTCAAAGCCTTCCTGGCGCCCTATCGCGCGCCGGGCGGCGGCGCCGAGCCCGACGGGTCGTCCTGGTACATCATCCAAGTCCGCAACGACACGGTCCGTCCCGCCACGCGCGTGCTCTTGGCGGGCCAGCCGCCGCGGGCCGCTCTATCCTTGCTGCCGCGCCGCAGCCGCCCTGCGATCCTGGCGGTGGCGAGTTCGGATTCCGGAACGGTGGTGGAAACCGCCTCTGCTTATGGCCGCCGCGCCTGGCGGGTGATCGTGCCGCCGGTTGCCACCGTGGGGCTCGCGGTGCGCGTCGGTTCGGCCGATACGCCGCCCGCTTTGCAGGCCTGGACCGAACCGGCGCTCTCCTCGCACAATCGGCAGCTGGCTATTTTCATCACCGCGGTCGGCGCCTTGATCGCCGCGGCGGCCTTGATCACCGGCGGTCTTGCGGTTTTGATCGGCCATGCCGCGCCGCGCTGGGTGGCGCTAACCTTGCTGTTGTTGTTGTTCAGTTGGCTGTCGGGCACCGGCATGTTCGATGCGAGTATCGCCACGCGCATCGGCGGGCCTTATGGACTTTCCGCTGGTCTGACCGCTTTGGCGCTTGCAGCCGGCGCCCGCCTGGCCAACGCCATCATTCCGGTGCGCGAGATTTGGCCCAAGCGGGAGAAACTGTTTCAGCGCGCCATTTACGGACTGATAATTTTGGGCGCGCTTGCCTATCTAGGCGTGCCGGGCGGGGCGCTGCTGACCGATATCGCGATCGTGGCGGGCAGTCTGGCCGTTGCCGCCTATCTGGTCTATTGCGGCCGCCACGGTCACAAGGCGGCACAAGTGATCGCACCCAGCGCCGCGGCCTTTGCGTTGGTGGCGCTGGCCGCCGCCGTGATGGCGATCGGCGGGCTGGGCGAAAATCTGACCGGCCCGGCGGCGACGGGCGGCTTTGCCGCCGCGGGCGCCATCCTTTTGGCGCTGTCGGTCATCGCCTCGGAAGAAATCGCGGTGTTGCCGTTTTTGCACGGGTCTTATGCCGCCAGATTGCTGCAGGAACAGGCCCCGGACACGCCGCAAGCGCTCCATGATCCCAATGCGCCGTTCAACAGTTTGGCGCGGGCAGCCATCGGCGCCGCGCATCAAGGCGTGTTCGATCTGGATTTTCGCGCCGGGCTGCTGACGCTTTCGGTGGAAGCCGCCCAGATGGTGGGATTGTCCGTTCATGAAACGCCTCTGCCGCATGAAGATTGGGTGGGGCTTGTTCATCCCGACGATCGTGAGGTCTATACCCAGGCGATAGAGGATTATCGCCATCGTCCAGGCTTGGCGTTCCGGCTGGAATTTCGGGCCCGCGCCAGCAACGCGCCTTATCGCTGGCTGGAATTGCGGGCCAGTATCGTCAGCGAGCAGGATGTGCCCTCCGATTGCCTGGGTCTGCTCTCCGATATCACCCAGCGCAAGGAAGCGGAATTTGCCGCCATGATGGCGGAGACCGAAAGGCTTCGGGAAGCAGCGGTGCCGCGCGACCCTCTGACGGGGCTGGGCAACCGCGTGGCGTTGATGGAAACGCTGGACGGACTGGGCGCAAATTTCGCCGGCACGGTGTTTGCCCTGCTGGACGTGGACCGTTTCAAGGCCATTCATGCCAGTCTGGGCGATAAAGGCGCTGACACTATTCTGAAAATGCTGGCGGAGCGTCTTGGCGGATTGAGCGAGACGGCGCAGCTTTTCCGGGTGGGCGGCGACAGTTTCGCCTTCCTTTTTTCCGATCCTAAACGGGGACCGCAAGCCATCGGCAATGCCTTGGTGGACGTTTGCAGCCGCCCCTATCGCATCGAAAGCCGCGAGGTTTTCGCGCCCTGCAGCGTGGGGCTGGTGATCGGCGGGCAAAGCGAGGATCCCTTTGCCTTGATCAAGAATGCGGAACTGGCGCTGCTCTCCGCCAAGCGGCAGGGCGGAGGATGCGCGCGTCTCTATTCCGCCGAGCTTGAAACCATGGCGCCTGGTGACAGCGTGGCGCTGGAGAGTGCGTTGCGCGGCGCTCTGGCCGGTGACCAATTGGATGTCTTCTACCAACCCATCGTTCGCCTGACGGACCGCAGCGTGGCCGGCTTCGAGGCGTTGCTGCGCTGGCGTCATCCCGTCAAGGGTTTGATTGCGCCGGGCGATTTCATCGCCCATTCCGAAGAAACCGGATTGATCGTGGCCCTGGGCCGGTTCGCCCTGGAGCGCGCCGCCACCGACCTGGCGCATTGGCAGCGTTATTTCCCGCTTCAGCCGCCCTTGTTTGTCAGTGTCAATGTCTCCCGCCGCCAGCTCAAGGATGCGGGATTTGAGCCTTTGCTGCGGACCATTCTGAGCGGCGGCGGCATTGCGCCGGGCACTTTGAGCCTGGAAATCACCGAAAGCGCCATTGCGGCGGACGCAAAGGTGCCCCAGATCATGGCACGTATCCGCGAGGCGGGCGCCGGCCTGTCCATCGACGATTTCGGGACCGGCGCCAGCACGTTGAGCGAATTTCGCACCCTGCCGGCGGACACGGTGAAGATCGATAAGAGCTTTCTGGCCCGCCATACCGGCGCTGACATGGACAATGGCGGCGAGGTGGTGTTGTCCGGCATTGTCAACATGGCCCATGAACTCAAGCGCGCGGTGGTGGCCGAAGGGGTGGAAAGCGAGGCTGATGCCCAGTTCCTAGCCAAAATCGGCTGTGAATTCGGCCAGGGCTATTATTTTTCGGCCGCCCTCGACGGCGCCGCGGCACTGGATTACATCGCAAGGCATTATAACATCACGGCCGCCCCGCAACTCGGCTAACAATTCCAACGGAGACCCTCATGACAATTCAAGTCGGCAGCAAAATCCCTTCCGCCACCCTGATGGAGATGCAGGACGGCAAGCCCGTGCCCGTCAGCACCGACAGTTTCTTTGCCGGCAAGAAGGTGGCGTTGTTCGCCCTTCCGGGCGCCTACACCCCCACCTGTTCAGCCAAGCATGTGCCGGGCTTTGTCGACAATTATAACGCGCTGAAGGGCAAGGGTGTGGACGCCATCGCCTGCGTTTCGGTCAATGACGCCTTTGTGATGGGCGCCTGGGGCAAGGATCAAAAGGCGGACGGCAAGGTGCATATGCTGGCGGACGGCAATGGCGAGTTCACCCGCGCCCTGGGCCTGGAGTTTGACGCCAGCAAGTTCGGCATGGGCAAGCGCAGCCAGCGCTATTCGATGGTCGTGGACAATGGCGTGGTGAAGGCCCTCAATGTCGAAGAGCCGGGCGCGTTTGAAGTTTCGAGCGCGGAATATATGCTGAATAACAGCCAATTGACCTAGGGGCGCGGTTCTTTTGCGTCGTGAGTTCGTCGCGTCCATACGCTGCCGCTATGGACCGCTCGTGTACGTCTTGTACACGTCGCTCGGCGCTCCATCTCACGCCGCAAAACTCCTCGCGCCGTGCTCGCGGCCAATCAAGGTCCGGGGATGGCGCTTCTCGCCAACGCATCGGCGCGTTCATTTTCCGGATGACCGGAATGGCCCGCCACCCAAATCCAGTGAATGGTGTGGCGGGCCATTTCCGTATCCAGCGCCCGCCACAAATCCTCGTTCTTCACCGGCTTCTTGTCGGCGGTCTTCCAGCCTTTTTTCTTCCAGTTCAGTATCCATTTCGATGCGCCGTCCATCACATAACGAGAGTCGGTATGGATGGTGACGGCGCTGGTTTTTTTCAGTGCCTTCAAGCCTTCGATCACCGCCGTCAATTCCATGCGATTGTTGGTGGTGGCTTTCTCGCCGCCGCTCAATTCCTTTTCATGATGGCGCTCGCGCAGGATCGCCGCCCAGCCGCCAGGGCCGGGATTTCCCGAACAAGCGCCATCGGTAAATATTTCAATGGTCGCGCGGCCTAACGCTTCGCTTCGCTCGCTGGGCCGCCGCTCGGGATCGATCACAATCCATATTCCCGTGCGTGCTTCACTTTGTTGTGGAAGCGCAGTTTTTTGGAATATTCCCGCGGGTCCTTGGGGCGCACCAAGGCATTGGGATCGGGGTTGAGCCAATCATAGGTGCGCGTCAGCAAAAAGCGCAGCGCCGCGCCGCGCATCAGCATGGGCAGAGCCTCGGCTTCCCGGTCGTTCAAAGGGCGGATCGCCTTATAGGCTTGGATCATCGCTTGGCCCTTGGTGATGTTGTAGCTGCCGTCCAACTCAAAGCACCAACTGTTGAGCATCACCGCCAGGTCATAGGCAAAGAAATCGTTGCAGGCGAAATAGAAGTCGATCACCCCACCCACCGCATTGCCCACGAACAGCACATTGTCGGGAAACAAATCGGCATGGATGACGCCGCTGGGTAGGGCTGTGGGCCAGCCGGAAACGGTTTCCTCCAGCGCGCCGTTGATCAGCGCGGTCAGTCCATCCTCGATGGCGTCGGCGCCATGAAGGGATTCCGCCAAGGGTTTCCATCCATCCGGGCCCAAAGCATTGGGGCGCTTGAGCGCGAAGCCTTGGCCCGCCTGGTGCAATCCCGCCAGTGCCGCCCCGCCGGCGGCGCAATGGGCGGCGTCCGGCCGGCGCAAGGCGATGCCGGTGAGGAAAGTGACGATGGCGGCATTACGCCGATTGAGATTCACCACCAAGCGCCCGTCGCGGGTTTTGACCGGCAGGGGGCAATGCACGCCATGTTGAGCCAGATGCTCCATCAGGCCCAGGAAAAAAGGCAGGTCCTGCGCCGCCACGCGCTTTTCGTATAGCGTCAGGATGAAGGCGCCCCGATCGGTCTGCAGATAGAAATTGGAGTTCTCGATGCCCTCGGCGATACCCTTGAAGGACAAGGGCATGCCGATGTCATACTGCTCTAAAAGGCGCTCGAGCTCCTCAAAATTGACCTCGGTATAGACAGCCATTGCCGCTCAGGCCTCCGCCTTAAAACCGCGACATGTTTGATTGGTCGCTCGTCGGTACGCTGCCGCTACCGACTTCGCCGACGCTCCCGCTTGGCTTTTTCCAGGTTCTATGCTTTCCATCCGGGGTCCGCTTGGCTATGGTCCGCCGCCCCAATTGGCAGGCTCGCGACAAGTCGGGCAGCAGGCGGGCAAAAGTCAAGCGCCACCGTCTTTTGGGGCCCAAGGAAAGTGCCGCGTCGAATGTATCCCCGCCTGTCTCGCCTGGCCCCGTTGGGCGCCTTGCTGCTGCTGCTGGGCTGCAGCCAGAAGATCATCGTCTGCCCGGTGCCGGCTATCCTCGCCGACACCCAGAGTGTCACCATTTTTCGCCCGGGCACCACGCCCGATCTGGCCAATGAGCTCTACACCGTTTCGCTGATCAATGCGGTGGGCGATTGCACCTTCAAAAGCCGCGCCAGCACCGTTCAAGCCTCGCTGGAGCTGACCTTCCGCGCCACCCGCGCGCCGACCAAGGAGGCGGCCAGCTATTCGGTGCCCTATTTTGTGGCGGTGCATGAAGGTCCCAAAATTTTCTCGAAGCGTCTCTATACCCTGCGGTTCAGTTTTGCCCCTGGCGCCACCACCACCATCGTCAAGCAAGCGCCCGGCGATATTGAAGTCGTGATCTCCAATGGCAAGCTGCCCTGGAATTACCAGCAGCTGGCGGGCTTTCAGATGACGGCGGCCCAGATCGAATACAACAGGACCCGGGGCCGTTATCTGCCATGACGTCGCTCGCGGCCGAGTTGTCGCGCCTTGCTGGCCGGGCCTTCGCCGCGGAAGGGCTATCGGAGAATTTCGGTTCGGTTCAGCCTTCCGACCGGCCCGACTTGGCCCCGTATCAATGCAATGGCGCCCTGGCGGCGGCGAAGGCTTCTAAGTCCAATCCTCGTCTCCTTGCCGAAAAAATCGCGGCGCGCCTGAAAGCGGAGCCGCTTTTCAGCAAGATCGAGATCGCCGGCCCCGGTTTTCTCAATCTGGATCTCACCGACGAGGCGCTGAACGCGCGGACGCGCCTTCTTGCCCAACAGAATGCGCCTTGCGCCGCGCAGGCCAACGGCAAGACTTTGGTGATCGATTTCGGCGGCCCCAATATCGCCAAGCCGATGCATGTGGGGCACTTGCGCTCTTCCATTATCGGGGACTGTTTGCAGCGGCTTTATCGCGCCAATGGCTGGAAGGTGATCAGCGACGTGCATCTGGGCGATTGGGGCCTGCAGATGGGACAGTTGATCACGGAAATCGAAATCGAGGGCGTCGCGCCGGTCTATTTCGATCCCAATTTTGTGGGGCCTTATCCGGCAGAATCCCCCGTCAGCATGGAGGATCTGGAAACGCTGTATCCGCGGGCCGCGGCGGCCTGCAAGGCCGACCCGGCGCGGCTTGAAGCGGCGCGCCGCGCCACGGTGGATTTGCAGGCTGGGCGGCCGGGCTATCGCGCGCTGTGGCGGCATTTCGTGAAAGTCTCGGAAGCCGGTTTGCAGCGCGAATTCGGTGCGCTGGGCATCAGCTTCGATTTGTGGAACGGCGAATCCAGCGTGGACGCGCTGATCCCGCCCATGATCGAGGATTTGAAAAGGCGCGGTCTGGCGGGGTTGAGCGAAGGCGCGCTGGTGGTGGATGTCGCCAAGGACGACGACAAGAAGCCCTTGCCGCCGCTGATCCTGGTCAAATCGGAAGGCGGGGTGCTGTACGGCACCACCGATCTGGCCACCGTGATCGAACGGGTACGCGCCTACGATCCGCAATTGATCCTCTATGTGGTGGATCATCGCCAGCATGGCCATTTCGAACAGGTGTTTCGCGCCGCCGCCAAAGCCGGTCTGAGCGGCCGCGCTGTCCTGGAACATGTCGGCTATGGCACCATGAACGGGGCGGATGGCAAACCGTTCAAGACCCGGGCGGGCGGCGTGATGAAGTTGCACGAGCTGATCGGCATGGCCAAGGCGGAAGCGGAAAAGCGGCTGGCGGAAGCGGGCATCGGTGCGGACTATTCGCAGGCCGAGCGGGCGGAAATCGCGCGCAAGGTGGGCATCGCCACCATAAAATTCGCCGATCTCTCCAACCACCGCACCACAGATTATATTTTCGACCTGGAACGGTTTTCCAGATTCGAAGGCAAGACCGGGCCTTATCTGCAGTATGCCGCGGTGCGCATCCAATCCATGCTGCGCAAGGCGCGGGAACAGGGATTTGAGGTCGGCGTCCCCGCCGTTCATTCGCCGCAAGAGCGCAGGCTGATCCTGCAGCTTTTGTCCTTGGGCGATGCCCTGTTGGCGGCGGAAGAAAAACGGGCCCCCAATATGCTGTGCGAATATGCCTTCGAGCTGGCGCAGAATTTCAGCCGCTTTTATGGCGAGCATCATGTCCTGTCGGAGCCGGACGCCGCCCTGCGGGCGTCGCGGCTGGGGCTTTGCAGCCTGGTTCTGGCGGTTTTGACCGGTGTCTTGGACCTTTTGGGCATCGAAGTTCCCGAAAGAATGTGAGCCCAAAAAATGTGAATAACTCCGGGCGGTTGCCTGGTTTCGTTGACTCGTCACGCACCCCCCTTATGATGCTCTGCAACAAGCCCGTCCGCTGGATGGCGCGCAGGCTTGGCCAGCACACGATCCCGCGCGGGAGACATTTGTTTTCGTCTAAGCCGACTTGTCGGCCGAAGCCGAAGGCGAAGGCCGAAGGAGCAACCGCCCCGGAAACTCTCAGGCAAAAGGACCGCGATCGGGTGATGAACTTCTGGAAAGTGAAACAGCGATTGTTGTTTCCGCCGAAGGGGTAACCTGAACCATCGCGCTGATGGTTTCGGGGAAAACTCTCAGGTCCCATGACAGAAGGGGTACGCGCCAATCCGGCGCACCTTTGCTATTTGGGACCGCCTATGACCATCGCGTCTGACATTCTGCGCCGCACGCCGCTCCATGCCCTGCATCTGGAGCTGGGCGGCAAGATGGTGCCATTCGCCGGCTACGAGATGCCGGTGCAATATCCCGCCGGCATCCTGAAGGAGCATCTGCATACCCGCGCGGCTTGCGGACTGTTCGATGTCTCCCATATGGGACAGGCCTTCCTCGCCGGCGACACCGCCGCCCTGGAGCGTGTCACGCCCGCCGATGTCGCGGGCCTGAAGGAGGGCATGCAGCGCTACGGCCTGCTGCTGACCGACACCGGCACCATCAAGGACGATTTCATGTTTTCGCGGCTTGCGGGCGAGGTGGATCTCTATCTGGTGGTCAATGCTGGGACCAAGGAAGGCGATTTCACCTATATCAATGAAAAGCTGGCGGGTTCCGCATCGCTGACGCCGCGTTTCGACCGCGCGCTTTTGGCGCTGCAAGGTCCGCTGGCAGAAACGGTGCTGGAGCGGCATGCGCCCGGCATTTCCAGGTTTACCTTCATGCAGGTGGTGCGCACCAAGATCGCGGGCGCACCCGCCATTGTCAGCCGCACCGGCTATACCGGTGAAGACGGTTTTGAAATTTCGCTGGAAGGCGCCGATGCCGAGCGCGTCGCCCGCACACTGCTTGCGGAAAAAGAAGTGTTGCCCATCGGGCTTGGCGCGCGCGATAGCCTGCGGCTGGAAGCCGGGCTGTGCCTCTACGGCCATGACATGGATGAAAGCCGCAATCCGGCCCAGGCCAATCTCTTATGGTCCATCGGCAAGCGCCGCAAGGAAGCCAAGGATTTTCCCGGCGCGGCGGAAGCGCTGAATGGCGCCCCGGCGATTCTGCGTGTCGGTATCCTGCCTGAGGGCCGCGCGCCGGCGCGCGAAGGCGCACCGATTGCGGACAAGCAGGGGCGCATCATCGGCATGGTGACGTCGGGCGGCTTCGGTCCCAGCCTGAATGCGCCGGTGGCCATGGGCTATGTCGAAACCGCCTTCGCCGCCAATGGCACGCAAGTCGATTTGATGGTGCGCGGCAAGGCGCTGCCCGCCGCCGTCGCGCCCATGCCTTTTGTTCCTCACGGCTACAAACGATGAATTACGGCCTCACCCTTCGACAAGCTCAGGGTGAGGAAAATTGGAAATTCCTCATGCTGAGCTTGTCGAAGCATGAGGACAGAAAGAGAGATGATCATGAGTGACGTCCGCTATACCGACCAGCATGAATGGATTCGCCTGGAGGGCGATGAAGCCACGGTCGGCATCACCAAATTCGCCGCCGAAAGCCTGGGCGATGTGGTGTTCGTGGAGCTTCCCGCCAGCGGCAAGACCGTGAAAGCGGGCGGCGAGGCGGCGGTGGTGGAAAGCGTCAAGGCGGCCAGCGATATTTATGCGCCCGTGGGCGGCACGGTCACTGCCGTCAATGCGGCGCTGGAAAAGGAACCCTCCAAGGTGAACGAAGACCCGGAAGGCGCGGGCTGGTTCTTCAAGATGAAACTCAGCGACAAAAGCGAATTGTCCAAGCTGATGGACGCGGCCGCTTACGCCAAGTTCGTGGAGTCCTTGTAATGCGTTACCTGCCGCTTACCCCCGACGATCGCCGCGCCATGCTGGCCAAGATCGGCGCGGCCGATGTCGATGCCTTATTCCGCGATGTGCCCAAATCCGCCATGGCGCCGCTGTCGAAGTTCGATTTGCCCGATACCCAGGGCGAGATGGAAGTCGAGCGGGCTTTGTCGAAATTGGCGGCCAAGAATGTCGCGGCCGGCGCAGCGCCGTTTTTCTGCGGCGCGGGCGCTTACAAGCATCATGTGCCCAGCGCGGTGGATCATTTGATCCAGCGCTCGGAATTCTTGACCAGCTACACGCCCTATCAGCCGGAAATCGCGCAAGGCACCCTACAATATCTGTTCGAATTCCAGACCCAGGTCGCGCTGCTGACCGGGATGGAGGTGGCCAATGCCTCGCTCTATGACGGCTCCACCGCAACCGCCGAAGCGGTATTGATGGCCCAGCGGATCACCAAGCGCGGCAAGGCAATATTGTCGGGTGGCTTGCATCCTCACTATGCCGAGACGGTGGAAACGGTGGCGAGCTTGTTCGGCCCCATGACACGTAGCCCCGTCACGCCGGGCAGCGCCGAAGACATTATCGCGCTGATCGATGAGGAAACCGCCTGTGTGGTGGTGCAGTCGCCGGACGTGTTCGGCCTGATCCGCAATCTGCGTCCCATCGCCGAGGCCGCCCATGCCAAGGGCGCGCTGTTGATCGCGGTGGTGACCGAAGTGGTGTCGCTGGGTCTTCTGGAACCGCCGGGCGCGCAGGGCGCCGACATCGTGGCGGCGGAAGGCCAATCCATCGGCAATGGCCTGAATTTCGGCGGGCCCTATGTCGGCCTGTTCGCGGCACGCGAAAAATTCCTGCGCCAGATGCCGGGACGGCTATGCGGCGAAACGGTGGATGCGCAAGGCCGCCGCGGCTATGTGCTGACCTTGTCCACCCGCGAGCAGCATATCCGCCGCGAAAAGGCGACCAGCAACATCTGCACCAATTCGGGGCTCTGCACTTTGGCTTTCACCATTCATCTGTCGCTGCTCGGCGAAGAGGGGCTGACAAGGCTGGCGCGCATCAATCACGCCAAAGCTTGCGCGCTGGCGGACAGGTTGAAAGAGCTGCCGGGAATAGAACTTGTGACACCTGCATTCTTCAATGAATTCACGATTCGCCTTCCCAAGCCCGCCGCGCCGGTTGTGGAAGCCCTGGCCGCCAAAGGCGTGATCGCGGGCGTGCCCGCCTCGCGGCTGCTGCCGCGCGACAAATCTGCCGAAAACCTGCTGATCCTGGCGGTGACCGAAACCGCTATGGACGATGATTTCGCGGCGCTGACCAACGCATTGCAGGGAGCGTTGGCGTGAGCCAGAGCGACCAAAATAAGGAGGCTCTCTGATGAGCATGAACAATCAGGGCCGTCCCAGCAGCGCGGGCGAGGCTTTCCCCGCCAGTATTGCGACCATCTCGGGCGACCGCGGCTTGGATCATGAAGAGGCGCTGATCTTTGAGCTGGGCCATGGCGCCTGCGGCGTGGACCTGCCGGATGTGAAGATTTCCGATACACGGTTGGGCGGCGTGCGCCGCAAGGGTGCTATCGGCCTGCCCGGTCTCAGCGAGCCGGAAGTGATCCGGCATTATGTGCGCTTATCGCGGAAGAATTACGCCATCGACAGCGGGCTGTATCCGCTGGGCTCCTGCACCATGAAACACAATCCGCGCCTGAATGAGAAAATGGCGCGCCTGCCGGGCTTCGGCGATCTGCACCCCTTGGCACCCCAGTCCACCACCCAGGGCGCGCTGGAACTGATCTCCCAGTTGATGACATGGCTGACCGGTCTTACCGGCATGCCGGCGGTGGCCATGTCGCCCAAGGCGGGCGCGCATGGCGAGCTTTGCGGGCTTCTGGCAATCCGTGCCGCCATCGCGGCGCGCGGCGAGGACCGCAAGCGCATTTTGGTGCCGGAATCCGCCCATGGCACCAATCCCGCCACCGCTGCCTTTGCCGGCTTCACGGTGGACGAAGTGCCCGCCAAGCCCAACGGCCATGTCGATGCCGGCGCTTTGAAAGCCAAGCTGGGGCCGGATGTGGCGGCGATCATGCTGACCAATCCCAACACTTGCGGTCTGTTCGAGGGCGAAATCATCGAGATCGCCGAGGCGGTGCATGCGGCGGGGGGCTATTTCTATTGCGACGGTGCCAATTTCAATGCCATTGCCGGCAAGGTGCGGCCCGGCGATTTGGGCATCGATGCCATGCATATCAATCTGCACAAGACCTTTTCCACACCCCATGGCGGCGGCGGGCCGGGCGCGGGTCCGGTGGTGCTGTCGGCGCGTTTGGCGGCCTATGCGCCGATCCCGTTGTTGGTGGCGGACGGTAAGGGTCTCAAGCTGATCGAGGATTTGGCGGCTGCGCCAAATGGCGCCAAGCCGTTCGGCCGGATGTGCGCCTTTCACGGTCAGATGGGTATGTTCACCCGCGCCTTGACCTATATGCTGAGCCACGGCCGCGATGGCGTGCGCCAGGCGTCGGAAGACGCGGTGCTGTCGGCCAACTATATCCTGGCATCTCTCAAGGATGTGATGAGCGCGCCCTTCGGCGATGGGCCTTGCATGCATGAAGCGCTGTTCGACGACAGTTTCCTAGAGGGCACCGGCGTCACCACGCTCGATTTCGCCAAGGCAATGATCGACGAGGGCTATCATCCCATGACCATGTATTTCCCGCTGGTGGTGCATGGCGCCATGCTGATCGAACCGACGGAATCGGAATCCAAACATTCGCTGGACCGTTTCATCCATGTCCTGCACACCCTGGCCACCGAGGCGCGCGCCAAAAAGACCGTGCGTTTCGCGGGTGCGCCGCATCTGGCCCCCCGCCGCCGGTTGGACGAGACGGCGGCCGCGCGCAAACCCGTGCTGCGCTGGAAGCCGGACCCGCTAAAAGAAGCTGCGGAGTAGCGTTGGGGGAGGGGTTATGGGCTATGTCGAATCCAACCTGATCCAGGGCGAGCAGGTTGTTTACAAGACCCGCATTCATCTGGTCGTCTTTCTGCCGTCTGGCGCGGTGATCTTGGCGGGCATTGTGCTCGGAGCGATCTACCACCCGTTGGCCGGCTTGGCGGTGATCGGGTTTGGCGCGGCGATGTTGATCGGGGCGTGGATCCGGCACTGGACCAGCGAATTCGCGGTGACCGACAAGCGGGTGATCGTGAAGGTGGGTCTGATTTCCCGCCGCACCATCGAGATCAACATGTCCCGGGTGGAATCGGTCGAGGTCAATCAGGATATTTTCGCCCGCCTGCTCAACTATGGAAACATCGTGGTGGTGGGGACCGGCGGCACCAAAGAGCCGTTCGATCTGATTGACGATCCCTTGGCCTTCCGCCGCGCGGTGCAGGCGCAACAGGGGTGAGGAGCGGTTCGCCGAAGGCGAACGAAATGGTCCGGTGGACCATTTCGAGCGACGAACGCCGCGAGCCAAAGCGAGCGGCCGGCTGTTTCCAACCCGCCCGGCCCCTCGGCGCGATTTACCGGCAGGTATGAACTTTCAGTCCCGGCGGCAATTTGGTTTTGCTGTCGCCGCAGGCCACATCAAGTTGTGCCTGCGTCAGACCTTTCACCTTGCGCAAATCGGTGCCCAAAAAAGACGTGATCGAGGTCTTGGCCCCGGTCAGATCGGCGCCATCCATCTTGGCGCCCGCCATATTGGCACCCGACAGGTCGGCCCCGTGAAAGCGCACATTGGTGAAATTGGCGAAGGACATGCACATCAGGCTGGCATTGGCGCCGGTAAAATCCGCGCCGCGCAGGTCATGGTCTTTGACGCAGGTGTTGGAAAGATCGGCGCCGGTCAGATCGCAGCCGATGCAGTCCATAATGCCGCCCTGAATTTTCGCCACGGCGGCGGGGTCGGCGGCAAAAGCCGGCGGCGCCCATAGCAGCGCCAAAAGGATCGGTATGCGCATGCCGCAAAGTGATGCCGCAATGGTTACCAATTGGTTGACGCTGAGTGATCGGCATTAACGCCGGAACAAAAGGAACAGCGCCCCCAGTGTCGCGTTGGAAGACCATGGATCAGGCACTGGAACAAGTGTCGAAGATGCGCACCCTGGCGGCAGAGCTTCGCGCCCATGCCGCAGAGACAAGCGTGGAAATTTTCCGCCGAAAATTCGAAGCTGTGGCCTCCGACCTAGAGGAGGCGGCGCTGGAGGTCGAAACCAGCGCCTCCTTTCGCCTCGCGGGCTAGACCTCTCGGACCGGGTAGCGATCGCGGATATGGGCGTTGAAAAATCTGCCCAAGGAATCGGCAAAGATCAGGCCGTCATAAATTTCTTGTGGAACATCCTCATAGACATAGGTGCGATGCGTGTCACGAAAAGTTGCGCATAGGGTGTGTGCATTCTCGTCATAGCTGACTTGTTCCAGCGCGGCGGATTGGACATAGGGCATAGCTCTCAAACGAAAAAGGCGCGGATCGTATCCGCGCCTTTTGTGAAGTCCTGCCATAAACTTCACAAGGAATGTCCTGTTATGAGCAGCCAGACGTTGAACCGCAGGTGTTGCATTTCATGCAGGTGCCGTTGCGCACCAAGGTGAAATTGCCGCACGCCCCGCAACTGTCGCCCTCAAAACCTTTGAGCCGGGCCTCCGCCGCCCGTGCCGCACGCGTGTCGCGCGCCGCGCTTTGCGCGGAAACCGGCTTGTTCAGGGCTGCTTCCAAGGATGCCACTTGCGCGCTGACGGTGCTGAGGGTCGCTTCCACCCCGGCGCGGATTTCCGACAGGTCCAATTCGCCGCCGGTGTCCACATCGTTGCCGGGCTCGAACATCTCCTGGTGGAAATGTTCCTCCTCGGCCAACATCTTGGGCGCCGCGCCGCCGCGCACCACCGCCATCTGGGTGCGCCCGCGCAGATAGCCGCTGGACGCCAGCTTGGCGATCGCCACTTCCTGGGTGCCGCCATCGCCGCCGCCCTTGCCCAGATCCTCGTCGGCCGAGGGGACCACATGCGCCAGATCGGTGCGGCCCAGATAAGAGACGCCCAGCTCGCGGAAGATATAGTCCAGCACACTGGTGGCGTTCTTGATGGAATCGTTGCCGATCACCAGGCCGGCAGGCTCGAAGCGGGTGAAGGTGAAGGCTTCGACAAATTCCTCCAGCGGCACGCCATATTGCAGCCCCACCGAAATGGCGATGGCGAAATTGTTCATCAGGCTGCGGAAGGCGGCGCCTTCCTTGTGCATGTCGATGAAGATTTCGCCCAGCCGTCCATCCTCATACTCGCCGGTATGCAGATAGACCTTGTGGCCGCCGACAATGGCCTTTTGGGTATAGCTCTTGCGGCGATGGGGCAGCCGTTCGCGCTCATGGCTGCGCACCTTCTCGATCACCCGTTCCACGATCCGTTCGGTGACAACCGTCTGTTGCGCCGGCAGGCGTGGGGCCTCCGGCAGGACATCGTCTTCCTCGTCATCGGCAAAGGCGAAGACTTGGGCAGCCAGCGGCTGGCTCAGTTTGGAACCGTCGCGGTACAGGGCATTGGCTTTCAGCCCCAGCTTCCAGGAGAGCATATAGGCTTCGCCGCAGTCGGTGACTTTGGCGCTGCCCGCCATGTTGATGGTCTTGGAGATGGCGCCCGAGATGAAGGGCTGCACCGCCGCCATCATGCGGATATGGGATTCCACGCTCAAGGCGCGTTTGCCGATGCGCCCGCAGGGATTGGCGCAATCGAACACCGGCAGATGCTGTTCCTTGAGATAGGGCGCGCCTTCCAGACTCATGGCGCCGCAGACATAGAGATTGGCGGCGTCGATATCGGCCTTGGAAAAACCCAGCGTCCTCAGCATGTCGAAGTCGGGCGCATCCAGCGCGGCGGCTTCGATTTTCAGCACCTGGGTGCAGAAACTGGCGCCCAGCGTGTATTTGTTGAAGACAAAGCGGATATCGAAGGCCGCTTCCAGGGCCGCCTCGATCTGGCCGATCTGTTCCTCGCCAAAGCCCTTGCCGCGCAGGGCGTCATAATTGATGCGCCCCGAGAAATCCTCCAGCGTGCCATGGCCCACGGCATAGGCGACGATGGCGTCTATCTCCGCCTGGCCGTAGCCCAGATTGGCCAGGGCCTCGGGAACACAGCGGTTGATGATCTTGAAATAGCCGCCGCCCGCCAGGGTCTTGAACTTGACCAAGGCAAAGTCCGGTTCGACCCCGGTGGTGTCGCAATCCATCACCAGGCCGATGGTGCCGGTGGGCGCGATCACGCTGGCCTGGGCGTTACGGAACCCGTTTTCCTTGCCCTTGGCCAAGGCATCGTCCCAGGCGCGCTTGGCGGCCTGCGCCAGATGCGGATCGGAAATGGCTTTGTGGTCCAGCGGCACCGGAAGGGTGGCGAGTTTCTCATAGCCGGATGCCTCCCCATGGGCGGCGCGGCGATGGTTGCGGATCACCCGCAGCATGGCGTCGCGGTTGGCGGCGAATTCGGGGAATGGGCCCAGCTCGCCCGCCATTTCGGCGGACGCCGCATACGAGGCGCCCGTCATCAAGGCGGCAATGGCGCCGGCCATGGCGCGGCCCTCGCGGCTGTCATAGGGAATGCCGGCGCTCATCAACAAGCCGCCGATATTGGCGTAGCCCAGGCCCAAGGTGCGGTAGTCATAGGATAGTTGCGCGATTTCCTTGGAGGGGAATTGCGCCATCAAGACCGAAATTTCCAGCACCATGGTCCAGAGCCGCACGGCATGCTCAAAGGCTTCGACGTCAAAACCCTTGTTGCCGCTTGTTGGGCCCGCGCCGGCTTCGCCGGCGGGGGCCTTGCGGAAGGCCATCAGGTTCAGCGAAGCCAGATTGCAGGCGGTATCGTCCAGGAACATATATTCGCTGCAGGGATTGGAGGCGCGGATTTCGCCGCCTGCCGGGCAGGTGTGCCAGTCATTGATGCTGGTGTGGAACTGGATGCCCGGATCGGCGCAGGCCCAGGCGGCATAGGAGACCTTCTCCCATAGCTCGCGCGCCTTCACCGTCTTAGCGATTCTGCCGTTGCCGCGATAGGTCAAGTGCCAGTCGCCGTCTTCCAGCACGGCTTTGAGAAATTCGTCGGTGACCCGCACGCTGTTGTTGGAATTCTGCCCCGCCACCGAGGTATAGGCCTCGCTGTCCCAGTCGGTGTCATAGGTGCGGAAATCGATGTCCTCATAGCCCTGGCGCGCGAAGCTGATCACCCGTTCGATCAGATTGTCGGGGATCATGCTCTTGCGGGCGCACTTGATCTCGCGGCGCAGGGCCGGGTTTTTCTGCGGATCGTAGCAGTCCCCGCCCGAGCCTTCGCAATTGACGCAGGCTTTGAGCACGGCCTTGAGATGCCGTTCCGCGAGTTTGGAGCCCGCCACCAATGCGGCGACTTTCTGCTCCTCGATCACTTTCCAGTCGATGAAATCTTCGATATCGGGATGATCGATATCCACGATCACCATCTTGGCGGCGCGCCTTGTGGTGCCGCCCGATTTGATGGCGCCCGCGGCGCGGTCGCCGATCTTCAGAAAGCTCATCAGGCCGGAGGATTGTCCGCCGCCCGATAGTTTTTCATGCGCGCCGCGCAGGGGCGAGAAATTGGTACCGGTGCCCGAACCGTATTTGAACAGCCGCGCTTCGCGGGTCCAAAGGTCCATGATGCCGCCTTCATTGACCAGATCGTCCTTGATGCTCTGGATGAAACAGGCATGCGGCTGGGGATGCTCATAGGCGCTTATGGACTTGGTGAGCCGCCCCGACTTGTGGTCGACATAATAGTGACCTTGGCCCGGGCCATCGATGCCATAGGCCCAGTTGAGACCGGTGTTGAACCATTGCGGTGAGTTGGGGGCGCATTTCTGCGCCGCCAGCATGTGGCAAAGCTCGTCGTAAAAGGCGCGCGCATCGCCTTCGGAGTCGAAATAGCCCCCCTTCCAGCCCCAATAGGTCCAGGTTCCGGCCAGCCGGTCGAACACCTGTTTGGCGGATTTTTCGCCGGTGGTTTCCTTGTTGGCGCCGCTGTCCTTGGCCTGCTTTTTCCAAAGGAACTCCGGCACGCCTTCCTCGGGCACGGCTTTGAGGCTTCTGGGCACGCCCGCCTTGCGGAAATATTTCTGGGCCAGCACATCGCACGCCACCTGGCTCCAGGCTTCCGGCACCTCGATGTCGTTCTGGCTGAAAACAATGGAACCGTCCGGGTTTCGGATTTCGCTCGCCACGCTTTTGAAAGCGATGCCCTGATAGGGCGAATGACCCTCGACCGTGAAATGCCGGCGAATGCGCATGGCGTTACCCCAAGAAAATCGTTGAACGTTTGGCCCCAGCCCCCCCTCTGGCCGCCATTTCGGGGACAGTTCCCCGCCCGCAAAGACCTTCTTTCACGGAAGGGTTTGCGGCGGGGCCGGCGTCGCCAAATCTGGTGGTCACAAGAGGTGACTGACCCAAAGTATGGACACGGTGGGATAGCGGGCGCAAGCGAATAGTGGTTACCAACCTCTTAACCGCCATATGTGGTAGCGTGGGAACCGCCCAAAAAGCCGCGAGTCAAGCGGCAGAGGAATTAAGGCTCCGAAATATTTTTTGCGGGCGGTTCATCACAGCGTCACCGATGGCTTGGGACGGTTTGGGGATAACCGAAAAGCCTTGAGTCTGATGCACCGCGGCATTGGCCAAAAACCCGCCGCCGCCTATAGTCTCAGCCGAGTCTTCCGAGCCCCTGCAGTATGCCGTTTTTCAAGATGATTTTTTCCTGGTGGAACACGGCCACATGGGGCACTTGGCTGATGACCAAGCTGTATGGCCAGCCGGTGGGCAACGACGATTTCGGCAACCGCTACTACCAGAACAAGGACGCATCGCGCCGCTGGGTGATCTACAATGGCACCGTTGAGGCCAGCCGGGTGCCGCCCGATTGGCATGGCTGGCTGCACCACACCTATGCCGAACCGCCGACCCGTGCGCCGTTGAAAACCCACAGGTTCGAGCAGCCACATCAGCCCAACCTTACCGGTACCGACGGCGCCTACCGGCCCGGCGGCAGCTTGGCCAAGGGGGGCGCCCGCCCGCCCGCCACGGGTGACTATCAGGCTTGGAAGCCGGATTGACGGGCGCGGATTTTTCGATGAGCACCAATTTACAATGAGCGCTGGGGTCATGCAGCAGAACAATATCGCCGAAACCCTGATCGGCGCGGCGGTGGTCGCCGTGGCGGTGGGATTTCTTGTCTTCACCTACAATCGCACCGGGGCGGGCGGTCTGTCGGGTTATGAGATCAAGGCCAAGCTGCCCAAGGCGGACGGTCTGTCGGTCGGCACCGATGTGCGGCTGGCCGGCATCAAGATCGGTACCGTGTCGGACCTGACGCTGGACCCCAAGACCTATCTGGTCACGGTGCATATGAATGTCCGCGACGATATCAAGCTGCCGGTGGATTCCTCGGTGCTGGTGACCCAGGCGGGTTTTCTGGGCAGCCAGTATCTTTCCATCACCCCGGGCGGCGACGACAAGATGATGACGGCCGGGGCCTATTTCGACAATGCGCAAGGTTCGATTGACGTGATGAATCTGGTGGGCCGCTTCGCCACGGGCGCGGCCACCTCCAACCAGCCGCCAAAACCCAAATCACCGCCGGGTCCGGGCGCCGGTCCGTGACCATGCGCTGGATGTGGGCGGTGTTGCTGCCGCTGGGTATGGCCGGGGCCGCCTTCGCGCAAGGGGCCGCCACACCCAGCACTGTTCCGCCCAAGCCGCCCGTTCCTGTTGCCCAGAATGGCGCGCCCGCCGACATCCCGCCAGCGCCGCCGCAGGGGGGCACGCTTTTGAAAATGCGCGGCCTGGACAAGATCACCGGCCGCCCCACCGATATCAGCGCCCCCATCGGCCGGCAGGTCGCATTCGCCACCCTCACCATCACGGCGCGCTTTTGCTATTCCACCCCGCCCAATGAAACGCCGGAAACCGCGGCCTTCGTCCAGATCGAAGATCACCGTCCGGACCAAAAGGCGCGGCGGATTTTCTCCGGCTGGATGTACGGCTCCAGTCCGGGGCTGAATGCGGTGGAGCACCCGCTTTACGATGTGTGGGTGATCAGTTGCAACAATGCGCCGGCGCCGGCGGTGGCGGCCAACAGCACCGCCTTGCCGGTCAAGGTGAAGGCGCCGGATTCTTCCGACAAGGAGGGGATGCAAGCATTGCCAGAAGGTGCCGGTCAGTGATCCCCGAGGCGCGCGGCAGCGCGGCAACAAGCGCAATCAAGGAAACGGCCATACCGCTTCGCGGTTAAGCGCCGCTTGCAGCTTCAGAAAATACTGCTCGCGCGGGATCTCGATGGCGCCGAATCGCGCCAGATGCGCCGTGATGAACTGGGTGTCGAGCAAAATAAAACCGCCGCGTTTCAGTCCTTCCACCAGATGCACCAAGGCCACCTTGCTGGCGTCGCGGCGGCGCGAAAACATGCTTTCGCCGAAAAAGGCCGCGCCCAGCCGCACGCCGTAAAGCCCTCCCGCCAAGGCGCTATCCTTCCAGCATTCGATGGAATGGGCGTGGCCGCTGGAATGCAGCGTGGCATAGAGGCGCACGATCTCTTCATTGATCCAGCTTTCAGGACGGTCCGGCGCGGGTGCGGCACAGGCCCGTATCACATCGAGAAAGGCGCGGTCGGCGGTGACGGTAAAGGCGCCGCCGCGCACCGTGCGCGCCAAGCGCCTGGGCACATGAAAATGATCCAAGGGCATGATGCCGCGTTTTTCCGGCGATACCCAATATAGGGTGGAATCTTCGCGCCGCTCCGCCATGGGAAACAGGCCTTCGGCATAGGCGCGCAGCAGGATTTCCGGCGTGAGTTTGGGGGTGCCGTGCATGCGCGCAGGATAGCGCGAAGCGCTATCCTGCGCGACTTTTGTTTACCCCCATCCGTCGCAGCTCGGGTCATCTCCGCTGACACCTCGCTGCGACACCTTCCCCCTTCTTAGCGCTTTGCGCCGAAGGGGGAAGGGATCTGTCGGATGCTGAAGGGTGAGAAGCGGTTCGCGCAAGCGAACGAAATGGTCCAGTGGACCATTTCGAGCGACGAACGCCGCGAGCTTGGGCGAGCGGCCGGACCGCGGCGCGGAATGCGCCGCTCGAGATTTTACGGTTTTTCCGGCTATTTCTTGTTAACTGCAAAATCGCCGGGTCCGGCGGCGGCCAGATACAGGAACAGGAAGCAGAACAGGATCGCCGCGTCCCCACCATTGTGAACAGGAAAGAAGTTTCTGGGGGCATGTGCGAGGAAATAGGCAAAGGCCATGGTGCCCGAGGCGACAAAGGCGGCGCAGCGGGTGAACAAGCCCAGGGCGATCAGCGTGCCCGCCACGATCTCGATGACCCCGGCTGTCCCCGGCAGCGAGGTGAGGGCGGGATGCATGTCGCCCGGGGGAAAATTCAAATGCTTGATGGTGCCATGCTCCAGGAACTAGAGCAAGTTGGGACCAGATTGAACCACTGCGCCGGAGGGATTTTGTGGCGTGGGCAGGAGAAAGGCGCAGCCCGTATCGGGAATACGGGCAAGCCTTTCGACGAACCCACGACGCAAAAGACCCCGGCCCTTCGGGTTGGGTTGCGGCGGGCGCCCGCGGCGTCGCCGCGCTCGACCGTATTGCCGATACGCCCTTCGCGCGGCTCCTGGCGGATCGCCTCGCCGCAACCCAACGCAGTTGATTCCATCTGGTCCCAACTTGCTCTAAAGCCCGGCCACGATCCGGGTCATGCCCAGGATTTGCGAGGAATAGCGGCTGAGAAAGTCCATTTCGTCCTCCCACTTTTGTAGTTATGGGAGCGAGCTTAGCGCAAACGGCCCGCGTTACCTACTGGCCAGCAGGGCGAGATATTTTTCCAGCCAATGGATGGAATAATCGCCGTTGATGACATCGGGTTCGCGCACCAGCCTTTGGAACAAAGGAATGGTGGTTTCGATGCCGTCCACCACCAACTCATCCAGCGCGCGGCGCAGCCGCAACAGGCATTCGTTGCGGTTCTTGGCATGCACCACCAGCTTGCCCGCCAGACTGTCGTAAAAAGGCGGGATGCGGTAGCCCGAATAGATGGCGGAATCGAAGCGCACGCCCAGCCCGCCGGGGGTGTGGAATTGGGTGATGGTGCCGGGCGAGGGGCGGAAGGTAAATGGATTTTCCGCATTGATGCGGCATTCGATGGCATGGCCCTCGAACGTCACGTCCTTCTGGGCAAAAGGCAGCGGGGCGCCCGCGGCGATGCGGATCTGTTCGCGCACAATGTCGATGCCGGTAATGGCTTCCGTCACCGGATGCTCAACCTGCAGCCGCGTGTTCATCTCGATGAAATAGAAATGCCCGTCCTCGTAGAGGAACTCGATGGTGCCCGCGCCCAGATACCCCAGCTTGCCAAGCGCCTTGGTGACGATGCCGCCGATCTGGTCGCGTTCCTGGGCGTTCAGCGCCGGGCTGCCCGCTTCTTCCCACACTTTCTGATGGCGGCGTTGCAAGGAACAATCGCGTTCGCCCAAATGCACGACATTGCCATGGGCGTCGGCCAGGATCTGGATTTCAATATGACGGGGTTTTTGGAGATACTTCTCCATATAGACCGTATCGTTGCCGAAGGCCGCCTTGGCCTCGGTGCGGGCCTGAGACAGCGCGAAAGAAAGTTCGCCCGCGTTTTTGGCCACTTTCATGCCGCGTCCGCCGCCGCCGGCGGTCGCCTTGATCAAGACCGGATAGCCGATCTTTTCCGCCAGCGCGGCGGCATCGGCATCGCTGACTTCGCCATCCGAACCGGGAACGGTGGGAATGCCCAATTCCTTCACCGTCTGCTTAGCGGTGATCTTGTCGCCCATCATGCGGATATGTTCGGCCGTGGGACCGATGAAGGTCAGGCCATGCTCCTTGATGATGTCGGCGAATTTGGCGTTTTCCGACAGAAAGCCGTAGCCGGGATGGATGGCTTCCGCGCCGGTAATCTCGCAGGCGGCGATGATGGCGGGAATGCTGAGATAGGACTGGGCGGCGGCCGGCGGACCGACGCACACGCTCTCATCCGCCAGCTTGACATGCATCGCATCGCTGTCGGCCGTGGAATGGATTGCCACGGTGGAGATGCCCATCTCCTTGCAGGCGCGGATGACGCGAAGCGCGATTTCACCGCGATTGGCAATGAGGATTTTTTCGAACATCAGGCAATGACGCAGAGTGTCTGACCGAATTCGACAGGCGTGCCGTCCTGGATGCAGATTTCCTGAACGGTGCCGCCCTTGGGAGCGGTGACGGCGTTCATGGTCTTCATGGCTTCCAGAATGAACAGCGTATCGCCTTCCTTCACGGTCTTGCCCACCGCGATGAAGGGCGGCTTGCCCGGTTCGGGGGCGAGATAGACGGTGCCGACCATGGGCGAGGGCACCGCGCCGGCGGGCGGACCGGAGGCGGGCGCGGCGGGGGCAGCCGCTGGGCCAACCGGCGCAGGGGCTGCTTGCATAGCCACGCCGCCGCCGCGGCTGACGCGCAGGCGCGCGCCGTTATGCTCGATCTCGATTTCGGTGAGGCCGGTTTCCTTCAAAAGCTCGGCCAGTTCGCGGATCGCGGCGGAATCGATGCCCGGCTTTGCGTCGGTTTTGGTTTGCGGCTTGTCGCCTTTGGCGCTCATTTCGACCTGCTTTTGGAAGAGAGGATTTCAGCGACGGCATCGACGGCGCGCAGATAGCCTTGCGCGCCCAGGCCCATGATGATGCCGGTGGCGCCTTTCGATACATAGGAATGGTTGCGATAGGGCTCGCGTCTGTGAATGTTCGACAGATGCACTTCGATCACGGGAATTTCCAATGCCTGGATGGCATCGAGAATGGCGATGGAGGTGTGGCCATAGCCGGCGGGATTGACGATCACCGCGCAGCCGCAGGTGCGAGCCTCTTGCAGGTGATCGACGATTTCGCCCTCGCGGTTGGACTGGCGAAAGACGATGGAAAGGCCGTGATCCTTGGCGCGGTCGGCGCACATCTTCTCGATCTGTGGCAGGGTGGTGGTGCCATAGACCTGCGGCTGGCGCGTCCCCAGCAGATTGAGGTTGGGCCCGTTGAGAATATATATCGGTAAGGTCTTGGATTGTTTGGATTTTTTTGCCATAGACTTTCCGTGGGTAAAGCTGATTCAAGCCTTATAATCTGATCCCAACAGATACGGAAATGCTTAAGGTACAGGCGTCATGGCAGTTGAAATCACCCTGAATGGCGAGGCGCGGCGGCTGGAGCAGCCCACAAGCGTGCGCGGGCTGCTCGAGAGCTTGGGGTTGGACCCCGCCAAGATCGCGGTCGAGCGCAATCTTCAGATCGTGCCCCGGTCCAGCTATGGCCAGGTGGCGCTGGCCGAGGGCGACCGGCTGGAGATCGTGCATTTCATCGGCGGCGGCAATGCGCCGGTGGTGGATGTCCCCCGGGAGGACAAGCCCTTTGTGCTGGCCGGCAAGGCCTTCCAATCCCGTCTGATCATCGGCACCGGCAAATATAAAAGCTATGCCGAGAATGCTGCGGCCCTGGAAGCGTCGGGGGCCGAAATCGTCACCGTGGCGGTGCGCCGGGTGAATCTGACCGATCCCAGCCAGCCCAAGCTGGTGGATTTCATCGATCCCAAAAAGGTCACCTACCTGCCCAACACGGCGGGCTGCTACACCGGCGAGGATGCGGTGCGCACCCTGCGGCTGGCGCGCGAGGCAGGCGGCTGGTCACTGGTCAAGCTGGAAGTGCTGGGCGAGAAGAAGCTGCTTTATCCCGATATGATAGAGACCTTGCGCGCATGCGAGATGCTGTCCAAGGACGGCTTCCAGGTGATGGTCTATTGCAGCGACGATCCCTTGATGGCCAAGCGGCTGGAGGATGTGGGCGCGGTGGCGATCATGCCGCTGGCCTCGCCTATCGGATCGGGCATGGGCATTCAGGCCACGGTGAACATCCGCATGATCATCGAGGATGCCAAGGTGCCGGTGATCGTGGATGCGGGCATCGGCACCGCCTCGGATGCGGCGGTGGCGATGGAATTGGGTTGCGACGCGGTGATTTCCAACACCGGCATCGCCCATGCCAAGGACCCGGTGAAGATGGCCGCCGCCATGAAACTGGCGGTGGAGGCGGGCAGATTGGCTTGGCTGGCGGGGCGGATGCCCAAGAAGGCTTATGCCGATCCATCGAGTCCCCTGAGCGGACTCATCTAAGGGCGCTAGTCTTTTGTCCGCTGAGTGCGTCGCGCGTACTCACGTGCGTTAAGCACGCTCCGTGCGCGCTCCTGCTCATCGGCCAAAATACTGCGCGCCCAGTTGGTGTGCTTCAGCTTTTCATCTCGCTGGCCAGCGTTTCATCGTCCACCGCGCCGGGGCGCAGTTTGCCGTTGAAGACAAAGGTCGGCGTGCCGTCCACGCCCAGCTTGCGCGCCAGCGCGATGCTGGCCTCCAGCGCCTTGTCCAGCGCCGGATCGGCCATATCGGTTTGGAGCTTGGTGACGTCCATCCCGGCCTTGGCGGCTTCGATATAGATCGTCTCCTCCGAAATAGCGCCTTCCCGACCTAACAGCGCGAAATGGAAATCCATATAGCGGGCGGGCTGACGCCGTGCCGCCAGCGAAGCCTTGGCGGTCCGCATCGCGCTGTCGCCATGCAATTCCTTTATGGGAAACTCGATGAGAGCAAAGCGGACCTTATCCTTGTTGGCTTGGTAGAATTTCTTCACCGCCGGAACCGAGGCGCGGCAATAGGGACAATCATAATCGTAGAATTCCACCAGCGTCTTTTTGGCGTTCACCGGCCCGGTGACAAAAGCGATCCTGGAATCGAACAAGGCGGCCTGACCGATCTTGCGCATGGCCTGGGCTTGCGCGGCGCGCGCCTTTTCCTGGGCCTTGACTTGGGCCTGGCCCAGCATGGCGGGCGCCAGCTCGGGATGCTGCATCAAATAGGTCTGCATCTGCCGGTCATTGATCGGCAACAGGCCTTTTTGGGCCATCACCAGAATGATGGCGACGGCCAGCATCGCGCCGCCGACCGCTCCGGCCAAAGTGATCGTAAAGGTGCGCATTCTATCTCCGCTGTTGTGCTGCCAAGGGGCCGGCGGCGCCGATAATGTCGCTCGCCCGCTGCCAATCCGCGCCGCCTTGGGGCAGCTTGCCGCGCGCGCGGGTGCTAAAGATCAAGGCTTTCTTCATGTCACCGGCATTGTACCAAAGCTCGGCGGTGGCGAGATTGGCCATCGGTTCATTGTTCAAAACGCTATAGGCCCTGGCGGTCTGATACCAGGTGAAGGGATCGTCCGCTTCCGTCAGGCTGGCGGCCTTGAGATTCTGCAGCGCGGCCGGCGCCAAGGCGGGGTCGTCGGTGGCAAGCTGGGCCGTGGCCAAAGCCACGCGCAGCTGCGGCGCGCGGGGGCGCAAATTCACCGACTTCTGGTAATCGGCGATCGCCAAGGCGGGCTTGGTCATGCTGACATAGATCTGACCGCGCGCCTCATAGAAATAGGGATTGTTGGGTTCTTCCGCGATCAGGCTGCTCACCGCGGCCATGGCCTTTTGAAAGTTGGGTTGGCGCATATAGACCATGGCATGGGCATAGCGTGCCGGTGCGCTGGTGTCGGATTCCGGATAGCGGGTGAGGGCATCTTTCACCGGCAGGACAAAGCCGGCCAATTTGGCCTGGACCATCTGGAAGGTGTGCATCACTTCCGGTGAATCCTTCACCTCGCGATAGGGCGAGGATTCCACCGCCATGTTGAGATCGAAGACGCGATCTTGGCCGGATGGATGGTCCACCGCGAACTTGTCGATCTTATAGGCGCTCATGGCTTCGTCATTGGCGAAGCGCTGGAAGGTGCGATACATGCCCATCGGCGATTGGTGCGTCGCCAAAAGCAGCTTGGTGGCGATCTGGTCGGCGGTGGATTCCTGCACCCGGGTGAAGGCGGCCATCTGACCCATGGCATAAGCCTGACCTACGCCCATGATCGCCATGCCGGCTTCGCCCGCGCCCGCGATCATGGCGCCGATGCCCGCCACCAGCGACAGCAGCATCGGGATGGTGGCTTTTTTCATCGCATACATGCCGCGCGACAAATGGCCCGCCGAAATATGCGCGGTCTCATGCGCCATCACCCCGATCAGTTCATTGGGTTCTTTCATCGACAAAATGATGCCGGAAAAAATGAACATATTCTCGCCGGGATCGCCATAAGTCACGAAGGCGTTAATGTCATTGCCGCCCACCAGCCAGACGCGCGGCACCGGATCCAGGCCCGCGGCCCGGGCCAAGGGCGTCTCATAGCTGCGCAGCATCTCCTCGGTTTCGGTGTCCCGCAAAAGGCTGATGCCTTGGGCCCAAGCGGACGTTGAGCCCGGCAAGGCGTGGAGCAGGAAGGCTGCCGCAAAGCCGGCCGCGAAAGTGAGTTTGCGAAGCGGCGCAACGCGGCGCGCGACAGCGCAGTGAGCCGCGCGAGCCAGGGAATTCGGCATTTTCAGCGACAAGCCCGATACTCCCACTGCCCTGCCAAAACCCCTTCGGGGGGCGAACCTATGGGGATGGACGCGCAAGGTCAAACTGTAGCGCAGACGCCCGACCTCAGGCATAAGGGGCGGCCGGTTTCAAAGGATTACGCCTCTTTCATGCTGTGCAAACGTCTTATCGCCCTCCTTGCGGCGCCCGCTTTCTTGCTGGGCGGTTGCCGGACCTTCCAATCGCTCGGCGACCATACGGCCGCCACGCTGGGCCTGGCCGACGATGTTCCGCGCACCTATACCGCCAGCGAAGAAAGTCAAGCGCGCCACCATGGCATTGTGGTGGCCGACGAACCTTTGGCGGCGCGCGCCGGGGCGGCGGCGCTGGCGGCGCAAGGCAATGCGGTGGACACGGTGACCACCATCTTTTTTACTTTGGCAGCGACCTATCCGGTCGCGGCGGGTTTGGGCGGCGGCGGCATCTGCCTGGTCAGCGAACCAGGTGGCCGGGTGGTGGAATTCGATTTTCTCGCCAAAGCGCCCCGGCGCGCCGGGGCTTATGCCTTGCCCGGTGCCGTGGCGGGCTTTGCCGCCATGCACCGGCTATATGGCGCGCTGCCTTGGCAGCGTGCGGTGGCGCCGGGCGAGGCCTATGCCGCGACCGGTTTTCCGGTTTCCCAAGCGCTGGCGGTGCGCCTTGCGGCGGCGCAGAATATCATCCGCCTGGATGCGGCGCTGGCGGCGCAGTTTCTGGATGAAACCGGACAGCCGCGCGCCGCGGGCGCGGACGTGAAAAACCCGGCGCTGGGCCAGACGCTGAGCGAAGTGCGCCGGAGCGGCGCGGACGGTTTTTACAAGGGCGCGGTTGCTGCCAGGCTTGTGGCTTATTCCAATGCCCAGGGCGGCGCGATCACGGCGGAAGAATTGGCGGCCATCACCGCCCGTCAGGGCGCGGCGCGGTCTCACAATATGGGAGGCTTGGTGACCTGGCTGCCCGGCGCGCAAACCGGCGCGGGCGCGTTCAGCGCATCCTTGGTGAACAATCTTTCGCGCGGCAACGCGCGCAATGCTCAAGGCATGACGGCGGCCGCGGTTCAGCAGTCACTGGCGGCCTTTGGCACGCCGGGGGTGCCAGGCGATCTGGGTTCGACCGGCTTTGCGGCGGTGGACGCCGATGGCCAGGCCGCGGCATGCGCCATGACATTGAATGGTCCTTTCGGCGCGGGGCGCACCGCCACGGGCACGGGCGTGGTTCTGGCTGCGAACCCTTCGGGACCGGCCGGGGTGGCGAGCGCGTTTCTGACGCCGGTGATCGCGATGCGCGGTGGCGCGGCCAGTCTTGTGGGCAGTGGCGCGGGCGGACCGAACGGCGCGGCCGCCGCGATTGCCGCGGTGTTGGATGTGGCGCGCGGCCGCGCGCTGAGCAAGCGCGGCGATCTGCGCGGTAGCGGATCGGCGCCTTATGACGCGGTCAATATGATTTCCTGCGAGGGAGAGGTGTGTGTGGCACTGCCCGATCCCGGCGGGCATGGCGCAGCTTCGGCGGTCACCGATCCTCTGCCGCCCTGAGCGTCAGCGGCGGGCCCGCTCACTCTCCGCCGCTGAAAGTCCGCTGCCACCGTGAGCGACCGGTGCACGGAACGCGCACGCACAGGTCCAGTGGACCTGTGCGAGGAAGCGAACGCCCTGAGCCCAAGCGATGGGCGGGATAAGGCACCATACGAGGGCGTGCCGTTATTCTCCGCCGCTAAAGGTTCTCTGCCACCACCCCTTTTTCACCGGCTTAGGCGGTTCTTCGGAAGGCGTCGTATCGGGAATATCGTCCTTCAGCGTCCAGACCGGGGCGGAGGGTGCGCCCGGCACATGCCGGTCATCGCTGGGGGTGGTATCGATTTCATCGGGCACTGTGCCGAAGCGGTCGGCGTCATGGACAAAGCCCGCCTGGGATGGTTCCGCGCCTTCGCTCTGCGGCCGGTCGTTGCGATCGCGTCCGCCGCGGCGTCCCCGCCGGCGCCGGCGCCGGCGGCGCTGCTCGCCAGTCTCGCCCACGACATGACCATTCTGATGTTCATTCGGAT